>CADBKQ010000026.1 GCA_902795275.1 uncultured Eubacteriales bacterium | reverse complement strand
ACGGGCAGCGGACACCTGATCGGGATCCGTCCAATCGATAGCATCTGCATATTCTTTTAGCGTGGATTCTTCAGCCGAGCTGGGAGAAAACCCGTAAACTGCAGCAGGATTCTCAACAATATCCCGCATGGCGACAGGGTTTTCACGGGGATCATGCACATAGGCAAAAGAAGCTGAATTGGATTGTTCCGCCAAAGCGGCCGGACAGCATATACACAGAACCAATAGCAGCACAATACATTTTTTCATTGCTTTTCCTCCGGCTTCAAAACATTCTGAGTATTTTAAAAAACAGCATAGATGTGTTTTTTTATGCGCTTTTGACCACTATCCACGCCATTTTTCCTGATCATTCGCTGCGCTTGTACCTCTTTTGATCCTGACGGACCAGTATACATGCGTGCACGGAAAACGCCGCATGCATATGGCCGATGACCTATCAATTTGTCCGATAGCTGTATTCCAGAACGGTGCTTTCTCCGTTCTCCGTCCAGACTACATTCCGCTGGCTATCGTAGGAAAATGTGACGGTGATGGTGTCGTCGGGATCAAAGAAGCCCTCTGCGGTAATGCTGTCCGTCGCAGGGTCATAAGCGCCCTTCAGGATGGCGTCGTTCACAATCTCATCGTTTTCTCCCCGCTGGTACAGGCGGATATCGTACTCGCCTTCATACCAGTCAAAGAAACACACCTCGATATCGCCCTTCATCCAGCGGCTGCCAAAGAAATCGCCGATTTTGAGAAACTCCAGCCCCTTTCCTGCGTCTTCCTTGAGATCATTCCACAGGAGCATCCCGGCATTGTTGAGGGTAAAGACTGCGTCGCCGTCTTCATAATAGGTTTCAACCCACTCGGACGAAACGGTATCCTGCCTGTAATGAAGGCCCAAAGGAACGGTGGAAAGCGCGTCTTTTTCCTGATTCAGCGCGGCTGAGTATTCCCAAACATCCGCCTTGTTGTCGCCCAGTACGTGCATGATCCGCAGCTTTATTCCGCCGTCCTCATCATAGGCCTCAATGCGCCAGTAGCCATCCTCAGCCACCCAAGTGCTGACATAAGGGACCGCTTCCGGATTGTCATCCGCATAGAAGCCGTATTCCTCTTCCGCTGCCGCCATAAACGACATGAGGAAAATGCAAAGGACCAAAGGACCAATACCAGGGCAAGCAGTTTTTTCATCGTAGTAGCCTCCTTTTGATTCATTACTTCTGAGTAAACACCGCACACATGCGTCGAAGGGAGCATAGAGAGCCAAGAGACGGCTATGCGCCGCGCCCGCGATGGCGCATCGTCATCTGACGCTGGTTTCTCAAATGCTCTTCAGCCATATCACAACACCTCCTTCGCGTGTTGATTTCATAATGAAATGACGATTGCCAGTGCTGTTCCCGCTAAAGCGATGAGCATTCCTTATTTCTCCTTCTTTTTTCGTTCTGTAGGCGAATGGGCAGAGAAAGCAGCTTTCATGCTTTCGCAAATATAATCATAACGCGCGCAGTATGCCAAAGGCTATACGCAAGCAAAAGGATGAACCGATTTATGTTTCGTTCCGCCTTTGAATTATTCTCCCCTTTGGCCATAAATGGAATGCTGCCGCGCAATCAGTACCAGAAATACTTATAGTAATTATTGCTTTCACCCATCAGGAAGCTGTTGATCATCGTCGCGTACCGCCCGTGGGACGTTTCCATGTCGGTGTATTCAAACACGAAACGGGTCATGCCTGCCCAGGAGCTGCCTTCAGGATAAAGAACCGTCGCCTCTGTGATGAGCCCGTTTTCTCGGAACGCCTCAAACCGGTCGTCGATGCCGGAACGGCCCGCCCGCACCACGCTGGATGTGCTGACAACGATTCCATCGCCATCATAGGAAGCCGTATAGGTGCCGTTGAAGCGCAGCCATTCCTTTTCGGTTTCAGCGCCCCAGTTGGCGTACATGCCCGTGTTCACCGTTCTGACCAGCAGGCCATTGCTTGATGTCACAGATACGGCGTCCACTTCCTCCGAGTCATCATTCATCTCAGGCGCTTCCGGAAAGACGCTGTGATTCTCGTGGAGCAGGAGCGTAAAGTAATCGTCCCCGTTGGCGTATTGAAACCGATCCTTGCTGATATACGTTCCATCATTGCTCCGGGTAGTGATATTGTAGGGCCTCCCATTGACGTACTCAACGGTCGTCACATATCCTCTTGCTTCATCGGCGGACGTTCTGCTCACCGGCAGGCCATTCTCAAATTCGTACTCGTAGGCTGTCAGAGAGTGGGCGCCAAATTCGATCTCGCAGCAATCCACCGAAACGGGATAGCCGTTTTCATAGGTATAGGTCCAGCTTCGTATCGGAACCCATGCCTTGGTTTCAAAATCCACATTGTATTCGGTTACCGTCTTCGGCAGCCGGGGCGTCAGGCTCGGCACGCCCCCTTCGGCCATCGCCCCCTCTGCCCTGACACCGGGAAAAGAAGCGCAAAGCATTGCCGCAGCCAGCAGAAAAGCAATCAAATGTTCAGCAATTGCGGATCGCTTCATAAGCATACCTCCTCCTTTTTTGGCACCTGTAATGCTCTCCACTATAACCAAACCAAAAGTATTATACCATATATCCATTCTCAATTCTACCACCTCTTTCAAAAACGTTCACCACAAAACCTTAAGGAGTATCAACAGGTTGTCGCTTCGATACCCTGAATGTGTGGATGAAGGAATGACATTCAATATAGCCTTCTGGAATGGTGGGCAGATTACAGACTTTTTATCGAATCCAGCCTTTCTTTTTCTGCTTATCATCTTTTATTGCCTGCTCTTTTACTTGCTGTTTTTTCTGAACAGTCAAAGCTTTCTCGGTGGCTTCCAGGCTATCTCTATACTGCAAGACGCAATGAACCGCCATTCACAAATACGAAACATCACGTTTACAGGATATATTATTGACGCTTGCGCCTGCTTGTGCTATAATCTCTCCTGTATTTTTGTGTGATGTTTTCGGAGCTTTCGGAGGTTCGGCGCATGACATACAGCTATAACCGATTATGGAAATTATTGATTGACAAGCGGATGACAAAAACGGAAATGCGCAAGGCGGCGTGTATCAGTACGAATATACTTGCCAAAATGGGCAAGGATGAGCCCGTGGCAATGGAGAGTTTAGCAAAAATCTGTGTCGCCCTTGACTGTACGCTTGACGACATAGTGGAGATAAACGGCGACGCGGAGAAAGGCGGCGATTGAGATGGCAAAAGCCCATATACACGTTATGTTCAAACTGGAATCAGACGTGAACGATTAGGAGAATGAGGAAGAACGTCCGCAAACGTTGGAGACAATGACGACGGAAAGCGGGAGGGGTTATGAAGGAACATACACGGGTCGTTTACTCCCTGGAGAAAGGCTGGACGATGAACGGCCTGCCGATTCGCGTGCCTTTCCCGCCGCAAAGCGAAGCGTCGGGATGGAGCGGCCCTGTGCCGGAGGTGCTGGAATACGCCTGCGCTTTCCGCCTGCCGGAGGGCTTCCCGCGGACGGAACGAAGGGTACTGCTCCATTTTGGCGCGGTGGACCAAATCGCTTCCATCCGGCTCAACGGCCAGGCTCTGGGCGCCCACGAAGGCGGTTATCTGCCCTTTTCGTTTGACGTATCAGATGCCCTGCGGGAAGGAGAAAACCTGCTGGAGGTCCGGGCGGAGGACAGGCTGTCCCACGACTACCCGTACGGAAAGCAGACCAGGAAGCCCCACGGTATGTGGTACACCCCGGTCAGCGGCATCTGGCAGCCGGTTTTCCTGGAATCCGTTCCTGAAAAGTGGATCACAGGAGTGCGGATCGACCCGGACCTGACCGGCATTACCCTGACCGTTGAAACGGAAACAGGAGAATCCTGCGCTGCGGAAATCCGCGCCGGGGAGGAAACGGTGCTCCATACGAAGGTACCCGCCGGCAAGCCGATCCGATTGGAAATCCCTGCCCCGCGCCTGTGGTCGCCGGAGGATCCGTTCCTGTATCAGCTTTGTCTGGAAACGGAACGGGACGCGGTTGCCCGATCCTTCGGCCTGCGAACCGTATCCATCCAGCGGGACGGAAAGGGCGTTCCGCGCCTGTGCCTGAATGGAAAGCCCATTTTCCTTTCCGCTGTGCTGGATCAGGGGTATTTCCCCCAAGGGCTGTTTCTCCCGGCGGCGGGCGATCCGGGGTATGAAGAGGATATCCGGAAGATCAAAGCCCTGGGCTTCAATGCCGTCCGCATGCACATCAAAGTGGAGCAGCCCGCGTTCTATGAAGCGTGCGACCGGCTGGGGCTGCTGGTGCTTCAGGACATGGTGCAGAGCGGGCATTACAATTATCTGTTCGATACGGCGCTGCCCACCATCGGCTTCAAATACCGGCCCGACCTCCCCTTCGGTTCCCGCAGGCGCAGGACGATCTTTGAGGCGCACTGCCGGGGGATCATCGATCATCTGCGTTCCCATCCCAGCGTGATCCTCTACACCCTGTTCAACGAGGGCTGGGGTCAGTATGACAGCAGCAGGATCTATCGGGAAATGAAAGCGCTGGACCCTTCCCGCGTGTACGTGACCGCCTCCGGCTGGTTCAAGGGCCATCAGAGCGACCTGGACAGCGAGCATATCTATTTCCGGAACAAACGCCTTCGCCCGCGCGCTGTCCGGCCGATGCTGCTCAGCGAGTGCGGCGGCTATGCCCGCAGGATGGGCGGCCCGGCGGAAAACGGCGCGAAAGCCTACGGCTACGGCAAAACGGATACGGAAGAGCAGCTGACCGATATGATCCGGCAGCTTTATGAGGTTATGGTGCTTCCCGCTGTTCCGGAGGGGCTTTGCGGCGTGGTCTATACCCAGCTTTACGATGTGGAAGGCGAGATCAACGGGCTGTACACCTATGACCGTCACGCGCTGAAAGCCGATGCGGATACCCTGCGTTCCCTCAACGCGCGATGCTCGGAGGCGCTGAGAGGATAAAAAAGATGTTCAGCCTGGGCACCCGGTATTCCTTCCGCGGCCCGGATATCAACGCCAGCGCAAACCAGGTCATAGACAAGGCGCAGAACAAAGCCGCTTCCGTTGTGAAGGTCGAGTGCCAGGTGGAATGATTCAGCCCGGGGCCTGCGCTGACCGACGCCCCCATATTGTGATTCGAGCCCTGCTCCGTCAGGGCTTTTTCTGTTGCTCTGCATGGGCTTTTCTGGTAGAATCAATTCATTGCTTTGACTGTTGTGTTTATTCTGAAAGATACAATCAAAGAGCTTCGGCCTTTCGATGCATCCTGTGGATTTTGCCGGCAATCTGTGCAACCACAGGTTGCGCTGGTTCAAGAAAACGCAATTGCAGGTTGGTGGAATATGACGGCTTTTTCTGGTAATCTGTTCCTGCACCGCGGAGCAAAAGGTCTAAAAAAACGATTTGAAGGAGGACAGCCATGAGCTTTGGGAAAAACCTTCAATACCTGCGGCAGCTCAGCGCAGGCATGACGCAGGAAGCATTGGCGGAAAGGCTGAACGTAAGCCGCCAGACGATCTCCAAATGGGAAATGGACGCAGCGAAGCCCGAGATGGAGAAAGCGCTTGAGCTCTGCAAGGCGTTCAACTGCTCCCTGGATAATCTTTTCAGGGATGAAATGGATCAGCGCAGCAGCGCTTACACAAATCTTCGCGTCGAAGAGGTTCCGGGATTCCGGTATGTGGAGCATACCGTTATCAGCACGGAGCCGGAAAGCGACGCATTGGACAGAGTATACAAATATGCAAAAAAGCACGGTGATGAAAACCCGAAGGTCATCGGATGGGATTTCCCCAAGCTGTCCATCGAGCAGATCAATGTGTTCAGGATGCACGGATACACAGCCGCATGGGTCCTGCCGGACAGCGTGAACCCCGAAGGGCTGGAAGTCAAAGAACAGGCCGGACACAAATATGCGGCAATCCACATTGAACGGCCCTTTGACCATCCTTTTTCCACCATCCCGGGCGCCTATCATACGCTGGGGGATTATATGCGGACGAACGGGCTGGCGCATGTGGAGAACGAGGTCATCCCATGCTTTGAAACAGACGGGGAAAGCATGGACGTCTATATGGCCTGCAAGTGATGAGCCGTCAGAACTCCCGTATGCCAGTATAACAGCGGCAACGTGCCGCCACAAAAAACATCACGGCCAGGGCATCGTATTGTCCTGACCGTGATGTTGATTTGAAAAACAGATTCTGTCCATCCTTCCTGTCCGATCCCTGCACAGAGAACTCATTGGAGTTTTTGAATATAGCTTTTAAAAAAATTCCATATTTCATGGCTTTCATATAGATTTTGGTCGATTCATATGCTATAATGGACATAATCCAATCCATACAGAGAAAACCGAAAATGCGTCACACGGCTGAAGGAGTGAAGGAATATGAGTGTCAACATCAATATTCGCAACGCGGTGAAGCGTTACGGAAAAAACACGGTCATCGAAAACCTGACCCTGAGCATCAAGGGCGGCGAGTTCTTCACGCTGCTGGGCCCCTCCGGCTGCGGCAAGACGACGCTGCTGCGCATGATCGCGGGCTTCAACAGCATTGAAGGCGGCGACTTTTACTTCAACGACACCCGCATCAACGACCTGAACCCTGCCAAACGCAACATCGGCATGGTGTTCCAGAACTACGCCATCTTCCCCCACATGAACGTGCGCAAGAACGTGGAGTTCGGCCTCAAGAACCGGCCCTTCGACCGGAAGCTGATCCACCAGCAGGCGGATAAATTCCTGAAGCTCATGCAGATCGACCAGCTGGCGGACCGGATGCCCGCCCAGCTTTCCGGCGGCCAGCAGCAGCGCGTAGCCCTGGCCCGCGCCCTGTGCATCGAGCCGGACGTGCTGCTGATGGACGAGCCCCTTTCCAACCTGGACGCCAAGCTGCGCGTAGAAATGCGCACGGTCATTAAAGAAATCCAGAACAGCGTGGGCATCACCACCGTGTACGTGACCCACGACCAGGAGGAAGCCATGGCGGTGTCCGACCGCATCGCGGTCATGAACGGCGGCGTGATCCAGCACGTGGGCACCCCCAAGAACATTTACCAGCGCCCGGCCAACACCTTCGTGGCCACCTTCATTGGCCGCAGCAACATGCTGGAGGGCGACATGGCCGTGGAAAACGGCAAGGCCGTGGTCACGCTGCCCACCGGGTACAAGGCGGTGTTTGACACCGTGGCCCCCGAAAACCTGAAAGCCCAGCCCGTCACCCTCTGCGCCCGGCCCGAGGAATTGATCGTGGAGACCGGCGAGGGCGAGGGCCTTAAGGCCGTGATCGACAGCAGCGTGTTCCTGGGCCTGAACACCCACTATTTCGTCCACCTGACCTCCGGCGAAAAGGCCGAGATCATCCAGGAGTCCAGCATCGATTCCATTATCAGGCCCGGCACCCAGGTGCGCCTGCGGCTGAACACCGAAAAGGCCAACCTGTTCACGAAGGACGGCAGCCGCAACATGCTCACCGGCGTGGAAAACGACCTGGTCAAAGAGGCGGTGTGAGCCGTGAAAAGAAAATTTGAAGTCTGGTCGGTGGTCACCTGGATCTTCCTGGCGCTGTTCGCCCTGTTCCTGGTGTACCCCATGTACGGCATCCTCAAGCAGTCCATCATCAACAAGGACGGCCAGTTCACCCTGGAGCAGTTCGCTAAGTTCTTTTCCACCCCCTACTATTCCTCCACCATCCAGAACAGCTTCGTGGTCACCATCGCGGTGACGGCAGTGACGCTGCTGCTGGGCATTCCCTTCGCTTACTTCTATTCCTTCTTCCAGTTAAAGGGCAGCAAGTTCCTGTTCGTGGTGTCCATCCTGTGCTGCATGAGCGCGCCCTTCATCGGGGCCTACAGCTGGATCATGCTGCTGGGCCGCAACGGCGTGATCACGGTGTTTTTCAAGGACGCCTTCGGCATCAAGCTGGGCAGCATCTACGGCTTCGGCGGCATCCTGATGGTGCAGGCGCTGAAATTCTTCCCGCTGGTGTTCGTGTACATGAACGGCGCGTTCAAGTCCATCGACAATTCGTTGATTGAGGCGTCCGCCAACATGGGCTGCACCGGCGTGAAGCGGTTCTTCAACGTGATCATGCAGCTGTCCATGCCCACCATCCTGGCGGCGTCGCTGCTGGTGTTCATGCGGGCGTTCGCGGACTTCGGCACCCCGCTGCTCATCGGCGAGGGCTACCGCACCTTCCCCGTGGAAATCTACAACCAGTACTTGGGCGAGAACGGCACCGACCACAATTTCGCCGCCGCCATTTCCGTCATCGCCATCGTGGTGACGGCGCTGGTGTTCTTCCTGCAAAAGTGGGCTACCAAGAAATACAACTTCTCCATTAATTGCCTGAACCCCATTCAAAAGCGCAAGCCCCAGGGCGTGGGCGGCGTGCTGATGTATGTGTACTGCTACGGCCTGATCGCCCTGGCGTTCCTGCCCCAGCTCTACATCGTGTACCTGTCCTTCCGCAACTGCGACGGCGCTGTGTTCAAGCCGGGATTCAGCCTGGTGAACTATGAGAAGGCGGTCAAGAAGCTGCTGGTGCGCTCCATCGACAACACCATGTTCTTCGGCGTGATCTCCCTGGCGCTGATCATCCTGTTCGCCATCCTGATCGCCTACCTGGTGGTGCGCAGGCCCCGGCCCCTGAACCACACCATTGACACGCTGTCCATGCTGCCCTACATCATGCCCGGCTCCATCATCGGCATCGCCCTGGTCATCGCCTTTGGCAAAAAGCCCCTGGCCCTCACCGGCACCGCGGCGGTGATGATCATCGCCCTGGTCATCCGCCGAATGCCGTACACGATCCGCTCCGCCACGGCCACCCTGCAAAGCATCCCCATCAGCACCGAGGAAGCGTCCCTGTCCCTGGGCGCGGGCAAGCTGAAAACCTTCCTCGCCGTTACCACGCCCATGATGGCCAACGGCATCATGAGCGGCGCGGTGCTGAGCTGGGTCGCCATCGTGACGGAGCTGAGCAGCGCCATCATCCTGTACAACAACAAGACCATTACTTTGACCATGAGCACCTACGCCGCCATCTCCCGCGGCAACGACGGCCTGGCCTGCGCCTTCGCCGCCATCCTTACCGTGCTCACGGCCATTTCCCTCATCATCTACCTGGCCGTCACCAAGAGCGAGGATATCAAGCTGTAAGTTTTTCATCCTTACTTCCGTATGGCTGACAAAAGGTTACGCTGGGCGCTCCGCGCGCCCAGACCTGCGCCAGGGGACTTCGCCCCCTGGACCCATTTAGGCGAATAGCAAGTCGGGAAGAGAAAACAACTTTCGCCTGTCGCGCTGGGGTTACGAAAGTTTGAGGGCTTCTGGCCCAAGAAAGCCTGGGAAAATCCCAGGAGAAAGCTTACTTTCTCCTGGTGGTTTTCCCTAGCTTTCCCCGGATGCGAAGCATCCGGGTTGGCGGCTTCGCCGCCGGGCCAGAAGCACAACGCAGCCAAGCTGATCGTTCCTTTTAAGCAACAGCGGGAACCTTGTTTATTCTTCCTCTGCAAGTACATTCCGCTATTGGAGTCCAGAGGCCGAAGGCCTTTGGTGCAGGTGCACGAGGGCCGCAGAGGCCCTCGCCCCGTTTCGTTCCTTAGGCGCTGGACGCGCCTGAAAATAATTCATTCTATGAAGGAGGTTTCTTGTTATGAAGAAACTGGTTTCCCTGCTTCTCGCCGCCGTGATGGTGCTGGCGTGCTGCTCCGCTCTGGCGGAGGGCGTAAGTGGCCCCCTGGTGCTGTACAGCTCCATGACGGACAACGACATCGACAACCTGATCGAAGCGTTCAACGAAACGTATCCCGACGTGGAAGTGGAAGTAGTGAACGGCTCCGCCGGCGAGCTCCAGGCCCGTACCCGCGCCGAAGCGGGCAATCCCCAGGGCGACGTGCAGTGGGGCGGCCTGTCCCCCTCCGACGGCTCTGCCAACGACGACATCTACGCCCTCTATACCTCTCCCTATGAGGACGACCTGCCCGACGATTACAAGAGCCACAACGGCCGCTACAACCAGGACCACCTGAGCACCGTCTGCTTCTGCGTGAACGTGGAGCTGGAAAAGGAACTGGGCCTGGAGATCCGCACCTATGAAGACGGCCGCATCGTGCTGAGCGACCCCAACAGCTCCTCCGCCGCCTGGAACAACGTGTGCAACATCTTCGCCGTGTACGGCTATGACAGCGACGAAGCCTGGGCCTTCATGCGCGGCCTGCTGGAGAACGGCCTGGTCATCTCCACCTCCTCCTCCGTGTGCTTCAAGGCTGTGGACAGCGGCGAATATGTGGTCGGCCTGACCTACGAAGACGGCGCGGACACCCTGCTCAAGGCGGGCTCTGACCGCATCCGCATCCAGTATCCCGAGAACGGCGCGTCCGGCACCACCATGGGCTGCGCCATGATCGAGAACTGCCCCCATCCCGAAGCCGCCAAGGCCATGATCAACTTCCTCATGAGCCCCGAAGGCCAGGAAGCCCTGGCGACCCGCCTGGAAACCCTGCGCTTCACCAACCCCAAGGCGCACTATGAAATCAAGTACCTGCCCGCCGATGACACCATCAACTGGGTCTCCCGCGACACCGCCTGGCTGATCGAGCACAAGGCTGAAATGCTGGAGAAGTGGAACGCCCTGTACGCCGAAACCCGCTGATACAACGATTCTTTCACTGCCTGCTCCCTTTATAGGGGCAGGCTTTTTTCGTTAGACAAAAAAGGCCGCCTCTTAATGAGACAGCCCCTTTGCTTTTGGGTCGGTTATTGGTCGATCATGGCGTTGCAATAGGCGAAAGCACCGGTCTCGATCACCTGGATGGTGTTGGGCAGGGTGATGGTTCTGAGGGTTTTGTTGTTCCTGAACACGTTCGGGCCGATCGCGATGACCTTGTAGGTGAGATTTCCAATTTTCAGTCCGGAGGGGATTTTCAGTTCAGTGGCGTTGCCCCGATAGGCGGTGACCACCAGGCCGTCGGGCGTGATGGTATAGCCGATGCCGTTCACCTCAATGCCGTCCTGCGCTTGGGAAATTCTTTCCACCGGCGCGGCTTCGGACATTTCGCTGCGGTAAGTGCCGCCCGCCTCCGGGCTGCCGATCACCGCGACGACGGAATAGCTGTAATTGTTCCTGGACAGATTCAGATCCGTGTCGGTATACGAATTGTCCGTCATTTTTTGAAGCAGTACGGGTTCATCGCCGTTTGCGGAGCGGTACAGCTCATATGCGACGACATCTTCCACCGGGGCCCAGATGACCAGCACGGAGCCGTCCTCCTGCTCCCACGCGCCAATGGCGGAAGGCGCGGTCAAGCTCCGGGCCGCCGATTGAAGCGGCGTTTTTCCCCCAGCCGTCTGATCAGGCCTGGGCGTTGTTTTTCCGCTTGCCTTTCCGGGATCTGCGGTGCTGTTATCCTTGACGGCGGTGGGTTCGGCTTTCCGGTTGAAGGCGTTCTGGGAAACGTTTTTCACTCCCATTGCGAAGCTGTCGTTCAGCTGCGGACACCCGGCGAACGCATACGCGCCGATATAGGACAGCTTGCTGTTGCCGCTGACGATAACGTTTTGCAGGTTGGAGCAGTTCTCAAAAGCGCCGCCTTCGATTTCCGTCACAGAATCGGGCAGGTATACGGTGTTGACGGCTTTTTTTCCGGTAAATGCGCTGCCGCCGATCACCTGCACGCCATCGGGAACAGACACGAAGGAGTCATTTCCGTTATACTTTATGAGCTTGGTTCCGTCGTCGTTGAGCGCAAAATCGCCGTCCGCCAGGATTGCCGAAGGCGCGCTGAGGAAGCAAAAGAGGACAGCTGCAAGCAGCAGGCTCAGCATTTGATTTCTTTTCATCGTGATTCCTCCATGAGCATATTTCCGCTCCCATCCATCATACCCCGAATGGGCGATGATTTCAATACCTTCCCGGCGCAAAAATAATTTTCTTTCGCATCTTTTTCCGTTTTGCCGGGGCGATTCCCGGTTTTTTCTGCCCGTACCAGCTGCGCAGCGCCAGAAGCAGGGTGAAATTGAGGAACACATTATTGAACCCGGACTCAAACATTCCGTACAGCACAAAAAGCGTATACACCAGAATGGAATACCGGTCCTGCTCCAGACAGGCCCTTCGGAACGCGCCGGCGTAGAGCGCGGCATAGAAAACCAGAACAAGAGGCCCCGCCTGAATCAGCGTGCGCAGATACGCCACATCAAGCAGGATGGGGCTTTCGTGCAGCACCCGCGCGGAGCGGACGGACAAAAGATGCACGTGCTGGCCAAGGAGCGAAATGCCGTACTGCCGGTAGACCCGCAGCGAATTCCAGAACCGGTTGCTCATCAGCAGGTCGAAGTCCCGGAACAGGGGAATGCGCTGGCACAGAAACATGGCGGCAATGCAGAACCCGATGACCGGCAGGGGAAACAGCGTCCAAAACACCCGCCCGGCTTTTCGGATGGGACGGCGGCGGAAGGCCCAGGGCAGCAGCAGCGGAAACACAACGGTCAGGGCGATGGCGGTGCGGTTCAGCGTCAGGAAGTAAAGCGGAAGCATGCCGACCAGGATCACAAGCGTATAAAGCGCGCCCGGCCTGCGGCGCGTCAGCCACGCCTCCTCCAGCACCAGCGAAAAAACCAGGCTCGCCAGGGTGTTGGGATGGTTGAAGCCCAGGGAATAGCGCAGCTGCGGGGAACCCATGCGGTAGGTGATATAGTTTTCGATAGCCCCGATCAGCGCGCCGGAGATGATGAACAGCGTCAGCAACAGCCGGGCCGAAAAGTCCAACCACAGCACCTTCCGGACATCCACGTTCCACACGCCCAGGCACGCCACCAGCAGGTAAAATAAATGATTGTAGCCTGATTTGAACAGGGCCGCCGCCGTGAGCAGGCATACAGCACAGGTACACAGCAAGACGGCCGGACTGTGTTTTCCGTCCCACACCATTTTCCAGACCATCAGCAGCAGCGAGCAGCCCCGCAGGAACAGGCTGACAAGATGCGCGCCGGAGGCGGCGTTCAGGGTGGAATAGCTGATCAGGATGGCGTCAGCCATGCACAGAAGGTAAGAAAGCAGGTACAGCCCGTCGGAAGCCCGCAGAAGAAACCGATCCGTGTCCAGCCTAACGGAATTCATGCAAAACCTCCATCACGCGGGAAACCATCTCCTTGGCCGTGAAGCATTGCAGCGCCCGTTCCTTTCCCGCCCGGCCCATCTGCGCGGCTTCCTCGGGCTGGCAGCGCAGCCGGTTCAGCCGTTCCGCCAGGGCGGCGCAGTCCCCCGGCGGATAGAGCAGGCCGGTTTCGCCGCCCAGGATGATTTCCTTCGTTCCGCCCGCATCGGAGCCCACCACGGGCAGCCCCGCCAGCATGGCTTCCACCGTCGTCCTCCCGAAAGCCTCCTGCCAGGAGCATACCAATTCCACGTCGGTTTTCGCCCGCACCGGCCCCAGATCCTCCACCTGGCCCAGAAAGCGCACGCGGCTATTTAACTTCAATCGGGCGGCCAGCGTTTGCAGGCGGCGGAGGTACTTTGGGCCGTCATACTCCGGCGCTTCCCCGGCAATGGACAAAGAAGCATCCGCGCCGTACCGCCGGACCAGAATGTCCAGCGCCCGCAGCGCGTCCTCCTGGCCCTTCGCGGGCGTGATACGCCCCGCCAGCAGCAGGCGGAAACCCGGATGCGGCTTCCTCTCCGGCAGCAAATATCGTTCCGGCTCCACGCCATTGTATACCAGCCGCAGTTTTTCGGGCGGTATATGCCGGGAAAACACGTCGTACAGCGCCTGGGAAATCACGATGACGCGGCTGGACAGCCTGTTCATCCGGCGAATCCAGCAGGGCGGGAACCAGGTGCGGTTTTCTTTGGAGAAGCTGCGGACATGCCAGACGTGGGGCTTTCCGCGGAGCTTCGCCAGATACGCGCCCACGCAGGTCATTCGCTCGTTGGTGTAGATCAGGTCGAAGTCCTCCGGCAACGCTTTGTTCAGCCACCCGGCTTCGCGTCTGTCCAGCAGCGGCGCGACGAGCAGCTTGGCAAGACGCAGCGCGTCCTTGGGTTCGCGGCGGAACACGGTGCAGCAGGAATGATAACGGCCTGTGTATACAGGAATGCCGAGGGCCTTGCAGCGCTGTTCCAGGGGCGTGTTTTCGCCCGGAATCAGGATGCCGGGGGAAACGCCGTATTGCTCTCGCAGTCCCGCCATCAGCGTCAGCAGCGTGCGGTTGGCCCCGCCGCTGAGTTCCCCGCTGTGAGCCACAAACAGCACCTTCATTGGTTTCACCCTTCGCCGTTGTAAATCCTTTTCAGAGATTCCGCCATCGCCGCCAGGTCAAATCCCGCCCGGATGATTTCCTCCGCATGCGCCCGCCGCGGGGTTTCGTCCGCCTGGGAGAGAACCCTTTCCGCCCAGACCGTCGGGCTGTCCGACAGCGGAAGCCAATGCAGCAGCGGCGTCACGGCGATGGCTTCAGGTATCACGCCATGGGAAGCGAAGCAGGGCAAGCCCGCGGCCTGGGCCTCCAGCAGCGCGTTGCCGCAGCCCTCGAACCGGGAGGGGAACACGAAGGCGTCCATGGCCCAGAGCAGCGGCGCGACGTTTTCCGTGGCGCCGTAAAAGATCACTTTGTCTTTTATGCCCAGGCGTTCCGCCTGCTCCCTTACCGCCGCTTCTCCTTCGCCTTCCCCCACCAGCAGCAGCCGGGCGGACGGCCTCCTCTGCGTGCTTTCGGAGAAGTTTTCCAGCAGAAATCCGTGGTTCTTCTGGTAGCTGAAATGGCCCACGTGACCTACCACAAAGGCATCCTCCAGATGCAGCGCCTTCCGGGTTTCCTTTCTTCCCGCCGGGTCGAACGCGAACCCTTCCGCGTCGATGCCGTTTTTCAGGATCCTGACCCGGCCCTTCCTGACATCGGAAGCGGAAAAGAGCCAGCGGGCGGACAGGTCGGAGTTTGCCAGCCGCACGGTCGCCATACAGCCGAAAAGGTGTTTACAAACTTTGTGGGCCAGCACCTTCACCGGCCTGCTTTTCCCGCCCGCGCCGATGCCGTTATTCCGTGCATGGATGATGCGGATGGGAACGCGGTAAAACCAAGTCCAAAAGAGATACATCAGTTCCACCCCATGGCAGGCGTTGAAGTGGACAGCGTCGTAATGCCCGTCCCGCAGAATCTTACGCACAGCGAAGAAATTCGCCAGGGTGCGTTTGCCGGGGGAGGTGTAGCGTTTGTTCAGCGTGACCAGCTTCCTGGCCCCCGCCGCCCGGATGCTTTCATCAAACAGGGCGGTGTCGTCCTCGCTGAAAGCCAGATCAAATTGGATTTCCTTCGGGTCAAAATACGGCAGCAGGTTCGCCTGCACCCGCTGGATGCCGCCGGGCTGCCACTTCTCGCAGTACCAGAACACTTTGATCATGGCTCAGTCCCCGATGAAGTCCCGCAGCAGCTGGATGATGCTGTCGTTGCCGGATGTATAGGGTACCAGCCCGGCGCTGTCAATGGTCAGGATTGCGTGTTCCAAGTCTCCGATGTCCTCCACGTTCACGATGCAGCGCTGTTTTTCTAAAGCCCGGGCGATTTCCAATTGGTGGTCGCTCACGTGCTCGCCCAGCTTCGCGTACCGCGACACGGCGATGACCTTCTTTCCCTTGAGCAGGCCCGTCATGATGGAGCCTTCGCCCGCGTGGGTCACCAGCAGGTCGCAGTCCGCGATGGCCTTGTCAAAGCTGCTCTTGTCCATGAACCGCTGCCACTTGAAAGACTTCGGTTCATACGTCGCCGCGCCGATCTGGGCGGCCACCTCATCCCGGATGATTCCTTCGCCTTTCAGCCGATCCATCTCGCGGATGAGCCGGTCGAAGGGAAACTTCTGGGAACCCGTAATGACAAAAATCAAAACACCCGCCCTCCAAGCACGGCCTTGGGATAAACCTGCAGCATTTCTTCCCACTGGACGATGAACAAGTCGGCGAACCGGTACGCCAGCTTGCCCGTCAGCGTCGGCGCGTCCACGTTGAACATGCACTCAATGAAGATGATCTTTTTCCCCATCCACTTGCCCAGCAGCAGCGCGGGATAGGCCACCATCGCCCCGGTGGACAGCACCGCGTCGGGCTTTTCTTTCAGCAGGATATAAAAGGTTCTGAAAAAGCAGCCCACATACTGCACCAGGCTTTTCAGTTCCTTCCGGTTCACCTGGGGCATGAGGTACACCTTATCCTGCCAGCAGTTCACCTTGTACTCCGTTTTCTCGGTGATGAGCACGGTGTCGTAATATTCTTTCAGCTTCTTCAAGGCCAGCGCTTCTTCCAGATGCCCGCCGGAGGACGCCGCCATGAGGATTTTCTTTCGTGCCATGTCAATACGCGCCCTTTCCCGACAGCACCGCTTTCACCGTTTGCAGCAGGATTTTGACATCTGTGCCGACGCTTTGTTCGTTGATGTACCGTAAATCCATTTCCATCCATTCGTCGAAGGACACGTCGTTCCGTCCGCACGCCTGCCAGTAGCAGGTGATGCCCGGTTTGACCAGCAGCCTTTGCAGCTGTGTTTCGATGCATTTTTCCGATTCGTAGGTGGGCAGCGGCCTCGGCCCCACCAGCGACATATCGCCCTTGAGCACGTTGAACAGCTGGGGCAATTCGTCCAGGCTGGTTCGGCGCAGGAACCGCCCCACCCGGGTGATTCTTGGGTCATTTTTCATTTTGAAGGCCGGGCCGTCCAGTTCGTTATACTTTTCCATTTCATCCCGCATCGCGGCGGCGTTTTTCACCATTGTGCGGAATTTGTACATCGTGAACGGCTGATTCTTCCACCCCGCCCGGGCCTGACGAAAAATCACGCCGCCCTCCCGTTCTGACGCGACGGCGGCCGCAATCACAATGATCAGCGGCGAAAGGATAACCAGGCCGGACAAGCTGATCACAATATCGGCGGTCCGTTTGATCAAGCGGTAAACGAGGCTGGCATTGGGCTGTGCGCTGTTCATGGCGTCAGCAGCTCCCGGAAATACCGAATCGTCTTTTCCAGCCCTTCATCCAGCGATACCTTTGGCTTCCAGTTCAGCTTTTCTCCAGCCAAAGAAATATCCGGCCTGCGCTGAATGGGGTCGTCGCCGGGCAGCGCCTTGTATACGAGGCGGGAGGAGGAGCCCGTCATGCCAAGCACCTTCCGGGCCAGATCAATCACCCGGATCTCCTCCGGGTTGCCCAGGTTCACCGGCCCCTGGAAATCATCAGCGGTATCGTTCATCATCCGCAGGATGCCGGACACCATGTCATCCGCATAGCAAAAGCTGCGGGTCTGGCTGCCGTCGCCATGGATGGTAATGGGTTCTCCCCGCAGCGATTGCACAATGAAGTTGGACACCACCCGCCCATCCGCAATATCCATATGCGGGCCGTAGGTGTTGAATATACGGACGATCTTTACCTTCGTGCCAAATTCCCGCGCGAAGTCAGCGCACAGCGATTCGGCGCAGCGCTTGCCCTCATCGTAGCAGGAGCGGACGCCGACGGGGTTCACGTTGCCGAAGTATGATTCGTTTTGCAATGGCGTCAGCGGATTTCCATACACCTCGCTGGTGGAGAATTGCAGGATCTTCGCGTCGTATTTTTTCGCCAGCTCCAGCATGTTCAGCGTGCCCAGCACGCAGGTTTTCGTGGTGGAGGTAGGGGATTTCTGATATGCCTCGGGACTGGCCGGGCAGGCGGCGTGAAAAATCTGATCGAAAGGCCGGTCAAAGGGCTGCCGCACGTCCCAGCGAATCAATTCAAAGCGGCCTGAATCCAGGAAAGGAGCGATGTTTTCCATTTTTCCCGTGGACAGATCATCCAGCACGGTCACAAAATGATCAGGCGATTTCATGAGTTCAGCGCAAACATGGCTGCCCAGGAATCCCGCGCCGCCGGTCACAAGTACACGGTTCATCGAAAACAAGCTCCTTTACGGATAAAAAGTATATATTCTCCAAATATCGGCCAGGAAATACAATGCTCATTATATCATCTGCTTTGCGATGTTTCAAGGGCTGACGCGGATTTAAAAGCAATTTTGAACATTTTCGCTCTTGCATGCGCGGCAAATTCATGTATAATGGAAGCTGAGACTGAATGCATCCCATCGTTGATTCGATTTAAGAAAGGAAGATTGCCATGATTGCCTGGAAAAACCTTGATACCACCGCGGCTTACGCGAAGCTGCAAGCGCTGAAAGACCATGTGAAATTGCAGGACGCCATGAGCGGCGAAAACGGCGCGAAGCGGGTGAAGGAATACAGCGTGCCCATGGCGGGCGGCCTCAGCTATAACTACGCCGCTAAGCAGGTGGACGCGGACGTGCTCGCCGCGCTCAAAGACCTGGCCGATGAAATGCAACTCACCGAAAAGTACGCCGCTCTGTACAACGGCGAAGTGATCAACACCGGCGAAAAGCGCCTGGTGCTGCATCAATTGACCCGCGGACAGCTGGGCGAAAACGTCATCGCCGAGGGCGTGAACAAGCGGGAATTCTACGTCGCCCAGCAGGAAAAAGCCGCAGCCTTTGCTAAGAAAGTCCACGCGGGCGAAATCACCAACGCCGCCGGGGAAAAGTTCACCACCGTCGTGCAGATCGGCATCGGCGGCAGCGACCTGGGCCCCCGCGCCATGTACCTGGCCCTGGAAAACTGGGCCAAGCAGAACGGCTGCTTTAAGATGCAGGCCCGGTTCATCAGCAACGTGGACCCCGACGACGCGGCCAGCGTGCTCAAGGACATCGACGTGGCCCATTCCCTGTTCGTGCTGGTCTCCAAGTCCGGCACCACGCTCGAAACCCTGACCAATGAATCCTTCGTGAAGGACGCGCTCCGGAACGCCGGCCTCGACCCCGCGAAGCATATGGTGGCCGTCACCAGCGAAACCTCGCCCCTGGCCAAGAGCAGCGATTACCTGGCCGCTTTCTTCATGGATGACTACATCGGTGGCCGCTATTCCTCCACCTCCTGCGTGGGCGGCGCGGTGCTTTCCCTGGCCTTCGGGCCGGACATTTTCGCCCGCTTCCTGAACGGCGCTGCCGAGGAAGACAAGCTGGCGAAGAACCCCGATTTGCTCAAGAACCCCGCCATGTTGGACGCGCTGATCGGCGTGTATGAACGCAACGTGCAGGGCTATCCCGCCACCGCCGTGCTGCCCTATTCCCAGGCGCTTTCCCGCTTCCCGGCGCATTTGCAGCAGCTGGACATGGAAAGCAACGGCAAGTCCGTGAACCGCTTCGGCGAGCCGGTCAGCTACGTCACCGGCCCCGTGATCTTCGGCGAGCCCGGCACCAACGGCCAGCACTCCTTCTATCAGCTTCTGCACCAGGGCACCGACATCGTGCCCCTCCAGTTCGTGGGCTTCCGCAAGAATCAGGCGGGCATGGACGTGGACATTCAGGGCAGCACCAGCCAGCAGAAGCTGTGCGCCAACGTGGCGGCCCAGATCATGGCCTTCGCCTGCGGCAAGCAGGACGCGAACCCCAACAAGAACTTCGACGGCGGACGGTCCTCCTCCATCATTATCGGCGACCAGCTCACCCCCGAAGCCCTCGGCGCGCTGCTGGCCCACTTTGAAAACAAGGTGATGTTCCAGGGCTTTGTCTGGAACCTGAACAGCTTCGACCAGGAAGGCGTGCAGCTGGGCAAAGTCCTCGCCAAGCGCGTCCTGGCCCACGACACCGACGGCGCCCTGAAAGAATACAGCGATTTGCTGGACATCTGATCCTTTCCTTTTTCTAAATTCTTAAGCTATTCAAAGCAATCAAAAAACTCCTTCGCCATTTTTGTGCGAAGGAGTTTTTTCGGTCATTTCCGCGGTTGATTCGTTTTGACAGCGCGGCGAAGGGCATCCGCTACAATTCTGTCCGCGGGCAGCCAGGCCAGGTCATCCAGTTCTGAAAGGGCCAGCCAGCGGGCGGCCTCGTGCTCTTTCAGGGTCAGATGGCCGGACGCCAGGGCGCAGCGGTAGCAGCCCATGGAAAGATGAAAGTCGGGATAGTCGTATTCCACCTGGATGAGCTTTTCGCCCACGGTGATGTCCGCGTCCAGTTCCTCCCGAATTTCCCGCATGAGCGCGGCCTCCGGGGTCTCCCCCGGCTCGATCTTTCCGCCGGGAAACTCCCAGCCGTCCTTCTGCGGGCCGTAGCCCCGCTGGGTGGCGAAGAAACGCCCCTCCGATTCGATCACGGCGGCGACCACTGAAACGGTTTTCATGTCGATTGCTCCATCCTGTCCAATTCCGAAAGGAAGAAGCTGTTCAGCGCGTCCCAGCTTTTGGGCTTAAAATCCGGCAGCTGGCGCAGGCATTCTCCCAATTGCTCGATCTGTTCGTTCAGAAAATCGTCCACCGCCTGGATGGGTTGGATTTCCGCGCCTTCGGGAAGGCTTTTCTTCATGTCCAGCAGTTCTTCGTTCACGCCCCTCAGCGCCGCGGGCAGTTGGGCTTCCGTCAGGTCGGAATACAGAATCGGCGGCGCGGAATTGTTGTCCCGAATCCACAGGCAGGCCAGGATGGGCCGCAGGGCGTAGAAATACTTCTTCGGCTTCACGGTTTCCTTGCCCTTCAGGAATGTGCGGATGTTGTTGCCCGCCATGTGGTAGTAGTGGTACATCATGCTCTTTTGGCAGAAGTATTCCTCGAGCAAGGGCGCGAAACGCCGGTCAAAATCAGAATCAAGATAGCGGATCTGTGACTGCATCCATTCGTAAATCGTGGGGTTGGATTTCCACAGCAGCCGCAGGGTCTTCTGCAGGTCCCAGCCCGACACGTCCCAGGTGTCGTCAATGGGCATTTCGATCACGTCCCGGTGTTCGTTCAATTGCAGATAATCATTCCGGGGGCGGATGTAAATAAAGCGCACGTCAAAGTCGCTGTCCGGGGAAGCGAAGCCCCAGGCCCGGCTGCCACTCTCGGCGGAATACAGCGCTTTCACGCCGTTCGTTCTTTCTATTTCTTTTATCTTTTGGGGAACCAGCAGATTCATTTCTTCCTGGGTTGTCACGGTTTCACGCTTCTTTCAAATGGTTCATTCAGTGCCTTACCTGTCCTCCCGGAAATACGACAGGCCCAGGGAGGACGGGGGCTGGTTTTCGCGCTTATTGCGGACGGAGGAAATGATCAGCACCAGGATGGTGACCACATAGGGCAGCATTTTCAGGATGGGCTTGGCGGCCATGGTCACGTGAATCCAGTCGATGTTGGTGATGTAGCTGGAGCAGGAGAAGAGGAAGCCGAACACGGTGGAGCCGATGATGGTCATATGGGGCCGCCAGAGGGCGAAGATCACCAGGGCGATGCTCAGCCAGCCGAAGGCTTCCAGGCTCAGGTAGGCTTCCTGGGAGGCCATGTAGTCGATGATGTAATAGAACCCGCCCAGGCCCGCGATGCCGCTGCCAACGCAGGTGGCCACATACTTGTAGCGGTTCACGTTGATGCCCACGGCGTCGGCGGTGCCGGGGTTCTCGCCCACGGCCCGCAGGTGCAGGCCCACCTTGGTTCTGAACAGCACATAGCTGGACGCAATCGCCACGATGATGGCCAGGAAGAACAGCACGCCCAAACATTGCAGCGCGTCCTGCCGCCCGGCGAAGGGCCAGCGGTAGAACATCTTGGGGCCGACGAGGTACACCGTGGCATCCATCTTGCTCATGATGACCTTCATCAGGCCCACGCCGAAGGTGGTCAGCGCCAGGCCGGTCACGTTCTGGTTGGCCCGGAGGGTCATGGTCATGAAGGAATAAATCAGGCCCATCAGCCCCGACAGCAGCAGGGAAGACAGGATGCCCAGCAGCACGATCAGGAAGGGCGGAAGATTGCTTTTCCCGATCAGGTTCAGCATCAGGCAGCCGCCCGCGCCGCCCATGCACATGATGCCGGGGATGCCTAAGTTCAGGTGCCCGGCCTTTTCCGTCAGGATTTCTCCGGTGGAGCCGTACATGAAGGTGGCGCCGAAGGCCAGGGAGTCAATGAGGAAATTCAGCCAGATGTTCATTTTACGCCCTCCTTTTTTACCTTCGCATGGCGGCCCCGGAAATGTAATTCATAGTTGAGGAAGAACTCGCAGCCGATGATGAAGAACAGGATGATGCCGGTGATGACGGCGGGCAGCGCGCCGGACACGTTCAGGTCCTGGCTGATCTGCGCCGCGCCCTGGTTCAGGAACTGGATGAGGGCGGAGGTGAGAATCATAAAGAGCGGGTTAAATTTACCCAGCCAGGAAACCATGATAGCGGTGAAGCCCTGGCCGCCCACGGAGTTGGTGGTGACGGTCTGGTCCAGGCCCGCGGCGATGAGGTAGCCCACCAGGCCGCAGAGCATGCCGCTCAGAATCATGGTGCGGATGATCACCTTGCGCACGTTGATGCCCACGTACTGCGCCGTGCGCACGCTCTCGCCCACCACGTTGATTTCGTAGCCGTGCTTGGAATAATTGAGGTAAATATACAGGACAGCCGTCAGCGCCAGGATGAGCAGGATGATGAACAAATAATCATTGCCGAAGAGGGCGGGCAGCTTGCCGAACTTCATTTTCGGCAGGGAGGAAGAGCCGTTGGGCACCCAAACCACCAGGAAATAGGACACTAAGAACGTAGCCACATAGTTCATCATCAGGGTGAACAGGGTTTCGTTGGTGTTCCACTTGGCCTTGCACAGGGCGGGGATCACGCCCCACACCGCGCCGGACAGCAGCGCCGCCAGGAGCATGAGGATCAACAAAACAGGCTCGGGGATTTTGCCGCCCAGGTAAAAGTCCACGGCGATAGCGCCTAAAACACCGACCAAGGTCTGGCCCTCCGCGCCGGTGTTCCAGAAGCGCATCCGGAAGGCGGGGGTCAGCGCCAGGGCGATGCCCAGCAGAACGGCGGTGCTGCGCAGAAATTTCCACAGCTTGCGGGGCGTGGAGAAGGAGCCCTTAATGAAGGCGTTATAGAAATCCCAAATTCTTTCGGGCTTTTCCTGAATCTTTTCAATCAGCGCGAAGGCCACCAGCCCGCACACCGCCAGGCCCAGCAGGATGGCGGCCAGGCGGATGCCCCAGGCCTTATACAGGCTGATGCCTGGACGTTTGCTCAGGTGAATGAGCGGCTCCCGGTTTTCGGCGTGATGCTGGCTCATTTGGCGTCCTCCTTTCGGTCGGTCTTGGTCATCAGCAGGCCGATTTCCTCTTTTGTGGCGGTGCGGGCGTCCACCACGCCGGTGACCGCGCCGGAGTTGACCACCATGATCCGGTCGCACAGCGCCAGCAGCACGTCCAGGTCCTCGCCCACGAAAATGACCGCCACGCCGTTTTCCTTCTGCTTGTTGAGCAGGTTGTAAATCATATAGGAAGAATTGATGTCCAGCCCGCGCACGGGATAAGCCGCCATCAGTACCTTGGGCGCGAAGGCGATTTCGCGGCCCACCAGCACCTTCTGCACGTTGCCGCCGGACAGGCGACGCACGGGCGTATTGACGCTGGAGGTGCTCACCCGCAGCTCTTCGATGATTTCATCGGCCAGGGCGCGGGGCTTTTTGCGGTCCAGGAAGATGGTCGGGCCCTTGCGGTAGCTGCGCAGCATCATGTTGTCCGTGATGCCCATGGAGCCCACCAGGCCCATGCCCAGCCGGTCTTCCGGCACGAAGGACAGCCGAACGCCCAGGCTGCGTATTTCCAGGGGCGTTTTGTCCCGCAGGTTGATGATCTCATCCTCGTTGAACAGCACGTCGCCGGAGTCCACCCACTTTTTCACGGCCTGGTTGCTCATGCCGTCAAAGGACACGGGCTGCATTTTGCCGTCGTGGAACGCGCCCTGCGCGCCCAGCTCCTTCACCCGCTTCATGCTCTTATGGAAGAAGGTCACGGGCTTGTCCTTCTTGGGGTTGCGGAAGATGATCTCCCCGCTCTTGATGGGCTGCAATCCCGCGATGGATTCCAGCAGCTCCCGCTGTCCGCTGCCCGCGATGCCTGCGATGCCCAGGATTTCGCCACCGTAAGCGGTAAAGGAAATGTCTTTTAAGACGTGCAGCCCCTCGCTGTCGTCCAGGTTCAGGTTCTTCACCATCAGCCGCGGCGCGGCGTTCACCGGCTCCGTCCGCTTGATATTCAGGTTGATTTTCTTGCCCACCATCATTTCGGTGAGCTGGGCTTCGTTGGTTTCTTTGGTGTTCACGGTAGCGATGTGCTCGCCCTTGCGCAGGATCGCCACCCGGTCGCTGACCTCCAAGACCTCGTTCAGCTTATGGGTGATGATGATAATGGACTTGCCGTCCGCCTTCATCCGGCGCAGCACATCGAACAGCCGGGAAATCTCCTGGGGCGTGAGCACGGCGGTGGGCTCGTCCAGAATCAAAATATCCGCGCCGCGATACAGCACTTTCAGGATTTCCACCGTCTGCTTTTCGGACACGGACATATCATAGATTTTTTTCTGGGGGTCGATGCGGAAGCCGTACTTATCCGCCAGCTTCGCCACCTCGGCGTTGACGGATTTCAGGTTATACCGGCCCTCCTCCTGCACGCCCAGCACGATGTTTTCCCCCGCCGTGAACAAATCCACCAGCTTGAAATGCTGGTGAATCATGCCGATGCTGTGGCGGAACGCGTCCTTGGGGGAACGGATCACCACCTCCTGGCCATCCACGAAAATCTGCCCTTCATCGGGAAAATAGATGCCGGAAATCATGTTCATCAGGGTGGTCTTGCCGCAGCCGTTTTCCCCCAGGATGGCCAGAATTTCGCCCCGGTACACGTCCAGGTCAACATGGTCGTTGGCGACCACGCTGCCGAACCGCTTCGTGATCCCGCGCATTTGCAGCGCCAGCGCTTTTTCCATGGGCAGCCCCCTCCTTGTGTGTTTGTTTTTTCGGGGGGAACCGCTCTTTAGAGCCTAAAGAGCGGTTCCCCCCTTCCGCAGACTCAATCGGCGCAAGTCCGCTTCATGCGGACATTGCTTGTTTCGTCTGTTCTCACCGCCGATGATACTTCCGCCACTGGCAGTCATCGGCGGTTCGTCCCCCTTCCGAGAAAGGCGTAAAGGGTGATTTGTAGTTTGAAAAACCAGCCAACTTGGCTGTCATCCCTTCGACTCCGCTCAGGGCAGGCTCTGAGCGCGTCCGGATGCGCTCAGGATGACACATGTTACTGTTTCCGAAGTTTTTTAAACCCAAAGTGTTCCATATATCCAAGGACAATCAACCCGGCGATCATTACGCTGTAAGTGAGGACGTGGGGCAGGTTGGTTTTGTCCAAGGCGAATTCCAGGCCCACGAACACTCCGGCGCACACCAGGCCCACGATGGCGGGCAGGAAGCGGTTCTTCGCGCCTTTTCCGGCCCAGACCGCATACAGCAGGTAAATCGCTTCGATGTACAGCATGCAGGCCAATTGCTCCACCCGCACGAACTGCGTCCAGGTGAGGCGGTTATAGTTGCGCAGGCTTTCAAAGATGATCTGCGGCAGAAGCAGATAGAACAGCGTGCGGAGGAACCGCTTTTCCTTGAATTTATTCAGCGACACCAGGAACACGATCACGCCCGCGACACCGCACAGCATGAACACCGCCAGATACCATTCCGTGTACCCGTACCCGTAGTCCACGCCCAGGGCCAGGGGGAAGAACTGGAAGGCTTCGTCCTCGATCATCCGTCCTACGTTGATGGTGCCGAGGAAGTATTCCGCGAATCGGGCCATGGCGGCCATCAGCGCCCCGGCGGGCGCGTAAACGTTCAGCGCTTCCATGGGCTTGTTACCCGTGCATTTCGCGGCCAGCACAGCGCCCAAAATCACGCCCGCCACGCCGCCATAGTAGCTGAGGCATTCCATGTTATCCGTCAGCAGCGTTTCCGATAAGCCGTCCATCAGCACGTCCTGGATGCAAATCAGGCAGTACGCGAGCTTCGCGCACACCGCACCCAGGACCGCACCGAACACAAACGTCAGCACCGCCAACAGCCCGCGCTTTTTCATTCCGCCCGCCAGCAGGTAATGCACGCCCGCCGCAATCATGGCGCTGCCGAGCATAAAGATCAGATAAGATTGATTCATGGATGTTTCCTTTTCTGATAGTTGATTTTCAGTATGAATCTGATAATTGTACAATAGGGAGGTGTCGGGGGGACTCCCCCGACTGTAATCGTATCGACCGGCTCTGCCGGTCGGGCGGGGATTTCCGTCAGGAAATCATTCCTTGCGGTTTTTCCGTGGCGGGAATCTCATCGGCGGTGAGATCAGCCGAAACAAGCAATGTCCGCTATGCGGACTTGCGCCGATTGAGGCTGCGGAATCCCGCAAGGGGGAAGAATTCCCCCTTGCGAGTTGCCAGGCAGCCAAAGGCTGAATGGCAACGTTTAGTCCGGCTGATACGCGCTGGCAAAGTAAATGATGTCGGACACGCGGCGGATATTCTTGGCGTCGGTGTTGTTGATCTTCGTGCCCAGGAAGGCGATCTGGGTGGCCTCGCCGCCGTCGAACATATAGGCGGTCTGCACATCGCCCATGCTGTAAACCAGCTGGGCGAAAGCCTGCACGCTCAGGCCGAACTTGGCCACGGCCACGATGCGGTATTGCAGCGGCCCGATCTGGCACAGGCAGATGCGCTGGGCCGGGTTCCAGCTCTGGCTCTTATGGGGATGCACGATGGAGCGGGCGTTGGCTTCCATCAGCTGCCCGTTCAGAATGATGCAGGGGCCGAACTCAAAGCCGTTGATGACCTTCTTGCCGTTCACCTCGGTCTGCATTTCGTGGGTCAGGGGCGTGGAAGGGAAGGAGCTTTGGGGTTTGTTCGCCTCTTCGGTGTCCCGGTTGCCCGCCAGAATGATGTGGAAATCCCCGTCCTCGTCGATGAGCAGCAGGTCATGCCAGGTCTCCTTGGATTCCCGGTACAGGATGCCCTGCCGCAGCACATAGTCGTGCCCGTCGCGCTTGGCGAAGGAGTCGCCGTCCATGGCGACCACAGCGTTCACGCGCTTGGCCATCTGGGGCACAGTAGCGGACTCGCTGCGGGAATTGAACCCGTTGTCCCCGCCGTTGCAGCTTTCGGTGCGCAGCTGGGTGGCGTTGGCGATGGTGATGTCCATGGTGTACACCGTGCAGCCGAACTGGTCGTTCTTGCCCCATTTTCTTTCCACGTGAATGGAAGGATCGTCATAGGTGGTCATGCCCTGAACATACACGTCCACGGGCCGCATGCCGGGCGAAAAGTCGATGGGCAATTGAAGGATTTCCCCCAAGCCCAGGCCGGGCAGAACGGCCAAAACAAAAATAAGAAGAAAAGCGAACGTTTTCTGAATGCTTACGCGCATGCGCTTCATCCTCCCCGGTTTGTGTGTACGGCTGAAAAACGGGCCCATACAGCCAGTTTACAGCATCCTTATCATATCATGCCCGTTTTGATTTGTAAAGAAACAGATTGAATAAAATAAAGGAAAGAAAGTTGATCAAGCATCCTATTCGTAACGATTTCGTAAAGAAAGTTGAAACAATTTCGACAAAAATGTGTAGAAATTGTTTCAAAACACTTGATTTTTGGTGTCGGTTTCGTGTACAATAGGGAAAGGCGGGAAAGCCTCTTTTTCCTGCTATCATCTGAGGAAGGATGAAAGGACATGGCAAAGCGAATTTTATTGGTGGACGACGAGCCCCTCATTATCAAAGGCCTGCGTTTTACCCTCGAGCAGGAAGGCTATGAGATTCTGACCGCTTCCGACGGCGAAGAAGCCCTGGAGGTGTTCCACTCCGAGCCGGTGGACCTGGTGCTGCTGGACGTGATGCTGCCCAAGCTGGACGGCATTCAGGTGTGCCAGCGCATCCGCGAAACCAGCAACGTGCCCATCCTGATGCTCACCGCCAAGGGCGAGGATATGGACAAGATTCTGGGCCTGGAATACGGCGCGGACGACTACATGACCAAGCCTTTCAACATCCTGGAGGTCAAGGCCAGGATCAAGACGGTGCTGCGCCGTGTGTCCCAGCCTGTGACCAATGAGGAAAAGAAGATCATCCGCGTGCACGATATGGAAGTGAATATCGTGAACCGTTCCGTTACCCTGGGCGGCAAGGACGTGCGGCTGACGGCCAAGGAGTTTGACCTGCTGCAGCTGTTCATCACTAACCGGGGCAAGGTGTTCAGCCGGGAAACCATGCTGGAAACCGTCTGGAAGTACGACTATATGGGCGACGCCCGCACCGTGGACGTGCATATCCGCCGCCTGCGGGAAAAGATCGAGCGCAACACCGCCCAGCCGGAGTTCATCTTCACCAAGTGGGGAGTGGGCTACTATTTCACCGATAAGGATTAAAAACCCCTTCGCCAGCATCCGCTGGCAGATTCTGCTCGCTTTTCTGACGATCGTGGGCCTGAGCTTTTATGTGATGGCGACCTGGGTCGGCGGCATGGTGGGCGATTCTTTATTTGAGCAGCGTATCCGTTCCGACCGGGCCAGTCTGGAAAGCCTGGCCGTGCGCATCGCCCCCACGCTGGCCCAGAGCGACGCTCCGGCGCTCCAGCGCCAGCTGATCACCGCGGGCGGCGAATTGGGCGGAAGGGTGCTGCTGCTGGACCCCAACGGCAAGGTGCAGCTGGATTCCTACGGGGAGATCCAGGGCACCCGCTTGGAGTACCCGGAAATCGTGAGCATCCTGGTGAAGGGCCAGAACGTGGACTACGGGGTGCATGAGCTGGAAACGGGCATCTCGCTGGACACGTCGCACCTGCTGTTCACCCGGCGCTCCACCGCCGCCTGGGTGGGCTACTGCACTGCGGGCGTGGTGTACGCCTCCGACGTGATCGGCGTGCTGCTGCTGGTATCGCCGGTGCAGGAGATCATGCAGAACCTGTACCAATTGCAGGATCAGATGATCCTGATTTTCGCCGCCATCGCCGTGACCTCGCTGGTTTGCGCGTGGGTGTTTTCCCGGGTCATCACCCGGCCTATCGCGGGGCTGAATCGAGGCATCCAGAAAATGTCCAAGGGCGATTTTTCCGCGCGGGTGAAGGTGCGGGGCTCCGGCGAGATGAAGCAGCTGGCAAAGGCCTTCAACTCCATGAGTGAAAAGCTGGAAACCCTGGATCAATCCAGAAACCAATTTGTTTCCAACGCTAGCCATGAGCTGAAAACGCCCCTGGCCACCATGAAGATCATGATCGAATCCCTGATCTATCAGCCCGACATGGACAAGAACCTGCGCACCGAGTTCATGACGGACATCAACAACGAGATCGACCGCCTTTCCGCCATCGTGAGCGACCTGCTGACATTAGTGCAGATGGACTCCCAGAACGTGAAGCTGACCCGCGAAAACCTGTCCATCGCCCAGCTGATCAAGGACAACGCCCACCGCCTCACGCCCATCGCCAACCAGAAGGGCCAGAAGATCGTGCTGCAATTGCAGGATCCCTGCGACATTTACGCCGACAAGTCCAAGCTGAACCAGGTGATTTACAACCTGATGGAGAACGCCGTCAAGTACACCCAGGCCAGCGGTGTGATCAAGGTGTCGCTCCAGCGCCAGGGCCGCAACGCCATTTTCAAGGTGTCCGACAACGGCCCCGGCATCCCCAAGGAAAACCTGCCCCACATCTTCGACCGCTTCTACCGCGTGGATAAGGCCCGCAGCCGCGAAAAGGGCGGCACCGGCCTGGGCCTGAGCATCGTGCACCAGCTGGTCCTCCTCCATGGCGGCGCCATCAGCGTCGAAAGCGAAGAGGGCCGTGGCGCTACCTTCATCGTGGAACTGCCGCTGCATCAGGGATGACATGCATATAACTGATACTGTTCATGGGGGCATACAGATGGACTGTTTTTCGGAAGCGCTGCTGAGCGAAAAGACGGATAAAATCCCGGACGATGATGACTGGTTTGCTCCGCTGATCGGAGATTGGGATTGTGACTACTACGATGAACCGGAAAAGGGCCATAAGCGCCATGTCGTTGGAGAATGGATCTTCAGAAGGATCCTGGAAGGAACCGGCGTGCAGGATGTTTTCATCTTCCCGTCCAGAAGCACAAAAGTAACGGATCCGCAGCCTGACGGTGAGTACGGTACTTCTCTTCGCATGTTCAACAAGAAAAACGGCTGCTATGATGTGGTATATACCTGTGAAACATGCATGAAAAGACTGACCTTCAGAAAAGATGGAAGCAGGCTTGTGGGGCAAGTACTGGATGAAGAAAATGCTTTCTGGGTATTCTCCGACATGACGCCGGATCAGTTTCACTGGCAGAATATTCTGGTCAGAGAGGACGGGACAAAGGAACTGGTTTGTGAAATCTTTGGAAAGCGGATCGGATAAGCTGATAAACCGCAGAACCGGAATATGTAAATGCTTGATGTCGGCTTTTTGCTGAAGGTCTCAGAAGATTCTTTATACAACCAAAAACCTCCTTCACGCTATCGAGGCGCGAAGGAGGTTTTCGTTTGTTTCAGCTTTTCTTCAGCGGAATCCAGATGTAGCTTTCGGTGTCCTCTGGATTCTCGGCAGGCGGGCTGTACACTTCCAGCGAATAGCCTCCCGCCAGCGCGTAGCCCTTGAGGTTGGGCAGCCATTCGCTCCAAATCTGGGTGTTCACGCTTTGCAGGCTTTGGGGCAGCGGGCCTTTGCACAGGAATTCCGCCCACAGTCCGCCGGGGATGACCTTGGTTTCGCAGCCCTCGGGAATCTCCTCCCAGGGAACGTAGTTGTCCGCGATCCAGTAATCAAACTCCCTGCCGTCCTTTTCGTCGAAGCACACGCCGAACACGCCTTTGAGTCCGCGCATGTCCCGCGTCCATTCGTTCCAGAATTTCGGGATCTCTTCGTAGCAGGTGTCGGTGTTGAAACGGCGCTTGAAGCCCACGATGGTGAACGGGGCTTTTTCCACGATACGGTAATCCAGCATTTTTCCACCCTCCAGCGTGATTTTGATATGCAGCGGAGCGAACGAACGAAGCGGCGCGCCGGGCTCCCGGGCCGCGGAAGGAGCGATGCCGTGGAACCGCTGGAAGGCTTTGGCGAAGCTGTCTGGCGAATCATAGCCGTATTTCATCGCCGCGTCAATCACCCTGATCTCGCTGCTTGCCAGCTCCTGCGCCGCCAGCGTCATCCTGCGGGCGCGGATGTACTCTCCCGCGGTCATGCCGCACAGCGCCCCGAAGATGCGCTGGAAGTAAAACGGCGACAGCGCCGCCTTTCCCGCGATCTCCCCGATGTCCAGGCTTTCCGTCAGATGGCCTTCAATGAAGTCGATGGACGCCTGCATTCCTTCGAGCCAGCCCTGCATGTCCTTCGCCTCCTCTTTCTCTGCCGCGAAAACAGTATACGATAAATGAAAGCAGCCGTCCCGACATTGCGTGCTCAGGTTTTCATGGTTCGTCCCGCAGCGCCAGCTCCACCGGGCAATGGTCGCTGCCGAAGATTTCGGGATGGATGCAGGCGCTTTCCAGCCGCGGCCGCAGCGCTTCGGAAGCAATGAAGTAGTCGATGCGCCAGCCCGCGTTGTGCTCCCGGGCGCGGAACCGGTAGCTCCACCAGCTGTAGGCCCCGGTCTCGTCGGGATGGAACAGGCGGAAGGTGTCGATGAAGCCGCTGCCCAGCAGCGCGGTCATTTTGTCCCGCTCCTCCTGGGTGAAGCCCGCGTTGCGCACGTTGGCCTTGGGATTCTTGATGTCGATTTCCTGATGCGCCACGTTCAGGTCGCCGCAGAAGATCACGGGCTTGTCCTGTTCCAGGGTTTTCAGATAGGAAAGAAAGGCATCCTCCCACTGCATCCGGTAGGGCAGCCGGGCCAGGCCGTCCTGGGAGTTGGGGGTGTAGACGGTGATGAAAAAGAAATCGGGATACTCCAGTGTAATCACCCGTCCTTCGTGGTCGAACGCCTCCACGCCGATGCCGTACCGCACGGACAGCGGCTCCCGCTTCGTGAAGATTGCCGTGCCGGAATAGCCCTTCTTTTCCGCGTAGTTCCAGTATTGATGGTAGCCGGGCAGGTCCATCTGAATCTGCCCTTCCTGCAATTTGGTTTCCTGCAGGCAGAAGATGTCCGCGTCCAGCGCGTTGAACACCTCCATGAACCCCTTGCCCATCACCGCCCGCAGGCCGTTCACATTCCAGGAAATCAGTTTCATTGGCGTTTCTCCTTTGTATTTTTTATCAGCAGCAAAGGGGACGGCGGGGCGTTGCCCCGCACCCCACCAGGGTACTGAGTACCCTGGACCCGCAATAGCGGATGTTGCTTATGTGCTTCTGGCCCGGCGGCGAAGCCGCCAACCCGGATGCTTTGCATCCGGGGAAAGCCTGGGAATAATCCCCAGGGGAAAGTGAGCTTTCCCCCTGGGGATTTTCCCGGCTTTCTTGGGCCAGAAGCCCTCAATCTTTCGTAAACCCCAGCGCGGCAGGCGAAAGTAGTTTTCTCTGCCAAACTTGAAAAATCGCCTGCTGGAGTCCAGAGGGTGAAACCCTCTGGTTCAGGGGTTTAGGGGGCTGAAGAAGCCCCCTGTTTCGTCATTGCTCATGCTTCAAACTTCAAGGTGATCTTCATCCCATCCGCGCCGCAGACAACGTCCGGGAAATACTCGCGGGCGTTGTCGATATAGTCTTCGGGGTTCTCGATCATCTGGGAGTAGTGGGCCAGCCAGAGGCGCTTGGCGTTTGCCTCGGCGGCAAGCTGCGCGGCCTGGGCGAAGGTCATGTGGCCATGTTCCCGGGCGGTCTGGGCCTGGTCGCTGTCGCCGTAGGTGGCTTCGCTGATGAGCAGGTCGGCGTCCCGGGCGGCGGTTCTCAGCCCATCGCAGGGTACGGTATCTCCGGAAAAGACAAACTTCAAGCCCTTGCGCGGCGAGCCAAGCACCTCTTCCGGTTGCACCTCCCGGCCATCCACGGACACCGCTTCCCCGTGCTGCAAGGTTTTCCAGAATTGCACAGGCACATTCAGCGCCTTGGCTTTTTCCGGCAGGAATTCCGGCGGCCTGTCCAGGGTGAAAGCATAGCACAGGCTGACCACCCGGTGCTCCGTGGGAAAGACCCGCAGCCGCGCTTCCTTGGGCCAGGCTTTATGCAAATCCCGAAGGATCACGCCGCCGTCGTTCTTTTCCCCCAGCAGCACCGGATAGGGCAGCCCGCCCGCTAAACGCAGGATGGGCGAAAGCTCCTCCCGGATGCCAGCGGGGCCAAGAAGGAACAAGGGGCCCGTGCGCCCCTGCACGCCCAAGGTCTGCAATAAGCCCGGCAGACCGAAGATGTGGTCCCCGTGAAAGTGGGTGAGGGCGATCAGGTCCATGCTCATCAGGCTGACGCCCGCTTTTCTTGCGGCGGTCTGGGTGCCTTCGCCGCAGTCAAATAGAATCGAGCGCCCGGCGCAGGCCAGCACGGCGGCGGTCAGCGCCCGGTCGGGAATGGGCATCAGGGCGGCGGTGCCCAGCAGCGTCACGTCCAGCAGGAGAATCACCTCGTTTAGGAAATAGTTCTAAGTTCTGAGTTTCAAGTTCTAAGTTCAATGTGTTTATATCTGAGATCGTCTGAATCAATGGCACAAAAAGCTTAGAACTTAGAACTAAGAACTTAGAACTGAAACTACAAAAACAGTATAACATAAAACCCCTCGCGAAAAAACACAAATTTTTTTGAAAACAGGTCTTGCATTTTTTGCGGAAATCGTGTAAAATATTTAATTGGCACATCCTTGCGTCCTACAAGGATAGGACGCCATACGTCCATGAGGAGGTGAAAGAAACAATGAACAAGTATGAAGTGGTGTACATCATCGACCCTGCTGTGGAAGACGAAGCCCGCAAGACTCTCATTGCCCGTTTCAACGAGCTGATCACCGGCAACGGCGGCTCTGTGGACAAGGTGGAGGAGTGGGGCAGGAAGCGCCTGGCCTATGCCATCGACTATAAGACCGAGGGCTATTACGTGCTGGTGAACTTCCAGGCCGAGGCTGACCTTCCCAAGGAACTGGAGCGCAACCTTCAGATTTCCGACAGCGTCATTCGCTATCAGGTGATCAAGCAGATCGAGCGCAAAGTGGGCATCAAGCCCCGCGTTGTGCGTCCCGCGCCCGTGGCGCCCGCAGCTCCCGCTGCTCCCGCCGTGGAAGAGACTCCCGCTGCTGAAGCCCCTGTGGAAACTCCTGCCGCTGAATAATTGGAGGAGCGAAGATGAACAAGGTATTTCTGATTGGCAATCTGACCCGTGATCCCGAACTGCGCAGCACGCCGAACGGAGACTCCGTGTGCTCTTTCACCATCGCCGTCAACCGCCGTCGCCGCAGCAATGCGGAAGCGGGCCAGCCCGAAGCGGATTTCTTCCGCGTCAGCGCATGGCGGCAGCTGGGTGAAAACTGCGCCAAGTATCTCGCCAAAGGCCGCAAGGTGAACGTGATCGGTTCCGTTTCCTGCCGCACCTACGTGGGCAGCGACGGCCAGACCCGCGCCAGCCTGGAAGTGCAGGCCGACGACGTGGAATTCCTGACGCCCAAGAGCGAACAGGGCGACATGGGCGGCTACAGCGCCCCCGCTGCGGCTCCCGCAGCCCGGCCCGCTGCGCCGGCTCCCGCCAACTACGGCAACCAGCCCCAGGGCGGCGGATTCGTGCAGGTGGACGAAGAAGAACTGCCTTTCTGAGAACCTTCAACGGAAATCATGAAATGAAGGAGGAAAACGATTATGTCTGAAGATCGTGGCGAAAAGCGCCCCCGTCCCCGTGGAAAACGCCCCCGCCGCAAGGTGTGCGATTTCTGCGTGAGCAAGATTGAATACATTGATTATAAGGATGTCAACCGCCTGCGCCGTTCCATCAACGAACGCGGCAAGATCCTGCCCCGCCGTATGACCGGCAACTGCGCCAAGCATCAGCGCCAGCTGAGCGAGGCCATCAAGCGCGCCCGTGCCATCGCGCTGCTGCCCTACACGGTGGACTGATCATTTTGTTCAAACAAGCGTCGGATTGTTCCGGCGCTTTTTCTTTTTCTGAAAGCCAGCACTTTTTTCTATTTGCCTCGTCTAATTCTATGAAAGGAGTTGGTAGCGTGCCGAACGGAAGCGGAGGGAACAGCCGGGAAGAAATCGCCCGGCTGATGGAGCAGTACGGCAGCGGCCTATTACGGATGTGCGCCCTGTATCTCAAGGACGCGGACCTGGCGCAGGACGCTGTGCAGGAAACATTCCTCAAGGCATACCGGCATTTGCATGATTTTCGCGGGGATTGCTCGGAGAAAACCTGGCTTGCCACCATCGCCATGAACGTAAGCCGGGACATGCTGAGAACCGCGTGGTTTCGCCACCAGAGCCGGATCGCTTTGGACAAGCTGCCCGAAACACCCGTCCCCTTTGCGTTTCCCGACGACACCGTGCTGACGGAGGTCATGGGCCTGCCCGCCAAATACCGGGAGGTGGTTCTTCTCCGGTATTATCAGGGATTGAAGCTGAAAGAAGTCGCAAGCGCGCTGCGGCTGTCCACGGGCAAGGTTCGCTCCCGGCTGAACCGCGCCAACGCAATCCTCCGGGACAGGCTGAAGGAGTGGTATGATGAAGAATGAAGATTTCAAGGAGCTCGTTGACCGCCGCCTTTCCGGGCTCGTGTGGGACGAAGCGTCGCGCCGCAAGGTGCTGAACGCCGTCCGTGAGGAGGAAAAACCCATGAAGAAAAAAGTGTCATTTACCGTCGTTCTGGCGCTGGCGGTGCTGTGCGTCGCGGCGGTAGCGATCGCGGAAGGGCTGATGTTCTCGCCCCGGTACAGCGCTGTGCGCCTGGCGAACCAGGCCATGGAACAGCAGTACGGCATCACGCCGGATATTCTCAGCCTCTTTTACCGGCAGGTTGAACAGCACGGCGACGGAACCGCCACAGTGACCTATTCCGTACCCGGCGAAAACGGCCTCCCGGCGGAACAGATGGGCGAATACACCGTGGAGGTAAAGGACAATCGAGCGAAAGCGAGCTGGTCCAACGACGGCAAGGACACCAGCGGCGGGCTAAAAGCGGAAGCGTTCGGGGCGGAACAGCTGCGCCTGCTTTCCTATGACTATGACAACGCCATGCAGCAATTGATAGAAGCGGGCACCATCCAGCCGAAAGCCTACCCTACTCCCCTGCCTGTTGCTTCCGATTCCCCCACCCCCATGCCCATTGTCTGGACAGCGGAACACCAGGCCGCGTCCGACCTTGCCCGGGAAGCCATCTGCCAGGAATACGCGCTGACCGAAGATCAGAGCAAAAAGCTGAACTTCGAGCCGGACAGCACCTTTATTACCTGGCAGGAGGGCCAGCCCGAAGCCCACATGCTCTTCTGGCTCTGGCAGGGCGAGGATGATACTTTCCACGAAAAAGACGGTCAGTATTGGGTGACGGTCAACCTGAATACCGGCGTCATCGAGGACATCCTCTACGATTCCGGCCTGGCCGCGAACGGCTGACAACACAAACAAAGGGGCCGCTGTCCGTTTGGACGGCGGCCCTTGGTTTACACGATGATTCTCAGCGCCAGGGAACCGATGATGATGAGGCAGGCGCAGAGGACGGAGAGAGACGGTTTGGTTTCCATGGCTCATTCCTCCTTTTTGTCCAGCGCCCAGGAAAGAACGCTTTGGGCGCATCCGCTGACGCACAGTCCGGCCAGCAGCCAGCGGGAAATGCTGTTGTCGATAAAGTTCATCATGGGGTTGAACTGATCCAGCACCAGGAACACCAGGAACATGAGCGCTAAAATCACCGTGGTGTGGCGCAGGATGGCGCGAAGCTTAGTCATAGCTGTTCACCTCCGCAATCAGCAGCGCGTCGCTGCTCTCCCGGCCGCCGCCGGAGGGGTCGTTGATGACCGCGTCCTGCCAGACCATGATGGAGGAGTTGCCCCCGTCTAAGTTGTAGGCGGCGGTGCAGCCCAGGTCATAGAACAATTGGGACAGGTCGGGCAGGGTGATGCCCGCGGAGGCTCCGCGCCCGTCCACCACCACCATGCAGTAGTGGCCCGGCTCATAGTAACCGATGGCGGTGCGAGGATTGGCGGAGATGATGCGGCCCGTGCTGGCGAAGCTGGTGAGCACGCTGCCGTCGGTATCCAGCAGAGCGGGGCCGAAGGTCCAGGCCTGCCACGCGCCGTCGTTGATGGCCTGCTGCATGTCGAAGGCGCTGCCGGGCATCACCTCCATGCGCCCATCATAGTACAGCACGCACACGTCGCAGTTGGTGCGGTTGGCGCGGTAAATGACGCCGTTGCGGATCACCACGCCCTCGTTAGTGTTGCCGTAGTAGTCGCCATTGATGGCCACCAGCGCGTTGCTCAGCGCCGCCATGTCGGATATGCTGTCCCGGTAGCCGCTGCCGTAGGTGCCGCGGGCCAGGGCGGACTGGAAGCAGGTAATGTCCCGCACGTAAATGTCCGCCAGGTAGTAGGTGATGCGCCCGTTGGCGGTGGTTTCCTCGGTAACGGTGATGGAGATGTCCGGGCTGGAATAGCTGTTGTCCGTCACCACCACGGTGTCGGTGTACTTGTCAGCGAACTTCTCGGCGATGGGCGTGTCATCGGTTTCTTCCACAATATCGCCGCTTTCACTCAGGGCGCTGCCGCCCTTGCCGCTCATGCCGTTCATCCCGCCGCGGCCCGGATTGTTCGGTTTGCCCCGATTGTTCCGAGCGGACAGGCTCAGGCCGCTGTCGCTGACGCTGGCGGAGGCGATGTATATTGTATCCTCCGGCAGGGCCAGGCTGCTGCCGTTTCCGGCGGGCGCTTCCGTTTTATAAGGGTTCTGGATCACGATGCCCACGCTCTGCTGTTCCCGGGGCAGCACATGATGGAACAGGGCGAAAACGACCAGCGCGATACCGGCGCAAATCATGTCAATCAATATATTCCGAATCACCCGATGCTTTGTTTTTTTCATGGGTTTTCCCTCCTTTGCCATCCGGCTTTTCCTTCCGACGATGACAGGATAGCAGAGAAAGCTTAAAATAACCTAAAATGTTTGATGTTGTTTATAGGGCATTTTCAGTCATGAAGGCATTAGGCAATAGGCATTAGGCAATAGGGAGAGGGGACACCCCAAAAGCCTTCCCCTTGAGGGGAAGGTGGCGCGTAGCGCCGGATGAGGTGTCGCGTCGGCTTTGCAACATGCGACTTTTGTGTTGTTCAGCGGGGCCACCTCATCCGAGCCGCGCGAATGGACTTGGTCGCTCTCTCCATCTTTGTTCCGCGCGGCCCACCTTCCCCTCAAGGGGAAGGCTTTTGGATAGTGATTTAATTCCCCTTCATGTCCATTATCTGAATCACGACAAAATTTTTCAAACAGGCAGGAAAAGGATGATTTCTGTTGAATAGGAGAATTTGGGTTAGGTTGAGGCTTTCTTTTTTGCCGTCTTCCCGACTTGTACTTGTTGGGAAAAAAGCGGAAAGAAACGCCATGAAATATTTATTTCAAAACCTTCATCACCAATATTACAGGAGAATGGGGGAAAAAGGATTGGAAATGTCTGAAAGATTGCAGGCCCTGGCCATGGAAAAGGCGGCGATCCTGACCGGCGACGCCGAGCGCGTGGCGAAACAGCACGCCGAAGGCAAGAGCACCGCGCGGGAGCGGGTTGCCAAGCTCTTTGACGCGGGCAGCTTCGTGGAGATCGACGCCCTGCGCAAGGACGGCAACGCCGTGGCCGGCAGCGGCACGGTGAACGGCCAGGCAGTGTACTGCTTCGCCCAGGACTACGCTTCCTGCGGCGGCGCGATGACCACCGCCCAGGCGGCCAAGACGCTCAAGACCCTGAACATGGCCCGGGTGACCGGCTCGCCCGTCGTGGCGCTGCTGGACAGCGCGGGCGTGAAGCTGGAAGAGGGCATGGACGCCCTGCCCGCTTACGCCGAAATTCTCAGCGCCCTGGCGCGGCTGAGCGGCGTATGCCCCATCATCACGTGCGTGGCCGGCCCCTGCGCCGGTCTGGCCGCCATGATGACCCAGCTGAGCGACGTGAACATCGAAGTGAAAAAGACCGGCGAGATCCGGCTGCACACCGCCCAGGTGATGAACAGCGAAAAGGGCCGGGCCAAGACCGCCCAGCAGCTCTTCGGCGCGGAAACCATGGACGCGCAGGGCGCGGTGGCCCTGACCGCCGAGAACGAGGACGAAGCTTTCGCCCTCATCACCTCCCTGATCGACCTACTGCCCGCCTCCAATATGGAGGACGCGCCCCTGGCCGACGGCGAGGACCTGAACCGCCTCACCGCCTGCGACGATCCCGACGAGGCCGCCGCGCTGATGGCTGATCTGGCCGACGGCAATCAGGTGATCGAATTCTACAAGGGCTACGGCCCCGCCATCCATACTGCCCTGTGCCGCATCGGCGGACGCACCGTGGGCCTGGTGGCCAACGACCACAAGGTGGACAGCGGCCGCCTGACCTCCCAGGATGCCCGCAAAGCCGCCCGCTTCGTGCGGATGTGCGACTGCTTCGGCCTGCCCGTGGTGTCCCTGGTGAACACCGACGGCCTGGCCGTGCCCATGACCAGCCATCAGGGCGCGCTGCTGCGCGGCGGCGCGGAGCTGATTTACGCTTACGCCGAAGCCACCTGCCCCAAGATCGCCATCTTTACCGGCGACGCCGTGGGCGCCGCCTACGTCGCCATGGGAGGCAGGGCGATTGCCGACGTATCCTACGCCTGGCCCACCGCCATGATCGCGCCCCTGACCGCGCAGGCCGCGGTGCAGACCCTGGACGGCGAAAAGCTCAACGCCGGGGAAAGCCGCGAGAGCCTGGAAGAAGCCTACGCGAAGAAGCACGGCGCTCTGTGCGCCGCCCAGGCGGGCGTGGTGGACGACGTGATCGAGCCCCGCGAAACCCGCAAATATATCATCGCCGCTCTGGAAGTGCTGACCAGCAAGCATGACGTGAACCTGCCCAAGAAGCACGGCAACCTGCCGCTGTAAGGAGGGTTCGGAATGGAAAAATTGATGCTGGGCCTGTCCACCACGGGCGTGGGCATGCTGGTGGTGTTCTCCGGGCTGGTCATCCTGATCGCGTGCATTTCGCTCATGACCCTGTTCACCGGGCGGCAGAAGCCCGCGAAACAGGTTCCCGTGAAAGCCGCGCCCGCCCCTGCTCCCGTTCCCGCGCCTGCGGCTGAACCGGAGGAGGAAGAGGACGACCTTTCCGTGGTCGCCGCCATCACCTCCGCCATCGCCGCGATCTGGCAGGAAGAAGGCCATCAGGACACCGGGTTCGTGGTGCGCCGCGTGCGCCGGGTGCAGAACAGCTCCGCCCGCGCCAGGGCCGCCAGGGAAGAACAGATTTACAGTCATTTCTAAATAACACCTCATCCGCCCCCTGCGGGTGCACCTTCCCCTCAAAGGGAAGGCTTAAGAATGAATATGGGAGGAACGATCATGCGTAAATTCAATATCACCGTGAACGGTGTCGCTTATGAAGTAGAAGTGGAAGAAGTGGCTGCGGGCGAAGCGTCCGCTCCCGCCGCCGCGCCGAAGGCTGCCGCCCCCAAGGCTGCTCCCGCCGCGAAACCCGCCGCCGCCCCCAAGGCCGCCGCGCCCGTTGCCAACGGCGTGAAGGTGAACGCTCCCATGCCCGGCACCATCCTGGACGTGAAGGTAGCCCAGGGCCAGGCCGTGAAGAAGGGCGACATCCTGTGCATCCTGGAAGCCATGAAGATGGAAAACGAGATCCTGGCTCCCCAGGACGGCACCGTGGCCCAGGTCACCGTGAGCAAGGGCGCGTCCGTCAACTCCGGCGATCCCCTCGTGGTGCTGAACTGATAGGAAGCTTTTCCTGATCGCTGCGTTTGTTTTTCACACCGCAGGGAGTGGGCAGCCGAACCTGGCTGTCATTCTGAGCGAAGCGAAGAATCTCTCCCGGTATCATGGAGGAAATAACGAACGCAAAAAAATGTTTGAAAGGAGATTCTTCCGTGGGAACACAATCTGTTGATATTTTACAGACGCTGTCTTCCCTGGCCCGGGAGAGCGGCATCGCCCAGTTTCTGGGAAACCCGCTGGCCCTGGTGATGGTGGGCATCGCCTGTCTGCTGATTTATCTGGCCATCGTCAAAAAGTTTGAACCCCTCCTGCTGCTGCCCATCGCCTTCGGCATGCTGCTGACCAATCTGCTGGGCAGCGAGGTCTACCACGAAGCGCTGTTCGCGGGCGGCCACGCCAACTGGAGCCTGTTCAGCGGGGCGATCCTGATTGATTCGCCCAACCTGGCGAACCTGAAAGAGCTGATCGAGTCCGGGGCCATGACGGTGAACAACGCCGGGGCCGTGATTCTCAACGGCAATGTGCTGGGCCAGATCACCTCCTCCTTCTCCGTGGGCGCGCAGCTGGACGGCCTGGGACGGCTGATTGCCGAGAACGGCACCGTGCTGGCTGAATCCGTGCCGATCATCATCAAGGACTCCGCCGCCTTCATCAGCGACGGCCAGGTGTATTCCTCCCTGGGCCAGCTGATCGCCACCGCCGGAAAAACCATCACCCCCGGGCTGCTGGACTACCTGTACCTGGGCGTGAAGCTGGGCATTTACCCCTGCCTGATCTTCATCGGCGTGGGCGCGGGCACGGACTTTGGCCCCCTGATCGCCAACCCCAAGACCCTGCTGCTGGGCGCTGCCGCGCAGCTGGGCATCTTCATGACCTTCATCGGCGCGTCCCTGTTGGGCTTCAACACCGCTGAGGCGGGCGCCATCGGCATCATCGGCGGCGCGGACGGCCCCACCGCCATCTGGCTGACCGGCAAGCTGGCTCCCCATCTGCTGGGCCCCATCGCCGTGGCCGCGTACAGCTATATGGCCCTGGTGCCCGTGATCCAGCCCCCCATCATGAAAGCGCTGACTACCAAGAAAGAGCGCCAGATCGTGATGGAGCAGCTGCGGCCCGTGAGCCACACCGAAAAGGTCATCTTCCCCATCGTGGTCACCATCCTGGTGTCCCTGCTGCTGCCCTCCGCTACGCCTCTTGTCGGCTGCCTGATGCTGGGCAATCTGATGCGCGAGTGCGGCGTGGTGGAACGCCTGAACAAGACGGTGCAGAATGAACTGATGAACATCGTCACCATCTTCCTGGGCATCACCGTGGGCGCGACCGCTACGGCCCAGACCTTCCTGCGCCTGCAAACCATCGAGATCATTGTGCTGGGCGTGGTGGCCTTCGGCATGGGTACCGCGGGTGGCCTGCTGCTGGCGAAGCTGATGAACAAGCTGACCGGCGGCAAGATCAACCCCCTCATCGGTTCCGCGGGCGTGTCCGCCGTGCCGATGGCGGCCCGCGTATCCCAGATGGTGGGCCAGAAGGAAAACCCCGCCAACTTCCTGCTCATGCACGCCATGGGCCCGAATGTTGCCGGTGTTATCGGTTCCGCCATCGCGGCGGGCGTGCTGCTGAGCATGTTCGGCTGATCGAATTGATTGAACGCAGCCTAAAGAATATCATCTGTCAGGAGGTTACAATATGACCATCTCAAAGAATCTTCAAGGCACAAATCTTGAAATCGCCCTGGAAGGCCGTCTGGACACCACCACCGCTCCGGAACTGGAAGCGGAGCTGAATCAGTCCATGTCCGGCGCGGAAAGCCTGACCCTGGATTTCGGCAAGCTGGAATACATTTCTTCCGCCGGCCTGCGGGTGCTGCTCTCCGCGCACAAAGTCATGGCGAGAAAGGGCGGCATGAAGGTCATTCACGCCAATGAAATCGTGAAGGAAGTATTTGAAGTGACCGGGTTTGCCGATATTCTGACCATCGAGTGACGGAATGGGGAGGAGAACAGGCTATGAAATCAGAAATCATCACCATTGACAATCATGAAAACGGCTTTTCCCAAGCGGTGAAAGAGGCGCAGAAGGTCGCGGCCTATACGGAACTGAACGCCAAGGATTCCCTGCACCTCCAGCTGTGCACGGAGGAAGTGCTGAGCCTGGTGCGCAGCATTACGGGCGAAATCAAAGCGTCCTTCTGGATTGAAACCGAGGGACGGCAGTATGACCTGCACGTATCCACCAAAACCGCGATGGATATGGAAAAGCGCAGTCTGCTCCTGTCCGTCGCCACTTCCCGGAAAAATGAAGCGGCCAAAAGCTTCATCGGTATGCTGCGGGATGTGTTCGAGGAAACCATGGTCGTCGAGGTAAAGCAGGGGAACAATGATACTCCCTCGAAAGTGCTGGGTGATCTTGCGGATCATGTCATCGTGTGCACGGATGCCGAATGGGACGGGTATGAACAGTCTACCCTGAAAAAGCTGGCGGACGTGATCAAGGTCAGCATTCGCGGCGGTATGGTGGATTTGACGGTCAGCAAGAAATTTGCTTAAAAGGAGAATCACGATGGCGAAAGTAAAGATTACCGATACCATCCTCCGCGACGCGCACCAGAGCCAGGCGGCCACGCGCATGCGGCTGGATGAAATGCTTCCCGCCTGCGAGAAGCTGGATAAAGTTGGCTATTTCTCCCTGGAATGCTGGGGCGGCGCGACGTTCGACAGCTGCCTGCGCTTCCTGAACGAAGACCCCTGGGACCGCCTGCGCCAGCTGCGCAAGGCCTTGCCCAACACCAAGCTGCAAATGCTGCTGCGCGGGCAGAACATCCTGGGCTATAAGCACTACGCCGACGACGTGGTGGACTACTTCGTGAAGAAGTCCATCGACAACGGCATCGACATCATCCGCACCTTCGACGCCCTGAACGACCTGCGCAACATGGAAAAGGCCGTGAAGGCCACCAAGGCGTACAACGGCATTGCCGAGGTCGCCATGAGCTACACCACCTCCCCGGTACACACCGAGGAATACTTCGTGAAGCTGGCCCAGGAAGTGGAATCCATGGGCGCGGACCTCATCTGCATCAAGGACATGGCGGGATTGCTGCTGCCCTACGCCGCGTATTCCCTCATCAAGAAGATGAAGGCCCACACCAAGCTGCCCATCGTGCTGCACACCCACAACACCGCCGGCACCGGCTCCATGACCATTTTGAAGGCCATTGAGGCGGGCGTGGATGTGGTGGACACGGCCCTGTCCCCCCTGGGCGGCGGCACCAGCCAGCCCGCCACCGAATCCCTGGTGGCCGTGCTGAAAGGCACCGAATACGACACCGGCTTCGATGAAAACCTGCTGGCCCAGCTGGCCGAGCACTTCCGCGGTGTGGCCGAGCGCCTCACCAAGGACGGCTGGCGCGACCCGGACAAGGTGCTGTCCGTGAACGCCAAGGCACTGCAGTACCAGGTACCCGGCGGCATGCTGAGCAACCTGATCGGCCAGCTCAAGCAGGCCAACGCCATGGACAAATACTACGCCGTGCTGGAAGAAGTGCCGCGCGTGCGCAAGGACTTCGGCTATCCGCCCCTGGTCACCCCGACCTCCCAGATCGTCGGCACCCAGGCCGTCATGAACGTGCTGGGCGGCGAACGGTACAAGATGGTCACCAAGGAAAGCAAGGGCCTGCTGAAAGGCGAATACGGCCGCCTGCCCGCGCCCGTGAACGAGGAAGTGCGCAAGAAGTGTATCGGCGACGAGAAGATCATCACCCATCGCCCCGCCGACGACATCCCGCCCGAACTGGAAGGCTACCGCAAGGAGATCCAGCAGTACAGCCAGCAGGACGAGGACGTGCTCTCCTACGCCCTGTTTCCCCAGGTGGCGACCAAGTATTTCCAGTGGCGCCAGGCCCAGCAGCTCAAGGCCGACCCCGCCGCTTACGACAAGAAGGACGGCACCATGCCGGTATAACCGCGTATAAACAATGAACAGCTGCCTCTTTTCGTCAGATTTTTCTGATGCTGGGAGGCAGCTGCTTTTATGAAGAAACCTGTATATCAAGAAGGGCCGCCGGTACCGCGGAAGCAGATGCAATCAAATCCCGCGTCAGCCGGGCGAAAACCGCCGCAGCGGGCGGAATTTGCCCCGATGAAACACTGGACAAACAGTCCTGAATTGGTTATAATATAATAAGGTGTGGCATAACACCTGCCATTTGAATTTTAAGGAGGAGTTCCCCATGGTGAAAGTTGCTATCAATGGTTTCGGTCGTATCGGTCGTCTTGCTTTCCGTCAGATGTTCGGTGCTGCGGGCTACGATGTGGTCGCCATCAATGACCTGACCAGCCCCGCGATGCTGGCTCATCTGCTCAAGTACGATACCGCCCAGAAGGGTTACTGCGGCGTGATCGGCGAAAACAAGCACACCGTCGAAGCCACTGAAAATTCCATCATCGTGGATGGCAAAGAAATCACCATCTATGCCATCAAAGACGCCAAAGAATGCCCCTGGGGCCAGCTGGGCGTTGACGTCGTGCTCGAATGCACCGGCTTCTACACCTCCAAGGAAAAGGCCATGGCTCATATCGAAGCCGGCGCCAAGAAGGTTGTTATCTCCGCTCCCGCGGGCAAGGATCTGCCCACCATCGTGTACAACGTGAACCACAAGACCCTCAAGCCCGAAGACCAGGTCATCTCCGCTGCCAGCTGCACCACCAACTGCCTGGCTCCCATGACCAAGGCGCTGAACGACGCCTTCCCCATCCAGGCCGGCATCATGACCACTGTGCACGCCTACACCGGCGACCAGATGATCCTGGACGGCCCCCATCGCAAGGGCGACCTGCAGCGTGCCCGTGCCGGCGCGGCCAACATCGTGCCCAACAGCACCGGCGCTGCCAAGGCCATCGGCCTGGTCATCCCCGAACTGAACGGCAAGCTGATCGGCTCCGCCCAGCGCGTGCCCGTGCCCACCGGCTCCACCACCATCCTGGTTGCTGTCGTCAAGGGTAAGGACGTCACTGTGGATGCCATCAACGCCGCCATGAAGGCCCAGAGCAGCGAATCCTTCGGCTACACCACCGAAAAGCTGGTCTCCTCCGACATCATCGGCATGACCTACGGCTCCCTGTTCGATGCCAACCAGACCATGGTCAACAAGATCGACGACGACACCTTCCAGGTGCAGGTCGTGTCCTGGTACGACAACGAGAACAGCTACACCAGCCAGATGGTCCGCACCATCAAGTACTTCGCCGAGCTGAAGTAATTGCGGTGTAAGGGTTTGCGGGATTTTCCCAATGACCCAAAAAGCGAATTGGTAGGCTTTTCGTTGTAGTACCACCGTAGGCTTGCCAGTATCGCAATCGTCAAAATACGATAACTGTTCGCCCCACTTTCCAAGCAGAAATACAAGGAAGGTGGGGTTTTTCTATGCGATGGAACGGCGGCATCCGGGCGTTGAATCAGAATCAGCAAGCGGCTCGGCTGAAAAGAGATGCCGATAGGATTGTATTATTTGAGAATTATTTTCATTTTCCGATTGACAAAGAGGGGGATTATCCGTATAATTGAGAACGGTTTTCAGATTTCTGTGGGAGGGGGACTTTTTCTGTGGCCGGAAAAGGAACGTATCGGACGCGCGCGCAGGAAGCCGTCCTGAATTATCTGAAAGCCACGCCCGGCAAACACCACACTGCCGCGGAGATCAAGGCGCAATTGTCGGCGAAGGATCAGCCTGTCGGCACGGCAACGATTTATCGGCAGCTGGAACGGTTCGTGGCGGAGGGCAGCATCCGGAAGTATACGCTGGGGCCGGGAGACAGCGCGTGCTATGCTTTTGTCGGCGATTGCCAATGCAATGCCCACTTTCATTGCAAATGCGAGGTCTGCGGCCGGCTGATCCACCTGAATTGCGACGAGCTTTCAGAGATCAGATCCCACTTGCTGGAGCATTACGGTTTTTCCTGGAACGAGGGAAAAACGGTTTTCTACGGGGTCTGTGAAGATTGCCGGAAAAAATAAAAACAAGCTGATGCGAAAGGAGGAGCCAAGGATGATGAACCGCAAGCGCGTGATAGCGTTGGTGCTGTGCCTGGGCGTGGCGTTTGTTTTGGCGGCCTCCTCTGTTTTTATTCTTCATGAAGCGGATCACGACTGCGTGGGCGAAGGCTGCGAAATCTGCGCCAACATCGCCGCCACAGTGCGCCTTCTGCGCGGCTTTGCGCTGATGGGCGCGATCATACTCTCCCTTTTTGCCGCGCTGCTTGCCATTCGGAAATGCCGCCGGGCCGCTGCGCGGCAGACCTGTCCGACGCTGACGCCGGTAGGGTGGAAGGTGCGGCTGAACAATTAATTGAATATCCCTGTGAAGCCCTGACGATTCGGCTGTTTCCCGGCGCTTTCTTCGCTCGAAATATTCGAGCTGAGCGCACGGGAAAATGTCCTATGCCGTTGGGGCTTCGCATCATGTGCAAGGATTGGACGGATCAGGTTTCTGTAAATCCTTGTATTTTTGTATGCAAATTTAACATCCGAAATAATCGTTTGGAGGGAATAAACATGAAAAAAATGATTGGCATGCTGCTTGTGCTTGCGATGGTTCTTTCCTGCCTGATGGGAAGCGTTTCCCTGGCGGATGAAAAAAAGCTGTCTGTCGTCGTCACGATTTTTCCGATTTATGATTGGGTGCGGGAAACTGTCGGAGACAGCGGAAACGCGGAAATCACCCTGCTGCTGGACAGCGGCGTGGATCTCCATTCCTATCAGCCCACCGCCCAGGACATTCTGAAAGTATCCAGCGCCGACCTGTTTGTTTACGTGGGCGGCGAAAGCGACGAATGGGTGAAGGATGTGCTCGCCTCCGCCATGAATCCCGGCCTGAAAGCCATCAGCCTAGTGGAAGCGATGGGCGAGGACATCAAGGCGGAAGAAATCGTGGAAGGCATGGAGCATGAACACAGCCACGGCGACGCGGACGAACACCATGATGAAGATCATGACGAAGAAGGCCATGAACATGAGGAGCACGACCATGAGCATGAAGAAGAAGCCGATGAGCACGTATGGCTGAGCCTGCGCAACGCGCAGAAGCTGGTTCAGGTGATTGCGGACGCCCTTGCCGAAATCGACGCGGATCGTGCCGAAGCCTATCAGGCCAACGCCGCCACGTATATCGAAAAGCTGGCGGCCCTGGACGCGCAGTATGCCGAAGCGGCGGCGAACGCGGAGATCAAGACCATCCTGTTCGGCGACCGGTTCCCCTTCCGTTATCTGGCGGATGATTACGGGCTGACCTATTACGCGGCCTTCTCCGGCTGCTCCGCCGAGAGCGAAGCCAGCTTCCAGACCATCGTGTTCCTGGCGCAGAAGGTGGATGAGCTGGGACTGTCCGCCGTACTGACGATTGAGCATCCCAAGACGCGCATTGCCGAGACCGTGGTGCAGGCGACCGCCGCCAAGGATCAGAAGATTCTGGCGATGGATTCCATGCAGGGCACAACGGCGCGGGATATTCAGGACGGCGTGACCTACCTTTCCGTGATGGAAAGCAATCTGGCCGTGCTTCGGCAAGCGCTGGAAAAGTAAAAAAGAAACCAATACCGGCGAAGGGCAGGAACAGAAAAGCGTTCCTGCCCTCCGCCGCAACAAAGGAGCATCATCATGGAGCAGCTTCAATGCAAGGATCTGAGCCTGGGTTACGAAGGCCGGGCAGTGCTGTCCGGGGTGAACTTCTCCGTCAGCGCCGGGGATTACCTGTGCATCGTGGGAGAAAACGGGTCGGGCAAAAGCACGCTGATGAAAACCATCCTGGGCCTCATGAAGCCCCTGGGCGGAACCATCCGATGGGGTGAGGGCATGCGGGAAAACGAGATCGGCTATCTCCCGCAGCAAACGGCGGTGCAGAAGGATTTTCCCGCCACGGTGTGGGAAATCGTGCTGTCCGGCTGCCAGAGCAGGACGGGCAGGCGGCCCTTCTATTCCAAAGCTGAAAAAGAGTTAGCCCGGAAAAACATGGAAAGAATGGGCATCACCGCCTTTGCCCGGCGCTGTTATCGCCAGCTCTCCGGCGGGCAGCAGCAGCGCGTCCTGCTGGCAAGAGCCCTGTGCGCGACGCAGAAGCTGCTCCTGCTGGATGAGCCGGTGTCCGGCCTGGACCCCAAGGTCACGGCGGAGATGTATGATCTGATCCAGGGGCTGAACCGGGAGGACGTTACCATCATCATGATCTCGCATGACATCAGCGCCGCGCTCCACTTCGCCTCCCACATCCTGCATGTGGGGCATGACATCTTTTTCGGCACGGTGGAAGCCTATCAAAGCAGCCCGATGGCCAAACGCTTTCTGGACACAGAAGGAGGCGAGAACGCATGATGGACATGCTTCGCCAGTATCTGAGCTTTCCCTTTGTGCAATACGCCCTGGTTGTGGGCGTGCTGATCGCCCTGTGCTCCTCCCTGCTGGGGGTGACGCTGGTGCTCAAGCGCTTCTCCTTCATCGGCGACGGCCTGTCCCACGTGGCATTCGGGGCCATGGCCGTGGCGGGCGTGCTGCATTTGACAAACGATATGCTCTTTGTCCTGCCCATGACGGTGCTGTGCGCCATCCTGCTGCTGCGTACCGGGCAGAACACCAAAATCAAGGGCGACGCCGCCGTGGCCATGATTTCCGTGGGCGCGCTGGCCATGGGGTATCTGCTGCTGAACCTGTTCTCCACTTCCTCCAATCTGTCCGGCGACGTGTGTACCACCCTCTTCGGCTCCACCTCCATCCTGACGCTGACCCAGGCCGAAGTGTGGCTGTGCGTGGGGCTGTCGTCCGCGGTGGTGGTGATCTTCCTGCTGTTTTACAATAAAATTTTCGCCGTGACCTTTGACGAGGATTTTGCCCGGGCCTGCGGCACCCGTGTGGAAGCGTACAACCTGCTCATCGCCATCGTGATCGCGGTCATCATCGTGCTGGCCATGAACCTGGTGGGGTCGCTGCTGATTTCAGCCCTCATCATTTTCCCGGCCATGAGCGCCATGCGCCTGTTCCGCAGCTTCCGGGGCGTCACCGTCTGCTCGGCAGCGCTGTCCGTCACCTGCGCGCTGCTGGGCATCCTGATTTCCATTCTGGGCGGCACGCCCGTGGGTTCCACCATCGTGGCGGTAGACATCGCCGCGTTTCTGATTTTTTCCGTGATTGCATGGCTGACAAGAAAGGCGGGATAAAAAATGAAAAAATTGTACATGGCCCTTGCGTTCATCCTGACGACTCTGCTGCTTTCCGGCTGCGGCGACGCGGAAGGAGCTTCCGACAAGAAAGCGGAAAACACCACAAAAGAGATCCCCGTCATCCTGAACCAGGCGGAGTATCTGCTCTATCAGAATGTGTTTTATAACGAATACGGCCCCCAGTTTGAGGGCCAGGAAGTGACCAAACGCGGGGTGCTGGGCAAAATCCAGGACGCCTTCAGCAACCGCGCCCGCTATTACGTTTGGGGGTATCTGGACAATACCATGTGCTGCGACTGGCAATGGGAAATTGTACCCCGGGATGAAAAGAGTCTCCCGCCCGTGGGCTCTCTGGTAACGGCCAAGGGGATTTTCCGGGCGGATGAAAGCGCGCTGGACGGGTATTGGATCACGGATGCCGCGGTGGAAGCTGAAACGGAATATACGGGCGTACAGGAAGAAATGAACATGCTGGCCATGAGCTGTACGCTGGAACGGGTGCAGATGCTCAATATTCTGTACAGGCCCGAAGCCTTTGAAGGGAAACCTTTTATCGCCTACGGGCGGATTGCCGCGGTTGACACACTGGAAGATCCCTATTATAATGGGTCGTGGCAGATTCCTTTTACCGCGAAAGCGGAATGCCCCGCCATCGGCACGATGGTGATCCTGCAGGGAACGGTGAAAAGCGGCGCGCTGACCGACTGCCTTTTAACCGTCATGCCCTGATGCGCATCTTATCGCAGGCATTTCATGGCTGCGCTTTCAGGATGCTTTGCCGTCCCTGCGCTATCCGATCATGATCCTTTCTTCCGGGTATTTGGACGCGGACCGGACCCTGCCCTGCCTGCCGGCCAAAGCTAAGGCCAGCGTCAGCGGCCCCACGCGGCCCAGGAACATCATGGGGATCAGCACAACACGGCTGGCCGGCGCGAGGTTGGGCGTGCCGATCGAAGAAAGGCCCACCGTCGCCATGGCGCTGGCCGTTTCAAACCAGATGTCCGCCAGGGAAAAGCGTCCGTCCTCGATGAAGGAAATCAGCAGCGTGCCCAGCAGCTGCATGGCCAGGAACAGCGTAATCACCGCGAACGCCCGCCGCACATTATCCTCCGACAGCCTGCGCCTCGCAACCCGGACTTCGCTTTCGCCCCGGATCACGTTCACCATCAGGAAGAACAGCACGGCCGCGGTGGTGGTTTTGACGCCGCCGCCGGTGGAGGCGGGAGACGCGCCGATCATCATCAGCAGGGTGCTGAACAGCTTGGAGCCGTCCCGGAGCCGGAACAGATCAAAGGAATTGAACCCCGCCGTGCGCAGGGTGACGGACTGGAAAAAGGCGTTCAGCGTCTGTTCGCCTATGCCCCGGCCCGCCAGCGTGGCTTCGTTGGTGCCCTCCGCCAGCAGGAAAAACACGGTGCCCGCCGCCAGGAGGATGCCCGTCAGCACCAGTACGATGCGCGTATGCAGGGACAGGGAGTGAAATCCTTCCCGGCAGCGCAGGGTTTCCAGAATGACGGAAAAGCCCAGGCTGCCGCAAATGATCAGCCCGGCCACGGTGAGCAGCACCAGCGGGTCGTCGGCAAAGGCCGTGACGCTGGAAAAATGCCCGAACAGATCGAACCCGGCGTTGCAGAACGCGCTGATGGCATGGAAAAGGGACATCCATATCCCGTGCGTCCAGCCGTACATCGGCACGAAACGAATCGCCAGAAGCAGCGCGCCAAGCGCTTCGATCCCCAGCGCCAGCAGCAGGTACAGCCCCGTCAGCACGGACAGGTCGGCCAGGGACGCGCTGTTCATGGATTCCCGGATCAGCATGCGCCCTTTCAGGGAGATCCTGCGCCCCAGCATCACCATGATCATCGTGGCGAACACCATGAATCCCAGGCCGCCCACCTGAATCAGCGCCAGCAGCACGATCTGGCCGAATAAGGAAAACGCCGTCCCCGTATCCACTGCCACCAGGCCCGTAACGCATACCGCGGAGGTGGCGGTGAACAGGCTGTTAAAAAGTCCGATGCTCTGCCCGTCCCGGGCGGCTGCGGGCAGCGCCAGCAAAACGGCGCCCAGCGCGATCAGGGCCAGGAACCCGAACACCAGCAGGCTTTCCGGGCGGCAGGATTTTTCCTTACCGTTTTTTTGCAGGGTGATCATGACATTTCCTCCGTTCCTTTTTCGGCTTTCGGCAGCCGATGCGGGCCTGAACCGCCGGCATGCGCCACGGAACGTCCAAGGACGTGTCCGTGCGCTCATCTTTAATTATACCATGATGCCAGCCGTGCTCGCTATTCGCGGCCCGGCTGGACGGACAATCGGCTTTCAGCCGATTTCCTCATCATTATACCACATCTTTCGCAAAGAAGAAAACAAAGGAGAGCCAAGAACATCAAAAAATCAGCTGGGATGAGGAGGAAAAAGAATGAGGAATGTATTATTGATCGGCCTGGGCCGGTTTGGGCGGCACATGGCGCAGAAGCTGTCCGACCTGCATCATCAGGTGCTGGCCATTGATAAGGACGAGCGCAAGGTGCAGGACGCCCTGAACTATGTGACCAACGCCGAGATCGGCGACGCCACGGACCCGGCGCTGATTGATTCCCTGGGCGTAAAGGACTTTGACCTTTGCGTTGTGACCATGAGCCACGATCTTCAGGCGTCGCTGGAAATCACGTCGCTGCTGAAGAAAAAGGGCGCATCCTTTGTGCTGGCGCGCGTTTCCCGGGACGCCCACGCGGAGTTTCTTCTGTCCTGTGGAGCCGACGACGTGATCTATCCCGAAAAGCAGATGGCGGAATGGGCGGCGGTTCGTTACAGCAGCGATCATATCTTCGATTATGTCCGCCTGTCGCCGAGCCATGCGATCTATGAAACCGATATTCCCGATGGCTGGATCGGGCACACGGTGGTCGACCTGGCGGTGCGCCAGAAATACCGCCTGAATATTCTGGCTGTCCGCCGGGACGGCGTGGTCGATCCCATGCCCGGCCCTTCCCACGTTTTCGCCCAGGGAGAGCGCGTGATCCTGCTGGGCAGCGAAGCCGACGTGCAGAAGTTCCTGCGGTTCTGATCCGGCACGACCGCTGCGCGGAAATTGACGATGAATTACCGTGAATATGGGCCCGATCAGCAGGAGACCCTTTTGCTGCTTCACGGCGGCGGGCTGAACTGGTGGAATTACCGGGAAGAAGCGGAAACGCTGCAATCCGGGTATCGCGTGATTCTGCCGATCCTGGACGGCCACGCGGGGAGCGACCGCCCTTTTACGACCATCGAAAGCAACGCCGCGGAGATCATTGCCTTCATCGACGAACACCTGAACGGTTCCGTTCTCTTCATCGGCGGCCTGTCCCTGGGCGGACAGATCCTGCTGGAGATGCTCTCCCAGCGAAGCGATATTTGCCAATATGCCCTGGTGGAAAGCGCCGCCGTTCTTCCGTCCCGGCTGACCCACGCGCTGATCGGTTCCGCCGTCGGAAGCAGCTATGGGCTGATCCGGAACAGGCGGTTCGCAAAGCTCCAGTTTCAGTCGCTTCATATCAAGGAGGAACTGTTTGAGGATTATTACCGCGACACCTGCGGTATTCGCAAAAGCGACATGATCGCTTTTCTGAAAGCGAATACGAGTTATGCCCTCAAACGCGCCGTCGGAAACACTTCCGCTCGGGTGTCTCTGTTTGCCGGTGAAAGGGAAAACCGGGAAATTCTCCAGTCCGCCAAAGCCATCCGGGAAGCGATTCCGGAAAGCCGCCTCACCATCCTCCCGGGCTTATACCACGGGGAGTTTTCCCTCAATCACGCGGACGCTTATGTCGGTACGGTCCTTCGTGAAATCCTTGCGCAGCCCAGCGCTTCTGTGAAGGGTATCAATCAAACAAGGGGAACCGCTGGGGTTTCACCCCAGACCCCACCAGGGGGATGATCCCCCCTGGACCCGCACCTGGCGATATAACGCCGTTGGAATAAACCAACAGCCTCCGCCTGCCGCGCTGGGGTTACGAACAGTTAGAGGGCTTCTGGCCCAAGAAAGCCAGGAAAAACCCCAGGGGAAAGTTCACTTTCTCCTGGGGTTTATTCCTTGGCTTTCCCGGATGCGAAGCCCGCACAGCGGACATTGCTCGTTTCGCCTGATCTCACCGCCGATGAGATTCCCGCCACTGGCGGTCATCGGCGGTTCGTCCGCCGGGCCAGAAGCACAATGTCACCAAGATGGACTTCAACGGTTCCTCCACGCAGCAGCGGGAACCAAGATTGTATTCCCCATCAAGCAGCATCCGCTATTGCGGGTCCAGGGCGGTCACCGCCCTGGTGCGGGGTTCAGGGGCCGCACAGGCCCCTGCTTCGTCTATTAGCATTGACAAAGCCCGGCTGAGCGATTCAGCCGGGCTTTGTCCGTACAGATTAACCCTTGTTCTGAGCTTCCACCAGGCGCACGCCGCAATACTGCTGGCGGAGCTTGGGCTTTTCGATCTTGCCGGTGGGGTTGCGGGGAACGGGGGCGAAGATGATTTTCCTCGGGCGCTTATACCGGGGCAGGTCGAGGCAGAAGTGGTTGATTTCTTCTTCGGTGCATTCCATGCCTTCCTTGACCTGGATGATGGCGGCGGCGATTTCGCCCAGGCGCTGGTCGGGCAGGCCGATGACCGCCACGTCGTGAATCTTGGGATGGGCGGAAAGGAAGTTTTCGATCTGCACGGGATACAGGTTCTCGCCGCCGGTGATGATCACGTCCTTCTTGCGGTCCACCAGGAAGATGAAGCCTTCGTCGTCCTGCATGGCCATGTCGCCGGTGTGGAGCCAGCCGTCCTTGAGCACTTCGGCGGTGGCTTTCGGGTCATGGTAATAGCACTTCATGACGCCGGGGCCTTTCACGCACAGCTCGCCCACATCGCCCTGCTTGACCGGCTCGCCGTTCTCGTCCACGATCTTGCACTTCCAGCCGAAGCCGGGCACGCCGATCGCGCCCACCTTGCGCACGTTCTCCATGCCCAGGTGTACGCAGCCGGGGCCGGTGGATTCGGACAGGCCGTAGTTGGTGTCGTACTTGTGATGGGGGAAGTATTGCAGCCAGTGCCGGATCAGGGACGGGGGCACGGGCTGGGCGCCGATGTGCATCAAGCGCCACTGGGACAGCTGGTAGTCCTCCAGCTTCAGGTCGCCCCGGTCGAGGGCCAGCAGGATGTCCTGCGCCCAGGGCACCAGCAGCCACACGATGGTACAGCGCTCCATGCTCACGGTTTCCAGGATGGCTTTAGGCTTGTTGCCCTTGAGGATCACCGCCCGGCTGCCGGTGTACAGGCTGCCGAACCAGTGCATTTTCGCGCCGGTGTGGTACAGCGGCGGGATGCAGAGGAACACGTCGTCATGGGTGGTTTCGTGGTGCATGGCTTCCATCCGGGCGGATTGCAGCAGCGCGGTGTGATCCAGCAGGATGGCCTTGGGGAAGCCGGTGGTGCCGGAGGAATAATAAATCGCCGCGTCGTCGGTGTCCACTACCAGGATCTTGGGCGCGGAGGAAGAGCAGTTGGCCACCGCTTCATTATAGCTTTCCGCGAAGGAGGGCTTGTTGTCGCCCACGAAGAACAGCAGCATTTCCTTGCCGATCTTGGGGAAAATGTCCTCCACGCGCCCGATGAATTCCGGGCCAAAGAACAGCACGTCCGCGTCCGCCAGCTTTAAGCAGTAGTCGATTTCATCGGCGGTGTAGCGGAAGTTCAGCGGCACCGCCACCGCGCCGGTTTTCAGCACGCCGAAATAGATGGGCAGCCATTCCAGGCAGTTCATCAGCAGGATAGCCACCTTCTGGCCCTTGCGGATGCCCCGGCTGAGCAGCAGGTTCGCCACCCGGTTGGCCTTTTCGTCAAACACGCTCCAGGAAATCTCCCGGCGGTAGGGGGTCGAAGTGGTGGGCTGGATCAGCTCGTACTCCCGCCATGTCACCCGCGGCTCCTCCTGAATTTCCGGGTTCATTTCCACCAGCGCGATTTCATTTCCGTACAGTTTGCTGTTTCTCTCCAACAGATCCGTGATGGGCATTTCGTCTAACGTCCTTTCCCGCGGAAGCCTGTCCCCTCGAAGCGGGGCGATTCTTTAACGCTTTTATCCGCTAAAGAAATAATACACCTTTCCCCCGGCATTGTCAAGCAAAACAAAAAAGATATATTTTGCGGCAACGCAGGATGGCATGCTTTTTCCTTGCGGTTTGTACTTTTCCTGTCGCGAAACGTATTTGCATCTTCCGGGGCAGGGAAAAATATGCTATAATAGCGAAGAAAGCGGAGCTTTCCGTCTCGCCGCATCCGAAGGAAAAGCGGCGGGCGTTCATCGCTTTCTCTGCGTGGACGAGGTGATAATGAAATGCAGAGCGCTGAATCATCAGGAAAGAACAAATGGCTGTTTGCTGTGCTGCTGTGCGCTGTCGGACTGCTGATCAATTTTCTGGGCGTCAAGCTAGCCCTGGCGCTGAACCTGCCCCTGTTCCTGGACAACATCGGCGGCGCGCTGGCGGCGGCGCTGGGCGGGTACGTCCCGGCGATCATCGTGGGCTTTTTAACAAATCTCATCAACGGCATCGGGGACTATACCACCACGTATTACGGTTCGCTGACCGTGCTGATTGCCGTGAGCGCGGTTTATTTTGCCGACAAGGGCTATTTTTCCAGGCTCTCGCGCCTGCCAATCATCATCCTGACCTTCGCCCTCATCGGCGGCGGGCTGGGGTCGGTGCTGACGTGGGCGCTGTACGGGTTTGATTTCGGCACGGGCATTTCCGCGCCGCTGGCTCACCGCATTTTTGAGTCCGGCGCGCTGAACGAATTCTGGTCCCAGTTTTGCGCCGATATGCTCATCGACCTGCTGGATAAAACCGTTACCGTGCTGATTGTGGCGCTGGTGCTGCGGCTGCTGCCCGAATCAGTGAAGAGCCGCTGCCGGTTCGCGGGCTGGAAGCAGACGCCCCTGAGCCGCACGACCCGGCAGGCGGCGGAAAAGCGGCTGGCCCGGAAAACGTCGCTGCGCGCCAAGACCGTCATCGTGGTGGCGTCGGCCATGATCGTCATTGCCGTGGCGGTGACGGGCATCAGCTATTTCCATTTCCGCGACGCCGCCATCGAGGAAAAAGTCGATAAGGCCGAGAGCGTGGCGCGGACGGCGAAGAGCTATCTTGACGCCGAACGGATCGACGAGTTCATTTCCCGGGGCGAAGCGGCGGAGGGCTACGCGGAAACCAAGGCCCTGCTGAAAGCGCTGATGGACGCTTCCGACGATGTTTCCTATGTGTACGCCTATCGGATTCTGGAGGACGGCTGCCATGTGGTGTTCGACCCCGACACGGAGGACACGCCGGGCGCAGCTCCGGGAGAAGTGATTCCCTTCGACGAGGCTTTCCGGCAATATATCCCCGCCCTGCTGGCCGGGGAAAAGATCGCGCCGGTGGAATCCAACGAATCCTACGGCTGGCTGCTTTCCGTGTATGAACCGGTGAAGGACAGCCGGGGCGTGTGTCAGTGCTATGTGGCGGTGGATATCGACATGGGCAGCGTCGCCGTCAGCGGTTATCAGTTCCTGGCCCGCGTGGTGTCGCTGTTCTTCGGGTTTTTCGTGATGATCCTGACAATCGCCATCTGGCTGGCGGAATACAGCGTGATCCTGCCGATCAACTCCATGGCGCTGACCGCCGACCAATATTCTTTTGAAACAGAGGAGGCGCGGACGGACGCCGTGAAAAAGATCGAAGGCCTGGATATTCATACCGGGGATGAAATCGAAAATCTGTACCGTTCCGTCGTAAAAACCACGAAAGGCGTGGTGGACAGCATCAATCAGGTGGAGAAGCAGAAGGAAGTGATCAGCAAGCTGCAGAACGGCCTGATCCTCGTGCTGGCCGACATGGTGGAAAGCCGCGACAAATGCACCGGCGACCACGTGCGCAAAACCGCGGCATACGCCGACGTGGTTATGCGGCAGCTGAAAAAAGAGGGCATCTACGCCGATCAGCTGACTGACAGCTTTATGGAGGACGTGGTGAATTCCGCGCCGCTGCACGACGTGGGTAAAATCCACGTGCCCGATTCCGTGCTGAACAAGCCGGGACGGCTGACGGACGAGGAATATAACCAGATCAAGCAGCACACCACCTCCGGCAGCGAGATCATCGCCCGCGCCATTGATATGGTGTCCGAGGGCAACGAAGGGTTCCTGAAGGAAGCCAAGAACCTGGCGCTGTACCACCACGAAAAATGGAACGGCATGGGCTACCCCCAGGGCTTGAAGGGCGAGGAAATTCCGCTTTCCGCCCGCATCATGGCCGTGGCCGATGTGTTCGACGCGCTGGTGTCCCGCAGGAGCTATAAGGAGGGCCTCTCCATGGAGCAGGCCATGGAGATCATTCACCAGGGCAGCGGCACGCATTTCGACCCTCAGATCGTGAAAGCGTTTGAGGACGCCCATGACGACGTGGAACGGATCATGCGCAGCCACCAGGAACAGGGCATCGCGTAGCGGGAAATCAGATTTCAGCTTGCGTTGATAGGTCACGAAAGGGAACGGCGGGGCTTTGCCCCGGCTGAACTGTTACAATCCAACATCCATTAACTCAATACCCAATTCAAATCAACGGAGGAAAAAGCCATGCAGGATCGGGAACACCCACTGGTGAAATGGTTCGGCGAACGGCGGATCGTGCGGCTGATGCTGCTGGCGGCGCTGCTGGCGCTGGGCGTGATTCACATCGAGTTCATCATCAACACCGTGATGCTGCTGTGGCGGGTGGCCAGCCCGCTGATGGTTGGCGCGGTGATTGCCTACATCCTGGAAATCATCATCAAGCGGCTGGAAAAGATCGTGTTTCCCGGCACGAAAAACCGATGGCTGCAAAAGAGCCGCCGCGGAATCTGCATCCTGCTGTCCGCCCTGCTGCTGCTGTCGCTGGTGGCGCTGATGATTTACACCGTCATCCCCGGCCTGGTGGACGCGTTCACGCTGCTGAGGAAGGAGCTGCCCAACTACTTTAACGATGTGAAGGAGTGGCTGCTGAGCACCTTCCAGAATGTGCCGCAGGTGTCGGATTATCTGAACGAGCTGAATCTGGAATGGGATTCCGTGCAGGAGCGCATCGTCAACTGGGCCATGAACGGCGTGATCGACGGAGAGCTGCTGTCCTCCACGGTCACGGTCATCGGCGCGGTGTCGGGCGGGATTGCGAACTTCTTCATTTCCTTCATTTTCGGCCTGTTCCTGCTGGCGGGCAAGCAGACCCTGACCCGGCAATTCCACAGCGTGATGAACGCCGCCGCCACGGAACGCACCAATCGGCGCGTGATGTGGGTGCTGACCGCCGCCAACCGCTGTTTTTCCGGCTTCATCGTGGGGCAGAGCGTGAACGGGCTGGTTCTGGGGATTCTCACGTGGCTCGGCATGCGCATCATTGGGATGCCCTACGCGCTGATGGTGGGCGTTCTCAGCGGTACGACCTCCCTGATTCCGATCATCGGCGGCTACATCGGCGCGGTGCTGGGCACGTTTTTGGTGTTCACGGCCAACCCGAGCATGGCGCTGTGGTTCCTGCTGTTCATTGTCAGCCTGCAAACCGTGCAGGGCAACCTGCTCTATCCCCGGCTGGTGGGTAATTCGGTTGGCCTGCCCAGCCTGTGGGTGCTGGCTGCGGTCAGCGTGGGCGGCGGACTGGGCGGCATTGGCGGCATGATCGTCGCTGTGCCAATCACCGCCACGGTCTACGCCCTGCTCCAGGAGTGGGTGCAGAAGAAAAAAAGCGGCGGACAGGAAGCGGTGCCTGCCCCGACTGTTTCACAGCCCCGGCAGAATAAAAAAGCACGCGATGTGTAATCCGCGTGCTTTTTTGATAACGCTGTTATGAAGGCAGGAGGTGATATATGGTCTGTCAGAACCCGATCCTGCGAATGGCTTCCACCAGGTTTCGGCCATAGGTTTCTGCGCCGAGGCAGTTGGGATGCAGGTTGTCCAGGAAGTATTCCGGCAGGTGGGGCACCAGCTTAAACCCGTCCACCACGGACACGTTGGCGTAGCTGCCCGCAATCTGCTTTACCTTCTCGCAGAAGCTGACCAGCGTGGGAATGCCCTCCGGGGAATCCCCGCGCCAGAGGGGGGAGACGCACAGGATGGGGATGGCGTTTCCGTAAATGCCGATCAGCGTTTCATAGTATTCTTCCACAGCCTCCATGGTTTTGCTGCCGTATTGGTTGGTGCCCAGCGCTATGATGATTTTGTCCGGCGTGTAGCCTTCCATTTTCATCAGCGAATACTTGTCGTACACATAGCCGCCGATGCCCTGGTTGATGATGTCGTCATTCAGCAGCCGGTTCGCCACGCTCACATAGGTCATGGCGGAGCGCAGCGGGCCGAAGCCCTGGGTGATGGAGTCGCCGAGCCAGAGGACTTTTTCATTCTTCATCGCGGGCGTCACGCCGGCGTCTGTTTCAAAGCGGCGGATCAGCACCGTGGCGTCGGCGGGCAGGTAAACCGTCACGTTCTTTTTCCCGGCGGGCAGCGTGAAGGCCAGCTTTCCTTCCAGATCCAGATTCTTCACATAGCGGATCTCCGTGATCAGCCCGTCCACGGCCACCTCGAAGGAATCAAGCGAGCCCGTCCAGATGATTTTGTACTCGAAAGCGATGCGCTCCGCGTCGGTCGAAAATTCCAGCGTTTTGGCAGTGGAAGCCATGCACCGATCGTACCAGAAGTCGAACGCTTTCTTGAAATAATCCATCTGCGCCTTTGAATACTGGAAGGCCTGCAGCCAGCCGCCGTCGGTTTCTTCAAAGAAGTACGCGCCGAAATAGATGCTTTTCAGTTCTTCATTGCTCAGCAGCATGTTGTTTGCCCTCCACGTTCTTTTGTCTTTTCAGCAGCTTATTGTCCGTGATCATCAGCTATTCCATTATATAACAATACGCCCTTCTTCTCAACCGCGTTGACCGTTCGATTCCCATATAAAGAGGAGCAAAAACATCCATCTTGATCCATGTTTTATCATCCGGAAATGATAAACGGGGCTGCGCTGTCCGATGGAGATTCAGCGGATGAACAAGCGTCCTATATCAGAGATGTATAAAATGGTAAAACAAAATTTTGAAAATAACCATATTATACATTTTAATCGCTTGCAAAATCAAAAATGTTGTGATAGAATGTATATATTGGAATAGAAGTGGCGGAATCGTGAGGGCGGGCAGCCGCTTTCGCCACAGAGGAGGAACGGCTGATGCGGTACACCAACCCCATTCTCCTGGGCGATTACTCTGACCCGGACGTGATTCGCGTCGGGGAAGATTTCTATATGATCTCCTCCTCCTTCACTTATGTGCCCGGCATCCCGGTGCTGCACTCCCGCGACCTGGTTCATTGGGAGCTGATCGGCTATGCCGCCCGCCATCTGCCTTTCCCCCAGTATGACAAGCCCGCCCACAAGCGCGGCCTTTGGGCCCCCAGCCTGCGCTACCACAACGGCACGTTTTACGTGTACGTGTGCATGCCGGACGAGGGGCTTTTTGCGTTCACCGCCAAGGACCCGGCTGGGGAATGGGAATGCCACTATGTCAAGGACGTGACCGGCTGGATCGACCCCTGCCCGCTGTTTGACGACGACGGCCGGGCCTGGCTGGTGCATGCTTTCGCCGCCAGCCGCGCGGGAATCAACAATGTTTTGTATGTACACAAGATGAGCGCCGACGGCCTGACGGTCATCGACAAGGGCCGCATGGTGTACGACGGCGGCGAGCACGACGATATTACCGTGGAAGGGCCGAAGATCTATAAACGCGAAGGGAAGTACTGGATTCTCTGTCCCGCGGGCAGCGTGAAGCCCGGCTACCAGCTGGCTCTGCGGGCGGACAATATCTATGGCCCCTACGAGCGACGGGTGGTGCTGAGCCAGGGAAACACGCCCGTCAACGGCCCCCACCAGGGCGGCTGGGTGGACGACGGAAAAGGCAAGGACTGGTTCATCCACTTCCAGGACATGGACGCCTATGGCCGGGTAGCCCATTTGCAGCCCGTGGACTGGTCGGACGGCTGGCCCGTGATGGGAAAGAAGGGCTCACCTGTGCTGGGCGGCACCATCGACCTGCCGCCGTTCGGCGGGGAAATCCCCACCTCCGACGATTTCCAGACCCGCCTGGGCATCCAGTGGCAGTGGCAGGCCAACCCCAACCAGGGCTGGTATACGGAATTAAAGCCCGGCCTGCGGCTCCACGCGGCCCCCGCGCCCAGCCTGTTTGAAGCGGGGAACTTCCTGAGCCAGCTCATGCAGAGCCACGACTTTGACATGGACGCGGTGTTCTGGACCCACGCCCAGGACGGCGACATTTCCGGCATCGGCATGATGGGCTATACCTATTATTATATCGCCCTGGGCCAGGGCCGGGTGAGCCTGAAAATGGGCATGGTGAATGAAATCAGCCGCTGGGTGCCTGACCGGGTGACCGAAACGCCCATCTCGGAGATCATGTGGCCCTATGCCGAAATCCTCCTGCGGATGCGGGTGCGGCGCGGCAACGTGAGCTTTTACTACGGCGAGGGCCAGCAGTCCATGCGGCCCCTGGGCGGGGAGTATCCCATGACCTGCGGCGGCTGGACCGGCGCGCGTCCCGGCATCTTCACCCTCAACACCCTGGGAAGATGGGGCGGCTGGGCGGACGTAAAGTACGTCAAAATCACGAACCTTTGAGGAGCCTATTTAGTTAGGAGTGAGGAGTTAGGAGTGAGGAGTTTATTTTGTTTTCCGCTTTGCATCCGACAATCCAACGTTTCAAATCATTCAACACTATAAACTCCTCACTCCTAACTCCTAACTCCTCACTCTTAACTTTTAACTCCTCCCTCTATCTTCCGAAAGGGGCTGCTGAAAAATGAACCGTCTTGCCGGGATCGTCCTGCTGATACTCTGCCTGACAGGGGCGTGCCATGCCTGCGCGGAAAGCGCGGGGGGCGACTGGGCGGATATGTACGCCCTGTCCGTGGAGAACGCCATCGAGTACGGCGACCTGCGGGAGGAATGGGCCAAGGAGCCCGACGTGTACAAGCCCGCTCCCCAGGGCGCGGAAATCGTTCTGCTGCCAAAGGACGCGACGCTGTCCGGCGACATCGCGCTGGAATCCGGCTTTGAAGCCTATCCCGGCCTGTATTCCAACGAAAACGAAACCCCGGAAAGCGTGCTGGTGTCCGGCGATAACGAGTGCGCCGCCGCCTGGAAGATCACCGTGGAGCAGCCCGGCCTGTATGAACTGAAGGTGTCCTACCTGGCCCTGGGCGGCAACGAAATCAAGGTGCAGCGGAAAATCACCATCGACGGGGAAACGCCCTACGAGGAAGCCAACAACCTGTGCTTCTACCGGGTGTTCGAGGAAGAGATTCAGCCCGACGGCAAAATGCGCCTCAACGCTATCAACGACGAGGTCTGGCCCCACATGATCGAAAAGCGCGTGTGGCAGACCGTGCGGGCCGTGGATCAGCAGGCGATTTACGTGGACCCGCTGCAATTCTATCTCTCCGCGGGCGAGCATGAAATCGTATTGGAGTATGTGGATCAGCCCGTGGTGCTGGGGAACATCACCTTCGTTTCTCCCATCGTTTACCCAACCTATAAAGAAAAATTAGCGGAATGGCAGGCCGCGGGATACAAGAACGTATCCGACGATACCGTGATCAAATTGCAGGCGGAAAACAGCGCCTGGCGCAGCGAAAACGTCATCCGCCGCGAGTCCGACGCCGACCCGCTGACCGAGCCCAAGTCCGGGGCCAACCGGGTGCTGAACATCGTGGGCGGCTACCGCTGGCGCTTGGGCAACGCGGCGGTGAGCTGGGACATCGACGTGCCGGAAAGCGGGCTGTACGCCCTTCACTTTAAAGTATTGCAAACCACCGACCCCGGCATGCCCTCCTACCGGCAGATCATGATCGACGGGGAAATCCCCTTTGACGAAATGCGGCTGTACGCTTTCCCCTACGACAGCCACTGGTACGGCGAAACCTTCCGGGACGGCGACGGCAACCCCTATTGCTTCTATCTGGAAAAGGGCGTCCATACCCTGACCGCCACCGTGAAGTTAGGCCCCATCGGCGAGATCATGCGCCGCACGGAAAAGGACACCACCTACCTGGGCCGGGTGCAGCGGGAGATCGTGAAGATCACCGGCACCGAGCCGGACTACAACTACGAATACGACCTGTACCGCACCATGCCGGAGCTGAGCGGGCAGCTGACCTATCTGGCCGGGCGGCTCCAGGAAAGCGCCGACCTGCTTTCCTCCATCTCCAACGAGACCACCTCCATGGAGAACAATTTCCGCCAGATCATCGACCAGCTTCACTTCTTCTCCGAGGACGTGGACAGGATTCCCAAGGCGTTGAGCGACCTGGACAACGCCCAGACCAACCTGGGCACCTACATTTCCACCATCGAAAAATGCCCCATGGCCATGGACTACCTGATGCTGTCCTCCCCGGATGTGAGCATGGACATCGCCACCTCCAACTTCCTCCAGCGCATGGCGGTGACGGGGGAAAACTTCCTGGCCTCCTTTACGAAGGACTATGACAGCGTGGGCCTGATCGTGGACGACAGCAGCGCGCAGGAGACCACCGTGCTGAACGTGTGGATCGCCCGCGGCACCGAGTGGGGCGAGATCCTGAAAGAACTGGCTGACGAGGAGTTCACGCCCAAGACCGGTATCGTCATCAACCTGCACGTGCTGCCCACGGGTCAGCTTTCCACCGGGTCGGTAAACACCATCATGCTTTCCGTCGCCAGCGGCACCGCCCCGGACGTGGCGCTTTCCGTGGAATACAACCTGCCCAACGAGTTCGCCTTCCGCGGCGCGGTGTGCGACCTGAGCCAGTTCCCCGGCTTTGAGGAAGTCACCAAGAATTTCTATCCCAGCAGCCTGGTGCCCTTCCAATACAACGGCGGGGTGTACGCGCTGCCGGAGACCATGGACTTTACCTGCATGATCTACCGCCGGGACGTGCTGGCCGAGCTGGGCGTGGAGCTGCCGGAGACCTGGGAGGATCTGTATCAGAAGGTGCTGCCCCGGCTCTACGAAAACAACATGAGCTTCTCCCTGCCGGTGGATACGTCGGTATCCAGCAATTCTCCCGGCGCGCTGCGGGGCTTCACCATGCTGCTGCTGCAAACGGGCGGGGATTACTACCATGATAACGGCGCTTCCTCCGCCCTGGACACCCCCGAAGCCTACAAGGCGTTCAAGGCCTGGACGGACATGTACGCCAACTATGAGATCGACGCGGAAAGCAACTTCTTCACCCGCATCCGCACCGGCACCATGCCCGTGGGCATCGGCAACTTCACCACCTACATGCAGCTGATGACCTCGGCTCCCGAACTGTACGGCCGGTGGAGCATCGCCCCCGTCCCCGGCACCCGCCAGGCGGACGGCACGGTAAAGCACACCGTCGGCACCACGGCGGCGACGGCGGATATTATTCTTTCCCAGAGCGAAAAGAAAGACGCCGCCTGGGAGTTCCTGAAATGGTGGAGCAGCGAGGAAACCCAGACCCGGTACGGCCGCGAGCTGGAAGCCATCTTAGGCATGGGCGCGCGCTGGAACACCGCCAACGTGAACGCCTTCTATTCCCTGCCCTGGGACGCCCGGCACGAGCGCGTCATTCGCGCCCAGATGGACGCCGCGGAGGAACAGCTCATCGTCCCCGGCGGCTACTTCACCGGGCGGCACATCATCAACGCCTGGAACCGGGTGTGCATCAACAACGAAAACGCCCGCGACGCCCTGGAAAAGGCGGTCAAGGACATTAACAAAGAGCTTCACAATAAACGGGTGGAGTTTGGATTAGAGTGAGGAGTGATCGCCTTGCAGGCAGCGGTAAAGAAAAGCGGCTTCAGGGAATGGCTGCGGAAGAACGGCACGGGATACGCTTTCCTGCTGCCCTTCCTGATCCTGTTCGCGGTGTTTGTGATCGTGCCGGTCGCGGTGGCGATGTATTACAGCCTGACCAACTACAACATGATCCAGCCCGCCCGGTTCGTGGGCATCAGCAATTATTCCCAGCTGATCCTGGACGACGACGTGTTCCTGATTTCCCTCAAGAACACGATGGTTTTCGCCGTCATCACCGGGCCGATTGGGTATTTCGCCTCCTTCCTCATGGCCTGGCTGATCACGCTGGTGAAGAAGGGCAGGGGCTTTTTCTCCCTCATGTTCTACGCGCCTTCGCTGACCAGCGGCGTGGCGATGGCGAACATCTGGCTCATCCTCTTTTCCGGCGACCGGTACGGTTATATCAATAACCTGCTGCTGCGTTCCGGGCTGATTCTGGAGCCGATCCTCTGGACGAAGGACGCCACTTACGTGCTGCCCGTGGTCATGATCATTTCCATCTGGATGAGCATGGGCACCGGCTTCCTGGTGTTCCTGGCGGGCCTGCAAAATGTCGACCCCGCCATGTACGAAGCCGCCCGGGTGGACGGCATCAAGAACAAGTTCCAGGAGCTTCGGTTCATCACCCTGCCCATGATGAAGCCGCAAATGCTGTTCGGGGCCATCAACGCCATCGTGGGCGCGTTCGGCGTGTTCGACGTGGCGACCGCCGTCGCGGGCCTGCCCAGCCCCAACTACGCCGCCCATACCATCGTGGCGCACCTGTACGACTACGCCTTCACCCGCTTCAATATGGGCTACGCCAGCGCGGTGGCCATGGCGCTGTTCGTCATCACATTTACCCTGGGACGGGTGTGCATGCATGTGTTTAAAGACAATACCTGATAGATAATTGATTCGTTCTAAGTTCTTAGTTCTAAGTTCTAAGCCAATGGATACCGCTGGACGCTGACATGAAAACAAGATATAAGCTTAGAACTTGGAACTTAGAACTTAGAACTTAGAACTCAGAGCATATGACTCCATCTTGAGAGAGGGGTACGCTATGACTGCCAAAGCCGTTTACAAGCCGCGCCGGTTCAAATTCCGTTTGCGCAGGCTCACGTTCTCCCGGTTTATGCTGTACCTGCTGCTCACCGCGCTGGTGGTGATCGCGGGCCTGCCGCTGTTCGCCATGGTGTGCCGCAGCCTCATGCCGCTGGACGAGCTGTACATTTACCCGCCCCGGCTCATCGTGCATAAGCCGACGCTGCGGAATTTCAGCGACCTGCTCACCTCCCTTTCCTCCTCCACGGTGCCCTTCACGCGCTACATTTTCAACTCCCTGTTCACTACCGTGGTGACGGTGCTGGCCAGCGTGATCGTGTGCTGCATGGGCGCTTACGGGCTGGTGAAGCACAAGCCCGCGGGCAGCGGCCCCATTTTCGCGGTGGTGCTGGCGGCGCTGATGTTCTCCGCCCACGTGACGCAGATTCCCAACTATATGGTGGTGAACAAGCTGCGGCTGGTGAACACTTACTGGGCGCTGATCATCCCCAAAATCGCGGTGGCGTACAACTTCTTTCTTGTGAAACAGTTCTGCGAGCAGCTGCCGGACTCCATCCTGGAGGCCGCCCGCATCGACGGGGCGAAGGAGTTCCGGGTGTTCTGGACCATTGCCATGCCGCTTTTGCAGCCCGCCTGGACGACGCTGGCGGTGTTCAGCTTCGTGAACAACTGGAACGATTATTTCTCTCCCCTGATTTTCATTTCCAGCAACGCCCTGAAAACCCTGCCCCTGGCCCTGCAAACCCTGTCCGGCGGCGCGGGCGTGGTGGCGAGGGCCGGCACCGTGGGCGCGGCCACGTTCCTGACCACCGTGCCTTCCATCCTGGTGTTCGCCATCATGCGCGGCAAGGTCATGGAAACCATGTCCTTCTCGGGCATCAAGTCGTAAGGGGGGAAGGAAGATGAAAAAAGTGTTCATTCTTTCCCTGGCGCTGTTGCTTTTGTGGATTCCCGCCGCCCAGGCCGTGGTGGGCATGGACGCCTTCGTGGTGGATACCGACACCACCGACGGCGGCGACAACTACATTCCCATCCCCGCGGCTTATGAAGTATACGGCACCATCAAGAACCTGGGCGAAAACGGATTCATGAACCACCCGGAGGATATTTTCGTCGCCCCGGACGACACCCTGTACGTGGCTGACGGGGAAAACAACCGGGTGCTGCAAATGACCCGGGAGGGCCGGGTGCTGAATATCATCACCGAAGCCTGCGGGAAAAAGCTGAACAAGCCCCGCGGCGTGTATGTGCACACCGACGGCAGCGTGTGGATCGCCGACACCGGCAACCTGCGCATCGCCACGCTCAACGCCGACGGCAGCGACCGCAAGGAGTACATAAAGCCCGAGTCCTCCCTGCTGGGCGCGAACTTCACCTTCGACGTGCAGAAGATTTTCGTCGCCAACACCGGCTACATCTACGCCCTCAAGGGCGCGAACCTGATCGCCCTGGACGAAGCGAACAATTTCCGCGGCTACCTGGGCGCCGACAAGGTGGGCTTTTCCCTGAGCCGCTTCCTGGTGCGCCTGTTCGGCAGCAAGAGCCAGATCGAGCGCACCGTGAAGCAGGAGCCCGCCAGCTATTCCAACTTCTTTATCGGCGCGGACAACATGATCTACGGCATCCTGTCCAACAAAAAGACCGCGCAGATTCGCAAGCTCAACTCCGTGGGCACCAACACCTATCCCGAAGAGACCTACGGCTTCATCCTGCCCGACCCTTCGCTGGGGGCCAACGGCAAGGTGCTGGAGCCCACCTTCTCCGATATTACCGTGGAGGACAACGGCATCATCACGGTGGTGGACCGCATCACCGGGCTGATTTATCAGTACGACCAGGACGGCAATCTGCTGTGCTGCTTTGGCGGCACGGGCGACACGGAGGGCCTGTTCCAGATTCCCATCAGCATCGAGGCGGACAGCAAGGGCTATCTCTACGTTCTGGATTACCAGTCCAATACCGTTACCGTGTTCCGGCCCACCCGCTTCATCACCCTGGTGCACCAGGCGGTCACGCTCCACGGCGAAGGCCGCTACCAGGAAGCCCTGGGCTACTGGAAGCAGGCCCTGGAAATCGACAGCAACTATGCCCTGGCCCATCAGGGCGTGGCAAAGATCATGGGCAAGGAAGAAAAATGGGACAGCGCCCTGCGCTCCTATGAGCTGGCCAACGACCGGGAGGGCTACTCCGAAGCCTTCGCAGAATACCGCCACGAATACTTCCGGCAGCACTTCCTGCTGGTGGTGGGATGCGCGGCGGCGATTGTGTTCATCGCGGTGAAGCTCTTGTCCCTGGCGAAGAAAAAGGCCGACCAATGGGCCGACGACGTGCAGATGGGGAGGGGATTGAAATGACGGGCTTCAAGCTGTGCGTCATGATGCTGTTCCATCCCATCGTGGTGAGCGAATACATCAAGAAGCAGCGCGGCGACGCGGGGTTCAAGCGCATGAGCACGGTACTGGTGATCGTCCTGCTGGCTCTGGCGCTGAGCGTGAGCGTGTTTTCCATTTATTTCACGCATTATCCCCTGTCCACCGTGTCGGTGCGCAAGGCCAACCTGCTGCTGGAATGCGGCAAGCTGTTCGTGCCGGTGCTGACGTGGATCCTGGCCTCCTACGCCATGACCACCATCCTGGACGGCGCGACCAAGATCGGCGAGGCCATGATCTACAACACCCTGTCGCTCATGCCTTACGTGCTGTTCACGGTGCCGGTGGTGCTGCTCTCCCGCGTCATGGACGGCGGCCAGGCCGGGCTGTATTACACCCTGACCGGCGGGCAGATCGCCTGGGTCATCCTGCTCATGATCGTGGGCCTCAAGGAAATGAACGAATACAGCGTGAAAAAAACCGTGCTGGTGGTGCTGCTGACGGTGTTCACCATGGCGGTCATCTGGGCCACCATCGTGCTGCTGTTCACCATCTCCTCCCAGTTCGTCACCATGATCCGCGAGGTCTATTATGAAATCGTCTACCGCCTGTAAGGAAGGAGGGCGCGGCATGAGAAAATCCATTGTGATCTGGCTTTGCTGCCTGGCGATGCTGCTGTGCGTCCCCGGCCTTTCCGAAGAAACGGCGGCAGCGCGCATCCCCGTGGCGGAGAACGATCGGCTGGCGCTGTACCTGGACCCCGGCCTGTGCTCCATCGACATCGAGGACAAGCTGACGGGCCGGACGTGGTCCTCCACTATGAACGACGAGACCGCGGCGGGCATGAAAATCATCCCCGCCCAGCAGAAGCGCATCACCAGCCTGCTGGCCGTGAACTGCACCAATTTGCAGACCGGCCTGGGCGTGGTGAACAACCTGGCGCTGATGGCGGAAAAAGACCTGAAAGCCTCCTATGAGCTGATCGAAAACGGCGTGCGGCTGACCTATTATCTGGGTACCTACCAGGTGGGCGTGAGCGCGGAAATCACCCTGGACGGGGCCAGCCTGGTGGCCCGGGTGCCTTACGAAAGCATCCGGGAGGACGGGGACTTTTCCCTGGTCAGCGTGGACATGCTGCCCTTCTTCTTTTCCGCCACCGATAAAGCCGAGGGCTTCTTCCTCTATCCCGACGGCTGCGGCGCGGTGATGGAGTTTCAGGACAACGCCCACTACAAGGAATCCACCCGGCTCTATCCCGTCTACGGCGATTACCAGAAGCAGGCCACGCTGCTGGACATGTTCGCCCAGGAAGCGCCCGTGGTCATGTTGCCGGTGTTCGCCATGAACCGGGGCGGCCACAGCCTGATGGCGATCATCGAGGAAGGCGCGGAATCCAGCCGCATTTCCTTGAACTGCTCCAATAACATCATCGGCATCAACTACCTGTTTGCCAATTTCCAGTACCGCCGTGCGTTCAGCGACAAGCGCGTCACCGACCGCGACATCCGCGTGTACGACAAGGACGACATCAAGACGAATTACCAGCTGCGCGTGCTGTTCCTGGAGGAGGAGAACGCCGATTACAGCGCCATGGCCCGGGTCTGGCGGGATTATCTGCTGGAGAGGGGCATCGTGGCCCGCGGCGAGCGCAAGCCCACCGTCGCCATTGACCTGTTTATGAGCGCGCCGGAGGAAGGATTGCTGTTTGACACGCCGCGCACCGTGACCACCCTTTCCCAGGCAGAAGAAATCCTGGAATCCCTGGACAGCTTAGGCGTCAAAAACATCCGGGCGTCGGTGAAGGGCTGGACGGCGGGCAGCTACGGCAAGACCCCCGACCATTTCCCCATCGCCCGCTCCGTAGGCGACAGGGACGCGCTGGTGCATCTGATTGATACCGTCCACCGGCTGGGCGGCACCCTGTCCCTCACCGCCAATTTCATGGAAGCCCAGGCCGACGAGCGCGGCTACTCCCACCGCAACGACGTGGTGTACACCGGCAACCACACCATCCTGACGGACAAGGAAGAAACCGTGTTCATGCTCAGCCCCGACGTGAGCAAGGAAAAGTTTGACCGGTTCCGGAAGGACGCTTCCTCCTATTCCCTGGATAGCGTGCGCTTCGAGCGCATGGGCCAGTACGTGGGCTTCAATTACGGCAGCCGCCGCTACACCACCGCCGCGGAAGCGCTGGCGCTGTACCGGGCCATGCTGGACGAAAGCAAGGCGGCCTTCGGCAGCGCGGAAGCCGAGGGCGGAAACGCCTGCCTGCTGGGACACGCGGACTTCTTCACGAACGTGCCGTATAAGGACTACGGCTGTCAGGCCACTACCCGGGCCGTACCCTTCTATCAGGTGGCGCTGCATGGGCTGGTGGATTACGCGGGACGCCCCGGCAACCTGAGCAGCGATCTGGAGCGGGAGGTGCTGCGCTGGGTGGAGATGGGCTATACCCCCTTCTTCGAGCTGACCCACGGCAACACCGAGGAATTGATGTACACGAATTACCAGATTCTCTTTTCCGCCGAGTACACCGCCTGGCAGGAGCGCGTGGCCTGGGCCGCGAAGCAGTTCACCGAAGGCCCCCTGGCGGAGCTGGCCGGGGTGTGCATCGCCGAGCATGAGCGCCTCAGCGACACCCTGGCGAAAGTCACCTATGAAAACGGCGCTGTCGTCTATGTGAATTACGCCGATGAAGCCGTGCAGGCCGACGGCGTAGAAATCCCCGCGCAGAGCTGGAAAGCGGTGCATGAGTGAGGAGGTGTCCCCGTGTCTGTGAAAAATGCTGCGGCATTCCGCAGGCCCAAGCGCCTGGGCATTGACCGGCGGCGGTCGCTGGAAGCGTATATCTTCCTGATTCCCTGGCTGATCGGCGTGTGCCTGTTTTTCGCCTATCCCATCTTCGTGTCCGTGCGCCTGGCCTTTTCGGACATCGTGGAGTTCAAGGGGCTGAAAACCGCCTGGGTGGGCTTTGAAAACTTCCGGTACATCTTCTTTTACGACATCAACTTCGTGCCCACGTTTTTGAAGGTGGTCACGGACACCCTGCTCAACACCCCGCTGTGCATGGTGTTTTCGCTGATTATCGCCATCTTCATCAACCGCAAGATGGTGGGCCGCGGGTTCTTCCGCACAGCGTTCTTTATTCCCGTGCTGCTGGGTACCGGCTACATCATGAAGCAGCTGCTGGGCATGGGCGTGGACGGCATGACCGTGACCACCGGTATCCTGGTGCCCAAGCTCATCGCCGACCTGCTGGGCCCCAGCATCACCGAAGTGGTGCAGGGCTTCCTGGACAGGATCACCGTGGTGCTGTGGAAAAGCGGCGTGCAGATCGTGCTGTTCCTGGCGGGCCTGCAAGGCATCTCCGGCTCGCTCTACGAAGCCGCCCGGGTGGACGGGGCCACGGAATGGGAAATGTTCTGGAAAATCACCCTGCCCATGATTTCTCCGGTCATCATGATGAACGTGGTGTACACCATCGTGGCCTTCTTCACCGACACCACCAACCCCCTGGTGGACTACATCTACAAGATGAACTTCACCAACCAGCAGTTTGAGTACGCCGCCGCCATGAGCTGGCTGTACTTCATCTTCGCCCTGGTTCTGTGCCTGGCCAGTATCCTGATGATGCGGCGGCATATTTACGATTCGGGCGCGAAAGGGTAAGAAAGGAGCGACCTCCATGTCATCAGCGGCGATCAAGCGCAATGGCAGAAAGAGCAAGGCGGCGCGGTTCGCAAAGACGTTCACGCTGCGGCTGGCGTTTTATTTCCTGCTCTGCGCGCTGAGCTTTATTTTCCTCTACCCCTTTATCACGATGATCGTCAAGTCCCTCATGACGGACGACGACCTGGTGAACATCACGGTGAAATGGCTGCCCAGCGAGCTGACCTGGAGCAACTATGCCATCGCCTACCGCCGCATGGGGTTCAGCCGCTACATCTGGAACAACGTGCTGGTGGGCGCGGCGGCGACCATCGGACATATGTTCTCCTGCGCCTTGACGGGATACGCCTTCGCGCGGTATAATTTCAAATTGAAGAATGTATTGTTCGTCATCGTCATCCTGATGATGATCGTGCCTGTGCAGGTCATCATCTTCCCGCTCTACAAGCAGTATTCGGACTGGAAGTGGCTGAACACTTTCCTGCCGCTGCTGGTGCCCTGCTTCTTCGGTTTCGGCCTGAACGGCGGCTTCTTCATTTTCCTGTTCCGCCAGTTCTTCATGGGCCTGCCCTACGAAATGGAGGAAGCGGCCCGGGTGGACGGCTGCGGCCCCATCCGCACCTATGCCCGCATCATGCTGCCCATGGCCCAGGCGCCCATGCTGGTGTGCGGCGTGCTTTCGCTGGTGTGGCACTGGAACGACTACTTTGAGCCGGGCATTTATATCAACACCAAGCCCGACCTGCGCATGCTGCCCAGCATCCTGCCCTCCCTGTACGCCCTCCTCAACCAGGAAAACCACACCATGATCCAGGTGAACGACCTGGAGGGCATCGTGTTCAACGAAGCCATGCTCATGGCCGCCACCTTCCTGTGCATCATCCCCATCATGATCGCCTACCTCTTCCTCCAGCGCAGATTTATGGAGGGCGTGGAGCGCAGCGGGTTGACGGGAATGTGATGTAAAGAAAGGGATTAGGGAATAGGGATTAGGGATTAGTTATATTGCTGATCCACTGATGCTCGTTGCCATACTGTCCCTAACTCCTAATCCCTAATGCCTAATCCCTATTCCCTATTCCCTAATCCCTAATCCCTATCCATTGTTCCAAAGCGGCTTGAGACCGCTGGAAATATTTTAAAGGAGGTTTTCTCGTATGAAGAAAATCGTGGCTCTCATGTTGGCTCTGGTCATGCTGCTGTGCATGTGCGGCGCGGCGCTTGCGGCCGACAAGGTGTCCTACACCCTGCTGCCCTTCTCCAACAGCGTGTATGAACCCTACATCTACGAAGGCCTGGTCGGCATGCTGAAAGTGCAGAAGATGGCCGACGTGGAAATCGAATGGCAGCCCATCCTGGGCTCCCGCGACGAACAGCCCGCCCTGTACCTGGCGATGCTGGCCAGCGGCAACTATCCCGACGTCATCCAGGCCCAGCACAACAACATGTACGCGGGCGGCGTCAGCCAGCTGTTTGCCGATGGCATCATCATTGAGCTGAACGACGTGATCGACAAGTACATGCCCAACTACAAGGCCCTGCTGGAAGCCCATCCTGAAGTGGCCAAGACCCTGAAGGACGACCAGGGCCGCTACCTGTACTTCACCGTCATCAACCCCGGCTCCACCCCCGATGAGCGCGTGGCCTTCACCTGGTACGGCCTGCAGGGCCGCAAGGACTGGATGGAAGCGGTCGGCATCGAAGAAATGCCCACCACCATCGACGGCTGGTACGACATGCTGGTTGCCTTCCGCGACCTCGACCCCAACGGCAACGGCGAACAGGATGAAATCCCCTTCGACGGCGGCGCTTCCGGATACACCTACTTCATGCCCGCCTACGACATCCTCAACGGCGCGTACATCAACCCCGAGACCGGCAAGGTCGGCATCGGCGAATACACCCAGAACTACAAAGCGTTCCTGGAAACCATGAGCAAGTGGTACGCCGAGGGCCTGGTGAAGGACATCTGGAAGGATGACGGCACCCTGGCCGGCGACGAGGAAAAGGACGCCAACATCTACGCTGACCTGGCCGGCTCCTGGAAGGGCCTGAGCAACTATTGGGAGCAGCGCCTGCCCCAGGTTCTGGAAAAGAACCCCAACGCCAACTTCATCGCCTTCCCCTGGATCGTGGATGCCAACGGCGTTGCCTACGGCACGGACTATAACTTCTCCTACGGCGACCGCTTCACCACCGTCATCACCGTGGACTGCAAGAACGTGGAAGCCGCTGCCCGCCTGATCGACACCATGTTCACCGAAGAAGGTACCAACTGCACCACCTGGGGCATCGAGCAGGGCGACGACATCCTGACCATCCCCGAAACGGCATGGTGCCAGGGCAACGGTACCTACACCGTGGACGAAAACGGCGTGAAGCACGAGACCGAATGGGCCAACGCCATGACCGAAAACTTCTACGACGGCGCGTTCGCCAACAAGTATCGCTATGCCATGAGCCACGTGTCCTTCCCCCGCTGGGGCGCCGGTGATTACCTGGCCGCTACCCGCGAACCCAACTACGTGGCCTCCGCCAAGCTGTGGGGCGAAGCCTCCAACGCCCTCGAATATCCCGCCGCTATCGTGCTGAGCGTGGACGCCCAGAAGGCCGCCGCGCCCCAGCTGGATGAAATCAACGCTTACATCAACGACATGACCAAGAAGTTCATCACCGGCGAAGAACCCCTGACCAACTTCGACGGCTACATGGATCAGCTGCAGAAGATGGGCATCGAAGACCTCATCGCCGCCTATCAGGCTGCGTACGATCAGTTCATGGCCCGGTAAGAAATTGAGTTAGGAGTGAGGAGTGAGGAGTTAGGAGTTTATATCGTAGATGCTGTATGCGCTGTATTCACGGACATATAATATCTATCATGATATAACTCCTCACTCCTAACTCCACACTCCTCACTGAAACAGGGCTGTCGGCACATACCGGCAGCCCCGACATTTTGTCGAAGGGGCCGCGTGAAGTATAGGCGGCTTCTTCGACAGGATGGAAAAGGGCGGAAAAGATCAGAAAAGCTGAAACTTACCAACTATCTTCATAGGGAGAAAGCGCACTATGAACCCGTTCGATGATTTCATCAGCATGCAGTTTCCGGACGATAAGAATGTCTTCTGGCTGCATGGCAAAAAAATGGACATTGGCGGCGGGACGCTGACCCGGGAAGAAATTGACCAGCTGGCGGCGTATCCTCAGTTGGACACAATCAGAGTATCCGGGCTGAACCAGGAGACCTTTGAATACTTTATCGCAAAATTCGGAAAGCAGTTCAAAAGGATTCATTTCTTTAAATGCAAGCTCGTGCAGGATTGGGCCTGCCTTTCTGAGCTGCCGGACCTGGAATGTCTTTACTGGTTCTGTAACCAGCGCATCGATTCCTTATGGGATATGTCGAACAACGTATCGCTGACCGCTTTGCATCTGTCCAATTTTACCAGACTGCACAGCCTTTCCGGTATTGAAAAAGCGAAGAACCTGCATCTGTTTTCGGTGGGAGACGCCATTTGGGAAAGTATGGAAATCCAATCCCTGATGCCGCTGGCGGGATTGCCGATTGAATGTCTGGCATGGCAGGGGAAGCGAATCATAGATCAGGATTTATCCTTTATGCCAACGCTGAAGCGGCTGCAATGGTTTTTCTGCGCTCTCAATCAGTTTTCAACGGAGCAATGCGCCTGGGTCGCCGCGAATTGCCCCCATGCGAATGGAAGGATATTTCATCCCTATGAAAGCTGGGAGAGCGGCCGGAAAGCCGCCATCATCGGCAAAAGGAAGCCTGTCCTGGATGTGCAGGGGGACGAAGAAAGAATACAAAAATATGTGAACAAATACCAGGCGCTGAAAAAGCAATATGCAGGGATTCCATACAGAGAGGCATTCCCTGACTTATTCGCACAAACAGATGAGAAACCCAAGGAGGAACGAAAATGACCATCTACATCTGCGGCGATTCCACCGCGGCCAGCTACAAACCCGAGGAAGCGCCGATCACCGGCTGGGGGCAGGTGCTTTCGGAATACCTGCCCGGCGTGCGGGTGGAAAACCGCGCCATGGGCGGACGCAGCACCAAGTCCTTTCTGAGCGAAGGGCGGCTGCAAAGGATCGAAACGGAGATTCAGCCCGGCGACCTGCTGCTGATTCAGTTCACCCATAACGACACCAGCGACCTGGTCTGGCGGCACACCGACCCCTGGACCTCCTTCTATCACAACCTGGAAATCTATGTGGATACCGCCATGCTCCATCAGGCCCGGGCTGTGCTGATGACCCCCATCTGCCGCCGCTACTGGCGGGACGGCGCACTGCTGGAAAGCCACGGGGAATATCCCAACGTGATTCGCGCGTTGGCAGCCCAGCGGAACGTGCCGCTCATCGACATTTACGAAAAGAGCACCGCCTATGTGCGGCAGCTGGGCGAGGAAGAAAGCAAAAAGCTGTACATGTACGTGGAGCCCGGTGTCTTTCCCGCTTATCCCGACGGCCAGACCGACGATACCCACACCCGCCGCCCCGGCGCGGAGGCGTATGCCCGCATGACGGCGGAAGCGTTGAAACAAATGGGATTGGTCGGCAAAGCATAAATAAGTGTGCAGAGTGCAGATAGTTTTGTTTGAGCACTGATGGATGATTCTAAGCTATATAAATCTGAACTCTTTACTCTACACTCTGAACTCTCCAATGAAAAAGGAGGCAAATCAATGTATATCATTGCCAAAGACGGTAGCGGAGATTTTACATCCATCCAGCAGGCCATCGACGCTATCCCGGGCGGAGGGCGGACGCCTAACATCCTGCTTGTGCGCATGGACGAATACCAGGAGCGCGTGGTGGTGGACAAGGACAACGTGCGCATTATCGGCGAAGCGCGGGACAGGACAATTATCACCGCCAAGGGCTGCGCTCTGGACAAGGACGAAAACGGCAACGACCGCGGCACCTTCCTGTCCGCCACCTTCATCGTGATGGGCAACAACGTGGAAGTGGAAAACCTGACCATCCGCAACGACGCGGGGGACGGGCGCGACGTGGGCCAGGCCGTAGCGGTGTACGCGGCGGGCGACCGGGGCGTGTGGCGCAACGTGCGCATGATCGCCCATCAGGATACCCTGTTCTGCGGCCCGTTGATGCAGAAGGTCATCAACTTCTACGGCGGGCGCAGGGGCCGGGCCGAAGTGGTGGAATTCGTGGGCGACTGCCCGCCCACCCAGAGCCGCCAATACTTCGAGGACTGCTTCATCCAGGGGGACGTGGACTTCATCTTCGGCCCATACCGCTGCTGGTTCGAGCGCTGCACCCTGTTCATGAACAAGCGGGGCGGCATGTACACCGCCGCCAACACGCCGGAGATTCAGCCCTACGGCCTGGTGTTCCACCAGTGCAGGCTGACCGGAGAATGCGAGGAAGGCCAGGGCTTCCTGGGCCGCCCCTGGCGCAGGTTCAGCCGCACCGTGTTCCTGGACTGCGACATGGACGAGCATGTAGCCCCCCAGGGCTTCGCGGACTGGGACGAAATCAAGGTGGTTACGGAGCGCTACGCCGAGTATGGCACCACCGGCGTCCGGGCGGACCAGAGCCCCCGCCATCCCAGCCAAAAGCGCATGAACGCCGAGGAAGCGGCCTGCTATACCATCCCCGACGTGATCGGCGGCCCCGACAGCTGGCGGCCCGACAGGCGCACGCCCACCTGGTTCCTCTGCGGCGATTCCACCATGGCGAACTATCCCGAGGCCGTGTATCCCATGATGGGCTGGGGCCAGAAGCTGCAAAGCCTGCTGCCGGAGAATGTCTTTGTGGAAAACTGCGCGGTGAACGGCAGGAGCAGCAAGAGCTTCATCGCTGAAAAACGGCTGAACTTCATCGAGCTCTGCCTGCGGAGGGGCGATAAATTGATCGTGTCCTTCTCCCACAACGACGAAAAGCCCGACGCCGAGCGCTCCACCAATCCCCGCATCACCTACCCGGAATACCTGGGCATGTACATCGATGCGGCCCGGCGGCAGGGCGCGGAACCCATCCTGGTCACGCCCATCCCCCGGCGGCTGTTCAGCGACGACGGCAAGCTCGTTCCCACCCACGGCCCGTATCCCGACGCCATGCGGGATCTGGCGGCATACCGCGGCGTGCGGCTCGTTGACCTGGAAAAAGCCGCCGCGCAGCTGTTCAGCAAGCTGGGCGCGGAAGGCACGAAACGCATCTTCTGCCACGTCCCCGCGGGCAGCAAGAACTATCCGGACGGCTTGCAGGATAACAGCCATCTCCGGGAGGAAGGCGCGGTGCGGATCGCCATGCTGTTCCTGAACCGGCTGCAATCGCCCGGACAGCCGGAAGCGGATCTGGAGAAAGCGGAAGCTGCCGATTTTTCCGGTCTGGTGGCCGCGGAGGACAGCGTGCTATGCTGACCGAATACCTGCCCCATTCGGCGGAGGCCGTGGCGGACAGCCTGATGCAAAGGTACGGGTTGCTGCGGTATAAATGGAGCTATGATTTCAGCGTGGTGTGGCGGGGCATGGAAATGCTCTGGGCCTTCACCGGCGACAGGAAATATTATGATTACATCTTTTACGCCCTGGACGACATGGTAGACGGTGCGGGCGACCCCGGAGGATACAGCCGGGAAGCGTTCAACCTGGATTTTCTTTGCATCGGCAAGCAGCTGATTTTCCTGTGGCAGATCACATGCATGGAAAAATACAAGAAGGCCGCGGCGCTTCTGCGCACCCAGCTGGATGACCAGCCCCGCACCAGCGACGGCGGGTTCTGGCACAAGCAGGTCTACCCCTATCAGATGTGGCTGGACGGCCAGCACATGGCGATTCCCTTCTATCTGCAATACGAAGCCGCCTTCGGCCCCGACGAAGCCGCCCAGACCGACGCGGCGAAGCAGTTGGTGCTGGCCTGGCGGCACACCCTGAACCCGGAAACGGGCCTGCCCTGCCATGGCTGGGACGAAAAAAAACAGCAGATTTGGGCCGACCCGGAAACGGGCCGCGCCCCTCACGCCTGGGGCCGGGCCGTGGGCTGGTACATGGCGGCTTTGGTGGACAGCCTGGAGCTGCTGCCCAAAATCAATGCGCTTTATGCGGAAGTGTCGGAAATTTTCCGAACCCTGTCCCAAAAGCTGCTGTCCATCCGGCAGGACGGGGTCTGGCTCCAGGTGCTGGACTGCCCCGGCAGGCTGGGGAATTATGCCGAATCCTCTGCCTCCTGCCTCATCTGCTATGCGATTCTGAAAGGCGCGCGGCTGGGCTATCTGCCGGGCGGGTATGGCAAAGAGGCGCAAAAGTCCTTTGAAGCCATCCAGCGGCATTTCGTGGGCCGGATGAAGAACGGGGAAACCTTCGTCGCTAAGTGCTGCCAGGGCGCGGGCCTGGGCGGAAACACCGGGCGGGATGGTACCTTCGATTACTATATCAGCGAAAATGTGGTCAGCTGGGATTTGAAAGCTACGGGAGCCTATATCCAGGCGGCGTGCGAGGAACAACGGTGGGATTAGGGAATAGGGATTAGGGATTAGCAAAAATCATGTACGATACGATTGGAAACCAACGATAAAACAAAATGACTAATCCCTATTCCCTAATCCCTCTGATACTTAAAGTGCCCCTGAAAGGAGAACACTATGAACAATTGTATTCAATCCTTCGTGAACCGCCTGCAAAAAGAGGACGTGAACATGCACGGCTTTATTCTGACGGTAGACGGGCAGGAAAAAGCGAAAGCGTACTACGTGCCGTTCCGGGAAGGCCAGCCTCACCGGATGTATTCTGTCAGCAAGACCATGACCGTCCTTGCCATCGGCATGCTGCTGGACGAAGGCAAGCTGGGCCTGGACGATCATATCTGCGATTATTTCCGGGACTATCTGCCGGAGAATCCCTCTCCCTGGCTGACCTGGCTGACCATCCGGGATATGCTGCGCATGGCCACCTGCTACCGCTGGACGCAGTACCGGGAAGGCGTGGACGAGGACTGGGCGAAGCCCTTCTTCACCGGCACGCCCACCCACGCCCCGGGCAGCGTGTTCTATTACGACACCGGCTGCTCCCAGGTGTTCGCCGCGCTGGTGAAGCGCATAAGCGGCCAGGAGACCATCGACTTCCTGGAAGACAGGCTGTTCAAGCCCCTGGGCTGCCAGGATGAGCGTTCCTGGCTGCGCGACCCCTCCGGCTGCTGCCAGGGCGGCACGGGCCTGTGCATGAGCCTGCGGGATCTGCACCGGGTAGCCCTTTGCCTGCTGAACGGCGGCGAGGGCATCGTGCCCGCCTGGTTCGCCAAAGAAATGACGGAAAAGCACATCGACACGCTCATACAGGCCAACGAGGAAGAGCAGTACGGCTACTGCTGGCAGTGCTGGCGCACCCGCGCGGGCTGGGTGATGTACGGCATGGGCGGCCAGCTGGCCATCGTGTGTCCGGATAAAAAGACCGTACTCTCCACCATCGCCGACGTGCGCCTGGATCCCTGGGGCATCCAGCGGCTGTACGACGCTTTCTTTGAGGAAATCTATCCCTATATCGGGAAAGAGGATATGGAGCCGGTCACGCTGGAACTGGCCTGCCACACCGTTCCCGACCATCCGGCCTTCGGCATCCCCGAAACCGGGGTGTATCAGTTCCCCGAAGGCAACCAGATGCAGATGAAGTCCCTGCAATTGAAGGGCGACTGCCTGTATTACGAAAACGCCCACGGGAAATGCGAGCTTCCCTTCGGCCGGGGAGAGAACAGGGAAATCGGCTTCCCCGGCTATCCCAGCGTACCCGGTCTGGCCTGCGGCGGCTGGGTGGACAAAGACCTGCTCCGTATCCGCTGCTATGCCATCGGGGACTCCCCCTGCGGCTTTGACATGCTGATTCACTTCCAGGGGAACACCGCCACCGTCCAGGGCCGCCGGTCCTACGACCCCATGACCCATGGCTACGAAGGCGTGGCGACGGGCGTCCTGGCGGATGCATCGCGTCATTGACACAGCCGCTTGTCCATGGTATGATAACAATGTCTTCGAGCCCTTGCTCCTGTGGCGCACGCTATGGAGCCTGGGCCGCGCCGAAAGCTCGGTTCAGGGCGCAGCGGGAAACGGCTGCACCTTCCGTATTTGAAAAGGAGACATGAACAAAGGCGGCAGTCTGCGCAAGGATGCACAGGCTGTGTTTGCCGTTTTGTCCGTGTATCCTTTTCAGGGTGCGCGGATTTTTGTTTGCCAAAGCATCCGCCGGGCTTTCGCATAGGGTTGGCACTGGAAACGGGCCAGCCTCCCTTTTGGAAAGGAGACGGCGGAGCACGCGGCCTGGATGGCGGCTTGTTTGTGTACCCTCCGTTTCTAAGAAGACGGACATCTTATCCAATGAAGGAGGAACACTATGAACAAGCTGATGAAAAGCATCCTGTGCCTGCTGTGCGTTCTGGCATTGTGCATTGGCGCTGGTGCGGCGGAGACCGCCAAGCCGGTGGAGCTGATCGTATTCGCCGCCGCGTCCATGACCGAAACCCTGACCGAGCTGAAAGCGGTCTACGAAGCGGAGCATCCCGGCGTCACCATCGTGTACAACTTCGATTCCTCCGGCACTCTGAAAACCCAGATCGAAAACGGCGCGGAGTGCGACGTGTTCATTTCCGCCGCGCCCAAGCAGATGAACCAGCTGGACAAGGAAGCCGACCCCGCCGTGAACACCGCGGGTCTGGACTTCGTGCTGCAAGGCACCCGCATCAACCTGCTGGAAAACAAGGTGGCCCTGGCCGTACCGGAAGGCAATCCCAAGGGCATTGACAGCTACGATGCGTTGGTGCAGGGTCTCAAGGACGGCAACCTGCTGCTGGCCATGGGCAACAGCGACGTGCCTGTGGGCCAGTACACCCAGAAAATCTTCGCCTTCTTTGGCCTGGACGAGGAAGCCCTTGCCAAAAGCGGCGTCCTCACCTACGGCAGCAACGTGAAGGAAGTCACCACCCAGGTCAGCGAAGCGGCGGTGGACTGCGGCATTATCTACGCCACCGACGCCTTTTCCGCCAGCCTGACCGTGGTGGATACCGCCACCAAGGACATGTGCGGCCAGGTGATCTATCCCGCCGCCGTGCTGAACATCACAAAGCATGAGGACATCGCCCGCGACTTCCTGGCCTTCCTCACCTCCGAAACCGCCGACGCCGTGTTCCGGGCCGTGGGCTTCTCTCCTATGCACGAATAACCTTCCCCGCCGGCGGAGAGCCATCCGCTCCGCCGGTGTTTGCGCCTTGGGGCGAAAGAAAGGGAACGGCGGGGCTTTGCCCCGCACCCCACCAGGGCGGTGACCGCCCTGGACCCGCAATAGCGGATGTTGCTTGACTTTTACATGTGCTTCTGGCCCGGCGGCGAAGCCGCCAACCCGGATGCTTTGCATCCGGGGAAAGCCTGGGAATAATCCCCAGGGGAAAGTGAGCTTTCCCCCTGGGTTTTTCCCGGCTTTCTTGGGCCAGAAGCCCTCAAACTTTCGTAAACCCCAGCGCGCCAAGCGGAAGTTGTCGGGTTTTTCCAACGGAGTAATATCGCTTATTGGGATGCAAGGGATGAAATCCCTTGCCGCGGGGTTTGGGGCCGCGGAGGCCCCAACGTAGCCTTCTTGTAGGGCTTCTGCATTGCTATTGTCAGTGATTGCTATTGTGGAAACGGAAAGGACGAACTACGTGGATCTGTATCCCCTGTGGAATTCGCTGCGCATTGCGGGCATCAGCACGGCCATCATTTTTTTCCTGGGCATTCTGGCGGCGTATTACATTGCCAAAGCGCCGCGGGCGGTGAAGGGCGCGCTGGACGTGATCCTGACGCTGCCGCTGGTGCTGCCGCCGACGGTGGTGGGCTTTCTGCTGCTGCGGCTGCTGGGGCCGAGGCGTCCCGTGGGCGCGTTTCTCCTGGAGCATTTCGGCCTGCGCCTCACGATGAACTGGTGGTCGGCCATCTTCGCCACCGCCGTGGTCATTTTCCCGCTCATGTACCGCACGTGCCGCGGGGCGTTTGAGAGCTTTGACGAAAGCCTGGCGGCGGCGGGAAAAACTCTGGGCCTGAGCAACACCTACATTTTCTGGAAGATTCGGATGCCTTCCTGCCGCCCCGGGATCCTGGCGGGCACGGTGCTGGCCTTTGCCCGGGCGCTGGGAGAATATGGGGCCACCAGCATGATCGCGGGCTACACCCCGGGCCGCACGGCCACCATCTCCACCACCGTGTACCAGCTCTGGCGCATCAATGAGGACGGGCTCGCCTTCCGCTGGGTGCTGGTGAATATGGCCATCTCCTTTGTGGTGCTGCTGGCGGTGAACCTGCTGGAAAAGCGGGAAAGGAGGCGGTGAGCCGTGGCCCTGACGGTGGACATCGAAAAGCGGTTCAAAGGCTTCACCCTCCGCGCCGCCTTTGAAGCGGGCCATGAAACGCTGGCCCTGCTGGGGGCTTCCGGCTGCGGCAAGAGCATGACCCTCCGCTGCATCGCCGGGATTGAAAAACCCGACCGGGGGCGCATCGTCCTGGACGGCGTGACGCTGTTCGACAGTGAAAAGCGCATTGACCTGAAACCCCAGCAGCGCCGGGTGGGGCTGATGTTCCAGCACTACGCCCTGTTCCCCCAGATGACGGTGGGCCAGAACGTGGCCTGCGGCGCAAGGGCGTTTCTGAAAGGCCCGGCGCTTGACAAGGCGGTGGCGGACGCGCTGAACGCCTTTGGCCTGGCGGAACTGAAAGACCGCCTTCCAGGGCAGTTGTCCGGCGGGCAGCAGCAGCGCACAGCCCTGGCCCGGATCATGATCGGCAAGCCGGAAATCCTCATGCTGGACGAGCCCTTCTCCGCCCTGGACAGCCACCTGCGGTTCTTAATGGAGCAGGAGGCGCGGCAGGTGATCCGCCGGTTTGGAAAGACCGTGCTGCTGGTGTCCCATAACCGGGACGAGGTGTTCCGCATGGCGGACCGGGTCGCCATCCTGCGGGAAGGGCAGATCGAGCGCATCGGCACCCGGGATGAAGTGTTCCGCGACCCCGGCACCCGGGCGGCCTGCATCCTGACGGGCTGCAAGAATGTATCCGCCATCCGCCGCCTGGACGATCATCACGCGGAAGCCCTGGACTGGGGCATCCCGCTGGCCCTGCCGCTGGAAGCGGATACGGACACGCTGGGCATCCGCATGCACAGCATCCAGCCCGGAGAAGGAGAAAACGCCTTCCGCTGCCGGGTGGAAGAGGTGATCGAGAATCCCTTCTCCTTCACCGTGATGCTGCGCCCCGTGGACGCGAAGGAAGGCGCGGTTCCCATCGGCTGGGAAATGGAAAAGCCCGCGTGGGAACGGTTGAAAGCCCAGGAACTGACCGTGCATTTTCCCATGAAAGATATCCTGCAATTGAGGGGTTGATACCATGCTGAAAAACGCTGACTGGACGGAAGCCCGGGACCTGCTGCTGGAACGGGCCCTTCCGGTGGAAACCGAAATCATACCGCTGGAAGCGGGCGGCGGGCGGGTGCTGGGCTTTGACCTGCGGGCGGCGGCGGATGTGCCGCCCTTCGACCGTTCCGCTTACGACGGTTACGCCCTGCGTTCTGCTGATGTTGCCGATGCGTCCCCGGAACATCCGGTCACACTGACGATCACAGAAACAATTCCCGCTGGGAATGTCGGCACAAAACCCGTTTTGCCCGGCCAGGCGGCGCACCTGATGACCGGGGCGGCGATTCCCGACGGCGCGGACTGCGTGATCATGTTTGAAAAGACGCAGTTCACCGACGATACCGTTACCCTGTTTTCGCCCCTCAAGTCCGGGGACAACATCGTGAAACGCGGCGAGGACGTGAAGAAGGACAGCCTGCTGGCGGCTTGCGGCACGGTGATCGACCCCGGTTTAGCGGGTACGCTGGCTTCTCAGGGGCTGGCGCGGGTGCAGGTCTATCGGAAACCGGTCATCGGCCTGATCTCCACCGGCAGCGAAGTAACGGAAGCCGGGGAGCCGCTGGAAACCGGGAAGATCTATAACGCCAACCGGGCCAGCCTGACCGCGCTGCTGGAAAAGGAAGGCTGCGCCGTGCGCTATCTCGGCCTGGCCGGGGATGAAGCGGACGCCATCACCAGCTTGATTGCTCAGGGGATTCAGACTTGCGACGCGGTGATCCTCACCGGCGGCGTGTCGGTGGGCGACTGGGACGTGACGCCCGAAGCAATGACCCGGGCAGGCGTGGAACTGCTGGTGCGCGGCGTGGCGATGAAGCCGGGCATGGCCTGCGCCTACGGAGCGGCGGGAAACAAGCTGGCGCTCGGTCTTTCCGGCAATCCGGCTTCGGCGGTGACAAACTTCTGCGCCTGCGTTCTGCCCGCCATCCGGAAGCTGTGCGGCAAAAAGGACGCCCTTCCGCAGCCCATCCGGGCCAGGCTGATTCGCGGCTTCCGCAAGAAAAGTCCCGCTGACCGCATCCTGCGGGGACGGTTGGTATTGGAGGACGGCGCCGTGCGCTTTGACGCTTCTTCCGACCAGGGCAACGTGGTGCTGTCCAGCACCATCGGCTACAACGCGTTTTTGCTGATTCCCGCGGGCAGCGGGCCGGTGGAAGCGGAAACAGAATGGAGGGGGTTCGTATTATGAAAAAAGTTCGGGTAGAGGACGCCGTGGGCATGACCCTGTGCCACGACCTGACGGAAATGCGGGACGGCTTCAAGGGCGCGGCCTACAAGCGGGGCCACGTCATCGCGGCGGAGGATATTCCCCACATGCTGGACATCGGCAAGCGCACCGTGTTCGTGTGGGAGGAAAACGCCGGGGAAATCCACGAGGAGGACACTGCCCGGCGCATGTCGGCCATGGCCCCGGTGAACGGCGCGCACTACACAGCGCCCAGCGAAGGCAAGGTGCTGCTGCTGGCGGACGCGCCCGGCATGCTGCGGGTGGATACGGAACTGCTCAAAGCGATCAATTCCATCGGCGATTTAACCATCTCCACCCTGCCGGATCATTATCCCGTCAAACCCGGCATGCGGCTGGCCTCCATGCGCATCGTGCCCTTGGTGACGAAGGAAGCCCAGATCATCGAAGCGGAAGCCCTCTGCCAGGGGAAAAAGCTGCTGAACCTGCTGCCCTACACGCCCCTGAAAGCGGGCATCATCATCACGGGCAGCGAAATCTATCACGGGCGCATTCAGGACAAATTCGAGGCGATAGCCCGGAAAAAGCTCGCCGCCTATCCCGGCGAAGTGCTGGGCGCGGCAATTTGCGACGATGACCTGGATATGCTGGTCAACGCCGCGGAGGATTTCTTGAAACAAGGCGCGGACTTCCTCATCTTCTCCGGCGGTATGTCCGTGGACCCGGACGACCTGACGCCCGCCGCCATCCGGAAATTGGGCTGCGAGATCGTCTCCCACGGCGTGCCCAGCCAGCCGGGAAACATGACCCTGGTGGCCTACCTGGGGGAAATTCCCGTGCTGGGGGTGCCCGGCGCGGCGATCAGCCTGCCCACCACCATCTTTGACGTGGTACTGCCCCAGATCTACACAGGGCTGAAATTCACGAAAAACGACCTGATTCGCCTGGGAGACGGCGGGCTGTGCCAGCTATGCGGGGCCTGTCATTTCCCCAACTGCACCTTCGGCAGGTACTGATCCATGATCGACGGATACGGAAGAACCATCAATTATCTGCGCCTTTCGGTGACGGAACTGTGCAACCTGCGCTGCCGCTACTGTATGCCCGAGGAGGGCGTGTGCAAGCTGCGGCACGACCAGATGCTGACCGAGGATGAGATGATCCGGGCCGTGCGGGCGGCGGCTTCCCTGGGGATGAACAAGGTGCGCATCACCGGCGGGGAGCCGCTGGTGAAGCCCAACATTCTGTCCATCTGCCGCCGGGTGGCGGCGGTCAGGGGCATCACGGAAACGGTGCTGACCACCAACGCCACGCGGCTGGCGGCTTTCGCCCGGTCCCTGCGGGAGGCGGGCATTCGTCGGGTGAACGTGAGCCTGGACACGCTGAACCCGGAACGGTACGCCTTCATCACCCGGCGCGGCGTGCTGGCGGAGGCGCTGCAAGGCATCGAAGCGGCGCTGGACGCGGGCTTTGACAAGGTGAAGATCAACGCCGTCCTGATCGGCGGCTTCAATGACGATGAAGTACCGGATCTGGCGGCGCTGACCCGGCGCTGGCCGGTGGACGTGCGGTTCATCGAATTGATGCCCATGCCGGGGGACACCCTGTTCGGAGAACACGCCTATATCTCCGCGGACAAAGCCCTGGCCATGCTGCCGGATGCTGTTCCCGTGCCGGAGCACGACGGGGTGGCGCGGCTGTACCGCCTGCCCGGGGCGCAGGGGAACATCGGCCTCATCAGTCCTTTGTCCAATCATTTCTGCGCGGAATGCAACCGCCTGCGGCTGACAGCGGACGGGCATTTGAAACCCTGCCTGCATTCCCGGGATGAAATCAGCGTCAAGGGCATGACCGAGGAAGAAATGGCGGAGGCCATGCGCCGGGCCGTGGCCATGAAACCCAAGCAGCACGACCCCCTTTCCTGCTCCGAGCGCAGCCGGGCCGCCCGGCAAATGAACCAGATCGGAGGCTGAACCATGAAAACGCCTGTGATTGGCTTTTCCGCCTTTTCCGGGGTCGGCAAAACCACGGTGATGGAAAGCGTCATCCGCCTGCTGACGGCGCGGGGCGTTCGCGTCGGGGTGGTGAAGCATGACCGCCATGGCTTCGACATCGACCATCCGGGCAAGGATTCTTACCGCCACACCCAGGCGGGCGCGGCGGCGGTGGTCATCACGTCGCCGGAGAAAACCGCTGTGGTGGAGCAGCGGGGCGAAAGCCTGGAAGCCTGCCTGCAAAGCATAAAGGACGTGGACATCATTTTAGTGGAAGGCTTCAAGCACGCGGATATTCCCCGCATCGGCCTGTGCCGCAAGGCCACGGGAAAAGGCTTCACCGAACCCCTTGACCGGTTTATCGCCGTCGTGACCGACGATGAAACCGTCACTGCGCCCGTGCCGCGGTTCGCTTTTGAGGAAACAGCGGCGCTTGCCGATTTCATCATGAAGGAGATGCGCAGAATGCCCCAGGAGGATTTCACCCATTTCAACGACCAGGGCCGCGCCCGCATGGTGGACGTGGGCGAGAAAGCGCCGACCCACCGTACCGCCGTCGCCGCCGGGCGGGTGCTGGTGAACCGGGAAACCTTTGATTTGATCCGTTCCGGCGGCATGAAAAAAGGCGACGTGCTGACCGTCGCGCAGATCGCCGGGATCATGGCCGCCAAGCACACCCCGGACTGGATTCCCATGTGCCATCCGGTGCCCCTGAACGGCATCGACCTAAAGCTGTGGCTGGACGAAGCGCGGCTGTCCGTGGAGATCGAGGCCACCGCGAAATGCGACGGCAAAACCGGCGTGGAAATGGAAGCCCTCACCGCGGTCAGCGGCGCAGCCCTGACGGTGTACGATATGTGCAAGGCCGTGCAGCGGGACATGGTGATTGCCGACATCCGCCTACTGCGCAAGACCGGCGGGGCGCATGGGGACTATTGCAGAAAGGACGACTGACATGAGCGACACGAAATACACCGCCGCCGTGATCACGGTGAGCGACAAGGGCTTCCGGGGCGAGCGGGAGGATACCAGCGGCCCCGCCCTGTGCGGGATGCTGCAAGAGCAGGGCTGGCAGGTGGTTTATACCGCCATGGTGCCCGACGAAAAGGACATGATCATTCAGAAACTGATTTCCTGCACGGACGAAAAGCAGGTGGCGCTGGTGCTGACCACCGGCGGCACGGGCTTCTCTCCCCGGGACGTGACCCCCGAAGCGACGCTCTCCGTGGTGGAGCGCCTTTGCCCCGGCATCCCGGAAGCCATGCGCGCCGAGAGCATGAAAATCACGCCCCACGGCTGCCTGTCCCGGGAAACGGCGGGTATCCGGGGCCGCACGCTGATTATCAACCTGCCGGGCAGCAAAAAGGCCAGCACGGAAAATCTGGCGGCGGTACTCAAGCCCATCCGCCACGGGGTGGAAATGCTGCAATCCGCCGGGTCCGCCGACTGCGCCGCGCCGGAAAAACCCGTTCAAAAAGCCAAGGAAAAGCCCTCCCTGGACGCCTGGCTGAGGGAAGCCAAGGCGCATCCCGACGCGGACAAAATCGGTATGTACCTGACGCACAACGGCGTGGTGCGTAGCACGGCCCGCAGCAAGGTGCGTCAAGGGGACGCAGCCGCCAAGCCAGTAAAGGGCATGCAATTCTCCTGCAATTGGGAAAAAGCGCAGGCCGCTATCGCGGAAGCCCGGAAGATGGAGGGCATTTACTATGTCCGGGTCTGGGTCAACGAAGGGCTGCTCCAGGTGGGCGACGATATTATGTTCGTCCTCATCGGCGCGGATATTCGTCCCCATGCCGTGGACGCGCTGCAAACGCTGGTGGGGAAAATCAAAAGCGAGTGCGTGACCGAACGGGAAATCTTCGCCGGGGAAGACGCGTGAGGGCGTTCCTCAAAATCCTTGGATCGGCAAATGCGGAAAAGAGCGTCAGCGCCGGGCGCATTCTTCCCCTTTCGCGCGGACGCGCATTCTTTTTTGCTGTACAATCGCGCCAAAAGATGGTATACTGAGATATGGAAAAAACATCACAGGATTCCAAATTCCATCGAGTGACGCGGGGAGGAAAAACGCCTTGATTCAAGCTGTGATTTTCAATCTGGACGGGGTGCTGGTATGCAGCGACGAATGTCATTACCACGCCTGGACGCAGCTGGCGCATGAACAGGGCATCAACCTGCAGCCGGAGCTGTACCTGAAAATGGCGGGCCTCAAGCGCATGGACAGCATCAGAATTCTGCTCCAGGGGCGCGACCGCACGTATACCGCCCAGGAAATGTGGGCGCTGGGCGTGCGGAAAAACGACCTGTTCAACGAACAGATCGACAAGCTGGACCAGGAAAGCCTGCTGCCCGGAGCGCTGGAAACCGTGATCGCCATGAAAAACAAAGGGATCAAAACCGCCGTGGCCTCCTCCAGCGAAAACGCCGCGGGCATCCTGCGGCAGCTGCGCATCGACCACTGGTTCGACGTGGTGGTGGACGGCACGCAGATCGAGAAAGGCAAGCCGGATCCCGAAGTGTACCTGGCCGCGGCCCGGAAGCTGTGCATGCCCACGGGCGACTGCCTGGTGGTGGAAAACACCCCCGCGGGCGAGGAAGGCGCGCGGCTGGCGGGCATGCGCTGCATGATGCTGGCGAACCCCTATGAACCCAACGAACGGCACCTGCCCTCCACCCTGGCGGAACTGGACCTGACGCTGCTGGCAAATGATCAGGAATTATAAACAGAAAGGACAGAGAAACCATGACCAAGTATCAGATGATCGCCCCCGCCCTGCCCAACGTTCCCTGGCAGGATAAGCCCGCCGGACACATCAACAGCCCCCTGTGGCGCTGGAAGGACAATCCCATCATCGGGCGCAATCCCCTGCCCGGCGTGGCCCGCATCTTCAACTCCGCCGTGATGCCCTATGAAGGGAAATTCGTGGGCGTGTTCCGCGGCGAGCAGACCAACGGCGTGCCTTATATCTATCTCGGCTGGAGCCAGGACGCCATCCACTGGGATTTCGAGCCCAACAAGATCCCCTTCGTGGACGAGGAAGGCAAGCCCTTCATGCCCATCTACGCCTACGACCCCCGGCTGGTCAAGGTGGAGGACACCTATTACATCATCTGGTGCCAGGACTTTTACGGCGCGGCCATCGGCGTGGCGAAGACCCAGGACTTCAAGCATTTCGTGCGCATCGAGAATCCCTTCCTGCCCTTCAACCGCAACGCGGTGCTGTTCCCCCGCAAGGTGCACGGCAACTTCATGATGATGAGCCGTCCCTCCGACAGCGGCCACACCCCCTTCGGCGACATCTTCATCAGCGAAAGCCCGGACATGGTGTTCTGGGGCAAGCACCGCCACGTGATGAGCCGGGGCAACAGCTGGTGGGAAGGGCTGAAAATCGGCGGCGGCGCGGCGCCCATTGAGACCAGCGAAGGCTGGCTGCTCTTTTACCACGGCGTCACCCAGACCTGCAACGGCTATGTGTACTCCATCGGCGGGGCCATCCTGGACATTGACGAGCCTTCCAAGGTGAAGTACCGCTGCAACAACTACCTGCTCACCCCCGAAGAATGGTTCGAGGAACGGGGCTTCGTGCCCAACGTCACCTTCCCCTGCGCCACCCTGCACGACCCGGAAACCGGGCGCATCGCGGTGTATTACGGCGCGGCGGACAGCTATGTGGGCCTGGCCTTCGGCTACCTGGACGAGATCATCGACTACATCAAGGACAACAGCAAGACCACCAACGACGACACCGAGATCGGCCGCCGCTGAGGAACAGAAAGATGAAGCATCATATTATTGTAAAGTTTGTGGATGGAACGGATGTGAAGGCCCTGACAACGCCGGTGCAAAAAATCTTTGACGAGACCCTGGCCATCCCCGGCGTTCACAGCGTGGAACTCAAGCTCTCCAATTCCGACCGGGCCAACCGCTATGACCTGATGATCGTGATGGACATGGACAAGGAGGCCCTGCCCGCCTACGACGTGTCCGACCCGCATATCCGCTGGAAAACCGAGTACGGCGATCGGGTGGCGAAGAAAGCCATCTTCGATTGCGACGACTGAGCACAGGCAGGTTATTAAGGGAGAAATCAAACAAAAGGGAACGCTGGGGGCTCCGCGCCCCCAGGCCCCGCAGCAAGGGATTTCATCCCTTGCATCCCAGTAGGCGAATATACAAGCTGGGGACAGAAAACAAGTTCCGCCTGCCGCGCTGGGGTTACGATAAGTTTGAGGGCTTCTGGCCCAAGAAAGCCGGGAAAATCCCAGGGGAAAAGTGAACTTTCCCCTGGGGATTATTCCCAGGCTTTCCCCGGATGCAAAGCATCCGGGTTGGCGGCTTCGCCGCCGGGCCAGAAGCACAACGGCGTCAGGCTGGTTGTTTCTTCAAGCATCAGCGGGAACCAAGCCGTTTTTACAAATTTTGCTTATTCCGCAAACGCGGGTCCAGGGCGGTCACCGCCCTGGTGGGGTGCGGGGCAACGCCCCGCCGTTCTTTTGTTCATGACTTAATGTGAAATAAACAGATGGAGGAAATGCTATGCCTCGTTTTCAACTTGCGTCCCTGTTCAGCGACGGGGCGGTGCTGTGCAGAAGAAAAGAGATCCGGGTGTTTGGCACAGGCGAGGACGGCCTTGCGCTGTCCGCCCGGCTGCTGGACGAAGGGGGAAAGACCCTGGGCCAGGATGAAACGGTGATTTGCAACGGCTGCTTCTGCTTCTGCCTGCCGCCCCAGGAGGCCCGGATGGGCTGCGTGCTGACGGTGACGGACGGGCAGGACAATACCATCTGCTGCGACATCGCCATCGGCGAAGTGTACCTGGCCGGGGGCCAGAGCAACATGGAGCTGGAATTGCAAAACGCCGACGAGGGCCAGCAGCTCATCCCATCTCACCGCAATCAACAGGTGCGGTATTTCAACGTACCCAAGTTCGCCCGCTTCATCCCGGAAGCCGAGGAAGCCAACAAAAACGCCCGCTGGGTGGCGGTGGCTCCCGGCACGGCGAAGGACATGAGCGCCGTGGGCTACTTCTTCGCCATGAAGCTGCAGGCCCATCTTCGCGTACCCGTCGGCATCATCGACTGCTACTGGGGCGGCACCTCCGTCACCTGCTGGATGAGCGAAGAGACGCTGGGCAAAACCGCCGAGGGCCAACGCTACCTGAAAGAATATCAGGACAGCTGGGCGGGCAAGACCATGGAGCAGTACCTGGAAGAGGAAGGCGCGTTCTTCTCCGGCCTGGACGCCTGGGCCAAGCAGGCCGACGCCCTGAAAGCCGCCCATCCCGAATACACCACCAAGGAAATCAACGAAGCCATCGGCCCCTGCCCGCCCTGGAATCCACCGGTGGGCGAGGGCTCGCCCTTCCGCCCGGCGGGACTGTACCACACCATGCTGGAACGGGTCGTACCCGCCGCGCTGACCGGCGTGCTGTTCTATCAGGGCGAGGAAGACTCCTGGCGCACCAGGCAGTATGATGTGCTGCTGACGTCCTTCATCTTCCAGCTGCGGGAGCTGTTCATGGACGGGGAACTGCCCTTCCTGAACGTGCAATTGCCCATGTGGATCGACGGCGCGGCCACGGAGGACAGCAAGCTGTGGCCCGTGCTGCGGCAGGCGCAGCAAAAGGTGTGGCGGAACGTGCGCAATACCGGCCTGGCCGTGCTGATCGACGAAGGCGAGTTTGACAACATCCACCCGATGAACAAGCGGGTGGTGGGCGAACGGCTGTATGAGTGCGCCTTGGACGTGATTTATCAAGAACCGGCGCGGCTGTCCCCCTTCGCCATCGGGAAATACCAGAAGAACGGAAAGCTGATTGTCACGCTGTCCGCGCCGGTCACGGACTACGGCAGCGGCGATTCCCTGATGGAAATCGCTGGGGAGGATGGCGCGTTCCAGCCCGCCGAAGTGCAGCTGGAAGAAAAGCAAATCATCCTTTCTTCCCCCGCCGTGCCCCGTCCCATCGCCGCCCGTTACGCCTGGATGGACTACGCAAAAGTCCGCCTGTTCGGGGAAAACGGCCTGCCCCTCGCGCCGTTTGCCTTGTAATCCCCAAATACAAACAATACCGCCGCACACTGTTGAAGCGTGCGGCGTGTTTTATGCAGATAAGTTATTGCAGCTCTTTCAATAGATATTTCCGCACATTGGATTGCCGTAAAGCAATGTATTGGTTGTAAGCGGCTGTGGATGTGGATTGTTCTATTTTTTCCAGACTGCTGTTTGCTTGCTGCATATAAGCTTCAAACTGCCCTGCTGTCGCGTTCTGGGCGGCTTGCAAGCTCCTTTGCATTTCTGATAATCCGTGATTCAAGGATTGATTTATCTCCTGAATATTGCTGTTCGTTTGCCTTAATTCATTGACAAGTGTTGCCTGTGTCATTGCAAATGTACCTAAAGCAGACATGAGATTATCCCTCAAATCAGTAATTGAATCACATATTTTATTTGTCCGTACATCCTGTAAGTATTGAGCGTATGCTCCGTCTGGCCCTTCCAGTGCATCACAAACACCCATAGCTATATATTCACGAATTTGATTTACAGCAACCATATTACGAAAAGTTGGGTATATGATGTCCATTGCATATAATTGATAAAGTTGATCTTTCAGAGAGTCTCTTAACTTCTGTTTCTCAAATATTTCCTTATTTAATTCTGCATATACTTTTTCTTCTATGATACATGCTTTATTATATTTTTCCATTTCTTTAAAATAGTCTTCTTGTGCTCGACGGTTTCTTTCTTCTGTGGATATTTTAATTTGATTATTTGTTTTATCAACTCTTTTGTTTATTAGTAAAACTTGTTGTAAATAGCCACCTAAAAATGTACCAACTGTTGCTGTCAACAGAAAAGAAAAAACAAGATCCATAACAAGAAGCCAGCCTGGAATCAAGCTAAAAATGAAAAAGAACGAAATAAAAAACAAGACACGAAAAACATGGAGAAACATCTTGTCTGATTTTGATTCTTGTTCGTATTTATATGAGTGATATTCTTCTTTTATTTCCTTCGGAGGATAGGGACGAGATAATCTGATAAATCCTTGCTCTTGTTGTTGCAGTGCAGTTATCGCCTCATCGCAAGCATAAATGGCATTCTCTGCGTCGCATACAGCGGCAAGGTATTCCAGTAATTCACCTTTCTCCATTTTGGTCTGCCTCCCGAATTTATAATTTAACTATATAGGCAAATAATTGTACTTATAGTTTATCTTATTCTACCATAATCGCCTATACAATTCAAGTGTATTTTTCTTTATAGGCGGTGATAGAGTGGATTATTATGAAATTGGGCAACGTATACGAAAAATCAGGAAGGCAAAAGGCATGTCTCAGGAAACCCTCGCGGAGAAAGTGGATATTTCCATCACCCATATGAGCCATATTGAAAACGCCAACACGAAATTGAGCTTGCCCGTCTTTATAGCGATTGCGGAAGCGCTGGAGGTTCAGCTGGATTCACTGGTTTATGGTGAATCGCCCTATACGCTCAATTCGTCCATGAAAGAAATTGCGGAAGTCCTGGAAAGCTGTACAGCATCGCAGGCCAAAGTGATCGCCGATATTGTAAAAACAACGAAGCAATCCCTCGATGCTTACCTATAAATACCCCCTCCGTATCCATAAACTGGTACGAAGGGGGTATTTGACACTTTATTCTTCTATGATGACTGGCTGTAGCCTGTAGGTCTCCCCCCGGGGCAGGCCCGCGGCGACGCGCCACAGGTCGTCGGCGCGGCAATCCAGAATGGCGGTTTCTTCCTTCGCGGGGCGAGCGTAGAGGGTGAAGCCGTTTTTTTGCGTGTGCTTTTGCATCTGCCGAAGCAGGGGGCGGGCGCTTTCCCGGAAGCCCAGGATACGGGCGGAGGCGGGCAGCGGCGGCAGATCAGCCTTGGTGACGCCCATGACCCCATGACACAAAGCGCGGCTGATGCGGCCCCGGGTGTAGCGCCGGGTCTTGACCGCGTCGACCAGCGCTTCCCGGCTGACGGCGCTTTCCGCCGCTTTCAGGATGCGCATTTCCAGCCCTTCGCTGATGCCCGGCCACCGGGCGATTTCCTCCGGCGTGGAGATAAGCAGCTTGTGGCGCAGGAGAATGTCCAGGCTGTCAGGCGGACAGAGCCCGTTTCGGATTGCTTCTTCCAATACAGGCAGGGCGTTTTCAGGAATTGCCTTTCTTACTCCCGCCCAATCGCCCCGCAGGATGGCGCTCCGCACGGCGGAAGCGGAGGGCAGGGCGTCCAGCTCACCCGCGTGGTAGTCCGTTTCCCGCAGGACGGGAACGGGAATGATCCTGCTGTCCAGCCGGATCAGCGCACGCAGATAGGACAGGGCTAAGGCGGTGTTCGGCGCGTCGAGCGTATCAACGGGGACTTTCAGCCGTTTCGCCACCGCTTGCCCCTGAGCGGCGGCAAAGGAAAGGCCCTTGGCTAATCCCGCCTGGATGGCGCTTTCCATGGCTTCATCCGGTGTTTCCAATAATCTGGCGGCGGTTTGCAGCAACGTCAAATCGTCCGTTTCGCTGCCGAATGACAGATGCGTCACGCAGCCCAGCGCGTTCAAAATGGCGGCCCCGCCCAGGGCGAAATACTCCGCCTCCCGCACGGAAAAGGCGTAGGGCAATTGCAGCGCTACGTCCGCGCCGCAGCGCAGCGCCATGTCCGCCCGGGCGTGCGGGGGCAGCAGCGCGGGCATGCCTCGCTGGGTGAAGCTGCCGCTCATCACGCAGACGATGAAATCCGCGCCCGTCTTTTCCCGCGCTGAACGCAGGTGCCGTTCATGCCCCTTGTGGAAGGGGTCGTATTCCGCGATTACGCCGCAAATGTTCATCTTATTCCGTTTCCAGTTCCGGCAGGAGGGTGGTGTAATGGCTTTCGTAGGCGTGGGCTTTATCGGACATTTTCTTTACTTTTTCCACTTCCTGCACCGATTTGGGAATCAGCTGCACCGTACCCGCGCCGCCGACGCAGCCGCCGGGACAGGCCATGCCCTCCAAGAGATACCCGTTCAGCTTGCCCGCCTTGGCGCGCATCAGCATCTTGCGGCACTCGTTCAGCCCTTCGGCGTGCTCCACCAGGATCTCCCGGTCGGGGGCCATTTCTTTGATGCAGTTCACCACCGCAATGGCGACCCCGCCGCTGACCGAGAACCCGCGCCCGTCGGCGCTGGCGGTATGGGGCACATGCATTTCTTCCAGACTGGCAAAGTCCACGCCTTTGCCCTCGAACATGCCCATCACTTCCTCGAAGGTGAGCACGAAGTCAATGTCGCTGCGGATGGACCGGCGGCTGGCTTCCAGCTTCTTGGCGGCGCAGGGGCCGATGAAGGCCACCTTGCAGCCGGGATGCTGTTTCTTGAGGAGCCGCCCGGTCAGTACCATGGGGGTCAGCGCCATGGAGATGCAGTCTGCGCGCTGGGGGAATTCCCGCTTCGCCATCACCGACCAGGCGGGGCAGCAGGACGTACCCATGAAGGGCAGCTTCTCCGGCACTTCCTTGAGGAAGTCCCTCGCTTCCTGCATGGTGCACAGGTCGGCCCCGATGGCTACCTCCACCATGTCCGTAAAGCCCAGGGCCAGGAACGCGGCGCGCATTTTCTCCGGCGGCAGCTCCTTGCCGAACTGTCCGGCGATGGCGGGGGCGATGGCGGCGTACACCGGCGTGTCGCTGCGGATGGCCTGGATGCACTGGAAAATCTGGGCCTTGTCGGCAATCGCGCCGAAGGGGCAGTTGGCCAGGCACATGCCGCAGCTGACGCATTTTTCCTGGTCGATTTCCGCCCGGCCGTATTCATCGCTCTTGATGGCCTTCATGCCGCAGGCCACGGCGCAGGGGCGCTCCATGCGCAGGATCGCGCCGTACTGGCACACGCCCATGCACTTGCCGCACTTGATGCACTTGCTCTGGTCGATGTGGCACTGGCCGCGCTCAAAGAAAATGGCGTTCCGGGGGCACACCTGGCGGCAGGGCTGAGCCAGGCAGCCCTGGCACTGGTCGGTGATCGCCACCACGTTGTCCGGGCATTTGTGGCAGGCGAATTTAATAATGTTGATCAGCGGCGGCTGGTAGTATTTTTCGGGCAGCACGCACTCCTCCGCGCCTTGGGAAACGGGGGCATGTTCGGACACGTCCCGCAGCGGCAGGCCCATGGCCAGGCGCATGCGCTCCTTCACGATGGCGCGCTCCAGAAACACGCTCTCCCGGTAGGTGGAAACTTCGCCGGGAATGATGCGGTATGGGATGTTCTCCATGTCGGAAAGGTCGCCGTCATAGTGATAGGATAACCGCGCCACTTCGGAAAAGACCTTCCGGCGAATGTCATTGATGGATGTATGAATGCCGCGCATACCCATAAGCATCGTTTCCTTTCTGTATTGTTTCAGATGAACGCATTCTGCCCGGCGTCATAGTGATACCCGGCCTTGGCGAGCGTTTCCTCGATGTCCGTTTTGCTCACGTCCAGGTCGTCGCACAGGGCGTCCAGGCTGGGATACCGGTCCCGCAGCTTCATGTTGACCATGCTCAGGAGCATGATGGGGTCTTTGGGGAGCAATGCTTTTCCCTCCCAATTGATGATGGAAAGTGTGGAGTGTGAAGAGTGGAGTGTCGAGTTGTAGATTGGTTTTCATCATGTTTACGCCAATCCAGCGAACAAGAAGCAATTGTTATTTCACACTCCACACTCCACTCTTCACACTCTTTCAGTTTTGCCCGTAATAGGCGTTCTTGCCGTGCTTGCGCAGGTAGTGCTTGTCCAGCAGCGTCTGCTGCATGGCGGGCAGGTCGGGGGTGAGCATCATGGCGTGGAAGTCCATGAAGGCGCATTCCTCCATGACCACGGCGTTGTGCACGGCTTCCATGGCGTCCTTGCCCCAGGCGAAGGGGCCGTGGGAGAACACGGTCACGCCGGGCACCTGGGCGGGGTCGATGCCCCGGGAACGGAAGGTTTCGATAATGACCAGGCCGGTTTCCTTCTCATATTCGCCCTTGATTTCCGCGTCGGTCATGGGCCGGGTGCAGGGAATGGCGCCGTAGAAGTAGTCGCCCTGGGTGGTGCCCATGGCGGGGATGTCCTTGCCGGCCTGGGCGAAGGACGTGGCCCAGCGGGAATGGGTGTGCACGATGCCGCCGCATTCCGGGAAAGCCTTGTACAGCTCCAGGTGCGTGGGCGTGTCGCTGCTGGGCTTCCATTTGCCCTCCACCACTTTGCCGTCCAGGTCAACGACCACCATATCCTCCACGGTCATACCGTCGTATTCTACCCCGGAGGGCTTGATGACGAACAGCCCCTTCTCCCGGTCAATGCCGCTGACATTGCCCCAGGTGAAGGTGACCAGGTTATGCTTCGGCAAAAGCAGGTTCGCTTTCCAGACTTGTTCTTTCAGTTGTTCAAGCATGTTTTTCACCTCATTATTTGGCTTTAGTTCTAAGTTCTTAGTTCCAAGTTCTAAGCAGGTCATGAAGAAGCGCAGGGTAGCTGAACAAAAAATCTTAGAACTTAGAACTTTGAACTTAGAACTCGGTTTATCACAGACAGTCAATCGCGGCTTTTTCCATGGGCAGGGCGTTCTTGTAGCGGGTCAGGAATTCCTGGAAGCCCTTTACGTCGGCTTCGTCGGCCATGATGGTGGAGGACTTGGCGTCGGCAAAGACCACATTGTTGAGGTAGTCTTCCAGGGGCTGGCCCGCTTTCTTCCAGAGCATATAGCCCGCAAGCAGCGCCATGCCGTAGGGGCCGCCCTCGCCCGCGGTTTCCATGACGGACACGGGAGAGCCGACCGCCGCGGAAAGCATGGCCTGGCCCACGCCGGGGGTCTTGAAGTAGCCGCCGTGGCCGTAGAGCTTATCAATCGGCACGTTCTCTTCCTTGGTCAGGATGTCCATGCCGATTTTCAGGGTCGCCAGCGCGGAGAGCAGATGGCAGCGCATGAAATTGGCCAGGGTCATCTTGGCGTTTTCCATCCGGGCGAACACGGGACGGCCTTCGTCCAGGTCGGTGACGCCCTCGCCGGAGAAGTAGTTGAAGCTCAGCAGTCCGCCGCAGTCCTTGTCGCCCTCCATGGCTTTGTTGAACAGCTTGGTGTACAAGTCGCCCTTGTTGACCTCCGCGCCGATGAGGCCCGCGAATTCCGCCAGCAGGTTCACCCAGGCGTTGATGTCGCTGGTGCAGTTGTTGCAGTGCACCATGGCGACGGGCAGGCCCGCGGGGGTGGTCACCATGTCGATCTCCCGATGCACGCCCAGGCCGTGATCCACCACGATCATAGCAAAATCGCTGGTGCCCGCGGACACGTTGCCCGTGCGGGCGGCCACGGAATTGGTGGCGGTCATGCCGGTGCCCGCGTCGCCTTCCGGCGGGGCGAAGGGCACGCCGGGCTTGAATTCCCCGGTGGGATCCAGGAACAGCGCGCCTTCCTCGGTCAGGGTTCCGGCGTTCTCGCCCGCCATCAATAAATCAGGCAGCAGGTCTTCCAAAGTAAACTTCATGCCCTTTTCAGCAATCCGCTTGTTGAATTTCTCCATCATGCCCGCGTCGTACACCGGCTTTTCCGGGTCGATGGGGAACACGCCGCTGGCTTCGCCGATGCCCAGCACTTTTTTCCCGGTGAGCTTCTCGTGGATATAGCCCGCCAGGGTGGTGATTTGGGCCAGCTTCGGCAGGTGGTCTTCGCCGTTCAGGATGGCCTGGTACAGGTGGGCGATGCTCCAGCGCTGGGGAATGTTGAAGTGGAACAGCTCGGTCAGCTCCGCCGCGGCGGGGCCGGTGATGGTGTTGCGCCAGGTGCGGAATTCGGTGAGGGGGTTGCCGTCCTTGTCAAAGGGCAGGTAGCCATGCATCATGCCGGAAATGCCCATTGCGCCCACTTCCGTCAGCGTAACGCCGAACTTGTCCTTTACGTCCTTTTTCAGGTCGGCAAAGCAGGCTTGCAGGCCGGCGTGAATGGCGTCCCAGCTGTACGTCCACACGCCGTTCACCAGCTGGTTTTCCCATTCGTGACTGCCGGAGGCGATGGGCTTGTTGTGTTCGTCGATCAATACGGCCTTAATGCGGGTGGAGCCGAATTCCAGGCCCAGGGCGGTTTTCTTGAAGTCCATAAGCGTTCCTCTCCTTTTATACAGATGGTTTTTCACACAGTTTCAGCCATCAAAAATTGTACCATTATTGACCAGAAAATGCAATCCATTTTCAAAAGAAAACGCCCCGAAAGGGGCGCAAACAAAGTATCAGTAAGTGACTTGCCACACCGCCGCGTCGTGGGGCGGAAGAAGGGCGGAGAGTCTTTCACTGGGCTTGCCGCTCCAAAGCTCGGTAGCGGTTTTGAACGTCCCTTCCAAAGAGGCGGCGGGGAAAGAAACCGTCTGTTCTTCGTCGGAAAGGTTGAACACCGCGGCATAACAGCCCTTGCCGTCCTTGCGCGGCGCGAGCCAGCAGCAGGACGTTTCTGTGGCGCACACCGGATGGGCGCACCAGCTTTCCTTTTCGATGGCTAAAAGCGGGCCGTTGGTGAGCAGGTTCAGGGTGAATGCATCGTTCTTGGGCAGGTCGCCGCCGATCATGAGGGGGGAGCGCATCATGCACCAGAGGGTCATCATGGTGCGCTGCTCGGCTTGGGTGAAATGCGTCCAGTCCGGCTTGCCGTAGCACTGTCGCAGCGCGCCCACGGGCAGCATGTCCGCGTCGGGCCAGTGGCCGGGGCCCGCGTGAACGCACCACTTTTCCGCCCGTTCAAACATGGCTTTCAGCAGCCGCCAGTCGTCCCAGAAATCGTCGGTGATGCGCCAGAGGTTGGCGTATTGCTTCAAGTGCTCCGCCTGCTCCAGCGGCGCGGGGCCGGGGGAAAGGCTCAGCACGATGTCCCGCCCGCAGCCCCGGCAGGCTTCGGAAATGATCTCGATCTCCTTTTTGCAGTGGGGGTACTCCCGGGCGATGTCGTCGCACTTCACGTAGTCCACGCCCCATTCCGCATACAGGTGGAAGATGCTGTCATAGTACGCTTTCGCGGCGGGCAGGTCGGCTTTCGTGCCGTACATGTCCGGGTTCCAGGCGCAGATGGAATTGGGGTTCGCCGCCTGGTCGCAGCGGGCTTCGCTGTTCCAGATAGGCAGGTGCTGATGCGCCGCCATCCGGGGCAGGCCCCGCATAATGTGGATGCCGAACTTGAGGCCCAAGGAATGGATGTAAGCAGCTAACGGCTTGAATCCCAGCCCGCCCGCCGCGCTGGGAAAGCGGTTTTCCGCGGGCAGCAACCGCCCGTATCCGTCCATCACCAGGTGGGAAAAGGGCTCGTAAGCGTGGGTAGAGGCGGTGGGCTGATACCACTGAATGTCCACCACCACGTACTCCCAGCCGTATTCCTTTAAGTGCTTCGCCATGTAATCCGCGTTGGCTTTTACCGTGTCCTCCGTGATCGCCGCACCGTAGCAGTCCCAGCTGTTCCAGCCCATGGGGGGATATTGCGCGATCATGATTCTGCCTCCTTTATTTGTCGAAAATGATTTTGGCGATGCCCACGGCGGCGCGGGCGTCCTTGGCGTAGTAATCCGCGCCGACGGATGTTGCCCAGCTTTCCGTCACCACGGCCCCGCCCACCATCACGGCGGGAGCAGCCCCCATGCGGCGCAGCTGGGAGATGGTTTCCTCCATGGCGGGCAGGGTGGTGGTCATGAGGGCGGAGAGGCCCACCAGCTTTGCGCCCTGTTCTTTCGCGGCTTGCACCACCGTTTCCGGCGGCACGTCCTTGCCCAGGTCGATGACGGTGTAGCCGTAGTTTTCCAGCACGGTTTTCACGATGTTCTTACCGATGTCATGAATGTCACCCTGGACGGTGGCAAGGATGATTTTTCCCTTGCTGACGGTTTCCGCGCCGGCGCTGGCTAAAACGCTTTTGATCTCCTCAAACACCGCCTGGGCCGCCTGGGCGGCGGAAAGCAATTGTGGAAGGAACACCGCGCCTTTCTCGTAGTCCGCGCCCACCTTGTCCAGGGCGGGGATCAAATGCTGTTCCACCAGGGACAAAGGCGCTTCGGTCTTCAGCGCTTCCTTCGCCAGGCGTCCCGCTTCCGTTTTCAGACCCCGCAGGATGGCGTCGTCCAGGGTCATGGTAAAAGCGGCGGCGGCGGGCTTCGCTTCGGGCTGAGCCTGGGCGAAGCGGGCCACATAGGCTTTGCTCTGCGCGTCCTCGCCGTTCAGCACCCGGAAGGCGGCGATGGCGTCCATGATTTCCTTCTGGTTGGGGTTCACGATGGGCAGGGTCAAGCCCGCGTGCAGGGCGCGGACTAAGAACGTCTGCGTCATCAGCAGGCGGTTGGGCAGGCCGAAGGAAATGTTGCTGACCCCCAGCAGCGTTTGCAGGCCCAGCCGGTTCCGCACCATGGAGATGGCTTTCAGGGTTTCTTCCGCCTGCTCCTGCTGGGCGGACACGGTGAGGGTGAGGCAGTCGATCCACACGTCCTCCCGGGGAATGCCCAGGGCCAGGGCGCGGTTCAGAATCTTTTCCGCGATGGCGAAGCGCTTTTCGGCGGAGTCGGGGATGCCGTTTTCGTCCAGCGTCAGGCCCACCACCGCCGCGCCGTACTTCTTCACCAGCGGCAGCACGCTTTGAAGGGATTCTTCCTTTCCGTTCACCGAGTTCACCGCCGCCTTGCCGTTGTACACCCGCAGGGCAGCTTCCAGGGCGGCGGGGCTGGCGGAATCAATTTGCAGGGGAACATCCACCGCCGCCTGCAAAGCCTTCACCACCCGGGGCAGCATGGCGATTTCGTCCACGCCGGGGAAGCCCACGTTCACATCCAGGATGTCCGCGCCCGCGTCCACCTGCTGGATGGCTACGTCCACGATGTAATCCAGGTCGTTTTCCAAAAGCGCCTGCTGGAAGCGCTTCTTGCCTGTGGGGTTGATGCGCTCGCCGATCACCCGGATTCTGTCTATTGGCAGGGTGACGGTGGGCGTGCAGACGAGGCTGCGGGGGATATAAGTACCGTGAGCGGGCTTGCTTTCGGGCAGAATCTGCTGTAAAGCGCGGATATACTCCGGGTCGGTGCCGCAGCAGCCGCCCACAATGTCCGCCCCGGCTTGGAGAATCAGCGCCATGGCGGAAGCGAAATCGTCGGGTTTCAGGTCGTAATGCCCGTCCGCCGGGTCGGGCAGGCCCGCGTTGGGCTTGGCGATAACCGGCAAAGCGGTATTCTGCCGCAGTTCTTTCAGCAGTGGCAGCAGCTCCACCGGGCCCAAAGAACAGTTGATGCCGATGGCGTCCGCGCCCAAGCCCTCTAAGGTGTGGGCCATGGCCGTGACGGTGCAGCCGGTGAAGGTGCGGCCCGAGGCGTCAAAGCTCATGGTGACGAACACGGGCAGATGGGTATGCTCCTTCGCCGCCAGCAGCGCCGCCTTGGTTTCGTACAGGTCGGTCATGGTTTCGATCACCACCAGGTCGGCTCCCACAGCCGCGCCCGCTTCCATCATTTCCGCAAACTGGTCATAGGCGTCCTCAAAGGACAGGGTTCCCAGGGGCTCCAAAAGCTCACCCAATGGCCCGATGTCCAGGGCCACCAAGGCTTTTTCCCCTGCCGCTTCCTTCGCCAGCTTCACGCCCGCGGCGACCACCTCCGCCACGGTATGGCCGGTCTTTTGCAGCTTGCGGCGGTTGGCCCCGAAGGTGTTGGCATACACCGCCTGGCTGCCCGCGGCGATATACGCCCGGTGTACGGCGGCGATCATGTCAGGGTTTTCCAGGTTTTTCAGCTCGGGGATTTCGCCGGGTTTTAGGCCGCTGCGTTGCAGCATGGTGCCCATGGCCCCGTCCAGCAGGCGGATGTTGCTCAAATCAAATTTCACAGGAGGTTCCCCTTTCCCGATACGCGCAGTTTCCTTTCAGGGCGCAGTACCCGCAGCCCCTGATTCTGGCAGGCTGGGGCGTTTCCGATAGGCCGATGATGGCGGTGACGGACTTGGCGGGCAGCATGAGGCAGGTGTCCGTCACGGTGACGCCCAAACGTCTGCCCGCGTCCACAGCGGCTAAAAAACCAGGCTGGACGGACAAGGGCAAATCGCCGTAGCCGGGGCTGAAACGGTCTGTTCGATACATGCCTGGATACCGCGCGGCGATTTCCCGTTCGGCTTCCTCGCAGCCCGCTTCCACGTAAGCGCTGCCGCAGGCGTTCAGGACAGCCGCCTTCGCCATGTCCCGGGCCTGGGCCATGCGCAGCAGCCGGTCAAACTCCGCGCCTAAAGTACAGCATAACAGCACGGCCCGGTTGCAGGCTTGCAGCATGCTTTGAGCCAGTCTGCCGGGAAGTGAAAGCCCGGCTTCCGGCAGAAGGATGCCGCTTTCCGCCAGCCCCACAGAAAAGACCTTGTATACAAAGCGCGGCGTGATGCTCGCTTCCAGTTCCGCCGCCGCCTGCTCCACGGCCTGAAGGGTTTCCCCGTCGGCCTTCGCCGCGCCCAGATACCGCAAAGCCTCTGAAACGTCCATTTTCATAGGCATTTCAAATCGCTGATGATGCCCTTCACCAGCGCCACCCGGCGGAAGGGCGTCATGATATAGAACCCGTCCACGCTTTCCCGCATCTGCCGGGCCATGATCAGGCACTGCCGCCGCCCCATGGCCTCGCCCGCCTCCCGGTCCAGGCCCTGATACGCGGAAAGCAGGTCGTCCCCGATCTCCATGCCCGCCACTTCGTTTTTGAGGAAGCAGGCGTTTTTATAGCTCACGATGGGAAACAGCCCGCCCAGCAGGGCGCCGTTCAATTCGCGGCGCGCGGCGTGCATGTTTTCCAGCGCCCGGATACTGGACACCGGCTGGGTCAGGAACGCCTGCATGCCGCAGGCCTCCTTTTTCTTTGCCCGCTCCAATTCCTTATCAAAGTTCAGGGCGTTCACGTTCAGCGCGCCGCACAGAAAGAAGGGGTTCAGCCTGCCCTGTTCCGTCAGATCCACGATGGACTTTGCCAGGGTTTGGCTGGTCATCTGGAACACGCCCTTCACCTGCTCCCTGTCCTCGTGGCTCACCGGGTCGCCCGTGACCAGCAGCGCCTGGTGAATGCCCTCCATGCTCAGGCCCATGAGCAGCGCTTTGGCGGCGTTCAGGTTCCGGTCCCGGCAGGCCATATGGGGCAGGGTTTCGATGCCGTACTCCCGTTTCAGCTTCGCCGCCAGCATGCAGGCGTCGATGCTGGCTTTGCCGATGGGACAGTCCGCGATGGTGATGATATCCGCGCCGGCGTCATACAATTCCCGCGCCCCGCTGATGAACGTTTCCGGGCTTTCGTTCCGGGGCGGGTCAAACTCCACCAGGATGGGCCGCCGCCCGTCTTTCAGCATCCGTTGCAAAGAAGCGTCCGCCATGAATTCTCACTCCGCTTTCCCTCTCGTATCTCCCTCCCGTTTACTTTACCATTCCTTCCCGAAATATGCAATCCCCGGCGGAAAGCAAAGCCAGGGGAAAAACAAAAAACGATTACTATTCAGGTAACAAGGCAGGCCGTTAAGGGGGTGTCGGGGGACCTCCCCCGACTGTAATCGTATCGACCGGCTCTGCCGGTCGGGCGGGGATTTCCGTCAGGAAATCATTCCTTGCGGTTTTTCCGCCCGGGAGCATAGCGACAGGAAAAACCGTCAGGGGGACGAACCGGTGGCGGGAATCTCATCGGCGGTGAGATCAGCCGAAACAAGCAATGTCCGCTATGCGGACTTGCGCCGATTGAGGCTGCGGAATCCCGCAAGGGGGAAGGATTCCCCCTTGCGTACCATTCAGCGTAGCTGAATGGTAACAAAAAAACGAAGCCTGATGCACGGCTTCGTTTTCAGAGGCGCCATCCGGATTCGGACCGGAGAGTAAAGGTTTTGCAGACCTTCGCCTTACCACTTGGCTATGGCGCCTTAAAAAATGGAGCGGTAGACGAGGCTCGGACTCGCGACCTCCACCTTGGCAAGGTGGCGCTCTACCAACTGAGCTACTACCGCTTATTTGAAGGTGCCTTGGGGCGGAGTTGAACCACCGACACTGTGATTTTCAGTCACATGCTCTACCAGCTGAGCTACCAAGGCAAATATGGCGACCCGGAAGGGGCTCGAACCCTCGACCTCCAGCGTGACAGGCTGGCATTCTAAACCGACTGAACTACCGGGCCATGTTGTGAGTGGGAACAACAGGGCTCGAACCTGTGACCCTTTGCTTGTAAGGCAAATGCTCTCCCAGCTGAGCTATGCTCCCCCGCTCCTCCGCGGCGGTTTCCCGCGCGGCACTGTGATATATTATCAGACAAACGCTGTTTTGTCAATAGGTTTTTTAAAAAAATGCGAAAAGCGAAGCACGGAGGATGGACGATCTGGTATGCGCCGCGCCGGAAAATGACGCCGGGATTGCGGATCGATGCGTCATCTCCCGCGGCGAACACCCAAACCCCGCGGAACAGCGCGGATCATTCCGCCTGCTCCACGAGGGCTTTTTCGACGGCTTCCAGCAATTGGTCGCGGCCGTCGCCGGTTTCGCTGGAATAGCAGATCACCTGCCAGGGCTGCACCTGCAAAGCGCGGCAGATGGGCGCCAGGTTCTTCATCCTCGCGCCACGGGAGATTTTGTCGGCCTTCGTGGCGATCACCAGGAAGGGAAGGCCGCTTTCCCGCAGGAAAGCGTTCATCTGCACGTCGTCCCGGGTGGGTTCGTGGCGGATGTCCACCAGATGCATGGTCAGGCGAAGCTGAGCTGTATCGCGGAAGTAGCCTTCCATCATCTCGCCCCAGCGCAGCTTTTCCTGCTTGTCCACCTTGGCGAAGCCGTAGCCCGGCAGATCGACCAGATAAAAGGCTTCGTTCAATAAAAACAGGTTGATCAGCCGGGTTTTGCCGGGCGTGGCGCTGGTTTTCGCCAGCGCCTTCCTGCGGCAAAAATTATTGATCAGGCTGGACTTGCCCACGTTGCTCTTTCCCGCCACGGCGATTTCCGGCAGCGCCGGTCCGGGCGCGGCGTAAGATGACATGCTGGTGATAAAGGACGCGGATTTGATTTCCATGGTGATCTCACTTTCAGTCAGTTTTATCAGGCCCGCTCGATTTCAACGGTCACATTGCGGCAGTGCTTCATCCGCACGTCCGCTTCGCTCTCACAGACGCAGTTGGTGAACACCGCGTCCCGCACTTCATGGCCGGGCACGTCAAAGCCCGAGAGCTGGACAGCAGGCACGGCGTGGTCTTCCTTTTCCCAGTAATCCCGCGCCCAGCCGGTGAAAAGCACCCGGTCGCACCGGAATCCTTCAAACACCGGCGGCTCCGGCGCGCCTTCCCCGTCGTCATTGTACAGCACCGCCGTCACCAGGAACCGGGACAGGGCGCAGTCCCGCACGGTGACATTCCGCACGTATCCGCCGCGCTTCTTCGTGGCCTTGATCTGCACGCCGTAGAGGGAATGGCGCAGGTCGCAGTCCCAAATTTTCACATCCTCCACGCCGCCGCTCATTTCGCTGCCGATGGCGATGCCCAGGCCGTACTCACTCACGCAGTCGAAGATGCGGATGCGCCGGGTGGGGCGGTTGACGCGGTTGCCCTCCGGGTTCTTGCCACTCTTGATGGCCACGGAATCGTCGCCGGTGTGGAACTCGCAGGCGAACAGCGTGCAGTCCTCGCTGGAGTCCGGATCCCAGCCGTCCCCGTTCCACACTTCCTCCGAGCGGAAGACGCAGTGGTCGGTGACGATATTCCGGGAATAGACCATGTGTACGTTCCAGCTGGCCCCGTTTTGCAGCGTCAGGCCGGTGATGCGCACGTTCTCGCAGTTGCTCAGGTTGATCAGCCGTCCCCTGGCCCGGCCGGGGATGGTGTGGTCGTTTTCATATTCCTTGATTTTATCGCCCAAGGCGGCCAATTGATCTTTCAGCAGTTCGGTTTCCCGGTTGATCACGTTCATCGCCAGGGCCTGGCCCCCGCCGCAGAGGATTCCTTCGCCGTAAATCAGCACGTTGCGGCAGTTCGGCCCCGCGTCGGCGTGGAGCTCTCCCAGGTTCAGCAGGCTTTGGTAGCACTGCTGGTGGATGCCCTCGAAGCGGCTTTCGATTTTGGGCAGGTAATCGCTTGGGTCGTCGGTGCCCTGCAAGACGGCGTCCTTCGCCAGATGCAGCGTCATGTCGCTGTGCAGCCGCAGGCCGCCCGTGCGGAACACACCCGCGGGCAAGTACACCTCCTGATCCGGCCCGCAGTCGTCGATGGCGGCCTGGAGCGCGGCGGTGTTCATGGTCTGCCCGTCGCCCACGGCGCTGTAAGGCGGCAGGGTCACGTCAATGGGCTTTTTGACCGCGGCAGTTTTCGCCGCCGTTTCCCCGATCAGCTCTCCGCCCAGGCAGACCTGCACGTCATAGCTTGTTTCGGGCGTCAAATGCTCCACTGTCACATGGGTGCGGTTGACCTCCGCCACCGGCCTGCCGTCCAGCAGCACCACATAAACGGCGTTCCGCGGCGCGTCCTCGGGCTGTTCCCACCACAGGCTGAGGCTGTCGTGAAGCGCGGAAAAATTGACAAAAGTCCGCATGCGTTCTTCTCCATTCCCGGCAGGGAAGCCCCCGCCGCAGTTCAAAAGTTCGTTCTCCTCAAGAGGGTATTTTGTGGTAATCGCCGTCCGCGTCCAGGCTCAGCCGAAGATCGGCGGGCATCGTCTTATCCAGGCACAGCCGGACGTTGGGCATATCGCTGAAATCCACAAACCGAATGGCGGCTTCCCTGGAAACGCCGGTTTTGACGCGGCGGTCGATGAGGCGTTGGCGGAGCATGTCTTCCCCCGCGCGGACAGAAACGGTATAATCCGCGTATTTGGACAGATCCCGCCAGCCGTCCTCGTCCAGCAGCAGATAGTTTCCCTCCAGCAGCACGATGGCGCTGTCAATCGTCACGGCGTTTTCCACGGGATTGTGCAGCAGCCGGTCATAAACCGGCCAGCCGCAGACAGCGCCGGAAGCCGCTTGCCTGACGCTCTCCGTCAGCCGCTCCAGATCAAAGGTGATAGGCGCGCCTTTGATTTCCACCATGGCAAGCCGTTTTCCGTCTCGCTGGACGAAGTGGCTTTTCAGGTATTCCTGCCGCCTGTGAAAGCCGTCCATGCCGATGGCCTGTAGATCGCAGCCGCGCTCCCGGCCCAGCGTTTTGAGGAAGCTCACCAGCGTGCTTTTCCCGGCTCCCGGCGGTGCGGCCAGCATCACCAGCAGCCTTTTTCCTTTTTCTCTTTGCAGCGCCGTGAGCCTTTGCAGCAGAGGCAGAAAGATTTCCTGCACCGCGCGTTCCGTATATTGGGCGTGAACATCGATGCCGTTGACGCTGACGTGATAATCCATCATCCGATATTGTCCTTCCGGTAGCAGATCACGTGGTCGTCCTGCTGATAATGCCTGTCCGGGAGACAGCGGTAAGCGTGCTGCGAATCCTCGCCGCCGAACCAGCGGTAGGGCTGGTCGTCCGCTGTTTTTCCCTCGCAGATTTCCGCAATGCCGTTCCGCATGCAGCGCAGCAGGGAAATGTCGTCCACGTCCCGGGCGTGGCCGTGGAGAATAACATCCGCCCGGTCCTCCAGGAACATCACTTTGTCCAGTTCCTTCACGAACGCGCGCAGCGGCAGGCAGCCGTCCAGCTGCATCCACAGATGATGATTCACGCTGTCGCCGGTAAAGAGAATCCTGTCCTCCCGCAGCAGCAGCAGGATGCCGCCGGGGGTATGGCCGGGCAGCGCGAACACCTCCAGCGTCCGGCCGCCCAGGTCGATCACGTCGCCGGGCAGAATATCCCGGAAGGGCGGCATGGACAGGCCGTATTGCTTGCACGCTTCCACGAACTCCGGTTCCTTGATGAACTCCTCCGCCAGCGGTCTGTCCGCGGGGTGCAGGTACGCTTCCTGAAAATACACATTGCCGAAGATGTGGTCGGGATGGCCGTGGGTGTTGACCACGGTCACGGGCTTGTCGGTGATTTTCCGCACGGCCTGGCACACGTCGTTATAGCCGTTCATGGTGTCGATCACGCAGGCGCGTTCCTTCCCGACCACCAGATAGCCCGTCGCTTCATGCGCCTCGTCCATCAGATAAATTCCGGGCCGTACTTCTTTTACAAACAGTTCCTTTTCCATGCTGCTTCCTCCCGTTTTGCCGCTGCGTATCCCGCGCGTTTATTTTGTACGTGTTTCCGCCAGCAATTCATCCAGGATTGCCGCCGCTTCCCCCGCCAGCCGCAGGCAAGGACGTCGGGCGTAAAACTCCGGCGTGCGAGGTTCTGGAACGCCGCCGGGGGTGACAGGCACATCCTTGAGCAGCTCCCGGCAGACGATCGTTCCATTCTTTTCCCGGAACCGCCGGGCGTATTCCTGCACCAGCTTGTAGTGCGCCACCTTCGCCTGGGGATCGGCGGGATCATCGTATCCCCGCAGGATGCCCAGCGCCAGCAGCGCGCCGCTGACCGTGCCGCACACCTCCCGCAGCCGTCCCATGCCGCCACCGAAGGACGAGGCCATCCGCGCCGCGGTGTCAATGTCCAGCCCGGTTTCGTCGCAGAACGCGCAGAACACCGCCTGGGCGCAGTTGTAGCCCTGCATGAACAGCCGTTTCGCTTCTTCTTCGTGATTCATCGGAGCCTCCATGATGTCAGCCGCCTTCGCCGTCCACATAAAATTTTCCATCGGGCGTCCGATGGATCACCCCCAGATTCGCCAGCTGCGTCGTGTACTCCTGAAAATCATCCGGGTTGACCAAATTCGTTTCAGACAGGGCCTTTGCCGACTCCGGCCCGACAGCGCCCGCTTCCATGAGCGCCTGCAGGATGAGCTTCCTGCGCAGCGCCAGCGCAGAGGATGTGAATACAGCCACGCTTCTTCGCCTCCAGGTTTTTTATAATACCATTCTCTGTCCAAATAATTTACAGCTTTCTTGTTAAGGGTGAAAATCAAACAAAAGGAACCGCTGGGGTTTCACCCCAGACCCCACCAGGGGGATGATCCCCCTGGACCCGCATCTGGCGAAATGACGCCGTTGGAAGAAACCAGCAGCCTCCGCCTGCCGCGCTGGGGTTTATGAAAGTTTGAGGGCTTCTGGCCCAAGAAAGCCTGGGAAATCCCCAGGGGAAAGTGAACTTTCCCCCTGAGATTTTCCCGGCTTTCCCCGGATGCGAAGCATCCGGGTTGGCGGCTTCGCCGCCGGGCCAGAAGCACAACGGCACCAAGCCTGACTTCCGCGTTCCTCCAAGAATCAGCGGGAACCAAGATTGTATTCTCCATCATGCTGTATCCGCTACTGCGGGTCCAGGGTACTCAGTACCCTGGTGGGGTGCGGGGCAACGCCCCGCCGTTTCTTCTTGCATATTTTCTTCTTGCATATTTATCCTTTACAACATGTCTGTGAATAGTGTTATATGTCCGGGGACCGTCATTCGGTCTGATCGTCCGCATGATTCCTTTTCATTTCGCCATAGAAGTTCACAATGACGGACGTGATAATCGCCACCACGACGATGCCGTAAATCCCCAGGAAAACGGAAAGAACCCTGCCCACCAGGGTGGTGGCGGAAATATCGCCGAAGCCAATGGTGGTCACCAGCGCGAAGCAGTACCACAGCGCGTCGCCATAGTTTTCCATGTTTGGTTCCAGTGTTGACATGATACTGGAGCACGCAATAATCATCAGCAGCAGCCCAAGCAGTATCTCCATCACATAGGTTTCCCGGATGATATTCAACAGGATATTCAGCTTCATCTGCGATATGGATATGCCGACCACATGCAGGATCAGCAGCATCAGGATCAGCAGCATCAGGAAAATATACAGGATTGCGTCCACCACGTTTCCCGCCATGGACTCGTCCAGGGCTTCCAATTCTTCGATGTGTTCAGAGATTTCTGTATAGCCGGGATTCGCTTGTATCTCCGCCTCCTCCATCTGGACAGTTTTGCTCAGCACTTGATCCCCGGCGACACAAAAGAGTCCGACGACGATCACGATCAGGATGCAGACCACGTTGAGCAGGATGATGCGGGGCTTCGGCTTTTTGATCATCGCCATGACCCGGTTAAACAGAATCACGGTCAGCTCAACACCAGCCGCGGCCAGCAGGCTTGAATGGAACGGATCGATGATCAGGATCAGCGCCGCCCCGACCAGGTAGAAAGCCATCACGCAAAACCGCTGCGTCTTTGTGCGTTTTCCTTCGTTCAGACGAATGGCGTTTTCCGCCGCCATCAGCAGAAACAGGACGACCAGGAATCCTTTATTCTCTGTGAAGTTCTGAATCAGGTAGGTCGCGTATAAAACGATGAAGCCCGAGAGAATACTATCTATCATGTGCAGGCTCGTTTTTCTTTTATGCTTTGCCGCGGACGTGTCCATGAGTTTTCCGCCTCCTGTGTGTCTGTATTCCGAGCGTCTTAGACTGTCTCAGCTTGAAGGCCATCATAGGATGATTCCCTGTTCACTCATCATGAACAGGATGATTTCCGCATACTCCCTGATTTTCGCCAGATCAATCTTTGGGATCGGCAGGAAAAACAGGGCCTGGTGAAACGCCTCCAGGTAAAGCGCAACGATCAGGACGCACCCCGCGGCGGGAATCAGCATGCTGATCAGTTCATTCTTCGGCTTTCTGGTATACGAGAACAACAGCACAAACGGGGCCAGGAAAGCCAGACCGATCGAGCCGCCAAAGCCCACGGCAATCGAGATGTAAGCGCCCTTTTCAACCGCCGAAACCATTTCTTGCTCATACGGATCATCCTGGTCTGTTTTGGTCAGGGCGGCTTCGCCTGTTTCATCGTTTATCGTTTCAGGCCGAGCGTCCGTTTCCACTTTTTCCGTGACTGCGGCGGGCTCCCTGGGATCCTCCTGGGCCGATTCGATCAGGGCGGCTTTGCCTGTTTCATCGTTTATCGTTTCAGGCCGAGCGTCCGTTTCCACTTTTTCCGTGACTGCGGCGGATTCCATTTCTTTTTCCAGCACATAATGCACCCCTTCGTTGAGAGAGAAACCAAGAACCACGCCTAAATCCAGGATGCTGACGATCACCATCATGATCGCCAAGAATACCGAAAAGTTCCAGGAATTCCTGTTCGTTTTGAGGAAGGCTTTATATTCCTCGTGGGTCTTTCCGTGGCGGCGGAAGCGGAGCTCCCTTGTTTTCACGTACACCGCCAGCACGATGAACAGCACAAAGGTCATCGGCGGTTTCACCGGAAGGAGCGGGTACGCCCAGGCGGGAATCTCGATCATGCCTCTTGCCGACTGAATCTTCATCGCCATGCAGCCGACTTCGTATCCGATGGGCAGCAGCGTCAGCAGCCGGAAGATCACAACGGATTTTCCTTTGAAGATGTGCTTTGGTTTGTAGTTCAGGAACAGCATCACAAGCGTGCACAGGAGAAGGTCGACAAAGAGGTTGAAGCACAGAAAGCCGTACGGCACCGCCTGATCCAGCGCGGACTGGATGGTGGGCATCGCCTGGCTGGGATCGGTAATGAGCGCTTCCAATCCGCCGATCAGGTAACGGTAAAAGAAAAGATAATACAGCCCGCAGATCGCGGCCGTAGCGCCAAGGTTTTTGATCAGCTGTTTTCGGTAGCCGTTGCTGGTGTCCAGGATCTGCGCGAAGGTGGCAATCAGCAGAAACGGCAGGGAAAAATCAGCGATGCTATCCAGCGTGGGCAGAAACTTCGCCGTGCCCTCCGCGATACTCTGGTCAAACCGCCCGCCCAGCTTGAGAATGACAACCACCTGGGCCAGCACAATGCACGCCCAGCCCAAGGCCATGAAATGCTGAAATGAAAGCGGTCCCCGGTAGCGCATGTCGTTTTCGGCCGTGACTTCATGAATCCTGATCTTTTGCCTGCCTGGGCGCGCCGTTTTTTTCTGCTTGTTTCGCATGTCTCTTCCTCCGCAACCGCGTTGTTCACAATCCTCATTCGACATTGATTGGCTGTTTTCCTTGTTTAATAAGCAACTATTCTTTCGCCCTTGAATAGTTCTAAGTTCTTAGTTCTAAGCCTTTTGTCATACTTGGCACAAATTGCATTGGATATAGAATGATTTAGCTTAGAACTTGGAACTTAGAACTTAGAACTCGTGATTATCCAAGCAGCAAAGGCGACTGAACAGATACTTTGATACAAAAGAAATCTGTTGAAACAAAGGCCCCCGAAGTCGCCCTCGGGAGCCTTGTTTGATTGACAGGATTACTTGCTCATCGCCTGCTGCACAGCCACAGCCACAGCCACGGTCATGCCGACCATGGGGTTGTTGCCTGCGCCCAGGAAGCCCATCATTTCCACGTGGGCGGGCACGGAGGAAGAACCGGCGAACTGCGCGTCGGAGTGCATGCGGCCCATGGTGGCCATGTTGTCGGGATGCAGGGTGCGGCCGGTGCCGCCGCCGGAAGCCACGGAGAAGTACTTCTTGCCGGCTTCCCAGCGTTCCTTCTTATAGGTGCCTGCCACGGGATGCTGGAAGCGGGTGGGGTTGGTGGAGTTGCCGGTGATGGAGATGTCCGCGCCCTCGTGCCACATGATGGCCACGCCTTCGCGCACGTCGTCCGCGCCGTAGCAGTTCACCTTCGCCCGGGGGCCGTCGGAGTAAGCGGTCTTGCTGACGACGGCGTCCTTGCCCAGGCCGTTCAGGATGACGCGCAGGGGCTTGGTGCGCACCTTGTTGGCGTTCAGGGCGATCTTGATGGCGCCCTCGGCGGCGGCGAAGGATTCATGGCCGGCCAGGAAAGCGAAGCATTCGGTTTCCTCGTCCAGCAGCATGGCGCCCAGGTTGCCGTGGCCGATGCCCACCTGGCGCTGGTCGGCGACGGAGCCGGGGATGCAGAAGGCCTGCAGCGCGGTGCCGATCCACTTGGCGGCCTCGGCGGCGTTCTTCGCGCCTTCCTTCATGGCGATGGCAGCGCCCAGTTCATAGGCCCACTTCACGTTCTCGAAGCAGATGGGCTGGGTGCTTTCCACGATGGAATAAGCGTCCACGCCCTTGCCGTTGGTGAAAGCCTTGACTTCGTCAAAGTTCTTGAAGCCGTATTTATCCAGGACGGGCTGCAGCTGCGGCATACGTCCTTCATAGTTTTCAAACAAAGCCATTTGCTGCGCCTCCTCTTATTCTTTGCGCGGGTCGATCCACTTGACCGCGCCGTCTTCTGCCTTGAACCGGCCATAGGTACCCAGGTTCTTTTCGTACGCTTCGTTGGGGCTCATGCCCTTCTTGATGGCGTCCATCATCTTGCCCAGGCTCAGGAACTGGTAGCCGCACACCTGGTCGTCCTTGTCCAGGGCGATCTTGACCACGTAGCCTTCGGTCATTTCCAGGTAACGGGTGCCCTTGGCGCGGGTGCCGTACATGGTGCCCACCATGGAGCGCAGGCCCTTGCCCAGGTCTTCCAGACCGGCGCCGATGCGCAGGCCGTCGTCAGAGAAGGCGGACTGGGTGCGGCCGTACACGATCTGCAGGAACAGTTCGCGCATGGCGGTGTTGATGGCGTCGCACACCAGGTCGGTGTTCAGCGCTTCCAGGATGGTCTTGCCGGGCAGGATCTCGCTGGCCATGGCGGCGGAGTGGGTCATGCCGGAGCAGCCGATGGTTTCCACCAGCGCTTCTTCGATGACGCCGTTCTTCACGTTCAGGCTCAGTTTGCACGCGCCCTGCTGGGGAGCGCACCAGCCGATGCCGTGGGTGTAACCGGAGATGTCCTTGATCTCCTTGGCCTGAATCCATTTTCCTTCTTCAGGAATCGGAGCGGGACCATGGTTCGGGCCTTTGGCGACACAAACCATGTCTTCAACTTCCTTGGTGTATTGCATGTGACACTGTTCCTCCTGTTCGGATAAAATATTACTGAACCAACCGTCTTAGTATATCACGCCGGATGGCCCCAATGCAACTGTTTTCTTATTTCTTGCGTAATTATTCTTGTTGATTCCAACGGAATCATTCTTCTTTGGTCATTTTCCAGTCACCTTTTACAGCAATGGATAATCAGGGTTCGCTTAACAAGTCAACTCTCGGTTGTCATCCTGAGCAGGCCGACGAAGGAGGCCGTCGTGAAGGATCTCCTTCGTTCCCTTGCCACTGTTTTGTGAAGGAGATTCTTCGCATGCGCCTATCCTATAAGGCGCGGTTCAGAATGACAGATTGCGTTAGATTAAATACACCAATTCATAAATAAGTAGGGGATCAATATAATTCCTTCCGATATCCAATTTGATGATAACCTTTAACTTCATAAAAATCTTCAAATACAGCAAACTGATAATACCCATTCTTTTCATAAAATTTTTGATTGTCAGGCCCATAAGTCCAGAGATAGATATGTTCAAGTCCATCTGCTTTTATTTTATCTTCAATACTTTTTAGCAATTGTGACCCAATTCCTTGACGTCGATGAGTTTCTTTTACCCATATATCCGTAAGAAACAACCATTTATGGTCTCTTAGTCCCGAAATGAAGCCAACAATCCGTCTGTCCTCATCAGCTGCAAGAGAATAACGCTTAAAACCGTTGTCAGGAACTCCAGCTTTCAAGAGGATTAATTCTATATCAATTAAAATATTTTTACGTTCATCTTCTTTGATTTCTCTGTCAATTATCGTAAGCATATTTTCACCTCTTATTCAAACATATCTCGAATTGCACTGAACATATCCGCTATTTCTGATAGCTCCATTTCCGCGTCAAGGCATTCTTTGAAATCTGCAAGGTTCCATGATTCGTATGGTTCCCACATATGTATTTCTGGAACATTGATTCGGAATGTGGCTGATTTTTGAGTTTGTACAACAATGATTTTTTCATAGCCGCTTTCATGAAGCCATTTTTCAACTGAAAGAAAACGACTCAGCTTTTCTGCTCCGTTCGCAATCGAAAGATCAACGACACCCAAATCTGTTTTATGATAAATCACCGCGCCTCGCAGCGGAACATTTATCTTTACCCACCATCCATTCACTTTACCGCTCTTTGTGTCGTTCCCCAATTGCAGCTTCGGATAATTCTTTTTCAGGTATTCTTCATATTTTCTCAGGGAATCAACTGCAACACGATTTACTTTTGTTTCATTTTTTATTTTGGTTGATACAAAAGCAAGCTCTAACTGTTGATAACAGAACCGACTCAACAAATCATCTTTCTTCAAGAAATAACTCTGACATTCTTCATAACTGACAAAATTATCATACTTCTTTGCTTCGTTATTCAGTTCCCTGTATTTCTGCGGACTGAGCATGAAAATGAAATAATCACTGTAATCTCCGCGTTCTTTTCCTTTTTCTGCGCGTTGTACATACCGCTCATACTGTCTTATCGTTTCCTGGGCGTCAATTTTGTTTTCAATGATAAGCGCGTGTACCTTTCCATCTACTGTATAATTGACTTGCAGGTCTGTCTCTCCTAAACCTGTTTCTATTTTGGAACGGTAAACAGTTTCGATCAAATATTTTTTTGAAGCATCGCTTGTTTTGGAAAGAAAGATAGAAAGAAAACATGGGTCTGATGCAAATACTGTCATAAACATTAATGTCGTGTCCCATTCTGAAATAACCCGAAAATCATAATTCATTTTTTCTTTCCCTTTCTTGATCAAATAATGAAAAGAAGCCGTTCTCTCGAACAGCTTCTATTGGAATCCGGCGGCGACCTACTCTTCCGGGCCGTGTCCAGCCAAGTACCATCGGCGCTGAAGGGCTTAACTTCTGTGTTCGGTATGGGAACAGGTGG
>CADBKQ010000025.1 GCA_902795275.1 uncultured Eubacteriales bacterium | reverse complement strand
CTCCTGGAAGGAGTCCTTTCCGGCCAGCCTTTTCATCTCCGCAGGATCAGCTGTGCGCAGAATCTTTTCAAAGAGATCGAACCTATGGCCCGCAAACACTTTCTGCGCCATCATGTACTGCTCAACACAGGTGTAGTAGTAACCTGCATACAAGGGCAAGATTCCGCACTATGGCCTGGAGGATTACATCCAGGAAGGGAACTTTCTCGCCTGGAAGATCATTTTCTCCGGAAATTTCAAGGGCGGAAACTTCGCGGTGTACTTTGGCAAGGCCATACGCAATTACTTGTGCCGCCTTTTCCGAGACTTCTCCATGAAAAACCTGATCTGCATCGGGCAGAAGGAAGATGACCACGGGAATGTGACCAGCATTCTGGTGGAGGCGGAGTATGCGCAGAAATACCGCGAAAAGCAACGGGAGAGGAATAAGCGGTACTACGAGCGGAAGAAAGCCGAGGAAGCAGAGGCACGCAGACTGGCTGGCATCCCCGAACCCGTGAAAAAGCCACCGATGACGAAAGAGGAAAAGATCGCCCGGCAGGTGGCATGGCAGAAGGAGTACTACAAAGCGAATCCTGACAAGCTGGAAGAACGCCGGGCCAAGATGCGGGTGTACGAGAAGGAACGCCGGGCCCGCCTCAAGATGGAAAAGATCATGGCGGCGTACACCCCAGCGATGGCATAAACACTCACTTGCCACTTAAACTGGGCATAGGGGAAAACGGCTGGGCTGACGCCCTTTTCCTCGTATAGGATAATTGGGATAAAAGGACGCTGCTTTCTGTGATGCCCGCCACGCGGTTTAGGGTTGCTACGATTCCATCGCCACAGGGGAAGATGGGCGCTGCAGCATTATTCAGTGCTGTGTACGACAGCATTGAACCACAGAGAGAGGATTATACCACGGACTGCTTCGGCGCAACAATGCCACCGTCTGCGGTAAAACAGATCCATGAATTGTTTACCAGTCTCATGAGACGAATGAAAGAGGACGGGAGGAAATCGCATGAGTGAAAAAGCTGCGCCCAAGGTAAAAGTAATCCAGGTCAGGAAGAAGCCGACAGCCACGGCAGCCCCTGAAGCAAAGCAGAAACTATTGGTCGCAGCCTACTGCCGCGTTTCAACGGAGCATGAGGAGCAGGAATCATCATACGAAGCGCAATGCAGCCACTATGAGGAGTAAATCTCCTCGAACCCCGACTGGACCCTGGCGGGCATCTACGCCGACGAGGGCCTGAGCGGGACGGGGACAGCAAAGCGCACGGAATTCAAACGGTTGATCGAAGACTGCATGGCCGGACGTGTTCAAATGGTGATTACAAAGAGCATTTCGCGTTTCGCCCGTAACACTCTCGACTGCCTTCAGTACATTCGGAAACTGAAGGCAAAAGGCATCCCAATCCTCTTTGAGAAGGAGAACATCCTCACCACGGACAGCAAGGGCGAGGTTCTCACCACGATCATGGCATCAATTGCCCAACAGGAATCAGCCTCGATCTCCCAAAATGTCCAGCTTGGTGTGCGCTACCATTATGCTCAGGGAAAGGTGGGAGCTGGACACCAACGCTTCCTTGGTTAGGGACGGGGGAAGGCCGCATGGCGGGGTTTTTTTGTTTCTGTACGGCGCGTTGTGTCGCGTTTTCTCCTTATAAATCGGATGACTGGGCATCGGGCAAGGTGAAAAGCCGACACTTTGGCTTGTACAGCCCTTGATATTCGCTCTCTTTTTTGGTAAGATAAGGGACGAGGAAGGGGGCTGATACGATGGGTATGTATTTGAATCCGGGCAAGTTTGCTTTTACTGAAGCGGTCAATTCGCCCATTTTCATTGATAAGACTCCGATGATCGCGTTTCTAAATTCATTAGTCAAAACAAAGCAGAAGTATGTCAGCGTTTCCCGCCCTCGCCGGTTTGGAAAGACCACGGCTGCGGATATGATCTGTGCTTATTATGACAGAGAAACGGACTCCGCCTCAATGTTTTCTGGATTGAAGCTGGCTGGATGCCCGGATTGGGATAAATACTTAAAGCATTTTGATGTTCTCAGGCTGAATATGATTGACTTTCTAACGGGCAGCGAGAATATTTCTGAGATGCTGTCCTATCTTACGGAGGAAGTAACGGACGAGCTAATGTCCAAATTTCCAGATGTAAAATATGGCTCCCGACTGAATCTTCGCACGGTGATGAACAAAATCAATGGGGCAACTGGCCAGCAGTTTGTCATCGTCATCGACGAGTGGGACGCGATATTCCGGGAATATCCGAATGATGTTGATGGGCAAAAGCTGTACCTGGACTTCCTACGGGACTGGCTGAAGGATAAGGAGTATGTGGCGCTGGCGTATATGACGGGCATCCTCCCTATCAAGAAATACGGCAAGCATTCCGCGTTGAATATGTTCGATGAGTATTCTATGATCTATCCGCTGCAGCTGGCGCAATACGCTGGCTTTACGGAGCAGGAAGTGCGGGGGCTTTGCAATACCTATGGACGGGACTATGAGCAGATCAAGGCATGGTATGACGGCTATCAGGTTACGGACATTGTTCCGCCTGATCCCGACCATGAGATATTGAAAGCCACTGGGGAGTCTCCCAAAGCAGAGCGGTATTCCCTTTACAGCCCTCTTTCTGTGGTTAAAGCGGTACAAACCGGACAAATCCTCAATTATTGGAACAACACTGAGACCTATGAAGCCCTTGAAAAATACATCAGCATGAATTTTGACGGATTAAAGGAAACTATCGTCATGCTGATGGAGGGTGGACGGCAGGCTGTTGACATCAGCGGTTATCAGAATGACATGACCAGTTTTAACAACCGGGACGACATCTTGACCATGCTGATTCATCTGGGGTATCTCAGTTTCGATAACGGCGCGGTATTCATCCCGAATCGGGAAGTGCTGGATGTGTTCAAAACATCCACACGGGACGCTTCCTGGCAGCCTGTGTTCCAGATGTTGGCTAACTCCCAGCGTCTCCTGGAGGCGACCTGGGCAGAAGATGCGGAGACCGTTGCAGCGCTCATGGAGGAAGCGCATCTGGCGGCTGGTCCCGAACGGTACCACAGTGAGGAAGGCTTGAGCTTTGCCATTCAGCTTGCGTATTATAACGCTGTGAATTACTATACGCTATTCCGAGAATTGGGAACCGGGAAAGGCTACGCAGATCAGGTTTATATTCCGAGGCCGGAGTATGCGGACAAGCCCGTCCTGCTGATTGAACTGAAATATGAACAATCAGCAGAAACGGCAATCGACCAGATCCACAAACGGCAGTATCCGAAAGGGCTGGAAGCTTATAAGGGAAAAATGCTGCTTGATAGAGAAGGCATGAAAAAAGGCCCTGTTACTTTTCAAACGACACGGTGTCCCGGTGAGAGGGATAGCCTGTCGGTAGAAAAGTGACAGGGCTTTTTTCTTTATACCAGAAATCTGTGACGTTTCCCTTAACTATGCCTACAGGCCCTTGACTTTTCCGAGTGTCCTGTTTTATAGTCGGAGCCAAGATTCAACCCTCCCAAAACCAGTCGATATGCTGTTCGACGGCGCGCGCCGGGAGGGGAGAAGGGGGAGACCAGCATGACCATTCCAGATTACTTGGTCAAGGCAACGGCAGAACGCTATGGCCCTGATGCTGCTGCTTTTGTAGAGGAGTACATCCGCCGTTGGGAAACGGAAAAGATGCCGGAGGATAGAACAAATGGGCAAAACAATGCTTACACCTGGACGATCAGCAACCTGCCCATCGGAAGCGAAGTGACCTTCACCGAAACCGGTTATGGGATCGCTGGGTACAATATCGCGAGCACCGTAACGCAGGTTGCTTCCGGGGATACAACAGCCTCGAACGCGGCAAGAACAAGCGGGACAGCCCATGCTTCCGCGGAAACCACACTCCCCGATAGCGCGAAGGTGGCCATCACCAATACTTACACCGCAGGCGTAGAGTTGCCCGCAACCGGCGGCCCCGGCACGGCGCTTTACACCGTCACCGGCCTGACCCTCACCCTCGGCGCGGCGCTCTGGCTGATCCTCCAGCGTAAGCGGCGCATGAACTAAACCCCTACCGATCTTCTACCATACCGCTTCTCCTTCCGCTGCCTGAATGGGCAATCGGGGAGAAGCAGGGTGGGGGGCGGCAACAAAAAAGGCAGGTACCTTCACCACAACAAGTGAAATACCTGCTTTTCTTGAGGCCCGGCTCTTTAGCGCTTAAAAGCGTAACGGTTTAAAGCGAGAAGGTCACAAGAATAGCCTCTTCCGAAGGTTACCAGCTGTGGCTGGGATCTTGCTGCGGTAACTGGTGGTGCTGTCGGTACTGTCAAGTATTATGCGCAAATTTGTCAGCATTCCCTGGGACTGAAGCCGGTTAAGCAGTAACGTAAGTGTCAGGCGCAGAAGTAAGCTGGCTCAATGTACCGGAGAACATTCGCGCCTGACAGATGAGGTGCTCCCCTAAGTGACAAGACTTACATTGCGGTGGGAGTCCACCTCATCCGAGCCGCGCGAATTACCTTGGTCACTCTTTCCATCTTTGTTCCGCGCGGCCCACCTTCCCCTCAAGGGGAAGGCTTTTGGAGCCGACTGAACAGTTACTCAGAAAGTTCAAAAAAGACGCAGCCCTGAGGGGCGGCACGAGCCGTTTTTTTGTGGACAGCCATATTGTTTATATGGTAAAATAAACCGTCGAAACAAACGAAAGGACACCTCACCGCCATGCCAGACGATAATGTGATTGATTTCGGCTCGTTGAAAAAACACCCCACCCCCAAGGGCGAAAGCGATTCTGCATTCCAGGAGGAACTCGCCTCCATGCTCGACAAAATCCCCGCTCATATGCAGGAGTATGTCGGTCGCCGCTTCTCCTTCCTTATGATGTATTCTGTTGTAACGGCCCGCGTAGCGGAGATGCTGACACACGAAGGATATGACCCCTCCGATTTTGACCCGGAAGAGGAAAGCACCGAGGCGTTTCTCGCATATGGCCCCTTCTTTACCGCAGATGAGGAGAACATCCCTATCTGGAATGGGCCGATGTTTGACGCCGTAGATGATGAAATCTTCTATCGGGTTGCATCGAACATCGAACTGCATGGGGAGGACAGCATGGAAATCACCTTCGATCTTCTGAAAAGGGAAGAGGATGGTGGGAACTGGCAGATTTTTGAAAATGGAGAATGGCAGCCCGGTCCACCGGATGAGTATTTCGCCTACCTGAGCATGATAAGGGAAGACTTGGAGGATGAAGAGGATTGGGATGATGACGAAGATGACGCCCCCCTCGAAACCATCTACGACCTGGTGCTACCGAATAATGTTATTTCAATTCTGGCCCGTAATGGAATTGAAACCATCGATGATCTATGCAGCAAAACACCATATGACCTGTTGGCGCTGAAAGGCATCGGGCGGCGAAGCGTGGAGATGATCGAGGAAGAACTGGAATATCACGGATTGGAGATGAAAAAGGGATGATGCCGAATTTGTTGTCAGATAGAGAGCTTTCCATCATAAAAGGCAAGCTCTCCCTTGATCACCGGACGGAAGATGACTGGGTCGTTGTGAAAGATCTGCTCCGCGACCATGATATTGTGGTCATGGAGCCGATGGAGAAAAACACAAAGTACAAAATCTACGACCACATCTTGTTTGATCAGGGTGGATTGCTCGTCTTCACCAGCATAGCTGAAAGCCAGCGGTATATCAATCAACTAACCGCTGTCAATGGCCGCATCATGTTCACAGTGGGCGCCATGCCGTTTCTTGACGCAACAAGGATAAGCGACCGGCGCAGGAAGGATTTATATATTGATTATAAAATTGGTGTGCCTTTCATTAGATATAGAGCGCAGCATATCAGCGCAACGGTGATGGTGCCGAAAATGAAATGATGGGAGCTTCATTGTGTTTATCATCATGCTGATTGCCTCCATCTTTCTGGGTAGGGTACCGCGATAACGTATCTTACGACATTTGAACAGGTTTTTCACGACGCCAAAGACATGTTCAACCTTACAGCGGATGGAAGACTTTTGATGTTCACGTTTTCTGGCTTTTCTTTGACCGCTTTTGCTGAGATTTTTCAGAGAGGAAGGACGGCGCATGATCTTGTATTTGATCTTTTTTCCCTGTTTGTTGCGGACTTTGGCTTCGGTACGCTTTTCAGCGCCGGTATAGCCGCTGTCGCCATAGACTTCGTCCTCGTTTCCATTCATCAATTGAGGAGTCATGGCAACGTCGGACACGTTGGCGGCGGTTGGTTCCGTGGTATGCGTAAGGCCGGTGTCCATATCCACGCCGATGTGGGCTTTATACCCAAAATGCCAGGTATTGCCCTTCTTGGTCTGATGCGCTTCCGGGTCGCGTTCCTTCTTCTCATTCTTTGTGGACGATGGCGCTGCGATAATCGTCGAATCCACGATCGTTCCTTTTCGCAGGATCAATCCCTCGGATTCCAGAATCCGTATCACGTCATCAAACAGCTTCTTTTGAAGCCCATTCTCCGTCAGCAGCTTTCTGAATCGTCCGATGGTGTCTCCGTCTGGCACCTGATTGCTCGAATCAATTCCACAGAACTCCGAAAAGGCCCGGCTGTCTATCAGCTCGTGCCACATCGCCATGTCCGCCAGATTGTATAGATTCTGTACCACATGGATTCGGAGCATTCTTTCCAACGGATAGGGTTTATTGCCGCGCTCTCCTTTGTAATAGTACGGCTGTACGATCTTTTCCCACTCCGCCCACGGGATGATTTCCTCCATCCGCTCCAGCAATTCTTTCTTCGGGGTCTGGGTCTGTTTCAACTCGTCGCTGATTTCAGACATCGTCATCTGCTTATTCATTTCTTTATTCTACCACATTTCTGCCTATTTGTACACTGTGCGGTATTTCCTTAAGGAAATACGCCATACAAGACGCTTGATGTTTCACCAGAAATCGAGTATAATAGGGGTGAAGAGGTACAGAGGAGGCGGCTGAATGTCAGAGGAAAAGAAGGCCGTGCGGCTCAGTCCGCTTCACGCTGTCGTTTTTGCCTGCATTTTTCAGGATGAGAAAAAGGCCGGGCCCGCCATGCTGGAATTCCTGAACGCTGTTCTCAGTCATGTAGGCGAAGAACCTATTGTGGAAATTCTCGACATGAAGAGCGAATATGCTGTCATGGGTGAAAGCGCAGATCAGAAATACGGCCGTCTCGACGTGAGGGTGAAAGCGGAATCAGGCCGCCTTTTCGATATTGAAGTTCAGATTGAAAAAGACTTCATGAATGAACGTGGATTCTTTTATGGCGGGCGAATGGGTGAGGATGAATTTGAGCCGGGGAAGCCCTACGACCAGATGCCGGAGGTCCTGGTCATTAACCTGGTTGATTTCTATGTGAGAGACGACGAAAGCCATGTCGTTGAACCGGTGGTGCTTGCCTACGAGAACAATCCGACGCAGATAGCGACAGAAAAGTTTAAGATGTACCATATCCAGCTTCCGGCATTCCGCCGGGAGCATAAGACGCTTGATTCGGTACTTGGAGATACATTCTTCTCATGGCTGTATATGTTTGACCGAGGCTACCAGAATCCAGAGGAAATGGAGGTGCTTTCTGGTATGAGTGAAGGGATGAAAAACTTTGCGAAGCAGTACAACTATGCAATCAACGATCCCGAACTGATTCGCCGTTACCGGATGATCGAAGACGGCAGAAGGGATATCGCCACAAAGATTTCTGTGGCGGAGAAGAAAGCAGCCGAAAAAGGCAGAGCCGAGGGAAGAACCGAAGGTGCAGCACAAAAGAATCGCGAAAACGCCAAAGGCATGAAAAATGCCGGTATCGCGGTTTCGATTATTTCCTCTATCACGGGACTCAGTGAAAACGAGATAGCGACCTTATAGAATTATTCGAGAATTGCCCTGTTGCTTTTCTACATACATGCCGCCCTCCCGAAAAACGGGGAAGCATGTAAGTTGAAAGGTGACAGGGGATATTTTTTTTGGCTCTTCCCTAGAAAGTGTGGGTGGCAAAAACCGTAGAAGTAAGGGAATAAAAGGATTTGCAGGGTTGACATGGAGCCTCTGACATATGTGATGTAAGCCAGCTGACGAGCCAGCATTCATTCCCGCCACTCGCCAGACAGGCTATCACATATGTCTGCTCCATGTAAACCCGTGCAAATCATAAGTTTGTCCTCGACAATCTACCCACATTTTCTAGTGAAGCCTCTCAATTCTCAGTCTATGATTGAGTACAATTCAACAGACAAAACGTTTGTTGTCGGCAACAACCCCGGCGTGGAACTGCCCGCAACCGGCGGCCCCGGCACGCTGGTCTACACCGTCACCGGCCTGACCCTCACCCTCGGCGCAGCCCTGTGGCTGATCTTCAGCCGCAGAAAGCGCGAACAGAACTAACCAACCCTTCCTCCCTTCCGCTTCTCCCTCCGCTGCCTTCCCAGGCAGATGGGGGAGAGCGGGACGCGGGGGCGGACAAAAAAGAAGATGGACGACGAAAGAAGTCCGTCTGCTTTTTCTTTGGGTATGGCGCTTTCGCGTTCTACTTCCGCATCGCCCCGCATACCCATGATGCAGAAGCGATAGGAGGGACGAACATGGAATTTGATTGGATTCGTGAAAATATGGAAACAGAGCAGATCATCGCTGCCAAGCCCACCCAGGTCTCCGTGGAAACGGAAGTGGCGTTGCCGGGCGGCTTGCGGGAGGAAGCGCGGGTGTATTATGCCGACGCCACGGCGTCGGTCAACGGCGGCGAGCTAACCGGCAGCCGGGCCACGGCGGATGGCCGGGTGACGTTTCATGTGCTCTATGGGCAGGGCGATTTGTCCAATGTCCGGGCGCTGGAAGCGTCGGCGGACTTCTCCCAGGCGCTGCCGCTGAAAGAGGATTATGGGCAGCTGGCCGCGGTGCGTTTGCAGCCCAGGGCTACGGTGCAGCATGTGTCCGCCAAGGCGTTCAACGGGCGGCTGCTCTTGCAGGCGATCCTGAACCTGACCGCGGAAGCCAGCCTGCCCCGCACGGTGTCCTTTATCCGGGACGTGGCCGAAACGCCGGAAATCCAGAAAATCAGCCAGACGATCGCCATGCAGTGTACGGTGGGCGAAGGAGAAGCGCAAAACCTGTTCCGGGAGGAATTTGAGCTGTCCGATGTGCTGAAAATCACGGACACCCTGTTCGCCTCCGCCGAGGCGCAGGTGGAGGATATTCTGGGCGGAGCGGACGGCAAAGCGACCGTCACCGGCACCGTCACCATCGACGCTTACCATACCGCGGACCTGCCGGGCCGCCCGCTGGTGTACACCCGCCACACCATGCCCTATGAGCAGCAGGTGACGCTGTCCGGGGCGCTGGGAACGGCGCTGGCCGCCCAGACCGCGGTAAAGGACGTGGCGGTGCTCAGCCAGGAAACCGAGGACGGCGGGCGGCTGATGCGGGCGGAGATTCAGCTGATCACTGCCATCCGCGCGGTGGAGGATCGGGAAATCAGCGCCATGCGGGACGCCTTCACCACCGACGGCGACGCGCTGGAATTGCAGACGCGGCAGGTGGTTTTCCGCAGCGGGACGGTGAATGAAACGGCCGCCGAAAGCGCGCGCACCGTAATGACCCTGCCCGAGGATTCGCCGCGGATGAAAACGCCGTTGCTGGCCTTCGTGCAGCCTGTCCTGGTCAGTGCCGAGCGGCAGAAGGATAAATTGGCCGTGGACGGCGTGCTGGACATGACCCTGATTTATCGGGCGGACGACAGCGACGTGCCGGTTTCCGTGCGGCAGGAGGAGGCGTTTCATGCCGTCTTTGACACCCAGGCGATGCCCGACGACGATCTGACCCTCACCGCCGCCCAGGTGGAGCCCAGCGCCGTGACCAGCGACCGGGCGGAATTGAAATACATTCTGCGCCTCCATGCCGCCGGAGTGCGCAAAGGCGAAACCGCGCTGGTTGCGGACGCCGCCGCCGCGCCCGCCCCGGAGGTCGGAAAGGGAATTATTCTGTATTACTTGCAGCCCGGTGAAACCGTGTGGGATTTGGCAAAGCGCTATCGCGTTCCGTTGGACGACATTACCCGCCTGAACCCCGGCCTGCCTGATTCCCCCGCCGCGGGCACGCCGGTCATCGCGTATAAACGATGACTTTCGCGCGGCGCTTCTTCCGGTTTATTGCGCCCCGGCAAATACTGCCGGGGGTTTTCTATCGCACATTTTCCTGCGGAAAATTGAATGGACAAGTGGAAATGTGATCGAAACTGTGATACAATGTTCATTGTGAAAAGATGGCGTCACGCCGGGAATGCCCCGGCAGCGAAAAAAACGCGGCGCATCCTGACACAAGGATCATGAGATGATTCTACTACTGTGCCCTTATCGGGACATGAAAAATAAAATTCACCCGCTGGTGATTGGGGAGGAACCATGTCGGCTTTCAAAAAAGCGCTGCTGTACGCTGGTTTGGAAAAAGAGGAAATACGGGAACTCATGCCCGAGGCGCGGCATGAGAACGGCCGTTTTGTGCGCATTTACGCGCTGATCACCGCGGTGGTGTTTATTCTGTGCCTGCTGGCCAGCCTCATCGCCGGCGGGCAGCTGGAAATGAACAAACCCATCTACCTGTCCATGATCGTGATCAGCGTGGTGATTTATGTGAACACGAAAGTCACCATGAAAAAGCACCCGAAGCTGTCCACGCTGCTGGCGATTCTCTATATCCTGTCCATGTACGGCTATTCCTTCGCGGTCTCGCTGATGCACAGCGACATGCAGGGAACCGCCGCCGTCGCCATCCTGGTCGTCATGCCGTGCATCTTCATCTATCGGCCCATCTACATGATCGGCCTGACGGTTGCCATGGGCGCGCTGTACTGCCTGCTTTCCATGCAGATCAAAACGCATTCCATCGCCATGCTGGACGTGTGGAACAGCCTGTTCTTCGGCGCAATCGCCGTCCTGCTGAGCGTGTACCAGATGCGGGTCAGGTTTCAGGAAATGCTGCAAAAGCGGCGGAACCGGCTGCTGAGCGAAACGGACCTGCTCACCGGGGTAAAAAACCGGAACTGCTTTGAAAACAACCGGGAGTATTATCCCCGGCTGTGCAAGGAAAACGTGCATTGCATTTATGTGGACGTGAACGGCCTGCACGAGCTGAACGACGGCCAGGGCCATGAAATGGGCGACAAAATGCTGCAAACCGTGGCAGGCGTTCTGTCCGAACGTTTCAGCCACGAAAACGTGTACCGCATCGGCGGCGACGAGTTTGTGGCGCTCTGCACGGATATGAGCCCTGACGAAATCAGAAGCAGAATTGCCGAGACCATCCGCGAAATCAACGAAAAGGGATACAGCGTGTCCGTCGGCGGCGCGATGCAGGAAAAGAACGAGCTGAATATGCATGACCTGCTCAAGGAAGCCGAAGCATATATGTATAAGGATAAGCGCAAGTATTACGAGCAGTTCGGGCATGACCGCAGGCGGCGCGCATCAGACGTTCCGCCCATAAAGGCACCCGAACAGGCCGGCAGTTGAACGAGAAAAAATGGCTCTGTTCCATGAAACATGGAAGGAGCCGTTTTTTGTATTCCATTTGTATCAGCTACTCGGGTATAAATCAAACAAGGAGAAAACGCTGGGGTTTCGCCCCAGACCCCACCAGGGGGATGATCCCCCTGGACCCGCACCTGGCGAAATGACGCCGTTGGAATAAACCGACAACCTTCGCCTGCTGCGCTGGGGTTACGAAAAGCTTGAAGGCTTCTGGCCCAAGAAAGCCAGGAAAATCCCCAGGGGAAAGTGAACTTTCTCCTGAGGATTATTCCTTGGCTTTCCCGGATGCTTTGCATCCGGGCTGGCGGCTCCGCCGCCGGGCCAGAAGCAACACGACGTCAAGATTGGCTTCTTCGTTCCTCCACGCAATAGCGGGAACTATGCTTGATCATCAATGCAAGCAACATCCGCTATTGCGGATCCAGGGCGGTCACCGCCCTGGTGCGGGGTTCAGGGGCCGCACAGGCCCCTGTTTCGTTACCCTTCATAACAGGATTGTTATCAGGGTTATAACACCTTGTTCAGGAAATCCTTGGTGCGCTGCTGCTGGGGATGGGAGAAAATTTCGTCGGGCGTGCCTTCCTCCACGATCTGTCCCTCGTCCATGAACAGCACGCGGTCGGCCACCTCGCGGGCGAAGCCCATTTCGTGGGTGACCACCACCATGGTCATGCCGTCCTTTGCCAGGCGCTTCATCACGTCCAGCACTTCGCCCACCATTTCAGGGTCCAGGGCGGAGGTGGGCTCGTCAAAGAGCATGACCTCCGGTTCCATGCACAGGGCGCGGACGATGGCGATGCGCTGCTTCTGGCCGCCGGACAGCTGGCTGGGATAGGCGTCAGCCCGGTTCTCCAGGTTCACGCGCTTGAGCAGTCCCATGGCCTTTTCCTCGGCGTCCTTCTTGCTCTTTTTCAGCAGCTTCATGGGGGCCAGGGTCATGTTGCGCAGCACCGTCATGTGGGGGAACAGGTTGAAGTGCTGGAACACCATGCCCATCTTCTGCCGGTGAACGTTGATGTTCACCTTGGGATCGGTGATGTCCACGCCCTCAAAGGTGATTTTGCCTTTCGTGGGCAGCTCCAGCAGGTTCAGGCAGCGCAGGAAGGTGCTTTTGCCGCTGCCGGAAGGCCCGATGACCACCACCACTTCGCCCTTGTGGATGTCGGCGCTCACGCCCCGCAGGGCTTTCAGCTCGCCGTCGTTGAAATGCTTTTCCAAATCCTTCACGGAAATAATCACATCAGTGGTCACTGTTGCGCAGCCTCCTTTCCAGCTTGCCGATGAGCGTCGTGAGCGTCAGGGTGACGATCAGGTACAGGAGGCCGGACACAATGTAGGGCGTGAAGGCCGAGAAGGTGCGGGAGCGGATGTAGTCGCCCGCCTTGGTCAGCTCGGTCAGGGCGATGTAGGAGAGCACGGAGGTTTCCTTGATCAGGGAAATGAACTCGTTGCACATGGCGGGCAGGGCGGATTTCGCCGCCTGGGGCAGCACGATGTACATCATCGTCTGGAAGCCCGACAGGCCCAGGGAACGGCCCGCTTCGGTCTGGCCCTTTTCCACGCTCATGATGCCGCCGCGCACGATTTCCGCCACGTAAGCCGCGCTGTTCAGGCCGCAGGCGATCACGCCGATGATGATTTTCTCAATGCGGATGGAGCCGAACACGCCGAAGTTGATCAGCAATACCTGCAAAAGCAGCGGCGTGCCGCGCATCAGGTTGATGTAGCCCCCGGCGATTTTGGACAGGAAGCGCACGATGGCCGCGCCAACCTGCTTGAGGCCTCCCTTGCCCCGGGCGTTCATGTCCTTGATTTCCGGCAGGCGCAGGATGGCCAGAATGGTGCCCAGGAACAGGCCCACTAAAATGGCGAAAACGGACACCTCCAGGGTCTTGCCCAACCCTTGCAGGTAGTTGAGCCACCGACCCTCCTTGATCACGTTCAGATAAATTTCTTTGTAAATGGTTTGCCAGAAATTCAGCGTGTTGCTCTGCAAGGCGGGCTGGATGGCCTCCCACCACTGCTCGAAGATCATGCGGTTCACTCCTATTTATTAGTACAAATGCCGTAAGGGGATACGTCCCCTTACGGCGATGATTTTTTGTTCCGGGGAAGGATTATTCTTCGCTGCCGAAATACTTGGCGGCCAGGGTGTCCAGGAAGCCTTCGGCTTTCAGTTCAGCCAAGGCGGCGTTGATCTTGTCCAGCAGTTCCACGTTGTCCTTGTTCACGGCGATGCCGTACCAGTCGGCGGCGCCCAGGTCGATGTCGGTAATGACCAGGGAAGCGTCGTTCATGCTGGCGAGAATGGCCTGGCCCACGGGAGCGTCCACGATCACGGCGTCCACCTTGTTGCCCTGCAGGGACAGCATGGCGTCAATGAAGGTGGCAAAGCGCATCACGTTGTCCTGGCCGGTGATTTCTTCGGCCTTAAAGTCGCTGGTGGTGCCCTGCTGCACACCGATCAGCTTGCCCTTGAGGTCGTCCATGGTCTTGAAGCCCGCGTCAGCTTTCATGACCACCACCAGGCCGGCGTCGATGTAACCGTCGGAGAAGTTGACGGAGAGCTTGCGCTCTTCGGTGATGGAAATGCCGGACAGGCCGATCATGTTGGGGTTGGTCTGCACGGAGGAGACCACGGCGTCAAAGGCCATGGATTCGGGCTGGAAGTCGATGCCGATCTTTTCGCCGATGGCGTTGATCAGGTCCACGTCGTAGCCGACCACCTGGTTGTTGTCGTCCATGGATTCAAAGGGCGGATATTCGGGGTTGGTGGCGTAGTACAGGGTTTCGGCGCTGGCGAAAGCGCAGCAGCACAGCATGGCCAGAGCAGCCAGCAAAGCGATCATTTTTTTCATGGGATAAGCCTCCTTAAAAATTCGATTCATTCCTGTGAACGATTGCCAGTATACCACCGGTCAAATGGATTGTCAATAGGAAAAGTGAATTATTATTCAAAAACAACGAAAAAACATTGGATGATCATGTAATAAAATTCATGATATACGGATATGGTTGCATAAATAATCACCAGATGATCAATCCGGGAACGTTCTGGACAGACTTTACATGGACAGAACGACGTGATACAATAAAACAAATGAATGCAACGGAGGGGCTTATGCAGGGCAAGCTGATCGCCGTGATGGGCACGAACGCATCGGGAAAGAGCGGGCTGGGCATCGAACTGGCGGCGCGGTATAACGGAGAAGTGGTGTCCGCGGATTCCCGGCAGGTGTTCCGGGGACTGGATTTGGGCAGCGGCAAGGTGACGCCGGAGGAAACCAAAGGCGTGCCGCATCACCTGATCGACGTGTGCGCGCCGGGAGAATTCTTCTCCATGGCGGATTTCCAGCGCCTGGCCTACGCCGCCATCGACGATATTCTGGCGCGGGGGAAAATCCCCTTCCTGGTGGGCGGCACCGGACTGTATGTGGACGCGGTGATCGACGGGTACGAGCTTTCCGAGATCGAACCTGACCTGAAACTGCGGGAACACCTGGAAACCTTTGAAACCCCCGCCTTATACGACATGCTGAAAGAAAAGCTGCCGGATACGGACATCGACCCCAAAAACCGCAACCGGGTCATGCGGGCTTTGGAACGCCTGGCCGCTGACGATTATCACCCCGGCAGGCATACCCCGCGTTACGAGGTGTTGAAGTTAGGCGTCACCTGGCCCCGGGAAATCCTGAAAGAACGCATCGACGAACGGCTGGAACGCCGCTTGCGGCAGGGCATGATCGAGGAGGTCAAGGGCCTGATGGACGCCGGGGTGAGCACGGAGTTTTTGAAAAAGCTGGGCCTGGAATACCGCTACCTCACCGAATACCTGCTGGGCGAATGGACCTATGATCAGATGGTCGATGAGCTCTCCCGCGCCATCAAACGCTTTGCCAAGCGGCAGATGACCTGGTTCCGCCGGGAGGAAAACCTCCATTGGCTGGATATGGCAAATGATCCCGTGAGCCAGGCAGCGGAATTGATTGATGGGTTTATTAAATAACGGAGGGAATAGGGATTAGGGATTAGTCATTTTTGTTTTGTTATTTCGTTGGTTTCCAATCGTGTTGCACACGATCTTCCTAATCCCTATTCCCTAATCCCTAATCCCTTTTATAACCTAAAATCCCCTTTATTCTACAACTGAACAGTTGCAAAAAAACAGCCCGCGCGAGGCGGGCTTTGTTTGTTCAGCTGAATTTCTTTTCCAGCTCTTCGTACTTTTCATGGGTGATGAGGGCGTCGTGCTCGGTGCCCTCCAGCTGCACCACATACGTCCAGCGGCCATAGGGCGTGATGTTGCGGATGCGGCGCAGGTTGATGATATAGCTCTTGTGGCAGCGGAAAAAGATGGCGGGGTCGAGGCGCGCTTCCAGGTCGCCCAGGGTTTCGCTGAGCACGTAGCGCCCGTTGTTTTCCGTGTAGATCACGGTGGCCCGATCCTCCCGCTGCACCAGCAGAATGCTGTCCAGGTCGATGAAGGAAACGCCCTCCCGATGATGCAGCATCAGCCGCCCGGCGGCCACTTTGGAGGGGCCGGGGATGGGCGGGGCGACGGACTCCTGCTTTACGCGGTGCAGCCGGTCGTAAATGCGGCTCAGGGTCTGCTCCAGCCGGTCCAGCTTGAAGGGCTTCACGAGGTAGTCAAAGGCGTACACCTCAAAGGCCTCGCCCATGTATTCCTCATGGCCCGTGGCGAAGATCAGGATGCAGGCGGGGTTCTTGTCCTGAATCAGCCGGGCGCATTCCACGCCGTTTTTTCCCGGCATGTCCACGTCCAGAAACACCACCTGCGGGTCCAGCTTTTCATACAGGGTCATGGCTTCCTCGCCGGTCACCGCTTCCCCCGCCACGAAAAAGCCGTCCGTGGCCTGGATTTTTTTGCGCAGGATCAGCCGCATCCCCGGATCATCGTCCGCGATCAATACGGAAATCAGTTTCTTTTCATCGTTGGCGTTCATTCTGTCCCTCATGATTGTTTGATATGATAATGCTTCACCGGCCTGCGGCCCAGAATCTCGCTGTAAATCACGCCCTGCAGAAGCGCCTTGGCCCGGTCGGAGGATTCCTCCTCCTGCATGGGCAGGAAGGCGGCGGGTTCGGGTTCGGCGTTGCCGTTCAGCATGAAATCATGGCAGCAGTCAATGCCTTCGGTGCCTTCGCCCTCTGCGCCCATGACCGGGGTGTGCATATGGGCTTCAAAGGGCTTGGCGTCCCGCCTTTTCGCGGCGGATGCCTGGGCGGGGCGGGTTTGGGCGGAGACCGTCGGGGCGACGGGCTGCTTTTGCCCGCGCATGGCGTCCCGATCGTCCCAGCTGTCCTCCTCGTCTTCCCATTCGTCCGCACGGCTCATGGCCGCGGGCTGAGGTTTCGGCGCGGGCTGGGGCTGCGATACCGGTTTCGTCTGAGGGGCCATTTTGGCCTGGGGAACCCGCGCCGCCTGCTGCTGCTTGTTCTGCGCGGCTTTGTTGGATTCCTTGATGCCCTTCATCACGGTGCCGATGATCCACCACAGGGCCACAAACGCGACCCATGCGAATCCCTCCATGGACATGCCTCCCTTCTTTATCAAGCAGGAGGTTGAAGGTAGGAGGTAGGAGGTTTTATCATGATCCTCATACAGCCGGATTTGTTTTCATCCGACTATATCTACTTCCTCCCTCCTACTTCCTCCCTCCTACCTGAATCTTACTTCTTCCCGTCCAGGGGCTTCACGCTCTCGGCGGTGGGGGCAGCGGCCTTGGCGATGCCGTTGCGCATTTCGGTGTCGGCGATGGTGTTCTGCATCTGATAGTAGTCCATCACTCCCAGCTTGCCTTCGCGGAGCGCTTCGGCCATGGCCAGCGGCACCTGGGCCTCGGCCTCGACCACCTTCGCGCGCATCTCCTGCACGGCGGCCTTCATTTCCTGTTCATGGGCGACGGCCATGGCGCGGCGCTCTTCGGCCTTCGCTTGGGCGATGCGGCGGTCGGCTTCGGCCTGGTCGGTCTGCAGCTGCGCGCCGATGTTGCGGCCCACGTCGATGTCGGCAATATCAATGGAGAGGATCTCGTACGCGGTGCCCTTGTCCAGGCCCTTTTCCAGCACGGTCTGGGAGATGGAGTCGGGGTTTTCCAGCACGGCCTTGTGGGTGATGGAGGAGCCGATGGTGGTGACGATGCCCTCGCCAACGCGGGCGATGATGGTTTCCTCGCCAGCGCCGCCCACCAGGCGTTCGATGTTGGTGCGCACGGTGACCCGGGCCTTGGCGCGGAGCTCGATGCCGTCCTGGGCCACGGCGGCCACGGGGGGCGTTTCAATGACCTTGGGCAGCACGCTCATCTGCACGGCCTGGAGCACGTCGCGGCCGGCCAGGTCGATGGCGCAGGCGGTGGTGAAGCTCAGGTTGATGCTGGCCTGCTTGGCGGAAATCAGGGCGTTGATGACCCTTTCGACATTACCGCCCGCCAGGAAGTGGGTTTCCAGCATGTCGGTGGTCACGTCCAGCCCGGCCTTCCGGGCTTTAATGTAGGCGTTCACGATCTTCTGGGGAGAGATGCGGCGGAACCGCATACCGATCAGGGAGCTGATTTTCACCGGCGCGCCGGACGCCCGGGCGTTGATCCACAGGCCCAGGGGCACGTACCGGAAGAACACGGATACCAGCACGATGGCGACAACGACGATGACAGCGACAAGAACGAGCATTTCAGGCATGGGGTTGACCTCCTTTTTTTCTGCGTGTTAACGATTGTTCAGCCGACGATTTCCTTCACAATGATTTTGTTCCCTTCTACTTTCGCCACCTGCACGTTTTTTTCCTTCTCCAGGTAGCTGCCTTCTGTGACCACGTTCAGCCGAACGCCGTCAAACTCGGCGAAGCCCACGGGATTGAGCACGGTGACGGTCTTGCCCGTCTTGCCCACCAGCGCTTCCGTTTCTTCGTGATCCACGGTGGGCGTGACCTCGTTGAGGATCAGCGCGGAACGGGACAGCTTGCCGTTGGCCGCGGACTTGAGCGACACCGAGATCGCGATGCCGGTCAGCGCCAGGGCAATCAGCGTCGCCGCCAGGCCCGCCACCGGGCCGTAGGTGTTCCAAGTGATCACCACGCCGATCACGGTCAGAATCAGCCCGGAGATACCGGGCAGGCCGAAGCCCGGCGCGAACACCTCCACCACCAGCAGGCTCACGCCCGCCAGCAGGCACAGAATCAGCGGAAGATTGACAACAATAAAGTTCACAACACTTTCCATCCGCCTGCTTGCCTCCTTTTCTTTTGGTGATGCTATCTTATCACGAATCAGGCGGAGGGGAAAGCGGTTTTGTATGAAAACCTCATTTTTCTGTCTGAAATGTCAATGCCAGCCGTTTTTCGGCAGTATATCTTTGAATAAAAAGAATCCGAGCCTTTCTTCCACGCAGAAGAATCGGTTCGGATTTCATGGGTTTGGTGCGCCATCAGGGACTCGAACCCGGGACACCCTGATTAAGAGTCAGGTGCTCTACCAACTGAGCTAATGGCGCTTAAGCAGAAGATATTATAGCGCCTGTGCCTGCGAATGTCAAGGCTTTTAGAAAAATTTTATGGGTCACGCAGTTTGTTCATGCATTTGCCGAAGAGCAATGATTCTTATCCTTTGCGTCTTTCCCGTCTTGACTGCGCGGGGAGCGATGATATATGATAACAGCGGAATCAAAGATTTGTTCTGCCGGAGGAATCTTCCATGTTTGCTTCGCCGCTTCTTTCCTGGTACGACGCCAACCGGCGTGCCCTGCCTTTTCGGGGAACCAAAGACCCTTACCGTATCTGGGTCAGCGAGATCATGCTGCAGCAGACCCGCACGGAAACGGTCAGCGCGTATTACCTTCGGTTTCTGAACCGCTTCCCGGACGTGTTCGCCCTGGCGGATGCGCCGGAGGAGGACGTGCTGAAATGCTGGGAAGGGCTGGGCTATTATTCCCGCGCCCGGAACCTGCATAAAGCGGCGAAGGTGATCGTGGAAAAATACCTTGGCGCTTTTCCGGCGGATCTGGATCTGCTGCGCGCCTTGCCCGGCGTGGGGGATTACACCGCCGCGGCGGTGGCGTCCATCGCCTTTGACCTTCCCGCCCCCGCCATGGACGGCAACCTGACCCGCGTCCTGTCCCGCTTTCACGGTATCCGGGAGGATGTGGACATTCCCAGTGTAAAGCACCGCCTGGCCGAGCTGGGCCGGGAGGACATGCCGGATATTCGCTGCGGGGACTTCAACCAGGCGCTGATGGACCTGGGGGCCACGGTCTGTACGCCCGGCACCCCGGACTGCGAAGCCTGCCCTCTGCGGTCTTTATGCAGCGCGTATCAGGCGGGCGACGCGGAAGCCCTGCCCATCAAGGCCGCCGCCAAGCCGCCGAAAGATGTCGCCATGGCTGTGGCGCTGATCACCTGCCGGGGCCGGGTCTGGATGAATCAAAGGAAGGAAACGCTGCTGAAAAACCTGTGGGTGTATCATCTGACGGAGAATTGCGAAAGCAGGCCGGAGGCGGAGAAAGCCATCAGGAATCTGGGCCTTCGCGCTTCTTTTCAGATGGAGCTGGGCAAAGCCCGCCACGTTTTCACCCACCGGGTTTGGAACATGACGCTGTACCACTATGAAGCGGAAAGCATGGACTGCAAGGAAGGCCGGTTCGTGACGCTGAATGAGATGAACGCCCTGCCCATCCCCACCGCCATGAAAGCGGCGAAGGAGCAGGCGACGCGGCTGCTGGCCGAAACCGACTGGCTGCGTAAGCCGTCAGCGAAAGGAGAGAAAGTCCCATGAAATTGCAGCTGCTTGAACAGACCTTCACCGTCTGCCAATTGGACAGCATCGCGGACGCCGACCTGTCCGCGCCGTTTACGTTCCTGTCCCGCACGGATGAGGAAGTCTCCCTGGTCTGTCCAACCGATCATTGTCCCATCGGCACGAAGAACCGTCAGGACGGCTGGAAATGCCTGCGGGTCGTAGGGGTGCTGGACTTTTCCCTGGTGGGCATCCTGGCCCGCATCGCGGACTGCCTCGCCAAAGCCCAGGTTCCGCTGTTCGCCGTGTCCACCTACAACACGGATTATATTCTGTTCCGGGAGGAACACACGCCCGCCGCCCTGGAAGCCCTGAAAGCGGCGGGATATGAAATCGAAGGGTAATACTAAATCCCATCTAAAAGCTTGAATCTTCGGGTGTCTTTTCCGCCCTGGCTGTGCTTCACTTCGGTCAACGTAGCGCTGCTACGACTCCCTTCGTTCAGCTTAGCCAGAACGAAAAATCCATCCCGAATCTTTCAATCTTTTAGAAGGTATTTAGTATAAGTAAAAGCGCCGCGAGCAATCGCGGCGCTTTGCGTATACGGGAAATGATTATTTCGCTTCCAGGGCCTTGTAGGTGAAGGCGGCCAGGGCAGCGCCCACGAAGGGGCCGACGATGAACACCCACAGCGCGGCCATGGGATCGGCGTTGCCGTTGATCATGGCGACCAGGGCGGGGCCGAAGGAGCGGGCGGGGTTCACGGAGGTGCCGGTCAGGCCGATGCCCAGGATGTGCACAACCACCAAGGTCAGGCCGATCACCAGGCCGCCGAAGGAGCCATGGTTGGCCTTCTTGCTGGTCACGCCCAGGATGGCGATGACGAAGATGAAGGTCAGCACGATTTCCACCACCAGGCCGGCAATGGCGCTGCCGCCGACGTTGCCCAAGCCGTTGGAGCCGAAGCCGCCGGTCATGTCCTTGACGCCGCCCAGGTTGAAGATCAGCGCCAGGATGCCGGAACCGGCCAGCGCGCCCACGCACTGGGAAACCACATAGCCCACGAATTCACCCGCGGTCATGCCGCCGGACAGCAGCACGCCCAGGGAAACGGCGGGGTTGATGTGGCAGCCGGAAATGTTGCCGATGGAGTAGGCCATGGCCACGATCGTCAGGCCGAAAGCCAGCGCCGTCAGGATATAGCCGCCGCCGTTCGCCGCGTCGCAGCCCACCAGCATGGCGGTGCCGCAGCCCAGGATCACCAGGGTGGCGGTGCCGATGCATTCCGCAATATACTTTTTCATGGAAAAAGCCTCCTTTTGAATTTTCACGCTTTTACGCGCTGGGACATTATAGCACGCTCTTTGGTGGACATGCAACAAGAAATTGTTTTATTCTGTTACATTTTCCGAAACAGGTTGAAGTGGGTCAGGCCGTTGGCTACGGCCTGAATCAGCTGCTTCGGCGTACCCTCCCGGTCGTTTTGCAGCCGCGGCGCCAGGAACAACGTCACGCACAGGCGGCAGCAGAAGGCCAGCAGAATCAGCGCTTTGAAGCGGTCAAGCGCGCCGGTGAACCATCCTGCTGTCTGCCAGGCTTCCAGCAGCAGACCGCCGGTCAGGGTACCCAGGGCGGTGCCCAGCAGGGATGTGACGCAGGCGAACACGGCGATATAGGAGGGACGGCTTTCGTCGGGCGAAGCGGACAGCTGCATGCTGTTGGCCGCCAGGTTGGTGCCGCTCCAGCACATGGCCCCGATGAAGTTCCGCAGCAGCACAGGGACGATATTGCCCGGCGTGGAGAACAGATAAAACAAGTCGATGAAGGAGTTCGCCGCCATCGCCACCAGCATCACGCTGCGGCAGCCGTAATGATCCAGCGCTTTGCCCCAGCGGGAAATCACCAGGATGGTGGCAATGGACGAAGCCGCCGTGCTGAACACCATCATCTGGGTGAAGGTCAGGCCCATTTCGTTGACGGAGTACCGGGCCAGGTAAGGGCCGCACAGGTTGGCGCTGAAGCACCAGGCCGTCCACATGACCACCAGGCGCAGGAAAGGCTTGTTTTTCAGAATATCCTTTACAATGCCGTCAAAGCGCAGGCGCTGTGGAGGCGCGGAATAGACCTCCTTGCAGAAGCCGAAGCATACCATATCCAGAATGCCCACCGTGCCGCCCAGAAGAAAGATGATGATATACCGGTTGTCGATGGGCAGCGTGTCCAGCAGCCTGGCCACCAGCAGGCCGAATCCCAGGTTGCACGCCGCCACCACCGAGTCCCGGATGGACAGCCAGCGGCCGCGGATGCTGATGGGCGCCAAATCGCTCAGCCAGGGAAACCAGCACACGTTGATCGCGGAGGAGCAGCAGGAGGAGATGCCCAGCAGGAAAATCAGCGTCCACAGGGCCAGGCCCGCGGGCTCCTGGGGCACCACCAGCGGAATGAACCCGAACGTCAGCCACAGCACCCGGGAAAACAGGCCGAAGGTGAGCAGGTATTTCTTTCGCTTATGCGTGCGGTTCACCAGCAGGGAAAAGGGAATTTGCAGCAGCGCCGCCGCCTGGGGAATGCCGTTGAGCAGCCCGAAGGCGAAGTCGCCCGCCTGCAATTGGTTCGCCAGGCCGATCATGGCGGTGGTGCCGCCGCCGCAGATGATGCCGTGCAGGTTGCCAAACAGGTTGCCCAGCAAGATCAGGCTCAGGCTGCGCCGAATCGCCTGGGGCAGGTTGGCTTCATCATAGATCCGGCTCAGGGGATTGCTCCCATACGGCTTGCGGACAGTGCTCATGCGTTGCTCCCTCCCGGCAGATTGCCAATCGAATCGGCGCTCATTATAGCACGAATCCCCGCCCCGTCAATCCCCCAATATCTGGGAAAAAATTTGCCTTTCCAATGCGCATGCTGTTGCCATGCGCCACGCTTTTATGATATAATCCATATTACAGAAGCCGGAAAGAGCCTCTCGCCGGGCTTTCGTCCGGGAGTATGTATGAAGGAGGACAAATCATGGGTATCTTTTCAAAGCATCACCGGTACCGTGAAGCCGGAGAGCAAGCCAACGTCGTCAATGTGGAGCGCTTCGGCGAGCCCGCGCGTTCCCTGTTCACCACCACCAAGGTGTTTACCCTGCACCACCATATCGACATCACGGACGGCAGCGAGAACGTCGTTTACCAGTCCAACACCAAGTTCCCCTCCCTGCACGATAAAACGGACATCACCGACGCTTCCGGCAATCAGGTGGCCCACATCGAGCGCAAGTTCTTCACCCTGCACAACCGGCATTTCGTCACCATGGCGGATGGAACGCAGTTCGAGATCGCCTCGGAATTCTGGCATCTCGTGAAGGACATCATCAATATTGAGGGCCTGGGCTGGCAAATGCGGGGCAATATCATGGCCCTCAACTTCCAGCTGTACGACAGAGACGACAGCGTGATTGCCGTCATCAGCCAGAAAATGTTCTCCCTTCACGACAAGTACTGCATCGACATTTACCGCCCGGAGGATGAACCGACCGTCGTCGCTATTCTGGTCACGCTCCAGCATATCATGCGCGACAGAGCGGCGGCTTCCAGCAGCGTATCCTCCTCTTCCTCCTCGTCCGGCAGCTGATTCCACGGCTGTGGACAAGCAAAGTTTCCCCCGGCAACGCCGGGGGATTTTTTACTCCGTCAATGATAATGAATGAAATGAATGAACGGAAACAATCAAAGCCTGACAACCGCCGCTTTGCCGGTGTAGCGTATGGCGGCTTCGTTTCCGTCAACTCGCCGGACGCGGATTTCCCTTTCCGTTTCCATGCCGCTCCAGCCGCCTTCCCGGGCGGAGAGGGTCAGCTCGCCCGCCGCATCGTTCCAGCGGAAAAGCACCCGGGTGCATTCGTCCCGTTCGCAGCCGTAGCCGTCCCCGGCGTCGTCGTACCAGATGAATTCCCCGTCCGTGCCGGGACACACGATCACCGTCAGCGGCGCGTTCTGAATTTCGTTCACATACTGCTGCACCGGGCCCAGGGGCAGGATCGTCCCAGCCCGCAGGAACAGGGGCACCGTATCCAGCGGCGCATGGACGCGGATGCTCTGCCCGCCCGCGTATTTCTCGCCGCTCTCCCAGGCGTACCAGTCCGGCCCAGCCGGGAGATAAACGGTTTCTGTATCGTCCGGCGCTTCAATCTTCCGCGCGTCGGGCAGGTATTCCATGGGCCGGGTCACGGGCTTCACCAGCAGCGCGCCGCCCAGCAGCATTTCATCGTCGATGTTCCGCAGCGCCTTGTCCTTCGGGAAGTCCAGGGCAGGGAAGCGCACCAGGGGCAGTCCCTCCCGGCTGTAAACGGCGGCGAGGGAGTAGAGGAAGGGCACCAGGCGGCTACGCAGGCGGATGATCTTCTCCAGCGCGTTGTACCAGGGATCGCCTTTTTCCCCGAAGCGCCAGATTTCCCGGGGCGTACCCGTGCCGTGGGCGCGCATCATGGGCAGGAACGCGGCGAACTGCATCCAGCGCACGAACAGTTCCCGGTAGCCGGGATCGTCCACGCCCTGGTTGAAATCTCCTGCGCCGAACCAGGCCCCGCCGTAGCTCGTGGGGAAAAATCCGCCCGCGTCGGTGGTCCAGTAGGCTTCGCCCGCGGCCATGAAGTTCATGCCCTCCGGCACCTGGCGGCGCAGCGTTTCCCAGGTGGCGCTCACGTCGCCCGACCAGGTGACGGTGGCGTAGCGGTGCTGCCCGGCCCAGGAGGAGCGGGTCAGGTTCAGCACGCGCTTTTTTTCGGTGGCTGTCCGCTGGCCCCGGTAGATGCCGCCCGAATGGTACAGGCTGTACAGGCTGATGCGGCCCGGGTCCAAATATTTCTTCGCTTCCTCGGTGTTCAGCCGTGTGCGCTCAAAGGGTTCGGGCTTGAGGGCGCCGTGCCAATCGGATTCAAAGGGCTCGGAGCAGTCGCACCACCAGGCGTCCACGCCATAGCGGAACAGCCCTTCCTCCGCCTGCTTCCAGTACAGCGCCCGGGCCTTCTCGTCGAAGGCGTTGTAAATGGTGCGGTTGCCCAGCATGCAATGGTTTTCCAGCATTTCTTTCCGGTTTTCGTTCCGGTCGCCCTGCATGGACGGCCAGATGGAGATCATCATTTTCGCCCCCAGACTGTGCAATTCGTCCGTCATCGCCTTGGGGTCAGGGAAGCGGCTGCGGTCGAAGGTCTTGTAGCCCCATTGCCCCTCCGGCCAGGATTGCCAGTCCTCCACGATCACGTCCAGCGGCACCTGCCTGCGGCGGTATTCCTTCACCACGTCGATCAATTCCCGGGCGTCCTTGTAGCGCTCCTTGGACTGGACGTAGCCGAAGGCGTACTTGGGCAGCAGCGGCGCGCCGCCGGTCAAGGCCCTGTACTGGCGGCACACGGCGGGATAGCCGCCCGCCATGAAGTAATAGTCCGCTTCGTCGGCGCAGTCCGCCCACAGGCAGGAGCCGGTGGCATCGTCATGGAAAACCATCAGGCAGCCCATATCGAACAGGATGCCCCAGCCCTTCGTGGATACCAGGACCGGCACCACGGCCTTCATATTGTGCTGGTATAAATCTCTGCTTTTTCCCCGCAGATTGCCAAAGCCCTCCTCGTGGGATCCCAGGCCGTACAGCGCTTCCTCCTCGTTAAAATCAAAGCTCAGCCTGCATGCGTAGGCTTTCCGGGCCTCATAGGTTTCATAATCGTCGGCGGAGGCCCGCACCCCGTCCACGCTTTGGGAATACTGGATTTGGGCCTCCTGGGAGAAGCGGTTGACCATCACCGGCTTTTCCTCCAGCACGCAGGGCTGCTTTTCACGCTCCCGGAGGAGGGTGTTTCCCGCCTTGTCCAGAAAAGCGGCGCTGCCCGTCTGTTTGTCGACCCGGACGGTCAGGCTTCCGCAGTCCGCCAGGTACGCGCCGTTGGTTTCCGTAACGATACAAGTACCGGGCGCGGCGGAAACGACCACGGGGCTTTCCGTGTCCAGAAAACTTTCCCGCATCGTGCGCGTCACCCGCACCGCGCCGCAGGCCAGGGCGGCGATGCGCAGGCGCAGTGCTTTTTTCGGCTGCCCCGGCATGCCGGGCAGGGGCAGAAGGAATTCGGCGGCGTTTGCTGAAAGCAAATTCATTTCGCTGATCATCATGGCATGTTCTCCCTTCTGGAAGGTCAGAATACAGGATTCATCCGGATCAAACTGGTTTTGATTCCAGTATATATCGCGCCCGGTAAAATGTAAATATGCAATTGCTCCACCAATGAATACCCGGAACCCGTTCGCAGGGCAAAGGGCGGGATAGCAAACAGCAGGAGCGCGTTTCCGCGCTCCTGCTGCTTTTCTGTTTATCTGTGAGTTCAGCCGATTTCCGCGCCGGCGGGCATGATGGGGTCAGCCGTCAGGAGGCGGAGGGTCTCGCTGCCGTCCTCGTTCTTCGCCACGGCGGAGAGCAGCATGCCCTGGCTTTCGATGCCCATGATCTTGCGGGGCGCCAGGTTCGCCAGCAGAATCAGGTTCTTGCCAATCAGGTCTTCGGGATTGTGGAACTTGGCGATGCCGGAGAGCACGGTGCGCTCCTCGTCCCCCAGGGACAGGCGGAATTTCAGCAGCTTGTCGCTCTTTTCCACCCGCTCGCATTCCACGACGCGGGCGACACGCAGCTTGACCTTCTCAAAGTCGTCGAAGGCGATGCAGCCCTCGGGGATTTCAGCCTTCTTCTTTTCCTTCTTCTCGGCCTTCTTTTCCGCCTTGGCTTCCTTCTTTTCTTCCTTTTCGTCGGGGTTCAGGGCTTCCAGCTCTTTTTTGATGTCGATGCGGGGGAACAGGGCTTCGCCCTTGCAGACCTTGATGCCCGCGGGCAGCGCGCCGAAGGAGTCCAGGGATTCCCAGGTCTTGAGGATGTCGTCGGTGACGCCAAGCTGTTCAAAGATGCGGTCGGGGGTTTGGGGCATGAAGGGCTTGATCAGCACAGCCACGAACCGCACGCACTCCGCCAGGGTCAGCAGCACGTTGGCAAGCCGATCTTTCTTCGCCTCATCCTTGCCCAGCACCCAGGGCTGGGTGAGGTCGATGTACTTGTTGCATTCGCCGATGACCTTCCAGATTTCCGCCAGCGCCTGGGAGTATTGCAGCTTGTTCATCTGCTCCTCCACCAGGGCGGGCAGGGCGGCGCAGTGCTCCTTGAGAGGCGCGTCCACTTCCGGATCAGCGGCCTCCGTCCAGGCGGGCAGAACGCCGTCAAAGTACTTTTCGATCATCGCCACCGTGCGGGAAACCAGGTTGCCCAGGTCGTTGGCCAGGTCGGCGTTCATGCGGGTGAGGAAGGCTTCGTTGGTGTAGTTGCCGTCCGCGCCGAAGGGCATCTCGCGGAGCAGGTAATAGCGCAGGGCGTCCGCGCCGTAGCGGGCCACGATGGGCTGGGGATACACCACGTTGCCCTTGGACTTGCTCATCTTGTCGTTGCCGAACAGCAGCCAGCCGTGGGCGAACACCTGCTTGGGCAGGGGCAGGCCCAGAGCGTGGAGCATAATGGGCCAATAGATGGTGTGGAAGCGGACGATTTCCTTGCCCACCAGGTGCACGTCGGCGGGCCAGTATTTTTTGAACAGCTCGTCGTGGTCGGTGCCGTAGCCCAGGGCGGTGATGTAATTGGACAGGGCGTCGATCCACACGTACACCACGTGCTTGTCGTCAAAGTCCACCGGCACGCCCCACTTGAAGCTGGTGCGGGATACGCACAGATCCTGCAGGCCGGGCTTTAAGAAGTTGTTCAGCATTTCGTTGGCGCGCTTGGCGGGCTGGATGAAATCGGGATGGGTTTCGATGTAGTCGATCAGCCAATCCTGATACTTGCTCATGCGGAAGAAATAGCTTTCCTCCTGCATGGCTTCCACGGGCCGTCCGCAGTCCGGGCAGACCTTCACGCCGTCCTTTTCCACCACCTGGGTGGGCGTCCAGAAGGATTCGCAGGGGGTACAGTACAGGCCCTCATAGGCGCTCTTGTAAATGTCGCCCTGCTCGTAGAACTGGCGGAAGATTTTCTGCACGACCTTTTCGTGGCGTTCCTGGGTGGTGCGGATGAAATCGTCGTATTCGATTTCCATCAGCTTCCACAGTTCCTTCGTGTTCGCCACGATCTCGTCCACGTAGGCCTGGGGCGTCACGCCCTTTTCGGCGGCTTTGCGCTCGATCTTCTGGCCGTGCTCGTCGGTGCCGGTGAGGAAGTAGGCGTCATAGCCCGTCAGGCGCTTGAACCGGGTCATGGCGTCGGCGGCCACGGTGGTGTAGGTGTGGCCGATGTGCATGTTGCCCGAGGGGTAGTAGATGGGCGTGGTGATGTAGTAGGTCTTTTTCTGGTCCATGGGAAATCACTCCTTTTTTGAGGGATTAGGGATTAGGGAATAGGGATTAGGCGGAGAGTGCAAATCATATTATACAGGTTGATTGACCTGAACTCTGTACTCTCGTTCTTATCCCTTCTGATGCCGGGGGATGAAAAACCCCCGCATCGGTGTTCGATGCAGGGGCGTAAAAAACTACGCGGTACCACCCTGGTTTTACACGTTCCTTTTCAAAGCTGTTTCAAATCACGAAGGATCAAAACATCCCCCTTATATGGCTTTCTCGGAAGGGGGTCTGGGGGAAACCGCTCTTTGGCCTCCAAAGAGCGGTTTCCCCCAGAAAACTTTATTTCTAAAGGAAACGCGCCTTCATTCAGCGGATATCGGCGCTGCCCGGCGGGGGCTGAACGTGCTTGCCTCCGCGTGCTCCGGGGCCATGTTCCCGCGTGTCCCGCCGCCGCCTTTCACCTTCCGCGGCTCTCTTTGGGCGCTCCGGCGCGGTACTCTCCCCTTCCTCGCATGCAATCCTTATCTTACTGATTTATTCCCCGTTTGTCAAGGGTTTATCATGCATAGTTCACAACCGGCGCGGGAAGGAACGCTTCGGCTTGATTTTCCAGCGGAAAGGCGATATACTGAAAGCAGAAGTAAAAGGAGGCTTGAAAAAATGGCAGTGATCGGTGTAACGCCCGCACAGGACGAAAAGGGAAATATCACCATCAACCAGGATTATCTGGACAGCGTGACGCGGGCGGGAGCGGTGCCCATCCTGCTGCCGCTCATTGAGGACGAACAGGCGCAGGACGCGCTGCTGGCGCTGGTGGACGGCCTGCTGCTCACCGGCGGGCCGGACGTGGCCCCGGCGCTTTACGGGGAGGAAACGCTGCCCTGCTGCGGGGAAATTTCCGCGAAACGGGACGCGGTTGAAATCAGCCTGTTCCGGAAAGCGCTGAAAATCGGCATGCCGGTACTGGGCATCTGCCGGGGAATACAGGTAATGAACGTGGCCCTGGGCGGCACGCTGTACCAGGATATTGCGCAGCAGCTTCCCGGCGCGGCCCGGCACACCTGCTACGACACCCCGCGGGACAAGGTGCACGAAGTGACGGTGATTGAAAACACGATCCTGCATCGGCTCACAGGATTAAGCCGGTTCAGCGTCAACAGCCGCCATCACCAGGGCATCAGGAAGCTGGGCAAAGGGCTGGTTCCCGCGGCGTATACCGGCGACGGGCTGATCGAGGCCGTCGACCTGCCGGAGGCCCGGTTCGTCACGGCGGTGCAGTGGCATCCCGAATCCCTGGGGGATCGGTACGCGGAGGCGCAGGCTATCTTCCATGCGTTCGCGGAGGCTTGCAGAGCATGACGGAAATTGCGCTGGTGGCCGACCTGCACGGCAATTGGCCCGCCACCCAGGCGGTGGAGCAGGATATCATTCGCCGGGGCATCCAGCGCGTCTGGTGCCTGGGCGACGTGGTGGGCAAAGGCCCCTCGTCGGACAAAACCTTCGACTGGGCCAGAGCCAACTGCGAATTTATTTTACGGGGAAACTGGGACGAGGGAATCGGCAGAAAGCTGTTTCCCAAAGACCAATTCTATTATGACCAGTTAGGCCCGCGCAGGATGCAGGCGCTGGTGGAGCTGCCCATGGAGCGTCACTGCTGGTTTTCCGGGAAGAAGATGCGCCTGTTCCACGGTCGGCCCATCCTGCCGGAGCCTTACTTCGTGCATGAGGAGCACGACCTGCTGGCCCCGTATTTTGAGCCCGACTTTCAGATTGTGGGCTATGGGGACGTACACCGCCAGGGCGTGCGGCTGTTTGGATACGGGCAGCTGTTGTTCAACACCGGCAGCGTGGGCAACGGCTTCGGCATCGCCATGGCCCAGTACGCCATCCTGCGGGGCGAGCCCGACAGCCGGGAGGAAGCGGCGCTGGACGTGAACATGGTCATGGTGCCGTACGATAAAGCCCAGGCGATTTGCGACGCGGAGGAAGCCGGGAAACGCGGCCTGGTGAACGCGGATCTGTTTGTGAAGGAAATACAGACGGGGCATTATGCCCGGGGAGAAGGGCGGGCGAGCAAAGCGCTATGATTCGATTCGGTCCGGCGGGGAACTCCGATTCTTTTTACGCCCAGGGCTATAAAGCGTCCTGGCAGGCCCCGGCCTGGCTGCGGGGCATGGGGCTGAGCGCCTATGAATATTCCTTTGGCCGGGGCGTGCAGCTGAAAGAAGATATGGCGGAGAAGATCGCCGGGTTCGCTCGGGAAAACGATATTGCCGTCAGCGCCCACGCGCCCTATTTCATCAACCTGGCGAATCCCGACCCGGAAAAGCGGGAGGCTTCCTTCCGCTACATCGCCGACAGCGCCCGCCTGGTCACGCATTTAGGCGGCGACCGGGTAGTGGTGCATGTGGGCGCGGTGATGAAGCTGGATCGGGAAGAAGCGCTTCACAACTGCCGGGAGGGGTTGAAGGAAGCCTACCGGCGGCTGGATGATCTGGGCCTGTCCCGCGTTCATCTCTGCCCGGAAACCATGGGCCGTCCCAGCCAAATCGGGGACCTGCGGGAAACCCTGGACTTCTGCCTGCTGGATGAACGCCTGATTCCCTGCATTGACTTCGCCCACCTCCACGCCCTGGGCCAAGGGGCCATGAACGGCCCGGAGGCCTTTGAAAACGTGCTGGACACCATTGAAAGCGTTCTGGGCGTGGAACGAGCCCGCGCCATGCATGTACACTTTTCCACCATCGAATTCGGCCCTTCCGGGGAAAAACGCCACCGCACCTTCGCCGATGAATCATTCGGGCCGCGCTTTGAACACCTGGCTCCGCTGCTGATTGCGCGCGGCTACGCCCCGCGCATCATCTGCGAATGCCACGGCACCATGGCCGAGGACGCGAAAGCCATGCTGGAAATCTATCGGCGCGCCGCGGCGGTGCCCGCTGCCGAATAGGATGAACCGCCGGTTTTCCGGGATGTCCGCGGCGTCAACTGTCCGCGCCTGTTTTTGTACGGGCGCGGGCTTTTTGTTTTTTCTCCGCTTGCGTGGACAGCGGGGATATGGTAAACTTGAGCTATATTTTGACGATGGAGTGAAAGCATGGACGAACGTCTTTGGAACATCCTGGCGGACTCTTTTCCCAAGCTGCTGCGCTACGGGGTGGAAGTGACCATCCCGCTCACCCTTCTTTCTTTTTCGCTGGCGCTGGTCATCGCCGTGATCGTGGCGCTGATTCAGTACGCCAATGTGAAGGCGCTGCGGCAGGTGTGCCGGTTTTATATCTGGATCATCCGGGGCACGCCGCTGCTGGTGCAGCTGTATTTAGTGTTTTACGGCCTGCCCAGTGTGGGCGTTGTGATCGACGCCTTCCCGGCGGCAGTGCTGGTGCTGGGCTTCAATGAAGGCGCGTACATGGCGGAAACCATGCGCGGGGCCCTGGAAAGCGTGAGCCGGGGCCAGATGGAGGCGGGCTACTGCGTAGGCATGAACTACGTGCAGATTATGGCGCATGTGGTGCTGCCCCAGGCGTTCCGCACCGCCTTCCCGGCGCTTGGCAATTCCATGATCGCCATGCTGAAGGAAACCTCCATGGCGGCGACCATCACAGTGATGGAAATGTTCCGGCAGGCCCAGGTCATCAACGGGCGGGTGTATGAATCCCTGGCCCTGTACGGAGAAGTGGCGCTGATTTACCTGCTGTTCTGCACCGTGCTGTCCTGGGTTCAGCGTCTGGGCGAAAAGCGGCTGGCGACATATGGAGGAAACAAGCCATGATGCTGGAAATAAAGAATGTACACAAGCGCTTTGACAAGCTGGAGGTACTCAAGGGCATCGACCTGGACGTGAACAAGGGCGACGTGGTGGCCATCCTCGGCCCCAGCGGGTCTGGAAAAACCACCTTCCTCCGGTGCCTGAATTTCCTGGAACGCGCCGATCAGGGGGAAATGGTGTTCGACGGGGAACAATTCGACCTGCATGCCGCGTCCCATGCCGACATTGCCCGCATCCGCAAAAAGACGGCCTTCGTGTTCCAGAATTACAACCTATTCCTGAATAAAACGGTTTTGCAGAACGTGACCCTGGGCCTGACCGTGGCGGGCAAAATGAAAAAAGACCAGGCCAACGAAATCGCGTTGGCGGCGCTCAAGCGCGTCGGCATGGCGGACAAGCAGGGCAGCTATCCTTCCCAGCTTTCCGGCGGCCAGCAGCAGCGCGTCGCCATCGCCCGGGGCCTGGCATCCAATCCCGAGATCATCTATTTTGACGAACCAACAAGCGCCCTCGACCCCGAGCTGATCGGGGAAGTGCTGGCCGTCATGCGGCAGCTGGCCGAGGAGGGCATGACCATGCTGGTGGTCACCCACGAAATGGACTTTGCCCGCCACGTGAGCAGCAAGGTGCTGTTCATGGCGGACGGCAGTGTGGTGGAGTCCGGCCCCAGCCGGGAGTTTTTCGAGCATCCCCGGCAGGAACGCAGCCGGGAGTTTATCAAGTCGATCCTGGAAGCGAGAAAGTAAGGGAAGCATATGGCCCGGACATTTACTTATTTAGAACAATTGGAGCGCGGGATTCTGACCGACTTCCGCGAAACGCTCTGGCAGCCCTTCTGCCGGTCGGTGAAGCGGTACAAGCTCATTCAGCCGGGGGACAAAATCTGCGTGTGCATCTCCGGGGGCAAGGACTCCATGTTGCTGGCGAAGCTGATTCAGCTGCTGCACCGGCACACGGAGTTTCCCTTTGAAGCGCAATATCTCATCATGGACCCCGGCTACAATCCAGCGAACCGGGCGAAGGTGGAGAGCAACGCCCAGTTATTGGGCATCCCCTACACCCTGTATAAGAGCGACATTTTTGAAGTGATCGACAGCCAGGAAAAGAACCCCTGCTTCCTCTGCGCCCGGATGCGGCGGGGCTGCCTGTACGGCAGGGCGCAGGAAATGGGCTGCAACAAAATCGCCCTGGGCCACCACTTTGACGACGTGATCGAAACCACCCTGCTTGGCATGATGTACGGCGGACAGCTCCAGGGCATGCCCCCCAAGCTGAAAGCGAAAAACTTCCCCGGCATGGAACTGATCCGCCCGCTCTACACCGTCCGGGAGGAGGACATCTGCGCCTGGCGGGACAAGAACAATTTGCAGTTCATCCAATGCGCCTGCCGCCTCACGGAACAGGCCAGCCGGGAGGAGCGCGTCAGCAAGCGGCTGGAAGTGAAGCGGCTGATTCAAGCCCTGCATGCGGACAATCCCACCGTGGAATGGAACATCTTCGGCAGCATCCACAACGTGCAGCTGGACACCATGGTGGGCTGGAAATATAAAGGAAAGGAAATCTCTTTCCTGGACGATTACGACGGTTAGCGGGCGGAACCCAGCGCCATTCCCGCGTTGAGCAGCCGGAACATGCGCACGGCCGCGGCGTAGTAAAGCTCTTCCGTCCTGGCCATGGCTTCCTCCAGGGTCATGGGAGCGTTTACCGTGGTCATCAGCGACTGAATACCGTAATCATAGATCAGCTCCGCGCCTTCTCCCAGAGAGCCGCAAAGGCCCACCGCGACCACGCCGTGCTTGGCTGCCCGGGTGCCAATTCCCTGCATGACCTTGCCATGGACACTTTGCCGGTCCGCGCGGCCTTCCCCGGTCACCACCACATCCACGCCTTCCAGCCGCGCGTCGAAATCAATCAGATCCAGCACGGTTTCAATCCCGGATTTCATTTCGCCGCCCAGGAACACGCGAAGCGCCGTTCCCAGTCCGCCCGCGGCTCCCGCCCCTTCGATACTGTCCGGGTCGACGCCGAAGGCGGCGCGGATCACATCCCGGTAATTGCGCATGCCGGCTTCCAGGCGTTCCTGCATTTCCGGCGTGGCGCCTTTCTGTTTTCCGTAGGTATAGGTGGCCCCGTTTTCGCCGCACAGCGGATTTTTCACATCGCACATCACCGTAATTTTCGCATCCGCAAGCCGGGAGTCCAGATGGGATACGTCAATGGAAATCACCTTTTCCAGGTCCTGTCCGCGGCCTTCCAGCTCATTGCCGCCGCTGTCGAGGAAACGCGCGCCCAAGGCCCGGGCGCAGCCCATGCCGCCGTCATTGGTGGCGCTTCCGCCAATGGCGATAGAGATGTCCGTGAACCCGCGGTTCAGCGCGTCCAGGATCATTTCACCCGTTCCGTAGGTGGAGGTAAGCAGCGGATTGCGCTGAACCTCCGGCACCAGCGTCAGCCCGGATGCGGCAGCCATTTCAATGATCGCCCGGCTTGCATCCAGCCGGCCATACCGCGCCATCACCGGTTCCATCAACGGGCCGTGGACGTTTGCTTCCATCCATTCGCCCCCTTCGGCGGCAATCACGGCCGCCACGGTTCCCTCGCCGCCGTCCGCCACCGGCAGGCTGGTATATTCGATTTTGCCGAAAACATCTTTCGCGGCCCGGTTCAGCAGCTCCGCGGCCCGCCCGCTGGTCAGCGACCCTTTAAAGGAATCCGAAGCAAAAAGAAACCTGAGTGGGGACATAGGCGCATCTCCTCCGAGTTGATCACGGATGTTCGGCAAGCCCATCCGGATAAAAACATAGATGAACAAATAAAACACAAGGAGTGTACGGACAGCATGGAATTCAATGAAAATACAAAACTCGCGGACATCCTTGCCGCGTACCCCTGGCTGCCGGAAAAAGCGGCGCAGATGGACAAGCGCCTGCAAATCATCAACAGTCCCATCGTGAAGGCGCTCATCAAGCGCGCCACCTTAGCGGACGCCAGCAAGCGCAGCGGGTATCCCGTGGATGAAATCATCCGGGAAATGCAAAAGCTCATCGACGAGCATGAGCAAAACGCATGAGCCGGGAACTGACGAAACGCCAGCTGACAGAGCGCAGTATCAGCAAGAAATACCGCAAGGAAATCTGGAACCCCTTCATCGCGGCGGTGAAGCGCTATGAGCTGGTGGAGCCGGGAGACAGAATCGCCGTGTGCATATCCGGCGGCAAGGATTCCTTTCTCTGCGCAGTGCTGATGCGGATGCTGCAGCGGTTCAGCGAGGTTCCCTTTGACGTGGTGTTCCTGTCCATGAACCCGGGATACAAGCCCGAGAACCGGCAAAAGATCGAGGAAAACGCCGCGCAGCTGGAAATGCCGCTGACCGTCTTTGAAACGGACATCTTCGACGTTGCGAACAAAACCGATCATTCCCCCTGCTACCTCTGCGCCCGGATGCGGCGGGGGCATCTGTACAGCGAAGCGCAGAAGCTGGGCTGCAACAAGATTGCCCTGGGCCACCATTTCAGCGACGTGATCGAAACCACGCTGCTGGGGATGCTGTACGGCGGGCAGTTGCAGGCCATGCCGCCCAAGCTGCGCAGCCGGAACTACCCCGGCATGGCGCTCATCCGTCCGCTGTACTGCGTCAACGAAAAGGACATTCTGGCCTGGGCGCGGTACAACGGCCTCAGCTTCATCCAATGCGCCTGCCGACTGACGGAGCGGGAAGCCCGGGAGGAACACGCCGGGAAGCGGCAGGAAGTCAAGCGGCTGATTCAGCAGTTGAAAAAGACCAATCCGCAGATCGAGGAAAACATCTTCGCCAGCCTGCACCAGGTATGGCTGGACACCTTTCCCGGTTACCTCCGCGAAGGACAGCAGCATAGCTTCCTGGAGCGATTCGGGGAACAGGAAAGCGGAGAGGGCTGATTTCACCGTTCCTTCGCGGGGCGTTCCATTTCAAAGCGGGCGTAGATATGGCGGAACTTGGTGGGGGAGCATTTGCGCTGGGCCAGGAACGCGCGGCTGAACACGGCGGGATTGTTGTACCCGCAGCGGAAAGCCACCTCCGTAATGGGGATGGTGGGGTCCATCAGCAGGCGGTCGGCTTCCGTAAAGCGGCGGTTGGCCAGATAGCTGCTGAAAGAGTCGTGGGCGTATTGCTTGAACAGCCGCGAAAAGTAAGCGCTGGACAGGTTGAAGCGCCGGGCGGTGCCGGTGAGCGTCAGGTCTTCCGAAAAGTGCTCGTCGATGTACTGGGTCACTTGGCTGAACAGGGCGTCGTGCTCGTGGCGCTTGTCCAGGCAGAGGCTTTCCGCCTCAGCCTCCTCCTGGTGCGTCAGCTGCTCCAGCAGGCGCAGCACGGAGGAATCAAACAGCGCTTCCCGCATGGGGTTGTCGCTGAAATAATCGTTCCGCATCCTGCTCAGAAGGCTGGCGGCCTTGGGAAACGTGGTGGGCGTAGCCTGGCGCGAAAGCAGGAGAGGCCCCGTGAGCAGGGAGGCAATCTCCCGGCAGGATGGAATGTGGCTGAGCCAGGACAGATCGAACAGATAAATCCAGCCGTTGCAGTCCGGCCCCGGCCGCAAATCGTGCAGCGTTCCGCCGGGCAGCGCCAGGATTTCATTGGGAGAAACGGTATAGGTTTCCTTTTCCGTATTCACAGTATAATGGGAATGGACGCATTCAATGATTTCCATGCAGCGATGCCAGTGGGACGGATAGCAGGTGGCCTGGTGGGTGTACCACACGCGGATGGCCGTGCCCGGAAGAAATTCCACGTCTTCCTCCAGGCCGTGCAGCTGCTGCCTGGCGCGGTAAGAGCCGTCCGGCTGCGGATAGGGGCTGGCTTCGGAAAAACCGTATTTCATAGGCTTTGCACCTCAAACGAGCGTTTTGACGCTTCCCGGAATGATCAAAAACAGTATAGCATAAACTGATAAAAAAAGCAAATAATGCAAAGAATATGGCATGAAAAGCAATGCGAAGAATGGGCGGTTTTTCGTACAATTGACACAGTATACGCGATGTTTTTGTCCTTTTGGGGTAACTGTTCAGTCACGCAGAGAATGATGTAAAAAATGGTTACAGAAAATCCAAAAGGAGATTTAGGAAGAACGTCGAATATCTCAACTTAGCGAAAGACTGAGAGGATGTGTTCGGGATGCAGGAGCTGATTCAGGAACTGATAGAAGAAATAAAAAGGTTAACCGAACAGCTCCAAAAGCAAAGCGAGCAACTCGCAGCGTTGCGAAAAGAAATAGCAGAAAAGGACGCGCTGATTGTCGCACTGACGAAGAGAATAGAAGAATTGACGCACAGGAAAAACAGCGGGAACAGCT
>CADBKQ010000024.1:29828-30462 GCA_902795275.1 uncultured Eubacteriales bacterium | reverse complement strand
CACGGCACGCATACCTGGAAGAATGGATGCTTGTATCCAAATATCGTATTGCCTGAGGAGGACAGGGAGCCGATCGGGAAGTATGGGCGGATGCGGAAAAGGTATCTGGAGGAACACCGTCCGGTCATCTACAATCAACTATTTGTCTCCGGAAAGCTGTTCTCCCATCTTCGGGAGATCGACAGAACAAGCCATGAGCAAATGGAAATGATGGTCGGTCAGATGGCGAAAGCCGAAGGAGTGACCGAGAGACTGAAAGCGGAAGACCAGACGGAGTGGGTGCAGCAGATGAACAGCATCCGGAACCACGCCGAAGAAATCATTCTGGATGAGTTGATGTATAACTGAACCATGAAATGGACGATGTCAATCCACAACTGGGGTAAGGTTTACGGCGAACTGGCCATCATGTACGGCGGTCGCCTGCCGGATTGATACCAGAATCATCCAGATCCGTCAAGGGTAAAATGAACACCCGCTGCGCGGGGATATTTCAGAAGCTCTTCAAGAACCAATTGACTTTAGCGGATTAAAATGGAGGCTTCACTAGAAGATGTGGGTAAATTATCAAGGGCAAACTTATGATTTGCACGGGTTTACATGGAGCAGACATATGTGATAGCCTGTCTGGCGA
>CADBKQ010000024.1:0-29808 GCA_902795275.1 uncultured Eubacteriales bacterium | reverse complement strand
CTACATCACATATGTCAGAGGCTCCATGTCAACCCTGCAAATCCTTTTATTTCTTTACTTCTACGGCTTTATGCCACCCACACTTTCTAGGGAAGAGCCTTAAAATGATAAAATTAATATATTCTGTTGGCTCAAGTCAACGGCACACATATTATTCTGAGGAGGAAAAATCAGATGAAGAAAATCCTATCCATCCTGATGGCGCTGGTCATGGTGCTGTGCTCCGTGTCCGCGCTGGCTGAAGGCTTCACGCTGGCTGACTCTTATGAGGTTGGCGAGCGGAGCTTCAACGGCGGCAAAGTGACGCTTGAACCCGCTCCCGAGGGCGGCGGCACCGTGACTACGGATATTTACGCCGGTGAAGAAGGAAAGGACTATACCGATGAAAAGGTATACACCTTTAATGATTTTACCAGCGCCCTCACTTCCAACTCCAACTGGGACGTGCTGAGCTGGGAAACTACCGATGACTCCAACATTATGGACTACCTGACTTCCGGCTTCTATGCCTTCCGCATCAACAGCGACAAGACCGGCTATTCCATTATGCCTGAAGCCGCCGCTGAAATGCCTGTGGACGTGACTGCCGAATATGTCGGCCAGATGGGCGTCAAGGAAGGCGAAACTGGCAAGGCCTGGCGTATCGCCCTGAACCCCGACCTGTGCTTCAACGACGGCACCAAGGTCACCGCGGACGACTACGTCTATTCCTTCCAGCAGCAGCTGAATCCCAAGATCATGAACCGCCGCGCCGACACCTGGTATGACGGCACCTTCTCCGTTGTCAATGCCAAGAATTACCTCTACGCCGGCAAAGTGACCTACGATGCCATCACCGAATCCGCCGCTGACCTGCTGGCCGCCGGCACCGAAGTGTTCCTCGACATGAGCTTCTGGGGCTGTGTAGGCGCTCTGGACGCCGAAGGCAACGCTGCTCCTCAATACATCTCCGTTGCTGACGACACCATGTACCGCGACGCGGCCGTGGAAGATGAAACCGCCGACGAAGCCTGGGTGTCCGCCAAGTACCTGTACGAAAATTACCTGGCCGACGGCACGCCCTATGCCAGCTATGCCGACCAGTACCTGAAGGTTGCCAATACCGCCAAGGCCGTGACCTGGGACGACGTGGGCTTTAAGAAGATCGACGATTACACCGTGGACTTCATCCTGGAAGCTCCGGTGGCTGAACCCGCCTTCTATGTACCCTATAACCTGGCCGGTACCTTCCTGGTGGAAAAGAGCGTTTATGAAGCCTGCAAGACCTTCTACAAGGACGGCGCCGCCGTGGCTACCGAAGAGGAAGCCGACGAGGTGAAGAGCAGCTATTGCCGCTCTCTGGAAAACACCGTTTCCTACGGCCCCTACATGCTGACCTCCTTCCAGCTGGATAAGGAATACACCCTGAGCCGCAATGAAAGCTGGTATGGTTATCATGACGGCAAGCATCTGGGCATGTACCAGACCGACAATATCGTTGTGACCGTCATCGCAGACCACGCCACCGCGCTGCTGGCCTTTGAAAAGGGCGAAGTGGACAACGTGGATCTGCAGAACGAGGATATGGACAAGTATGCTGCCAGCAAATACATCCATTACACTCCCCAGAGCTACACCACCAAGCTGACCTGGAACACCAACTACAGCAAGCTGGTTGAGCATGGCACCAACAGCCAGATCCTGGTCATCGACGAATTCCGCAAGGGCTTCGCTTTCGCGCTGGACGCCAATGACTTTGCCACCGCTTACACTGCCGCCGGCACCGCCGGTTACGGCATACTGAACTACATGTACTGCTACAATCCCTTCACCGGTGAAACCTACCGCGACAGCGAACCCGCCAAGAAGGCGCTGGTGGAGTTGTTCGACATGGAATACGGCGAGGGCAAGGACTACGCCACCCTGGACGAAGCTTACGAAGCCATGACCGGCTACGATATGGCCAAGGCTCAGGAACTGATGAAGATCGCCGCAGATAAGGCCATCGAAACCCAGATCTGGGATGGCGAATCCCCCATCACCCTGGAAATCCGCGTGTACACCAGCGATGAAATCTACGTCAAGATGTACAACTACTTCAGGACCCAGCTGACTGAGGCCGTGAAGGGCAGCAAGTTCGAGGGCAAGATCGACATGACCATGACCCCCGACGCCGACTACTATGAAACCAACTATTCCGGCGGCGCTGATATGATCTTCACCACCTGGGGCGGCGCAGCCATGGATCCCTTCGGCGTGTTCGCCCGCTGCTACTGCGACGCAGCCGATGGTTCCGGCAACCAGAATGAATACGGCTATGACACCAGCAAGATCAACCTGACCTTCGACTTCGGCGGCGAAATCGGCGAAGTGACCGACACCCTGCAGCACTGGGCCATGTGGGCCAACAACGCCACTGAAGACGTGCCTGTGATCTTTGAAAAGCTGGGCGCTTTCGCGGACTATGCTTACAGCACCCGCTGCGAAATCGTGGCTGGCGTGGAACACTGCTTCCTGAACTGGTTCCCCACCACCTCCCTGTACTACCGCAACGTGGCCAGTTTGCTGTCCCAGAAGGTCAACTACGCTGTGGACACCTACCTGAACCTCATGGGCTTCGGCAGCTTCGATTCCCTTACCTATAACTACGACGACGCCGAGTGGGCCGACTACATCGCCAACAACACCCTGGTGTACTAATCTCTTGGCATCAGGCATTCTGTTGTCTGAATGGCATGGGCATGGAGGAGAAATCCCCCATGCCCTTCGCCGTTGTGATACGGATACCATCATCTGGGAATTCAACCCAAATGCTTTTTGAAATCGGAATCAGCCGCCTGTCCAGCCTCCGCTGCGCATTCACGCGCGGGCGGCAGGTCCGGGGCCCGGGCGTGAATATATTTTCGATAGGCTTTTACGCCTGGGTACGCAAGAAATTATAAGCGGAGGGAAACATGGAATGACCAAATATGTCATCAAACGTATCCTGTACATGTTCCTGACGATGTTCGTCATCACGGTCATGTGCTTCGTGCTGATTAAGCTGCTCCCGCTGCCTGCTGTAAAGGAAATGGGCCGCGACCTGAACCTGGTGTTGGCCAAGCGGGAAAAAATGGGTTACAATAAACCGATCATGGTTCAGTTTTTCCTGTACATGAAAAGCATCTTCACGGAATGGGACTGGGGCGTAGGCGAACAAATGTATGAAAGCCTTGCCATCTGGGATGTGATGATGCAGAAGCTGCCTTATACGATAGTTGTGAATCTGTATTCTATTTTGATTTCCATCCCCCTGGGGCTCGGGCTTGGTATTTACGCTGCGCTGAAAAAGAACAAATGGCAGGACGCCGTGATTTCCACCCTGGTTATGGTGTTCATTTCAGTGCCCAGCTATGTATACGCTTTCCTGGTGCAGTATATTTTCTGCTTCCGGCTGGGCTGGTTCCCGCTGCAGCTGGCTTCGCTCAGCCAGGCGGGCTCCCTGTTCAGCGGGAAGATGTTCGTTTCCATGGTGCCCGCCATCATGAGCCTGTCCTTCGGCGTAATCGCCGGGTTTACAAGGTACACCCGCGCCGAGCTTTCCGAAGTGCTTACGGGCGATTATATGCTTCTTGCCCGCACAAAAGGCCTGACGAAGGCCCAGGCGATTTCCCGCCACGCCATGCGCAACGCCATGGTGGTCATCCTGCCCATGATCATCGGCGAGTTCATTGGCATTATGGGTGGCTCCCTGATTATTGAAAACATTTTCGGCATTCCCGGCATTGGCAACCTGTACATCAACTCCATCAACGTCCGCGACTATAACTTCTTCATGGCGCTGACCATCTTCTATACCCTGATCGGGTTGGTATCTGGCATCGTCATTGACATCAGCTACGGATTGATTGATCCGCGCATCAGAATGGGGTCGAAGAAATGATGGAAGATAATAAGATTTACGATGTTCCCAAGGAAAAATTCCAGTTCGTGCAGCGGGAAGAGCGCATTCACGACGAACGGCTGCAAACCAAAGCAGTGGGCTATCTGGGCGACGCCTGGAACCGCTTCCGCACCAATAAAAGCGCTGTGGTTGCTTTTGTGCTGATCCTGATCCTGCTTTTGTTTGCGCTTATTGTACCACCCCTTTCCAACTATACCATCAGCTTCCGCGACGGCTACTACAAGACATCTCTGCCCAAATGTGAGCTGTTCAACGGTGTGGACTTCTGGGACGGGGCCAGCCGCCAGCAGCAGAACACCGCGGGATACCTGTACCTGGAAGCTATCGGCCGGGAAAATGGCAAACCTGCTATAAAAAAGGTTTACGGCTCCTTTGAGGACGCCACGGGTGAAACGTTCTACAATCTGCGGGTTGACAGCTACCGAACCGTCGGTTATGTGTATGTAAATCTAAGCGAGGCGGAATACAAAACCCTGATGGAGTATCAGGACAATACAGGCATCCAGGTATTCTATCCTTTGTCCGCCACCCAGAATAAGCACTATGTACGAGGAAACGACGGCGCTAACTTCTGGTACAAGCTGCAGGATGAGAGTCAGGGTTCCTCCGGCGCTCCTGTCCTGGATGAAAACGGCGGCTTCATTGCCAATTACCTGTCCAGCAGCGATCCACAGAAAGCAGGTTATACCAGCCTGCGCATAGCGGGGGATGGGGAAAACGGCGTGTGGTACACTTACGCCCAGAAGAACCAGACCGGTTATCGGGCCAGGGTGGACTATGACGAATACTTCAATTACAAAAATGGTTTTCACGCATCCTTCCTTTTCGGCACCAACCAGTACGGCCAGGATATTTTTACCTGTCTTGCCGTAGGCGCAAGGTTCTCGCTGCTGCTGGCTATCTGCGTTGCGTCCATTAACTTTTTCCTGGGCGTGCTGTACGGCTCTACCGAGGGTTATTACGGCGGCGCGGTGGATATGATTATGGAACGCATTTCCGATATCCTGGCGAGCGTTCCCTTCGTCGTGGTCGCCACATTATTCCAGCTGCATCTGGCCAGCAAGGTAGGGCCGGTTGTGTCGCTGCTGTTCGCTTTCGTGCTCACCGGCTGGGTGGGCACTGCAGCACGCGTGCGTACCCAGTTCTACCGCTTCAAAGGCCATGAGTATGTGCTGGCGGCCCGTACACTGGGCGCCAGTGACAGGCGTTTGATTTTCAAGCATATTTTCCCCAACTCACTGGGCACCATCGTCACCGGCGCTGTTATGACCATTCCAGGCGTAATCTTCACCGAGTCTATGCTCAGTTACCTTCATATCATCAACCTGGACACCTCGTCCACTGTCACTTCCATTGGCACCATGCTTTCCAACGGCAACGGCTACCTGAACACCTATCCCCACATCATCATGTTCCCGGCTATCTTCATTGCCATTCTGGAGATTTCCTTCAACCTGTTCGGCAATGGCCTGCGCGATGCGCTGAACCCTTCGTTGAGAGGAGCGGACAACTGATATGGCAAAGTTGGAAGTTAAGCATCTTACAATCTCATTCCGCACTACGAATGGCGCTGTCCGCGCTGTGCGGGATATTTCCTTTGACCTGCAGGAAGGCGAAACCTTGGCGATCGCCGGGGAATCCGGTTCCGGCAAATCTGTCACCGCCCGCGCCGTCATGGGCATCCTGGCCGGAAACGCCATGGTGGACGGCGGTGAAATCATCTATGACGGCAAGGATCTGCTGAAAATCCCCGAAGAGGAATTTCATAACCTGCGCGGTCACAAACTGGCCATGGTCTTCCAGGATCCTTTGAGCGCTCTGAACCCCATTATGCGCATAGGCAGACAGCTCACCGAAGCCATGCTGCTGAATAACAAGGAGCGCCGCCGCGACGGCAGGGACTCCTTCAACCGCATGCTCAAAGAGCTTGAAAACAGCATGAAGGCTGGCGGCGTTGCCAACGCACCTGAAAAAATCAAAGAATTCGACAGCTTTGTAAGGATCGCTGTGAAGCAGGAGTTCGCCTACAAAGAAGCCACCGAAGCTATGGTGGAGGTGCTGGACTGCGTGGAAGAAGCCCAGAGCGCGCTGCTTAAACGCAACGACAGGGATGTGCGTGAGGTTTGCGGCCGCATGATCTGCGCCCTGAAGCATATCTTTCATCCTTATACCTTCCGGGAAAGCAATGGAAAAATCAGTGGTTTCACGGAAAAGCTGGAAGGCTTTAAACGCGGCTATACCGGACGCCAGCAAAGCGACATGGAAGCGCTGCTAAATGAAATATCCGATACAATGAATGACGTACTCCAGGCGGAAAGCCCTAACTTTTTCTGCATCGGCTACTCCGTGCTGCAGGGTAACAGCCCTGATCCTCAGACCCAGTCCATTCCGGATATCAACAGCCAGGCCCGCAAAGCTCTGGACGAGGGCTTTATGCTCAGTTTCCGGCAGGACGTGGAGAAAGCCCTGGAATACGCGGAGAAACAATCCCTGAAGAAGAAGCAAACCGCGGTGACGGCGCTGAAAGAAGCTCTGAGTGTGTTCAGTGAACACAGCCTGGATCAGAAAAAGTGCCATGACGCTTTGAAAGCCTCCGCTGCCAAGGTGGAAGCGTCCATTGACCCCCTGCAGTTGGATAAAGACAGCCAGGCATACGTGTTCCGCAGCGGCGTGAAAGCCCTGCTGGAACGCTATTTCCGCGCTTTCCGCCAGAACCCCAGGGAGAAAGCGCGCTTTGAACGGGAGACCCGGAAGTACAATCAGGAAGCGGCCAAGGGCAAAACCCCGCCTTCTGTTGTGCCCATGAACCTGATTGACATTGACGCTGCAAAAAACAACCTGACGTCGATGACTGATGAACTGACCCGCCACTTTGAACAGCAGATCGCCAATGGCCCGCAGGGACATTACGAACAGCGGGCTGAGGCTATGATCGACTATCTGAAAGCCAGGGCTGAGGATTACGCTTTCAGGCTCTCTAAGGGCATGGCCCGCCACCGCGCTATTGAGTTGATGAAGGAAGTGGGCATTCCTGAACCTCACAAGCGCTACCACCAGTATCCCTTCGAGTTTTCCGGCGGTATGCGCCAGCGTATTGTCATCGCTATTGCCCTGTCCGCAAACCCGGATGTCCTGATCTGCGACGAACCCACCACCGCTCTGGACGTGACCATCCAGGCCCAGATTCTGGAACTGATCAACCGCCTCAAGCGCGAACGCCGCTTAAGCGTCATCTTCATCACCCACGACCTGGGCGTGGTCGCCAACATGGCGGACAAGATCGCCATCATGTACGCCGGCAAGATCGTGGAATACGGCACGGCGGACGACGTTTTCTATGACCCCAAGCATCCCTACACCTGGGCCCTGCTGTCCTCCATGCCCGATCTGGAAACCAAGGAAAAGCTGGAAGCCATTCCCGGCACTCCCCCGGATATGATTCTGCCTCCGAAGGGCGATGCATTTGCCGCCCGCAACAAATACGCTATGCAGATCGATTTTGAGGAGCAGCCTCCCGTGTTTGAGGTCAGTCCTACCCATTGGGCCGCCACCTGGCTGCTGCATCCCAATGCGCCCAAGGTGGATCCCCCGGCCATCGTGACCGACCGTATCCAAAGGATGCAGAAGGCGCAGGCGGAAAGAGAAGCAAAGGAAGCCATGAAAGGAGGCGCTGAAGCATGAAAGCAGAAAGAAGAATTGCCACGGCGCTGAGAATCATCGGCTGGATTCTGATTGCTTTGGCCATCAGCGTGAGTATTTATGCCCTGGCGACCAGCGGCGGAGCCTGGAATCAATTGAACGGCTGGCTCAACGGCTATAACGAAAAAACCTCCGCTCTGGAGCGCGTGGAATTCGACCATCAGTTTTACAATGCCCTGATCGACGCGGCCGATACCAAAAACATGCAGGAATCCATGCGCTTTGAACGGGCGAACAGCTTCTTCACCAAATGGGAAGACAGGCTGCGCAAGGGCGAGCTGAACAGCATCGATCAGGCGGTGGAAGAAGCCTACCAGACGCTGGAAGAAACCTATGATCCCGAAAACGGCGCCAAATATCTGGAATTTTACAGCCAGCTGGAAAGCGGCGAGGAAAGCCGCCTGCTGAAGGAAGCCTTTGAATACCTGGACGGCATTGCCAAGCCCGCCGCGGGAAAGGGCAAGCTGGCGAAGCTCCAGGCCGCATCCGTGGAGCCGAACGTGAAAGCCGCCTATGACGCCTTCGCACAGGAAAAGGGCGAAGCCGCCGGAACTTATCTGGAATACGTGGAAGCGGTCGTCGCCATGATGAAAGAAGATATCGCCGGCGGCACGGCAGTTTCCGACGTGAAGGGCTATGTGAAGAACCTGGACGAAACCCGGTACTTCGCTGCCCTGGAGACCATCCAGGCCCAGGAGCGGGAACAGGCCCAGGATATCCGGGAAGAATTCGCCGGCATGGTGGAAAAGGTCGTCGCGGGTGAAAAAGCGGATTTCCGGGGCTATATGGAAAAGCTGTATGCCGAGCTGGTAGCCCGCTATCCCGATGAAACAGCCCCGGACAAAGACGTGTTCGCTCTTTCCGCAATGAGCCTGCTGTGGGACGCCAATTTTGACGGTTCCATGAACACGCTGATGAAGACGGTGAAAGCCGCCAATATGGAAGCTCAGAAGACCCGTGTAGAAGGGGCCATGGACGCTTTCGCCAAAACAACGGTGGCTGTTTCCGACGAAAACAATGACCTGGGCATATTCCGCATCCTGTGGCTGCTGTGCGCCAACGTCCTGTGGGTGTGGGGCGTGGGCATTCTGCTGATCCTCCTGGCCGCGCTGCTGGATAAGATCGTCAGCAAAATCACCCTGGCCCGGCTGGAAAACGCCGGCATCCAGGAGGACGACGATATTCTGCTCCGGGTGAATCATCTGAAACAGTACTTCCGCAGCGGCGACTATATCAACAAGGCCGTGGACGACGTGAGCTTCTACATCAAAAAAGGCGAAGTCTTTGGCTTGGTTGGCGAATCCGGCTGCGGCAAAACCACCACCGGGCGCACCATCATCAATCTGTACGATCCCACGGAAGGCGACGTTTACTTCCAGGGTCTGCGCATTTCCTCCACCCAGAACGGCCTGCCGGTGCTGATCCGCAGCCTGCGGAACGATTTCAGCGCCCAGAAGGCCCACATGGAAGCGGAATTGAAGGAAAAATGCGCCGCCGACCCAAGCCGGAAAGATGCGCTGACCGAAGAATATAAACAAAAGATTTCCCGAATGCAGAAAGAACTGCATGAAAAAATCCGCACAGCGAAAACAAACGCGCTGGAATCCTCCGTGGAAAAGAGCAAGTGTGTGGAAAAATATCGGGAAAAGCGCAAGGCTGAACTTACCGCCCAGTATGAAGCCGACATGAAAACCCTGTCCGGCGCCGCGGCGGAGGAGCGCAAAGCCCGCTATGAGATCGACATGAAGGTTGCCGCCAAGGACAACATCATGACGAAGATGCAGATGATCTTCCAGGATCCTATCGCGTCCATCAACCCGCGCATGACCGTGCGGGAAATCATCGCCGAGGGCCTCAAGATCCGGGGCATCAAGGATGAAAAGTACATCGACGAAAAGGTGTATGAGGTGCTGGATCTGGTGGGCTTGGTGCGCGAGCACGCAGCGCGCTATCCCCATGAGTTCTCCGGCGGACAGCGCCAGCGTATCGGCATTGCCCGTGCCATTGTCCTGCAGCCCGATCTGATTATCGCCGATGAACCCATCTCCGCCCTGGACGTGTCCATTCAAGCCCAGGTCATCAATCTGCTGAACGACCTGCGCAACAAAATGGGCCTGACCATCATGTTCATCGCCCACAACCTGAGCGTGGTCAAATACTTCTCTGACCGCATCGGCGTCATGTACTACGGCCATTTGGTGGAACTGGCTACCTCGGACGAGCTGTTCGAGCATCCGCTCCACCCCTACACCAAGTCCTTGCTGAGCGCTATTCCGTATCCCGATCCCCACCACGAAAAGCACCGGAAGCGCATTGAGTACGATCCCCACAAGACGCATGATTACTCTGTCGATCAGCCCGCGCTGCGGGAGATCCGTCCCGGCCACTTCATCCGCTGTAACGGCGCGGAGTTCGAGGCTTACAAGAAGGAGCTTGGTCTTTGAAGAATCGCTTCATTCCTTGGCTGATTGAATTAGGCGTGAGCGCGGTGGTGTTCCTGGCGGTGGCTGTCAGCCGCGGCGTGTTTACCGCCGCAGAACCCGCTGAAATCTACAGCGGCCTGTGCGACGCCTTCTTCGTTCCCGGCGTATTCTTGTTCTGCTTCGGCCTGCTGGCGTTCTGCGCCTACGGCGGGGTGTTCGATATCTTCGCTTACGGCGTCAAAAGCCTGAAAGTGCTTTTCACTCCTTTTGGCAAACCAGATAAGCACCAGCATTATTACGAATACAAGCTGGCAAAGGAAGCCCGGCGGCAGCGGCCCAAACCCCGCACCCTGATTCTGGGCGCCGTACTGATGCTCTGCGCGGGCTTGTGCCTGATCCTGTTCAACAGCGCAGGCGGGTAGTGCGGTCTTGCATATCCCTGACTCCTATCGGACAGTGCGGCAGGATACGGGAAGCGTATCTGAAAGAGCATCGCCCGGGGCTTTGTACCAGACTTTTGCTATCAATCATCCTCGCGGAAATCGTATATGGATAAAAGAACCGAGGCGGTCTGTCAGTTTCCGGCAGACCGCCTTCCTTTTTTATACGATTCTCAAATAAAACAAGCTAATCAAAATCATTCAAGTAACGTTGTCATTCTGAGCAGGCGGGCAAGCAGAGCGCCCGCCGTCGCGAAGAATCTCCTTTTTTACGAGGGAGGTCCCTTCGGCTTTGCTCAGGGCAGGCTCTTCGCTTCGCTCAGGATGACAGAACTGTTTCCCTATATTTGCTGTTTTAATTTAAAAATTGTATAACAGCCAACAAAAAAACCGCGTCTTGCGACGCGGCTTTTTATGTTGGTCGGTTGAATTACTTCTTCGCCTTGATGGCGGCCTGCGCGGCGGCGAGGCGGGCGATGGGCACCCGGAAGGGGCTGCAGGACACGTAGTTCAGGCCGATCTGGTTGCAGAATTCGATGGAGGACGGGTCGCCGCCGTGCTCACCGCAGATGCCGCAGTGAATCTTGGCGTTGCTTTCGTGGCCCAGGGTCACAGCCATCTTCATCAGCTTGCCAACGCCCACGGTATCCAGGCGGGCGAAGGGATCGAACTCGTAAATCTTGTTGGCGTAGTACGCGGGCAGGAACTTGCCGGCGTCGTCGCGGGAGAAGCCGAAGGTCATCTGGGTCAGGTCGTTGGTGCCGAAGCAGAAGAAGTCGGCTTCCTTGGCGATTTCGTCAGCGGTCAGGGCGGCGCGCGGAATCTCGATCATGGTGCCCACTTCGTACTTGAGGTCGGAGCCGGCTTCCTTGATCAGCTTGTCCGCGGTTTCCACCACGATGTTCTTGACGAATTTGTATTCCTTCAGTTCGCCGACGAGGGGGATCATGATTTCGGGAACCACGTTCCAGTCCGCATGGCGGGCCTTCACAGCCAGCGCGGCCTTGATGATGGCGCTGGTCTGCATCACGGCGATTTCGGGATAGGTGACGGTCAGGCGGCATCCGCGGTGGCCCATCATGGGGTTGAACTCGTGGAGGTCGCTGATGACCTGCTTAATGTAAGCGACGGTCTTGCCCTGGGCTTTCGCGAGGGCTTCGATGTCAGCTTCTTCGGTGGGAACGAATTCATGCAGCGGGGGATCCAGGAAGCGGATGGTGACGGGGTAGCCGCCCAGCGCTTCAAAGAGGCCCTCGAAGTCAGCCTGCTGCATGGGTTCGATCTTGTCCAGCGCGGCCTTGCGCTCTTCGACGGTCTCGGCGCAGATCATCTCGCGGAAGGCGGGGATGCGGTCGGGGCCGAAGAACATGTGCTCGGTGCGGCACAGGCCGATGCCCTGCGCGCCGAAGGAAGCGGCCTGCTTGGCGTCCTTGGGGGTGTCGGCATTGGTGCGCACGCCCATGGTCTTATACTTGTCGGCCAGTTCCATGATGCGGCCGAAGTAGCCGCTGTTGGGATCGGCGGGCACGGTGGGGATCAGCTCGCCGTAGATGTTGCCGGTGCTGCCGTCCAGGGACAGGGCGTCGCCCTCGTGATAGGTCTTGCCCGCCAGGGTGAAGCACTTGTTGGCTTCGTCCATCTTGATGTCGCCGCAGCCGGATACGCAGCAGGTGCCCATGCCGCGGGCCACCACGGCCGCGTGGCTGGTCTGGCCGCCGCGGACGGTCAGGATGCCCTGGGCGAACTTCATGCCTTCGATGTCTTCGGGGCTGGTCTCCAGGCGCACCAGGACGACCTTTTCGCCCTTCTTGCCGTGCTCCACGGCGTCTTCGGCGGTGAACACGATGTGGCCGGCGGCGGCGCCGGGGGAGGCGGCGATGCCCTTGCCAACGGGCTTGGCGGCCTTGAGGGCCTTCACGTCGAAGGTGGGATGCAGCAGCATGTCAAGGCTCTTGGCGTCGATCTGCATCAGCGCTTCTTCTTCGCTGATCATGCCTTCGTCGATCAGGTCGCAGGCGATCTTGATGGCGGCCTGGGCGGTGCGCTTGCCGCTGCGGCACTGGAGCATGTACAGCTTGCCGTTTTCAACGGTGAATTCCATATCCTGCATGTCGCGGTAGTGGTTTTCCAGGTTGTCGCACACTTCCACGAACTGCTTAAAGGCTTCGGGGAATTTTTCTTCCATCTGGGAGATGGGCATGGGGGTGCGCACGCCGGCCACCACGTCTTCGCCCTGGGCGTTGGTGAGGAATTCGCCCATCAGCACCTTTTCGCCGGTGGCGGGGTTGCGGGTGAAGGCCACGCCGGTGCCGCTGTTTTCGTTCAGGTTGCCGAACACCATGGGCATCACGTTCACGGCAGTGCCCCAGGAATAGGGGATGTCATGGTCCATGCGGTACACATTGGCGCGGGGGTTGTCCCAGGAGCGGAACACGGCGCGGATGGCTTCGTACAGCTGCACCTTGGGGTCGGAGGGGAAGTCGCTGCCCAGCTGCTTTTTGTATTCGGCCTTGAACTGCTGCGCCAGCTCGCACAGGTCGGCGGCGGTCAGCTCGGTGTCGTAGGTGACGCCCTTCTTTTCCTTCATGGCGTCGATCAGCTGTTCAAAGTATTTCTTGCCCACTTCCATGACCACGTCGGAGAACATCTGGATGAAGCGGCGGTAGCAGTCGTATACGAAGCGCTCGAACTTGGGATCGGGGTTGCCCTTGATCATCGCGGCCACCACGTCGTCGTTCAGGCCCAGGTTCAGGATGGTGTCCATCATGCCGGGCATGGAAGCGCGCGCGCCGGAGCGGACGGAAACGAGCAGGGGATTTTGCAGATCGCCGAACTTTTTGCCGTTGATCTTCTCCATCTTCTCCACGTTTTCCATGATTTCGGCCATGATCTCGTCGTTGATCTTGCGGCCGTCCTCATAGTACTGGGTGCAGGCTTCGGTGGAAATGGTGAAGCCTTGGGGAACCGGCAGCCCGATGTGGGTCATTTCAGCCAGGTTCGCGCCCTTGCCGCCCAGCAGTTCGCGCATGGTGGCGTTGCCTTCGGTGAACAGGTATACGTACTTCTTGCCCATAGGAAATCAAGCTCCTTTCGGATTTTGGAATACAGGGTTCCCGAGAAAGCCATGGAAACAGGGTTCCATCGCTTCTCTAATGACTTATTATACCTTTTTTCCCCCAGATTGACAAGGGGCGGGGAAAGGGGAATTGTTACATTTTTGAAAATTTAAGATGAGGCAATAGGGAATAGGGAATAGGGAATAGGGAATAGGGAATAGGGATTAGGGATTAGTCATTAGGCTATAGTAGGCACGCCAAAAGCCTTTCCCTTGAGGGGGGCCGAAGCGCCCGGAAAATGATCCTGTGGATCATTTTCAGCAAAGGCCGGGCGGCAGCCCACGGATGGTGGGCCGCGCGGAGCTTAGTATGAGAGAGTGACCAAGACAATTTGCGCGGCTCGGATGAGGTGGCCTCGTCCCTGCCGCTTCGGGGAACGCCTCATCCGTCAGGCGCGAATGATCTCCGTCACATTGAGCCAGCTTGGCCCCGCGCCTGACACCTTCCCCTTAAGGGGAAGGCTTTTGACTGGTCTCCCGCTCCGTACTTCTTAACCATCTGTACTCTGTACTCTGAACTCTGTACTCTAAACTCCCCACCATAATCCCTATAAAAAATAAAAAAAGGTCTTGACAGAAAAGAAAGAATGTGGTAAACTTTTTTCTTGTCAGCGGGGATGATTCGGCAACGAATCCGCCTTCGACACAGCTTCGCGGCGGCGTGCGCCTGTAGCTCAGCCGGATAGAGCAACGGCCTTCTAAGCCGTGGGTCGGGGGTTCGAATCCCTTCAGGCGCGTCCAATCCGCTTATGGTGGGTATAGTTCAGTTGGTTAGGGCGCCAGATTGTGGCTCTGGAGATCGTGGGTTCGAGTCCCACTACCCACCCCATTTTTCCTGACATGGCAGGTACCGTTGGGGTGTAGCCAAGCGGTAAGGCAAGGGACTTTGACTCCCTCATTCGTAGGTTCGATCCCTGCCACCCCAGCCATTGTGACCCATTAGCTCAGGTGGTAGAGCACTTGACTTTTAATCAAGGTGTCCGGGGTTCGAGTCCCCGATGGGTCATTTCCCTTCGGGATTCCCGGCGGGACGCTGCGGCGGGTGGCATTCTGCGGGCGTGGCGGAATGGCAGACGCGCCAGACTTAGGATCTGGTGCCGAGAGGCGTAAGAGTTCAAGTCTCTTCGTCCGCACCAGAAACACCCCAAACAAATCCATGCGGTAGTAGCTCAGTTGGTAGAGCGCCACCTTGCCAAGGTGGAGGTCGCGAGTCCGAGCCTCGTCTACCGCTCCATTTGCGGGTGTAGCTCAATGGTAGAGCTCCAGCCTTCCAAGCTGGCTACGTGGGTTCGATTCCCATCACCCGCTCCAGCTTCCGGGGCTTGTAAAGAGGAGAGGCTCCTCTGCGTGTAAAGAGGAAACGCTCCTTCGTGTGGCTTTGCCGTTATGAGTCCCCTGCATCTGCGCCATTAGCTCAGTTGGTAGAGCACCTGACTCTTAATCAGGGTGTCCCGGGTTCGAGTCCCTGATGGCGCACCAGACCAAGATCATCCGAACCGGATCTTCAAAATTGGAGACGGGTTCGGATGTTTTTTTCTATTCCTCCCGGAGCAGATTGCCGCGGCGAAAAAGCGCCGGGATGTGTAACGCAAAAAAAGGATGCCGTCCTGCCGGTGACATCCCGTTTTTTATGCGATTATTTCATCGGCAGGACGGCGACGCCTTCGGCCTCCATGGCGGCGCGGATGCGCTTGGAGAAGAGCAGCGCCTTTTCCCCGTCGCCGTGGACGCAGATGCTTTCCGCCCGGATGGGAATGTCCCTGCCGGTGATGGCGGTGACCTTGCCTTCCTTCACCATCCGCACCACCCGGCGGATGGCCTCGTCCTCGTCGGTGATCATGGCCCCGGGCTTTTTGCGGTTCACCAGGGTGCCGTCCTCCTCGTAGGCGCGGTCAGCGAACACCTCGGACACCGCCCGCAGGCCCACGTCCTCGGCGGCGCGGATGTGCTGGCTGCCGCTGAGGCCCAGCAGGATCAGATGCGGGTCAAAGTCCTTGACCGCCTGGCAGATGGCCCTGGACAGCTCATAGTCCTTGGCGGCCATGTTGTAGAACGCGCCGTGGGGCTTCACATGCTGCATTTCCATGCCCAGGGGCTTAAGGAAAGCGTACAGCGCGCCCAGCTGGTACAGGATATAGGCGCGGGCCTCGTCGGGGGAAATGACCATGCTGCGCCGCCCAAAGCCCATCAAATCAGGGTAACCCGGGTGCGCGCCGACTGCCACGCCGGAGGCTTTCGCCAGCTTCACGGTCTTTTCCATCACCACCGGGTCGGAGGCGTGGAAGCTGCAGGCCACGTTGGCGGAGGAAATCACCGGCAGGATCTGGTCGTCCATGCCCAGGGTGTAGCGGCCGAAGCTCTCGCCCAGGTCGCTGTTCAAGTCCACTCGCAGCACGTTATCGGCCTCCTCCCACGAATTTTTCAATGAACCCGGTGTCGGCCTTTCCCTCGCAGAACACCTTGTTCTGCATGATGCGGAACTGGAAATCCAGGTTGGTTTCCACGCCGATGATCAGCGTTTCGTTCAGCGCCGCCCGCATCTTGCGGATGGCGGCTTCCCGGGTGGGGGCGTACACCAGGATTTTGGCGATCATGGAGTCGTAATTGGACGGCACGATATAGCCGGTGTACAGCGCCGTGTCCACCCGAACCCCGTTGCCGCCGGGCAGGTGCAGCACGGTGATTTTGCCGGGGGAGGGCATGAAGTTCTTTTCGGGAATCTCCGCGTTGATGCGGCATTCGATGGCGTGGCCCCGCAGCTTCACGTCCTCCTGGGTGAAGCTCAGCTCCAACCCGGAAGCGACCCGCAGCTGTTCCGCCACCAGGTCGGTGTCCGTGAGCAGCTCGGTGACCCCGTGCTCCACCTGGATGCGGGTGTTCATTTCCATGAAATAGAAGCTGCCCTCCTGGTCCACGATGAACTCAATGGTGCCCGCGTTGGTGTAGCCCACGGTTTTCGCGGCCAAAATGGCGGCGGAGATGATCCTGTCCGGCTTCAAATAGCTGTCCCGGGCCGGGCCCGCGCCGATGCACACCCGCTCGTCCGCCAGCTGCACGGGCAGGCTCATGCGGTCCTCCTCGGAATACACCGCCACGCTGCCGATGCCCATGTCCCGGCAGGCGCGGATGACGCGCACGGCGATCTCGCCCCGGTTGGCAATCAATACTTTTTTCAGCACCGCTCCTCGCTCCTTATCACACTTTCCGCACCCGGAACAGGGGCTGGCCGTACTCCACCTTCTGCTCGTTGCTGACCAGGATGGATTCGATCTCGCAGTCGTAATCCACGTCGATTTCGTTCATCAGCTTCATGGCCTCGATGATGCACACGGTCTGGCCCTTCTTCACATGGTCGCCCACGTACACATAGGCCCGGGCGTCCGGCGCAGGGGAGGAATAGAACGTGCCCACGATGGGCGCGGTGATGAGCAGGGTGTCGTCCTCTTCTTCCGCCGGGGCTGCGGGCGCAGGCGCGGCGGCGGGCGCTGCCGGGACGGGCGCAGCGGGCATGGCCAGCACCGGCGCGGGCGCGGCCTTGCTCAGGCAGATTTCCATTTCATTGTCTTTGAGCGTCAGCTCCGTTAAGCTGGAACCCTCCATCATTTTGACGAGTTCCCGGATTTTCTTCATATCCATTGATTTGCGTCTCCTTTATCAGCAGGCGTTAAAAGAACCGCTGGGTTTCGGCGTCGGCGTAGAGCCTCTCCAGGCGTTTGGCCACCTGGCGGCAGTCCAGCACTTCCTTGCAGGGAGTATGGATTTCCTTGCGCATGCGTTCCAGCTCCTTGACCTCCTGGAGGTACAGGCGCTGGGCCTCCTGCATGGTGACGGCCTCGAAGCGGATCTTCTGGCCCGTCTTTTTCTGCACCAGCCGGGGAATGTCCACCGAGATCAGGTTGGCGATCTTGGCGTAGCCGCCGGTGGTCTGCCGGTCGGCCAGCAGGATGATGGGCTTGCCCGCCGAGGGCACCTGGATCGCGCCCAAAGCGATGCCGTCCGAAATAATATCGGATGTTTTTTTCGGCGCGATGATCGGCCCGTCCAGGCGGCAGCCCATGCGGTCAAACTCGCCGGTGACGGTGTATTCGGAATGCAGGAAGGTTTCGATGCCCTGCTTGCTGATCAGCCCGTCCTGGGGGCCCATCACCACCCGCAGCACGCCGTTGTCGTTGTTGTAGTCCGGCGGCGGCAGCTTGCGGGACAGGAAGAAGGGCAGGTAGCGCCGCTTGATGCGCTCGCCGATATAGTCCCCCGCCTCCAGCTTGCGGCCCTTGAAGCCGCCGATCTTGCTTTTCAGGCTGGTGCACCGGCTGCCCATGACCATGGGGATCTGCAAATAGCCGGAAAACGCCATGTAGCATCGGGTGCCGGTGCGGGCGCTGCCGAATTTCAGGATGTCGCCCTTGCGGACGTATACGGCGGAATACATGGCGATGGGTTCGCCGTTCAGCCTGGGGGAAAAGTCCCCGCCGGTGATGGCGATGATGGTGTCGGCGGTGAATTCCAGCTCCGGCCCGATGAGCGTGATTTCCAGCACCGCTTCGTTCTCGGGATTGTCCACCAGCATGTTGGCGATGTTGAAGCTGCGGACGTCCAGGGCGCCGCCGACGCTGAACCCCTGGCTCTGGTAGCCGTTGCGGCCCAGGTCCTGCACCGTGGTGAGCATGCCGGCTTTGAGTACGCGAAAGCCCATCTTACGCCCCTCCTTCCCGGATCGTTACCTGGTATTCGTTCTTTTCCGCCAGCTCGCTGATGCGCTGGAACTCCGCTTCGTCGATCTCCACGAAGCGGATGTATTCCCCGGCCTGCACCAGGATGGCGGGGTCGCGCTGGGGATCGTAGGTTTTCACGGGCGTTTTGCCCATCAGCTGCCAGCCGCCGGGGGAGTCCATGGGATAGATGCCCGTCTGCTTGCCGCCGATGCCCACGCTGCCCGCAGGGATTTTGAGCCTTGGCGTTTCCAGGCGCGGGGTGTGGATGCGCTCGTCCAGGCCGCCCAGATAGCAGAAGCCGGGCAGGAAGCCCAGCATATAAATCAGGTAATCGCAGGAGGTGTGGATCTTCACCACTTCCTGCTCGGAAAGCCCGGCGTGGGCGGCGATGTTTTTCAGGTCGGGGCCGTACTCGCCGCCGTAGCACACGGGGATTTCAAACACCCGCTTCACCGTTTCGGAGGCCTTCGTTTCCATCTGCAAGATTTTTTCCAGCCGCTTTCGCAGCGCGTCGTAGGAAATGACCAGGGGATTGTAGTTGATGAGCAGGGAAACGAAAGCAGGGATCATATCCACGATGCCCTCGATCCGCTGGGCGCGGATAAGCTGCACCGTGGATGTGATCCGCTGGTTGATCTCCGTGCTGATGGTGTCGCCAAACACGATCAGGATGGAGGAATCCCCTTCTATGAGAATCTGATAATCCTTCATAATGAATCCTTTTTCAGGCAGAGAACAGGAAATTCTGATGGGATAATAAGCAGCTGTTCAGTCAAGCTGCTTTAAAGCACGAACGAACCCTGTCATTCTGAGCGCATCCGAACGCGAAGAATCTCATTGCTGGGTAGTATGCTGCTTGCTATGATGCATTATTATGAGATCCTGCCCGCCCTTCGGGGAGATCCTTCGCTTCGCTCAGGATGACATGCAAGGAACGCGTCCGGATGCGCTCAGAGCCTGCCCTGAGCAACGTCGAAGGGATGACAGTGGTTGGTTCATTCATCTAAAGACACTTGATAAATCAGCTGCTGCATCAAGATCGTTTCCTGCCTCCAGCCCCCTGCTTCGTTATGTTAGAAGAGCTTCGCCAGGTTGCCCAAAGACGTGATGCCCACATAGGCGGACACCAGCACCACGATGATGCCCAGAATCAGCAGCCAGGTGGGATGTTTGTAATCCTTGCCCATGATCTTCTTGTTCTTGGAAGCCACCAGGCACACGCCCAGGGAGATGGGCAGGATCAGGCCGTTCACCGCGCCCGCCAGCACCAGCAGCTTGGCCGCGCCGCCCAGGATGGCCATGATCAAAGTGGAAACGGCGATGAAGCCGATGATCCACCAGTTTTCATTCTTGGCGATGGAGGGATGGAAGGTCTTGAGGAAGGACACGGAGGTGTAGGCCGCGCCGATGATGGAGGTGATGGCGGCGGCCAGGATCACCAGACCTGCGAAGCGGTAGGCGACGTCGCCCGCGCCCGCCTTGAAGGCGTAAGCGGCGGGGTTGCTGATGCCGGTATATTCGGTCAGGCCTTCGATGGCGGCGTTCTGGGAAGGATCGCTCAGGTTGATGCCCGCGAACTTGGTCACCACGCCCAGCACGGCCAGGAACAGCAGCACGCGCACGATGGCGGCGATGCCGATGCCCATGACGGAGGAACGGTTGACTTCCTTCAGCTTGTCCTTGCCGGTTACGCCGGCGTCGATCAGGCGGTGGGCCCCGGCGAAGGTGATATAGCCGCCCACGGTGCCGCCCAGCAGCGTCAGGATGGCGGGGAACAGGCTGCCCATTTCAGCGGAGGGAAGGAAGGTGTTCTTGACGGCGGAGCCCACCGGGGGCTTGGTCAGGAACATGACCACCAGGATGACCACGATCATCACCGCGCCCAGGTACTTCACCACCTGGTCCACGATGCTCTTGGCCTTTTTTGAACAGGAAAATCACGATGGCCAGCAGGCCCGCCAGGATGCAGCCCAGCGTCTGATCCAGGCCCAGCAGGGCGTTAAAGCCCAGCGCGCCGCCGCCGACGTTGCCGATGTTGAAGGCCAGGCCGCCCAGGGCGATCAGCGCCGCCAGGAAATAACCCAGGCCCATGACCAGCTTGTTCGCCACGTCCTGGCCGCGCAGGCCGGAGGAGCACAGCACCCGCCAGATGTTCAGCTGGGCGATGGCGGACATGATGAGGGAAATCAAAATGACGAATCCAAAGCTGTCCTTCAGGCTGCCGGTAAAGGTGGCGGTCTGGGTCAGAAAGCCCGGGCCGATGGCGGAAGTCGCCATCAGGAACGCCGCGCCGATCAGCGCGCCGCGGTTGCTTTTTTTCTTTTCGGTGGATTGCATGGAAGAAGCCTCCTTTTGTTTCGCTTTAAATCGTTAAAGTCACACGACGGTTACGTTATATCAGCCGTTCCCATTCTTTGTCAAAGGCTTCGGGGCGTTTGTACAGGATTTGTACAATTCGGTATGGGCTGGTTTCGCCGGGCGGCGGCAAAGCGTTTCAGAAGGCTGCAATATTGCGGCATGCAAAAACACCCGAAACCATGGAGATTTCGGATGTTTCAGGGGAGCGAAAAGGATGATTCTCAGCTGACCAGGCCGGGTACCAGTTTTGCCAGCATTCCGGCCAATTGCGCGTGGCCTTTTTTCGTCAGGTGGGTAAAGTCCACGGGGTTGAACTCGCAGTCCTTGGCGTCCAGGTAATGCACGCTGTTGCGTTCCGCCACGGCCTTCATGTACTTCGGCAGGGCTTTGGACTTTTCCACGCAGCCCGGGCCCATCACCTCGTCGTGGAATCCGTCGCCCAGTGGCGGGGGGCAGACCACCAGGATGTTGGGGCCTTTCGCCGTCCAGCATTCCACGGACTTGCATTTCTTGATCAGCCGCTCCATGCCCACGGCGATGGCGGCGGCGTTGGCGCCGAAGCGCTCCTTGGTGTCGTTGGTGCCCAGCATGATGATGAGCAGGTCCACCGGCTCATGGCTCATCAGGATGGGGAAGGCGGCGGATACGGCGTCCATGCTTTCGTGCAGCGCGTCCACAAACACGGTGGTGCGCCCGCCCAGGCCTTCCTCCAGCACCAGGTATTCATCCCCAAGCGCCTTTTGCAGCAGGCAGGTCCAGCGCTCGTCCTCGTTGAACCGGCTCCCGCCGTCCGCGCAGTCCGCGGGATCGGCGCAGTATCCGTGGGTGTTGGAATCGCCAAGACATACGATGTGCTTTTTCATTCTATTTGACTCCTTTCTTGGTCAGAGATAATCAATATAATCCTTGAAAATGGATTTTCCTGTTTTTCTGTCTATCAAATCTCTTAGGGAGCATCCATCTTCTTCTGTCAGTCTTATAATGTCGTTTTCATCAATAAACCGTCTTGTTTGAAAAATACAAGTGTCAAGTACAGTTCCTTGGGTGATATAACATCTGCCATCACTCAATTCAAAAGCATCAAGATCAAAATCAATTCCATCTATAGGGCCAAGCCGTTTATACCTTGAAACGGGAGAACCATACTTTTCTGCAATATACTGTAAAGTGTCATCATTAAAAAAACAGGGGGATTTATGTTGTGATTTCACTTTGATGACTGCTTTACGACAAAACGATTTACTGTGTTCCGGTAAACCTGGGGCGTGGGGTTCGCCGGGAAGGAAGATCACAAACTGGTTTTCGTGCAAGGTGAATTCCGTGTATTTTTCCACGCCGGTCACCGGACGGAAATCGCCTTTCAGTTCGCCCAATTCCCCTAAACCCCAGCGGAAGCGCTCGCTGCCTTTGAGTACTAATTGAATATCAGCGTACACGGCATGCGCCTCATAAGAAGGTTCTTTCTCTTCCTGGGTGTATTCCTGCATGTTCACGAACACATTGTCCCCGTCAATGTCGTGGCGGCCCAGGGACAGGGACGCAAAGTCCGCGGTCAAAAGGAATGCCTGCGCCGTGGCGAAGTTCTTCCCCAGCTTGCCCAGGTCAAAGGAAAAGCCTTTGCCTTTTTTGATTTCTTCAATCAGCATACATTGCTTCCTCCCTCAGTATTCTTCATAGGAATCCGTCTGCGTGTACTTGCCCGACGAGTAGTGCGCCATCATGGCCTGGGCGAAGGCCAGGTAGTCATACTGTTCCAGTGCGTCCACGATGCGCTCGTGCTTGGTGACGGTGCTGGCCAGGTGGGGCATTTTCGCTTCCAGCTGGAAGCCGCTGTCCGCCGCCCAGATGGCGTCCAGCACGGAGTTCAGAATGGTGTTGTTCAGAGAGCGGAACAGCGCCATGTGGAACCGCCGGTCGGCCTCCTCGAACATTTCGCCTTTTTCCCAGCGCTGCCTGATTTCCGTGGCGCAGGCCCGCATTTCGGCAATGTCCTCTTTCGTGATGGAATCAAACGCCTGCCGCATGAAGCTCAGCTCCAGGGCTTTGCGCACGGAGAACATTTCCCGCACGTGCTTTTCCTGGCCGTCCATGTGGAAAAACAGCACGTTGTGAAAGATGAAGTCCAGGCTGAATTCCATCAGCTCCGTGCCCCGGCCCGGGCAGGCCCGCACCATGCCCATCAGCTCCATGCTCTTGATGGCTTCGCGGCACACGTTGCGGCTCACGCCCAGCTGGGCGCAAAGCTGCTGTTCCGTGGGCAGCAGGTCGCCGGGGCTGAGCCTGTTTTCCATGATATAGCTGCGTATTTCCCGGAACGCCTGGATATACAGCTTTTCGTTCTTGCTGATGTCTGTCATGAGCATCCCACCTTCGACAAAATTTGTAGGATGTTTTGCCTTTCTCATTATAAAGCATCTCCGCCGCCCTGTCAATAAAAGAATGTTCTGGTCATAATTTTGTCAGATCATAAATTTATTTTCAAAATGCTATTGACAGATCAGAATATTTGTAGTACATTTAGATCAACAGTGGACTTTCCGTAGGGGAAAGTCACAGCCGACAACCAATTCTTAAAAGGAGGATTCCATCCATGAAGAAGCTGCTTGCTCTGCTCCTGTGCCTGATGCTGATGATTCCCGCTTTCGCTCTGGCCGAGGACGTGGAAATCACCCTCTGGACCTACCCCATCGGCAGCTGGACGGACGACGCCGTCGTTTCTGACCTGCTGGCGGATTTCAACGCCGTGCATCCTGAAATCAAGGTCAACGTGCAGTTCCTGGATTATGTCTCCGGCGACGACCAGGTGACCACCGCCATCGAAGCCAAGACCACCCCCGACATCATCTTCGAGGGCCCGGAACGCCTGGTGGCCAACTGGGGCGCGGCCGGCAAGATGCTGCCCCTGAACGAGCTGTTTGAGGAAGAAGCGGGCAAGGCCATCTATGAAGGCGTGGCCGGTTCCTGCAAGGGCAAGGACGGCAACTACTATGAGTATCCCCTGTGCATGACCGCCCACTGCATGGTCATCAACAAGAAAGCCTTCGAGGCCGCCGACGCGATGCAGTACATCGACGCGGAAAAGCACACCTGGACCACCGAAGGCTTTGAAAACGCCTGCAAGGCGCTGGCCGCCACCGGCTTCACCCCCGTGACCGGCATCGTGTACTGCGGCGGCCAGGGCGGCGACCAGGGCACCCGCGCGCTGGTGTACAACCTGTACAGCGGCCGCTTCACCAATGAAGACTTCACCAAGTATACCATTGACAGCGAAGAAAACATCAAGGGCCTGCAGAAGCTGTACGACATGGTGCAGGAAGGCCTGCTGACCGCCGACCCCGGCATCGTGGCCGCGGAAGAAATCAACTACTTCTGCAACGGCACCTCCGCCATGGGCTTCTGCTGGAACGCCGCCCTGGAAACCAACAACAAGGACAACCTGGCCGAGAACGTGGAAGTGTTCCCCATGGCCTTCCCCTCTGACGACGGCGTGCCCACGCTGGACGGCGGCATCTGGGGCTTCGGCGTGTTCAACAACGGCGATGACGCCAAGGCCGCTGCCGCCAAGGAATTCATCCGCTTCATGTGCAACGGCAACACCAAGGCCGTGTACGCCACCGGCTATTTTGCCACCCGCGACATGGAAGACATCTACACCGGCACCGAGAAGGAAATCAACGCTTCCTACAGCATCTTCGCTCCTTACTTCGGCGGCTACTACCAGATCGCTCCCAACTGGCCCGTGCAGCGCACCGCCTGGTGGAACCTGCTCCAGCGCATCTTCGCCACCGGCAACATCGCGGACGAAGTGGCCGTATACCTGTCTGAAGTGCAGTAACAAAACCCGCTGAGCAATCAGCATCATCATCCGATCAGCGCCCCCCGTTTCCCCCCGGAGCGGGGGGCGCAGTTTCGATCAAAGGAAAGTTGGTGGAAAAGATGGCGCAAACGGTTCCCATTCCCCACGGCATGAAGGAAGCCCGCCGCCGTGAAAACATCGCGGGCTATCTGTTCATGGCGCCCAGCCTGCTCTTTTTTATTGGCTTCGTGATTTTCCCCATGGGCATGTGTCTGGTGACCAGCTTTTTTAATTACACCATGACCGAATTCACCTTCACCGGCCTGAAAAACTACCAGATCATGTTTGGCGATTCCGTTTTTATCAAGGCTCTGGTGAACACCATCGTGATCGTGGTGGTCAGCGTGCCCATCACCTGCATGTTCTCCCTGTGGGTGGCTTCCGTGATTTATAAGATGCGGCAGCTGCACACATCCTTTTTCCGCTGCGTGTTTTATCTGCCGGTGGTCACGGGTTCCGTGGCCGTCACGGTGGTGTGGAAGTGGATCTTCAATAACTACACCGGCGTTCTGAATTATGTATGCAAGGCGCTGGGCATCATCAGCACAAATGTGAACTGGCTGGGCGACCCCGGCACCGCCCTGTGGTGCATCATCACCATCCTGCTCACCACCTCCGTGGGCCAGCCCATCGTGCTGTACGTGAGCGCCCTGAGCAACGTGGATCATTCCCTGGTGGAAGCGGCCAGCGTGGACGGCGCCACCAATATGCAGACCTTCTGGCGCATAAAGTGGCCCCAGATCATGCCGACCACCCTGTACATCCTGGTCATCACGACGATCAACAGCTTCCAGTGCTTCGCGCTGATTCAGCTGCTGACCTCCGGCGGGCCGAACCACGCCACGGAGACCATCATGTATTACATCTATTACAACGCCTTCAAGCTGCAGAACTATGGCTACGGCAGCGCCATGGGCATTATCCTGGCGATCATCATCGCCATATTCAGCGCCATCCAGTTCCGTCTTGCCAAGACGGATAATGGCTGAGAGGGGAGGGGTAAACATGTCCGCCATTGAAAAGAAACAGCGCGCCTCCCTGCTGAACAAGCGCGCCCCGGAGGTTGACAACACCGACCACAGCGTGCACGCCCTGACCCCTTACCGGGTGATCAGCATCATCATCCTGATTGTTCTTACCCTGCTGCTGATCTTCCCCCTGTACTGGATCGTGACGGGTTCCTTCAAAACCAAGCTGGCCATCAACGCCCGCGTGCCCGTCTGGTTCCCGGTGGAACCTACGCTGGACAACTACCAGCGCCTGTTCCAGAAGCCCGCCTTTACCTGGCTGTTCAACACGGTGATTATCTGCGCCGCCGCCATGGGCCTGACCTGCGTTGCCGCCGCCATGGGCGGGTACGCGCTGGCGAAAAAGAAGTTTACCGGACGGGCGTTCCTGTTCTCCCTGTTCGTGTGCGCCATGGCCCTGCCCAAGCAGGTGATCCTGATTCCCCTGCTCAAGGAAATGGCGTTCTTGAAGCTCCATAACACCCTCTGGGCCGTCATCCTGCCCACCGTGGGCTGGCCCTTCGGCGTGTTCCTGATGAAGCAGTTTTCCGAGAGCATTCCCAATGAAATGCTGGAGGCCGCCCGCATCGACGGCGCGGGAGAGACGCGCACCTTCATCGACATCGTGCTGCCCATGATCAAGCCGGGTATCGGCGCGCTTGCGATCTTCACCTTCATCACCGCCTGGAACGATTATTTCCTGCAATTGATCATGCTGAACGACACCAAAGTGCTCTCCATCTCCCTGGGGATCGCCAAGCTGCAAAGCGAAATGAGCACCGACTTCGGCATCATCATGGCCGGCGCGGCCCTGGGTTCCGTCCCCATCATCATCATCTTCCTGCTCTTCCAGAAGTTCTTCACCCGCGGCATCACCATGGGCGCGGTGAAGGGGTAACGGACAGATAACAGAGTTCAGATGATTTTGCTATCGCCAGGAGCGTTCGGTTCTCTCCTGAACACAGTATCATCTGTACTCTGCACTCTGTACTCTCTTTTTCTTGCAATGCTGATTTTTTGAAAGGAACGATTGCAATGAACCTGAATAAGTACCACGGCGTCATCCCGGCGTTTTACGCCTGCTATGACGACAAGAACGAAGTAAGCCCCCAGCGCACCCGCGCCCTGGCCCGGTATCTGGTGAACAAGGGCGTGAAGGGCCTGTATGTGGGCGGCTCCTCCGGCGAGTGCATTTATCTGGAAAAGGAAGAGCGGATGCTCACCCTGGAAAACGTGATGGCTGAGGTCAAGGGCGAATGCACCATCATCGCCCACGTGGGCTGCAACAACACCCGGGAATCCATGCAGCTGGCCGCCCATGCCGAGAGCTTAGGCGTGGACGCCATCGCCTCCATTCCGCCCATTTACTTCCACCTGCCCGAATACTCCATCGCCCAGTACTGGAACGACATTTCTTCCGCCGCGCCCAACACCGACTTTATCATCTACAACATTCCCCAGCTGGCGGGCGTGGCGCTGACGCCGTCGCTCTTTACGGAGATGCGGAAGAACCCGAAGGTCATCGGCGTGAAGAATTCCTCCATGCCCACCCAGGACATCGACACCTTCGTGCGCATCGGCGGCGAAAACTGCGTGGTCTTCAACGGCCCCGACGAGCAGTTCGTTTCCGGCCGGGCCATCGGCGCGGCGGGCGGCATCGGCGGCACCTACGGGGCCATGCCCGAGCTGTTCCTGAAAATGGACGCGCTGGTGCGGGAAGGCAAATATGAGGAGGCCGCGCCTATCCAGCACGAGGTCAACGCCATCATTTCCGAGCTCTGCGCCTGCAAGGGCAACATGTACGCCGTCATCAAGGGCGTGCTGAAAATCAACGCGGGCCTGGAGCTGGGCTCCGTCCGCAAGCCCCTGACCGGCCTCCAGGACGGTGACTGGCCCAAGGTGGAAATCGCCGCAAAGCACATCAAGGCGGCCATTGAGAAGTATTGTTGATTGTGAATAAACTCCTAACCATCAGCTGTCATCCTGAGCGGAGTGGAGCGAAAGGGCCGAAGCGCCCGGAAAATGATCCAGTGGATCATTTTCAGTGTAGGCCGGGCGGCAGCCCTGTCCTGAACGGAGTCGAAGGAACTCATAGTAACTGATTCAACCAAGCAACATGATACCCTGCTTTCCGATCCTTCGACTCCGTTCCGCTGCCGCTCCACTTCGCTCAGGATGACATAGTCGCTCTGCCACAAAAACTTGTGTGGAAAGAAGGAATTCTCTATGAACAAAGAACTTCTTGCTTCCCAGCAGCAATGGATCCGGGAAGAGCTGAACCGCTGCGCGGACTTCTGGCTGACCCACGGCTGGGATCACGAACACGGCGGCGTATACACCTGCCTGGATCGCTGGGGCAACATCTACTCCACCGACAAGAGCGTGTGGATGCAGGGCCGCTGCGTCTGGACGTACTCCTGGCTGTGCCACCTCTACGGCAAGAAAGCGGAATGGATGGCCTTCGCCAAGTCCTGCCTGGACTTCATGGAAGCCCACTGCATCAACCGGGAGAAGGGCAAACGGATGTACTTCACCGTCACCGCCGACGGACGCCCCCTGCGCCAGCGCCGCTACTTCTTCTCCGAGAGCTTCTACGCCATCGCCAACGCGGAATACTACGGCCTGACCGGAGAGCAAGTTTACCTCGACCGCGCCCGCTTCGCCTATGACCTGTACTGGAAGCTGTACCAGGGCCTGATGGAAGACCCGGTGGGCATGGGCCCCAAGACCATCCCCGAAACCCGTTCGGGCCGGGCACTTGGCAATCCCATGATCTATCTGAACATCTGCTCCGTGCTGCGCCGCTGCGACCCCGCGCATACGGCGGAATATGACGAACGCTCCCAGCAGTGCGTGGAGGAAATCTTCAAGTACCACCGCAAGCCCGACATGCATTGCACCCTGGAAAACGTCGGCCCCGACGGCGAATTCCGCGGCGACGTGACCGAGGGCCGCATCGTGAACCCAGGCCACGACATCGAATGCACCTGGTTCCTGATGGAGTACGCCAACCACAAGGGCGATAAGGAACTGCACAGGCAGGCCGAGGCCATCTTCAATGACGCCATCAACGCGGGCTGGGACAAGGAATACAACGGTCTTTTGTACTTCATCGACTGCAAGGGCCTGCCCCCCGAAGCCTACGAGCACGACATGAAGCTGTGGTGGCCCCACAACGAGATCCTGATTTCCTCCCTCATGGCCTACCGGGACACCGGCGACGAAGCCTATTACGACTGGTTCTGCAAAACGCTGGACTATTGCAAGGAGGTTTTCGCCGACCCGGAGAACGGCGAATGGTACGGCTATCTCCGCCGCGACGGCAAGCCCACCATGCCCTCTACCAAGGGCTCAACCTTCAAAGGCCCCTTCCACCTGCCCCGGTGCCTGAGCATGACCGACCAGATGATCACCCAATTGCTGAATCAGTAAAAAATGGGGCTGTTGCACGAAGAAAAAGTGCAACAGCCCCTGTGTTTTTTCTTTTTTGGCCGACAGGATTTTATTCGCCCGGGGGATCGGGCGGCTTGTGTCCTTCGCCGTGCTGCTTCATGATTTCCAGCGCCCGCAGCAGCACCTTGGGAATGGGCACGCCCATGGCTGCGGCGTTTTCGAGGACGCTCAGGCCTTCGCTGGCCACGAACCAGAAGCAGGTCGCCCCGGTGACAGCGGCGATTTCCATGCCGGTGCCCTGGGTGACGGCGTGGTCGATCAGCGCGGCCAGGCCGACGACGCAGAGAATGAGCACCTTTTTCATCAGCCCCTTGAACGCCGCGCCGGACGACAGGCCGCCGCTCTCGGTCTTGGGCGACACGCCCATGAAGCCGCAGATGAGGCCGGTCAGGTAGTCCAGGCTCATGGCCGCCACCAGAATCCATACGATGGGCGGCATGGCGACGAAGTACCCGGCAATGGCTCCGCCAACGGCGGCAAGCACTTCCACAATTTTTTTCATGTTCATTCCTCCAATGCGTTGGTGATGATGTTCAGCGCCTTCGCGTTGTACGTCATTCATCACCTGCTTCCAACAGGAGGGGCAGTATTGGCGTCCTTCGGGTATGACTGCCCAGCAAATTACGCAGTGATTTTCGTTTCCCATCATTCATCCACCAGCTCTTCCATGCCGCTGTCGATCAGGATTTCCCTGACCTTGTCTTTCAGCAGCCGCGGCACCTGGGCAAAGGTTTTCTTGCCCAGCATGATCTGCTGCGCCCACAGCATTGCCATCATCTCTTCACCCTCCTTTCCAAACAGCATCCGATTCAGGAAACCAATG
>CADBKQ010000023.1 GCA_902795275.1 uncultured Eubacteriales bacterium | reverse complement strand
CCGTCATACCCCCTTCTTCAACGGCTACCGTCCCCAGTTCTTCTTCCGCACCACCGACGTGACCGGCTCCATCAAGCTGCCTGACGGCGTTGAAATGGTTATGCCCGGCGACAACGTGGAAATGGAAGTGGAACTGATCACCCCCATCGCCATCGAAGCCGGTCTGCGCTTCGCTATCCGCGAAGGCGGCCACACCGTCGGCGCCGGCGCCGTGGTGCGCATGGTTGAATAATACTGATGGCCATCCTGGAAGGGCCTTCCCCTTCCAGGGGGCAATCGTGAAGCAGAACCCCAAGAAAGAGGTGTTTTCACATGGCAGCCAAGGAAGCGCGGCAAAACATCGTGCTGGCCTGCACCGAGTGCAAACAGCGCAATTACAATAAGAAAAAGAACAAGAAGAACACCCCCGACCGTTTGGAACTGATGAAATACTGCCGCTTCTGCAAGAAGCACACCACGCATCGCGAAACCAGATAACGCAAGGAAGTGTGACAATCATGGCAGACGAAAAGAATGTTGCGAAGGCTAAGGAGCAGGCGAAGGAACCCAACAAGTTTGTCAAGTTCTTCAAAGACCTGCCCGCCAATGTGGCGCGTCCTTTCCGGAACATGTGGCACGAACTGCGCAAGGTGACCTGGCCCACCAAGCAGGATCTGATCCAGTATTCCCTGATCGTGCTTGCTTTCCTGGCGTTCATGGGCGTCGTCATCGGCCTGCTGGATCTGGGCTCCACCGCTCTGGTCAATCTCTTCATTTAATCCGCCGAGCCGTCCGCGCTGAGTAGGGCGGACGAACCTGAGACGAATCAAGGATAGGAGATACCAAAATGTCCGAAGACAGACCGGGTACCCTGGAATGGTATGTGGTGCATACCTATTCCGGCTACGAAAACAAGGTCAAGGACAACCTGGAAAAAGCGGTGGAAAACAACGGCATGCAGAACCTCATCCAAGAGGTGGTCGTTCCCACCGAAGAGGTTGTGGAAATCCGGAATGGCAAGCGGGTCACCACCCAGCATAAAACCTTCCCCGGTTACGTGCTGGTGCACATGATCATCACCAACGAAAGCTGGTACGTCGTGCGCAACACCCGCGGCGTGACGGGCTTTGTCGGCCCCGAAAGCAAGCCCATTCCCCTGACCGCCCAAGAGCTGGATAACATGCTCAACTGCTCCACCGGCGCGACCAAGCTGAATCTGGCCGTGGGCGAGGAAGTGCGCATCAAGTCCGGCCCGCTGGAGAACTTCACCGGCGAAATCGAGGAAATCGATGCTGTCAAGCAGAAAGTGCGCGTAAAGGTCAAGATGTTCCTGGGCCGCGAAGTGCAAATCGAGAGGGATCTCTCGGAAGTCGAGAAACTCGACAAATAACGCAGGCCGCCGCCTGCGTGACAGGGCGTTTGCCCTCAAGCCCCGTTTTATCGTGGGAGGCCGCGTGATGCCTCGCGGCCGCCATTACCACAAGCTTGAAGGAGGTGCCATTCAACATGGCAAAGAAAATTACCGCGTTCATCAAATTGCAGGTTCCCGCCGCCAAGGCGACTCCCGCGCCGCCCATCGGCCCTGCCCTCGGTCAGCATGGCGTGAACATTCCCGGCTTCTGCAAGGAATTCAACGCCCGCACCCAGAAGGACGCTGGCCTGATCATCCCCGTGGTTATCACGGTGTATTCCGACCGTTCCTTCACCTTCATCACCAAGACGCCTCCGGCCCCCGTGCTGATCAAGAAGGCGCTGAACCTGGAAACCGCTTCCGGCCGCCCCAACCGCGACAAGGTTGGCCAGCTGACCCAGGCGCAGGTGCGTGAAATCGCCACCATCAAGATGCCCGACCTGAACGCCGCTTCCATCGAAGCCGCCATGAGCATGGTCAAGGGCACCGCCCGCAGCATGGGCGTCACCGTGGCTGACGAATAACAGCCGAAGGTCAAGGACTTTAGAAGGATTAACATCCCTCATCGAATTTTGTGGGAGGACATAGCGCCGCTATTACCACAGGGAGGAATATAAAGATGAAACACGGCAAGAAATATACCGACAGCAAAAAGCTGATCGACAGCACCAAGCTGTATGACCCCGCTGAGGCCATTGAACTGGTGAAGCAGACCGCGAAAGCCAAGTTCGACGAAACCATCGAGCTCTCCATCCGTCTGGGCGTTGACCCCCGGCACGCTGACCAGCAGGTTCGCGGCACCGTGGTTCTGCCCCATGGCACCGGCAAGAAAGTCCGCGTGCTAGTGTTCGCCAAGGGCGACAAGGCCAAGGAAGCCGAAGCCGCCGGCGCTGACTTCGTTGGCGAAGCTGACCTGGTGGCCAAGATCCAGAGCGAAAACTGGTTCGGGTTCGACGTCTGCGTGGCGACCCCTGACATGATGGGTACCATCGGCCGCATCGCCCGTTTGCTGGGCCCCAAGGGCTTGATGCCCAACCCTAAGTCCGGCACCGTCACCATGGATGTCACCAAGGCCATCCACGATATTAAAGCCGGTAAGGTAGAGTATCGTATCGACAAGACCGCTATCGCGCACTGCCCCATCGGCAAGATCTCCTTCGATAACGATAAGCTGGTCGAGAACATGACCGTCCTGATGGAAGCGGTGATCAAAGCGAAGCCCGCCACCGCCAAGGGCACCTATATCAAGTCTCTCTACATGAGCAGCACCATGGGCCCCGCCATCAAGATCAACAGCCTGAAGTTCTGATTTTTGCTTCGGAAAACAAAATCCCCGCCGGGAAAAACCGGCGGGGATTTTTGCTGTGCGTCTCTGTACAGGATCGGGAAGCCTTTGCTCAAAATTGACTTTTTTCAAAAATGTATGGAAAAAAGCGTTCATCTATGCTAATATAGCCAAGGTTAGATTAATCTAATCCTTTGAACGCCAATGTTTCCGGGAAAGAGGGCGTCGGTTAGGGAGGAAACATGAAAAGGCCCTTAACGCCTGTCAACGATGAATGACGGCGGAATACCGTATGCATTGTCAGGCGAAAACAATCAAGCACAGGAAAAGGAGCATAAACGTTATGGCGATTGTGGAATTCAAGGATGTGTCCAGGGTTTACAAAAACGGCGAGCATGAGCAGCGGGCGCTGGATCACGTGAACCTGAGTTTAGAGGAAGGGAAATTCATCGTGGTGCTGGGCCCCAGCGGCGCGGGCAAAAGCACGCTGCTGAACCTGCTGGGCGGGCTGGACAGCCCCACGGAGGGAACCATTTTCGTGAACGGCAAGGACATTTCCACCCTGACGCCGAACCAGCTGGCGGAATACCGGGCGGCCAGCGTCGGTTTCGTGTTCCAGAGCTATAACCTGATTCCGACCCTCACCGTGATCGAAAACGTGGCGCTGGTGAAGGAAATCGCGCCGAACCCGCTGAGCAGCCACGACATGCTGAAAGCGGTGGGACTGTCCGACCACATCCACCAGTTCCCCTCCGAGCTGTCCGGCGGCGAGCAGCAGCGGGTGTCCATCGCCCGGGCGCTGGCGAAGAACCCCCACATCCTGCTGTGCGACGAGCCCACCGGCGCGCTGGATTCCCAGACCGGCGTGAGGGTCTTAAAGCTCCTGCTCTCCATGGCCCGGGACATGGGCAAGACCATCATCATCGTGACCCATAACCAGAATATCGCGAAAATGGCGGACACCGTGGTGCGGGTGAAGAACGGGCGGATCGAGGCCTGCGAAAACCAGGATCATCCCCTGTCCGTGGAAGAGGTGGACTGGTAATGCTGCTGAAAAAACTGTTCCGGACGCTGTGGCAATACAAAGCCCAGTTCATTTCCATGGTCATCATGGTGGCCCTGGGCGTGGGCGTGTTCCTGGGGTTCAACGTGGAGTGGTACTCCCTGGAGGTCAACACCAAAGAAATCTATGACGCCACAGGCTTTGCCGATTTCCGCATCTATAACGACAAAGGCTTCACGGAAAAAGACCTGGAGGCTGTGAAGGCCATCCCCGGCGTGGAGGACGCCACCCGCTTCCTTTCCGTGAACGTGTCAGTGAAGGACGATACCGACACCCTGGCCCTGACGGTCAGCGAGAACATGAACGTGTCGGGCGTCCTGGTCATGGCCGGGGAACCCTACGACGCGGCCTCCACGGACGGCTTCTGGCTGTCGGATTCCTACGCCGCGGCCAACGGCATTTCCCTGGGCGACCCGCTGACGCTGACCTACCAGACCGTCACCGTGAAGGGGACCGTCAAGGGGCTGGTGAAATCCAGCGAATACCTGATTTGCCTGCCGGATACCACCCAGATGATGCCGGACTATTCCTCCTACGGCTACGTCTATATGTCCCCGGCCATGCTGGACAAGGCCATTCCCGCCCTGTACAAAGCATTCATCGGCTCCATGTATTTTCAGATCAACGTGAAATCCAACCTGGACAAGGCCGCTTTCGTGGAGCAGGCGGACAAGGCCCTGGGTACGACCCGGCTGATTCTCTCCAAGGACGAAACGGTATCCTGGTCGGAGGCCATGGGCGAGGTGAACGAAGGCAAAACCATGGCCTCCATCCTGCCGGTGCTGTTCCTGGCCATCGCCATATTAACCATGGTGACCACCATGCACCGCATCACCGCCAGCGAAAAGACCCAGATCGGCACCTTCAAGGCCCTGGGCTTCAAGGATCGGCGCATCCTGATTCATTATTCGGCTTATGCCCTGATTATCGGCCTCATGGGTACGGCGCTGGGCGTCGGCATCGGGTACTGGCTGGGCTGGTTCATCATGAACCCGGATGGGGCCATGGCAACCTACATCGACATGCCCTCCTGGTCGCTGCACGCGCCGCGGTTCACCTGGCATGTGCTGGTGGGCATCAACGCTTTCCTGACGCTGATCGGCTTCCTGTCGGTGCGCAAGATGCTCTCCGGCACGGCGGCGGACGCCCTGCGGCCCTATACGCCCAGCCGCATGAAGCACCTGAAGTTTGAGGAAACCAAGCGCTTCAAGGCCTTGGGCTTCGGCACCAAATGGAACCTGCGGGACTGCGTGCGCCACAAGGCCCGCAGCGCCATGACGCTGTTTGGCATCGTGGGCTGCATGGTGCTGCTGGTGGGCGGCCTGGGCATGCAGGACACCATGAACGCTTTCCTGGATGTGTTCTATGAAAAGGCCATCAACTACACCAACCGCGTCAACCTGGACGGCGACAAGATGACCCTGGAGCAAGGCAAAGCCCTGGCGGAACAGCTGGAAGGCGATTGGGCTGCCTCCCGCGCCATCCAGATCGGCGACAAGGGGTATTCTTTAGAGATTTATTCCATTACCCATGACAAGGTGCGCTTCGCCGATACGGACATGCGCATCGTTCCCCTGGCCGACGACGGGGCCTACATCTGCGCCCGCATCGCCCGGGATCATCATCTGAAAGCCGGGGATACGTTGTCCTTCTCCCCCTATGACAGCGACGAGCATTACACCGTCCCCGTGGCGGGCGTGCTGGATTCCATGACCGAGGGCGTGTTCATGACCGCGGCCTTCGCCGACCGGACGGGCATTTCCTACACCGTTTCCTCCGTGTTCACCGATGCGGCGGACATCCCGGAGGACAGCCACATCCTGAACAAGCAGAGCAAGCAGTCCATCATGGATTCCTTCGACACCTTCATGGATCTGATGAACAAGATGATCTGGCTGCTGGTACTGGCGGCGGTGATCCTGGGCATCGTGGTGCTGTACAACCTGGGCGTGATGAGCTACACCGAGCGCTACCGGGAAATGGCGACGCTGAAAGTCGTGGGCTTCAAGGACAGCAAGATCGGGCGGCTGCTCATCAGCCAGAACCTGTGGCTCACGGTGATCGGCATTCTGATCGGCGTGCCCATGGGCGTGGGCGTGCTGCAATACCTGCTGACCGCCCTGGCCTCTGAGTACGAGCTGAAACTGGTTCTGGGCCCAGCCACCTGGTTCATCAGCATCCTGCTGACCTTCGGCGTTTCCCTCCTCGTGGGCCTGATGGTGGCCCGGAAGAACCGCCATATCGACATGGTGGCGGCGCTGAAAACGGAGGAATAATACTAAATCCCATCTAAAAGCTTGAATCTTCGGGCGTCTTTTCCGCCCTGGCCGGTCAACGTAGCGCTGCTACGCCTCCCTTCGTTCAGCTTAGCCAGGACGAAAAATCCATCCCGAATCTTTCAATCTTTTAGAAGGTATTTAGTATAAAACAGAATACAAAACGCATCCCTTCTTGCTTGCGTGAACGACGCTTACCGGGAAGGGATGTTTTTTTGAGTTAGGCAATTACAGGAGGTGAAAAAGCGTTATTTCATAAAGGTTCCAACAGAAATGCCTGCATTGCAACGGCTGTCATGGCTTATCGTTTTTTTGGATATTGAGCTCTTGCCTGACGCCCGCTTTTCCTGTATAATGAAAGCGGGTACTTTCCTCTGGAACAATCGCGAGGAAAAGAAAAACGCATATCCTTCGGGGAAATGAAATCTCTGTCAGGAAAACCATGATGCTGAAAAAGATCAAGCAATTATGGGCGGAGCTGAATCAATCCATTTATGTCGGAGACAGGCTGAAGCGCAATCTGCATGTGCTCACGCTCGTCAGCATCGCGACAGCCGCGCTTGGAATCATATTGATCATTTTGGATGTCCTGTCCCAAAGATGGGGGATGCTGGGCGCCGCGCTTCTGCGCGGGACGGAAAAGAGGAGAAACAGATCATGAAAAGATGGATTGCGGCCTGGCTGGCGCTTTTCCTGCTTCTGCCGGTTTTTTCAGCGTGTGCCGACGAACCGGTCACATCGTTGGAGCAGTTGAAGCGCCCGGGAATCAAGATAGGCGTCGAACAGGGCAGCGCCGCGGAATTGACTGTCCGCGCGGAGTTTCCCGAAGCGGACATCCTGTATTTCAACGAAAATCCATCGGCTTATCTGGCGGTGGCCCAGGGAAAGACTGATGCTTTTATCTATGACCATAAGCAGATGTCCCTGGCCATTGAAAGCGGCGTAGAAGGTGTTTGTCTGCTGGATGAAACGCTGGGGGAGCCGATTTCGATTGGCGTGGGCATTTCGCCGGTGTCGCGCATCCCCGATTTGGAAAACCGGCTGAATCAGTTCCTTGCGGAGATTCGGAAAAACGGGACGCTGGACGATATGTACCGCCGCTGGATCATGGACGGCACTGCCTCCATGCCGGAAATCCCAATGGCCGAAAATCCAACGCTGCATCTGACGGTCGGCACCTCCGGCATCGTTCCGCCATACACCTATTATAAAGGAACGGCGCTGACAGGCTATGACATTGAATTGGCTTTCCGGTTTGCGGCGTGGCTGAATGCGGATGTTTCCTTCAAGGTTTATGATTACGGCGCCATTGTCCCCGCGGCGATCACCGGCGATGTGGACTGCATCATGGCCAATCTGAACATCACCCCGGAACGCGCGGAAGTCCTTCCCTTTTCCGATGTGCTGTTTGAAGAAAAGCTGGGCATCATGGTCCGGGGGAAAAAGACGGAAGGTGGCGCGGCTTCGACCGCTTCTCCTTCCGTTGCCGATTACAACGGCAAACGGATCGGCGTGCTGACCGGCACATTGATGGAAGGCATCGCCAAAGAAACCTTCCCGGACAGCGAGTACCTGTATCTCAACAGCTATCCGGACTGCATCACCGCGCTGCTGTCGAACAAAATTGACGCGTTTCTGGGCGATGAACCCGGGCTGAAAACGATTCATGCCGAGCAGCCGGAAGTAGACTTTATCAAAGATCGGATCACCCACCAGGAATACAGCTTTGCCTTCCGGAAGGATGACCCAGAAAGCGCTGCGCTGTGCGCGGAGCTGAACGCGTTTCTTGCCAAGTGCCATGCGGATGGGACGATTCAGGAGCTGGAGGATATCTGGTTCGGCGTTGACGAAGAGCGTAAAGTGGTGGATATGTCCGATCTGACCGGGGAAAATGGGACAGTGCGGGTGATAACAACCTCCACGGACATGCCTTTTTCCTATATCAAGGACAACAGGAACGTTGGCTATGATATCGACCTGGTCGTTCGGTTCTGCCGGGACCGCGGATACCGGCTGGAGCTGGGCGACGTGGATTTCTCCGGAAGAATCCCCGCGATTATCTCCGGCAAATACGACTTTACCACGGATATGAACGTGACGCCGGAGAGGGCGGAAGAAGTGCTGTTTTCGGATGCCACCAGCACAGGCGGCGTGGTGCTGGCGGTGAAAAGCGCTGATCTGGCAAATCCCGCTGCCACCGACTCGGAGGCGGGCATGGCGTTCACATCCCTGGCCCAGCTGAATGGCAAGCGGATCGGGATACAGACCGGAACGACATTTGATGAAATCGTGCAGGAAACACTGCCGGACGCGCATATCAGTTACTTCAATTCCTATCCTGATATGGCTGCCGCGCTGGAAGCAAAAAAGATCGACGCCTTCCCGGGGGATGAGCCGGTTCTGCGGCTGATGGCGGCGGAGGATTCCCGGCTCATTGTGCTGAACGAATACATGGACAGCTTTGAATTCGGTTTCTTGCTGCCGAAGACGGAAGCGGGCGAAAAGCTGTTGGGCGAGATCAATGCGTGGCTGGCCTCCATCCAGGAAAGCGGCGATCTGGATCAGCTCGTCTCCAAATGGACGGACGGGCCGGAGGAACGGAAAACGCTGCCGGATTACGCCGCTTTCCCCGCGCCGAACGGCACCTTGACCCTGGCAACGGAAGGCGCCTATGCCCCGATGAACTACTTTCGGGGAGACGAAGTGGTGGGCTTTGAAATCGAGCTTGCCGCGAAATTCTGCGAAGCCTATGGCTATGGCCTGACCGTCAAGGTTTTGAGCTTTGACGGCATTCTCCCGGCGGTGCAGAGTGGCAAGGTGGATTTCGCCGCAGCCGGCATGACCATTACGGAAGAACGCAAGGAAAGCGTTCACTTTTCCATTCCCTATTACGCGGGCGGCACGGCGATGGCCGTGCTGAGGGCGGAGGAGAAGAAGGATACTTCCTTCTGGGGCAGGCTGACGGACAGCTTCAATAAAACCTTTCTCCGGGAGGAGCGCTGGATGCTTTTCCTGGAGGGCATCGGGACGACCCTGCTGATCACGGCGCTGGCGATTCTTCTCGGAACGGCGCTGGGCTTTGGGATGTTTATGCTCTGCCGGAAAGGCAGCCCGGCCGCGAATGCCGTGACCCGGTTTGCCATGTGGCTGGTACAGGGCATGCCGATGGTGGTGCTGCTGATGATTCTTTATTACATTATCTTCGGCAGCGTAGCCATCAGCGGCGCCGCGGTGGCAGTGATCGGCTTTGCGCTGACCTTTGGCGCGGCGGTGTTCGGGCTGCTGAAAATGGGCGTCGGCGCGGTGGATCGGGGGCAGTATGAGGCTGCCTGCGCTTTGGGCTATTCCGATCGGCATACCTTCTTCAGAATCATCCTGCCTCAGGCGCTTCCGCACGTCCTTCCCGCCTACAAGGGTGAAATTGTCGGGCTGATCAAGGCGACGGCGATTGTGGGCTATATCGCGGTACAGGATCTGACCAAGATGGGCGATATTGTCCGCAGCCGTACCTATGAAGCGTTTTTCCCTTTGATCGCCATCACCGTGATCTACTTTGTCCTGGAAGGACTGATTGGCTCCCTGGTGAAAAGAATCAGCGTCCATCTTAATCCGAAGCGCAGGAAACCCACAGAGATCCTGAAAGGAGTAAAAGCCGATGATTAAGATCGAGCATCTGAAAAAGGAGTATCCGAACGTTATGCCCCTGAAGGATGTCAATGCTGTCATTCATGACGGGGACGTTATTTCCGTGATCGGGCCTTCCGGCACGGGCAAAAGTACGCTGCTGCGCTGTATCAACCAGCTGGAGAAGCCAACGTCCGGAACGGTGTGGGTGGACGGTCTGGAAATCACAAGCCCCAAATGCGATATGAACAAGGTGCGCCAGAAAATGGGGATGGTCTTTCAGTCGTTCAACCTGTTCGGACACAAAACTGTGATTGAAAACATCATGATGGCCCCGATGGATCTGCTGGGCAAATCGAAGCAGGAAGCGCATGATACGGGGATGAAGCTCCTGCGCACGGTCGGCCTCGCGGAAAAGGCGTTGAGCTATCCGGATGAGCTTTCCGGCGGGCAGAAGCAGCGCATCGCCATTGCGCGGACGCTGGCCATGGACCCGGATGTGATCCTGCTGGACGAGCCTACCAGCGCCCTCGATCCCACCATGGTGGGCGAGGTTCAGGCGGTCATCCGCGACCTTGCCAAAACCGGCAAAACCCTGATGATCGTGACCCATGAGATGGCGTTCGCCCGCGCCATCTGCAACCGGGTTTTCTATATGGACGAGGGCGGTATTTATGAAGAAGGCACGCCGGAGGAGATTTTTGATCATCCCCAGAAAGAAAACACCCGGCGCTTTGTGCGCCGGCTGAAAGTGCTGGAGCTGGACATTGAAAGCCGGGACTACGATTTCCTTGGCATGGACAGCCAGATCACGCAGTATTGCGAGAAGAACCAGATTGCGCCGAAAGCGGCGAACCGTATCCATCTGATCTTTGAGGAAACGATGCAGCTGTTGATCCCGCATCTGAATGATCTCCGGGTGAAGGCTGCCGTGGAATACGCCGAGGCGACGGAGACCGCGGAATGGACGTTCCGGTACGGCGGGCCGCGCTTTGATCTGACGCAGGAAACTGACGGCCTGGCGCTCACGGTGCTGAAAGGCATGGCCGGGGGAATGAATTATGCTTTCGACGAAAGCGCTTCGCTTCCGAACCGGCTGACCCTGAAAATCAGGCAGGCCGAAAAATCAACGCTTTGATGAAAACATCGTATTCTTTATAACCTGTTGTTGTGAAGGTTACGAAGCAGGGGCCTGTGCGGCCCCTGAACCCTGCACCAGGGCGGTGACCGCCCTGGACCCGCAATGGCGGATGTTGCTTGCATAGATGATCAAGCCAGGTTCCCGCTGTTACGTGGATGAACGAAAAAGCCAATCTTGACGCCGTTGTGCTTCTGGCCCGGCGGCGAAGCCGCCAAACCGGATGCTTCGCATCCGGGAAAGCCAAGGAAAAATCCCCAGGAGAAAGTGAACTTTCCCCTGGGGATTTTCCTGGCTTTCTTGGGCCAGAAGCCCTCAAACTTTCCGTAACCCCAGCGCGGCAAGCGGAGGCTGTTGGTTTCTTCCAACGGCGTCATTTCGCCAGGTGCGGGTCCAGGGTACTCAGTACCCTGGTGGGGTGCGGGGCAAAGCCCCGCCGATCCTTTTCCCTTCACACCATCGCTGTTAATTGCATGCTCAGTCAAACTTGCATACGCCGCGGACAATGGTTTTGAGCACGCCGCAATCGTCGTTTAGCAAGGTAATGTCGGCATCCTTGCCGGGGGAGAGGGAGCCCTTGGTATCCGCCAGGCCGATGGATTCCGCGGCGCTGAGGGACGCGGCGCGGACGGCCTGGGCCATGGTAACGCCGCCATAGTCGCGGAAGTGCCGCACGCCCTGGTTCAGCCGCAGGACGCTGCCCGCGATGGTGCCGTCCCTGAGCCGGCATTCAATGCCCTTGAGCACAAACACCTGCCCGCCGTTTTCGTATTCCCCGTCGGGCATGCCGGCGGAGCGCAGGGCGTCGGTGATGAGTACCAGTTTGCTTCCCTTTGTTTTCGCCAGCATGGGATAAATGCCCTTGTTCACGTGGAAGGTGTCGGCAATCAGCTCGGTATACACATCGCTGTTCAGCGCCGCGCCGACCACGCCGGGGTCCCGGTGGTGCATGGGGCTCATGGCGTTGAACAGATGCGTCGCCCGGGTGACACCCAGGCCGATGCCGGTCATGGCCTGGTCAAAGGTGGCGCTGCTGTGGCCCATGGAAATGGCAATATCGGATTGCTGTTTCAGGGTGCGGATGCAGTCGTATCCGCCCGGCATTTCCGGGGCCAGGGTGATCAGCTTCACAATATCGGCATAGGGCAGCACCTTGTCCGCGTCGGGCGGCAGAATGTATTCCGGGTTCTGCGCGCCCTTGCGCTCGGGATTGATGAACGGGCCTTCCAGGTGTACGCCCAGAATTTCCGCGCCGGGATACTCGGGCCGCTGGCTTTCCCGGGCCAGAACGCGCATGTGTCCGCATACGCTTATGAGCGTGTCCCAGCCAACGGTCAGCGTGGTGGGCAGGAAGGAAGTGACGCCGTTTTCCAGCAGCTTTTCGGACATGCGACGCACGCCTGCCGGGTCGTCGTCGGAAACGTCGTCGCCGCCGTAGCCGTGAATATGCACGTCCATCAGGCCGGGAGCCACATAGGCCCCGTTCGCGTCGAGAACTTCATCCGCTTCCCGCCGGGCGTCGGCTTCGTCCACGATCCCAATGATCGCTTCGTCATACAGCAGCGCCTTGGAATGCACTTCGGTGTCAGGCAGCAGGATTCTCCCGTTGACAATCGCTTTCATTCCCCTTACCGCTCCTTTCACAGCAGTTCAGAAGGCCAGCCGGATGGCTTCGACACAGCCGTCGTGGTCGCAGTCCGCCACAACGCGGTCGGCAGCGGCGCGCACGTTTTCGGCGGCGTTTCCCATGGCGACGCCCAGCCCGGCGGCTTGAATCATGGGAATATCGTTGTCCGCATCCCCCACGGCGATGCAGGCGGAGGCGGGCACACGCAGCGCATCGCACAGGCGAAGCAGCCCGGAGCCTTTGCTTACGCCCATGGCAGAGCATTCCAGGGACGAAACCTCGGAATAGACCTTTTCGATGGATACATGCTCCAGCTGCCGCCGGGTGCGCACGCGCTCCTGAGGGTCGGCGTGGTAGAGGTTGATTTTCAGAAAGTCCTCCCGGCAGGCCGCGGCGTAAGCGTAAACATCCGGTACCAGCGTCATGGCGCGCTCATAGAGCGGGCGGTAAATGTCCATGTGAAAATGCTCCACGCGTTCCATATGGGAAGACTGAATCACGTCCCTGTCCCCGATCACCAGTTGGGGCATCAGGTCTTTGGTTTTCGCCAGCGCCAGAACCGCGTCCGCGTCAGGCCGCGGAATGCCGCGTAGCGCAAAGGTTTTTCTTTTTTCGATGTCATACAGGCCCGCGCCGCTGGCAAACACCGCCCAGCGGATGTCCGGCAGCAGGGGAAAGAATTCTTCCAGCTCGGACACGGCGCGCCCGGTGCAGAAAACGACGGTCTTCCCGGCGGCGGAGGCTTCGCGGATGGCTTCGGCGCAGGCGGGCGTCACTTCTTTTTTGCTGTTCAGCAGCGTGCCGTCGATATCCAGGGCAATCATCCGGTAGCCGTTCATGCCGTCACGCCTCATTCATTCGGGATTTGGGCGTCGGATTCTTCGACGATTTCCGCCATGCTGCTGGTAATCCAGCCTTCTTCGCCATCGTACAGGCGAATCTTATACCATTTTCCTTTGGTCTCCAGCAGCGCGTATTCGGCTTCCGCCACGGCGGTACCGACTTTATCGCCCTTTGTGGAGGGCTCGGAACGAACCACAGGCGTTTTGGAAGGAAGAATGCGCACCTTCGGCCCGTCGATCTCAGGCGGATTCAGTTCCGCGGCGTTTTTATTTTCAGGCGATTCGGGGCCGCCCTGCGGCTTGCCTCCCGGCGCGGAATCGGGCGCCGGCGTGCTGCGCATGGAATGCGGCTGAGCGGACTTGTCTGTCGCCTTGGTATCGGACACCAACCCGCCCAGACGGCAGCCGGTCAGCTCCAGATACTGTCCCTTGCTGACGTGGATCTCATGGCGATTTTGAAACGTCCCTTCCTCCGACACGGTATGGTATCTGCTGTCCTCGTAGACCCGATAGGCGGGCTCCTGCCCGTCCTGGGCCAGCAGCTCGTATGTGCCCGGCTCGATGTCGGCGCCTACCTTGAGCGTTCCCCCGGCGGGGCTCAGCTCGATTTTGAATGTGCTGTAATAATCGTCAGCAAAAGCGGCGGTGCAGTCGATCAATTGCAGATAATCGTCGTTCTCCACCTTCAGGATGGTATTCCCCTTGAAAGTGCCTTCCGAAATCACGTCGAGCCCTTCCTCATCAATGCTGACGACAAAGCGCGCTTCCTCCTTCGCGCTGAAAATGATATACTCCCCTTTTTTAAAGGTCTTTCCCACCTCATAGCTGCCGGGGCCATAGATCCGCATGCCGTTTTTTTCCGCGGACGCGGCGGAGAAGAGGCTGATGAGCAGGACGGCCGCCAACACGGCCAATGCAAATTTTTTCATTGTGTGCTCCTTTTGATGATCCGTTGTGTGCCTGATGCGTTCCTGTTTATTATAGCCTGAAATCCATCAAATGGCAAGCGGAAAAAAGAAACCGCCGCCGTTTCGGTTTTCCGGAGAGCGGCGGCAGTGAATCATTTGGTTCCGGCGAAGGAATCGGCGGTATCGGCGAACACGGCGGGGCCGCCTTCCTTGCGGCGGGAGGTGGCGACGCGCTTCATGAGTTCGTCATAATACAGGTTTTCGTCAAAGGGCAGCTCCACGGCCTTGCCCAGGAAAGCGGACAGGTGCATGGCGTTGGAGAGGGTGAGGCCGTTGATGCCTTCCTCGCCGCCCGCCACCAGCGGTTCGCCCCGGAGAATGGCCCCGGCCCAGGCTTTAAATACGCCCTTGTGCTGCGGGTTCTGGCCGTCGGTTTCCACTTCCACCTCATGGGCTGGCACCGCGCCGAAGGGGGCTTTGTTGGTTTTCGACCAATCCTGCTCCAGCTGGTCAAATTCCAGCACATACAGCTTTTCGTTTTCGGCGATGATCTGCGCGCCGTCCATCTGCACCTCGAAGCGGTTGGAGCCGTGGGGGTCGCCGGTGGAGGTGATGAATACGCCGGTGTGTCCGTCCTCGTATTCCATGAGGGCGGTCACGTCGTCCTCCACCTCGATATTGTGCCACTGGCCGTAGCGCATGAAGGCCTGGACTTTCTTGGGCATGCCCAGAATCCACTGCCACAGATCCAGCTGGTGGGGGCACTGGTTCAGCAGCACGCCGCCGCCCTCGCCCGACCAGGTGGCGCGCCAGTCGCCGCTGTCATAGTAGAACTGGCTGCGGTACCAGTTCGTAATCAGCCAGTTGGCCCGGCGCACGCGACCGTATTTGCCGCTCTGCACCAGCTCGCGCATTTTGCGGTAGAGGCAGTTGGTGCGCTGGTTGAACATCATGCCGAACACAACCTCTGGATGCTTCTTCGCTTCCTCGTTCATTTCCCGCACCTGCTTGGTGTACACGCCCGCGGGCTTTTCGCACATCACGTGAATGCCGCGCTTCATGCATTCCATCACGTACTTGGGATGGTCGTAGTGGGGAATGGTCACCACGCAGGCGTCGATCAGCCCGCTGTCCAGCATTTCGATCGGGTCGCTGAAGCGGGCGACACCCTCGCCGAGATTGGCCTTTGCCCATTCCACGCGGGCGGGATTCCTGTCCGCAATGGCGGTCAGCCTGATTTCCGGACACCATTCCGGGTCAGTGGTCAGGCAACGGGCATAATTGCCGCCCTGGTTGCCGATGCCGATGATGCCGAGACGAACAAAGTCAGCCATGGTCTGTCTCTCTCCTTCGCTTTGATTCATTCAAGGACGGGTCAAAAACGCGAATATGGGATACACACATTATTATACAACAAGTTTCCGGTTTTGTGGAGATTTTTTTCCAAAAGGTTTTCGGTTCAATAAAAAGCTTGTGGGGGTAAGCTTGTCTCCAACTTATGAGATAGTTGTTTTCAAATAAGGAAAAGATTCTTTTCTTTCACCCCTTATGGTTTTCTCGGAAGGGGGTGTGGGGGAAACCGCTCTTTGTCCAACAAAGAGCGGTTTCCCCCACAAACTTTTGCACTGAACCAATTTTTTTCAAAATGATGAAACGAAAACCTTGCCGGCGCGTCTTTTATATGTGAGAATATTCCACGAACTGTTGTTGAAGGGAGCTGCGAACCGATGGCTGACCGCCTGGAATATGAGCGCGTCGCCCAGGAAGCGCTGCCGGTGCTGTACAAGATCGCCATGGGCATCCTGCGCTGCGACGCGGACGCCCGGGACGCTGTGCAGCAGGCGCTGCTCAAGGGCTGGGAAAAGAAGGAGAACGCGCGGGAGGGCAAGTTCCGCTGGTATCTGACCCGCATTTTAATCAACGAATGCCGCAATATCCAGCGGCAGCGGATGCGGGTGTTCCCGGCGGAAATGCCGCCCGCCGTCCAGCAAATGGAACCTGACTATCAGGAACTGTACGACGCCATTTTCCAATTGCCGGAAAAGCTGCGGCTGCCGCTGCTGCTGAAATATATCGAGGGCTGCTCTGAGAAGGAAGCGGCCCAGGCCATCGGCATCCCGGTGACGACGTTCAAGAACAGGCTGCATCGCGCGCGAATGGAACTTCGGAAGGCCCTGGATCGGGAGGTGATGTTTGAATGAAGCGGATCGTTAAGGTAAACAAGGAAACGCTGAACGCCCTGCTGCCCCCCATCCCGGCTGATTTTGAACAGGACATGCGGAGCTTGATTTCCGCCATGCCCGCCGAAACAGAAAAAAGGGGAAAACCGATGAAGAAGAGAATATCCGTGGGCTTCGTGCTGGCTGTGGTGTTCACGCTGCTGGCCGCCAGCGCCCTGGCCGCCGTGCTGCTGGGCGGCAGGGATTTCGTGGAGCAGATCATGGCCCCCAAAGCGGTGGAGAATCCCAGCCAGAATTTCACGAAAGAAGAGATTGCCGAAATATTGAAAATCGCCGAGGAAAACAACCTGACCCTCAGCGACGTGGATCTGTACAGGCTGAACCACCTGGGCGAAAGCGGTTACAATAAGGAAGAGCTCATGCGCCGCTTCGTGAAAACGGAATACGGCTTCTATCCCGCCGCCTGGCCCATCGAGGTGCAGCACTGGTACGAGCAGCTCATGAAAGCCTGCGGCCTGGATAAAAGCAAGCATCAGGCGAACGTGCTGCCCGAAGGGAACGAGATTTCCCAGGAGCAGGCGGTGAAAATCGCCGAAGACCTGATTCATGAAAAGTACGACGCCAACGTGGATTTGAACGACAAAACGAAGTATCTCCGCTTCCTCACCTACATGGAGCACAAGATCGGCGACACCTGCTACCGGGAGTGGAGCTTCGCCTATGAGGCCCAGGACCTGTATGGCGCGGATTACTACCTGACCCTCGACCCCGCCGGAACCGTCAAGAACGAATACAGCGTGGACGGCGTTCTGGGCACCAGCTACACCATGCGCGGCCAGTTCATCCTGGACAGGTTCAAGCGGGTATACGGCGACCAGTTTGGCTTTGTGAACTGGGACAGCTACAAGCTGCTTAACTATCAGGACGCCCTGCGCCACCGGGATCAGGTGGAACCCGGCAGAGTCCATCTGCTACCCAGCGAGGAATACATTTTAGAAAACACTTACCTGCTGCCGGATAACAGTTTCATTTCCAAGGAGGACGCCATCGCCAAAGCGAAAGCCGCCTGCGGGAGCCTGAACTATGAAACGGTGTACAGCGCCGGGGAAATGGCGGTGCTGATGAAAGACGGGGACACGCCCATCTGGAAGGTGACCTTGCAGATTCGGGACAGCAGCCCGGCGTATGTGGAACTGAATGCCGTCACCGGGGAAGTGACCTTCCGGCTCACCGACCGGCAGGAAGCCACCTACGAATGGCGCTCCTATGTGCCGGAAAGCTACTGGGAAATCCACAAGCCCCAGGAAGGCTACCGCGCCGCCCGGCCCGAAGAAACCGACGCGGCGGATGGCTTCCGGTATCCCGCCTTCTGGAACAGCAGCGAGCTGCCCGAAAGCTACTGGGAACGCCTGAACGCCATCGGCTACAACGACGACACCATGGATGACATTTATACGAAGTGGATGGACGAATACGGCTGGAACACCGACTTCTGGCCCCTGGAAGCCCAGGCGCTGGATTATATGCTCCATGACCAAAGCCCCGACGGAAAGCTGAACCACGTGCCCGGCTTCCCTGAGGAAACCGACATCACCAAAGAAGAAGCCCTCGAAATCGCCCGGGCCGCGTTCAAGGAGGAATTCGCCGACGAGGTGCCCACCCTGAACGTGAGCACCCTCAAACCCGCGTTCCGTTACTGGTTCAACCAGAACGGCGAAGGCCCGTCAACATGGCAGGTGATTTTCTACCGGGAGGACAGCAGCGAAGTGGGCGAAGTCTATGTGACGGCGGATACGGGAGAAGTATCCGAGCTCATGTCCAACGACGCTCCCGGCGTGCGGCACAGGACGGTTTCTTCCGATCTTCCAATTGCCACCCCCACCCCGCTGCCCAGCGGCAGGCCCTGGTACTGGGGTATGGATTTCGCGCCCGCCTCCTTCTGGGAGCAGCTGGACGCCACCATGCAAAAGTACGGCGTGACCCCGGAGAACATTGGAGAGAAGGCGGAAGAATGGGGCATGGAATATGAGGATTCCGCTTTCTGGCCCCACGATTACAAGCTCATGTATCATATTCTGGCCCTGCTGACGCCGGAGGATCTATCGTATCCCGAACAGCCCTACGCCTATGTTTTCTTCCCTGATCCCAACAAAAAAAGCCAGGAGGAGATCGAGGAAATCGCCCGGAAAGCGCTGCATGAAACGGGGGATGAGCAGGTGGGCGCGGACTGGCTGAACCGGCTTCGCGTCGGCTCCGCCCTGATCGGCCCGGTGGTGTACATGGACGGAAGCCGCTATGACGGCGCCGCCTGGGCGGTGCAGTTCTACGATTACGAAGCGCAGTACGGCTATTGGGCCACCCGCGCCTGGGTGTTCATCACCGAGGATGGCGAGGTCATCCGCGCCGAGCTGGATCTGTACAGCAACGGATAAGCGGAGGAATAGCATCTTCAGAATGAAGATGGGCCTTCGTTTCTGACATAAAAGAAGGAGCTTTTTTCCGCCTCCTCAGTGGTTAAAAGCTCCTTTTTGCGCTTCTGTCCCATCGCCTTGCATTATCGCCAGTTCTCCAGCAGCCGGAAGAAGCCTTCCAGCAGACCGGGCAGCCGCACGCTCTGGGCGGCGACGGCGGGCAGTTCGGCGATGGGCTGGCCCGCGAGCAGCACCCGCACCGTGCCCAGCGGTTCCCCGGCTTCCACCGGCGCGGTCAGGAATTCCGGCAGATGGGTTTCAAAGCTCAGCTGGCTTTGCTGGCCGTTGCGCAGCAGCAGTGACAGGCCGCTGTCCAGCGCCGCGTCCACTGCGTCCCGTGCGCCTAACTTTACCGGCACCTGCGCGCCCACCAGGTCGCCTTTCTGCGCCACCTGCACACGATGATAGTTGGCAAAGCCGTAGTCCATCATGGCCCGGGCTTCGTCGAAGCGGGTCTGGCTGTTGGGTACGCCCAGCACCACGGCGATGAGCCGCATGCCGTTCCGCTCCGCCGTGGCGCTCAGGCAGTACTTGGCCTCGTTGGTGGAGCCGGTTTTCAGCCCGTCGCAATCCTTGTAAAAGCGCACCAGGCGGTTGGTGTTGGTCAGGTCGGTCACCCGGCCCGAAGGGTGAGTCAGGCTGTCCAGCCAGGTGGAGGAATAGGTGAAATACGTCGGATGCTTCGCCACCTCCCGCGAAATCGCCGCCACGTCCCGGGCGCAGGTGTATTGCCCGTCGGCGGGCAGGCCGGTGCAGTTGACGTAATGGGTGTTCTCCAGGCCTAACTCCTCCGCCTTTTGGTTCATCTGCGCCGCGAAGCCGTCCTCCGACCCGGCCAGGTATTCGGCCAGGGCTGCCGCCCCGTCGTTGGCGCTGGCAATGATGGTGGCTTTCAGGATGTCCTTGAGAGGATAGACGGCGTAGGCGTCCAGGAACGCCTGGGAACCGGGCTGTCCCGCCGCCGCGGGCGAAACAGTGATCTTGTCCTCCAGGGTCACGCTGCCCTCGTCCAGCTTTTCCAGCGTCAATAATATCGTCATCAGCTTGGTAACAGACGCCACGGGCCGCCGTTCGTCGGCGTTTTTTTCAAAGATGACCGCGCCCGTGTCCGCTTCCAGCAGGATGGCGCTGGGGGCGGTCAGGGTCATGGGCGTGCCCTCCTCCAAAGGCGCAGCCAGGGCCGCCAGCGGCAGGCAGACGCACAACAGACAAACCAGCAAGCGGGAACACCGTGCCATGCTCTCATCCTCCCTCGTTCAGTCGGGATTGATCTCCTATATACAAGCATAGCGCGGAGCGTACGGTTTTATGACTCTTTCGTATCATTTCGCACGATCAAATTTTTATAATAATATTTTGCAAATCATATTGACAAATATTATAATGCGTGATAATATTATTTTGAAAATAATACTTAGGAGGTAATACTGATGAGCAAGAAGAGCGAAGCGGTCAACGAAACCCTGCGGTTCCCCCTGGGGGATGCCTTTGAAAAGGCAGTGACGGAATTCATGGAAGCGCATCCGGACGGCGACGGGGAATTGGTGATCGCCGTGATCGACCTGGACAATTTCCTGCACATCAACGAAAACTTCGGCTTTGAGGCGGGAGACCAGATGCTGATCGAAACCGGCAGGCACCTGGCGGCGAACCTGCCGGAGAGCGCGGTGATTTACCGCATCGCCGGGGATGAATTCGGCATCCTTTTCTTCGGCATGGAAAAGGAAGAAGTGTTCCTGTACATGGAGCAGAAGCGCGCCAGCTTCAGCGTGAAGGCCCCGGACGGGGAGCAGATGACGATTTCCGCCGGGATTGCCGCCGCCTTCGACGACGCCTCCCGCTACCAGGAATTGATGCGCAAGGCGGAGAGCGCCATGTTCCGCGCCAAGTACGCGGGACACAACAAGGTGGCCCTGGCGCGGGAAGAAAAGATGGTGCCCAAGACCTCCCATTACACCTCCGACCAGCTCAAGCGCCTCAGCGCCCTCTCCAAGCGCGAGGGTATCGGCGAAGCTATCCTGCTGCGCGAAGCGCTGGATATGCTGCTGAAAAAGTATCCGAACTGAGTCCGCAAAAAACACCCCCGCGCCAAAAAAAGTGCGGGGGTGTTTTTGCGTACCGGGCGGCAGAGCTTTTCCGCCGCCTTAAGGTAGATTGCTTGTGTTTTAGTCGTTTGCGGCAGGAATGTCCTGCTTGACCCAGCTGATCACGCCGTCCTCGGCAGTCAGCGTCAGGACAAGCTGTCCGTCCTCGTTCGCGTATTCATGGCTGAATACCGGACTGCCGTTTTCGTCCGCGCCGCTGATGGCGCTGCCATCAAAGGTGATCGTGGAAACGCCGCCCAAGAACAGGCAGTCGAACTGCGCGCCGTTGGAACCGTCGCCAAAGGCATCCACGGCTTCCTGTCCGTAGATCGTGCCGTTGCAGGCCCATTTCAGCATTTCGGCCATCGCGGGAGCCGCTTCGTCGCCCAGCACGGCGGCGCAGGGCGCAAGCCAAATGTCATCGTACTGCGGAACCGCGATGACAGGGAACTGCGGTTCATAAGTGCCCTTGACCGCTTCCAGCAGGGCGGCGGCTTCCGCGGCGTCGTCCGTCTTGATGTAGGGGAAGGAGATTTCGGGATAACCGAAGGCGGCGACGGTCACGGTATACTGCCTGCCCTCTTCAAACAGCGGGCTTTCGCTGCCGTCGCGGGCTTTCACCACGCCGTCGGCGTTCAAGACGCCGTTTTCGTCCAGGGCGATGAAGCTGCCCAGCGTGCCGTGATGGCCCACGATTTCCTGCTCTACGGCTTTTTCTGCGCCTTCGGCCAGGAGCTGGACGTGCTGGATGTTCTGGAGATAGTCGGCGATGGAGCCGGAAGCGAGGACGATGCCCTTTCCGTCAAAGGCAATCTCCTCCGCGGTCAGGCCGCTGTCGATGATGAAGTACGGCGCCTGGGCCGCGGCGGGGCCGCCCTCGAAGGCGGGGGAACGGTACTTGCCGCTGGCGTCGAACACATTCACATAGTAGTAACCGGCTTTCGGCGCGTCCTTAAAGGTGATCGTCACCTTGCCGTCCGCGATGTCCACGGTATAGCTGTCGGCGGGCACGATTTCTTCATTGCGCACGCCCCAGCGGATGTCCAGCACCTGCAAGTCAAAGTCCTCAGGCAGGGCGTTGGTCAGCACGACAGCGCCGCCCTCCGCCTTTTCCACGGGAAGGACGTTTCCTTCGTTGGGCAGGAAGGCCTTGCCCGCCTTGCCTTCCAGGGCGTTGAGAACGGCTTCCTGGGCGGCGGCGCTCACCAGCGTCGCGCCGGACACAGCGTCCGCGCCGCCGGAGGTCATGTCCATGGCCTTGACTTCCTCCGCCGTCTTGCCCACGAACTTTTCCAGCAGCCCGCCGTTCACGGCGGCATCAAAGAAGGGCTTGTTTTTCTTGGCCCAGAATTCCTCGTTGCCCTCCTGGACGGAACCGGGGCCGCCGGTACCGTTGTCCTTCACGGCGGTGATCACGCCGTTATCGTCCACTTCCACGGTCAGGCGCACATTGTAAAAGGGCGGATGGATGAACGGCGTCGTGGCGGGATAAAAACGCTGATCCACGTTGGCGTCGCCCTCCAGGGTGCGGTCGGCCAGAGCGCAGGCGGCGGTCAGCATCAGGCAGAGCGCCATCAGAATGGCGAGCCGGGAACGAAGTCTTTTCATAGGGAAACCTCCTTTATCAATGAAGTATGTATATCCAATTCCTTGCTCAGGAAAATGAATAACAAGATGAACCATCGTGCGAAAATATATGTTAGAAAAATCTAACTTAATTCCTTAGAAAAGCCGCGTGAACGCGGGAGGAGATGCGCTCACGCGGCGAATCTGCGTTAGAATTATCTAACAACGAAATCTTACCATAAAGGCGGCTCCCTGTCAATACCTTTCCCTGTCCTGATATGCGCTATTTGCGATTCATGGTCAGGCTCATTTCTTCGCCAGCACCGTGATCCAGGGCTTTGTGGGGTGATGGTCGCTGCGGACGGCGGAGAATCCCGCCGCTTTCAGCGCCGCTTCGATTTCTTCGGCGGTATAAACCTTCATGCCCTCGATGATTTTTTCATATTTCAGGCTCGCTTCGTCTTTGCCGTCCGATTCATTGCAGATCATGAACGTCCCGCCGGGCTTCAATACCCGATAGACCTGACCGAAACACGTTTCCAGTCCCGGCCAGAAATACACCGTTTCAAACGCCGTGGCGAGGCCGAAGGATTCCGAGGGAAGATCAAGCCTGGACACATCCCCCTGGCGCACATCGCAGCGGCCCGCGGCAATTGCCTCCAGGTTGTACGCCTTTGCTTTCTCCACGGACAGCGCGGAATAATCCACGGCCGTCACGCGGACAGTCGGAATTATCCTGAGCAGTTCTCCGGCGTTCCGGCCCCCGCCGCATCCCAGATCCACGGCGGTCAGGGGCGTCAGGCTTCTGATATGCGAAAAGCCCCAATCCGCCAATTTCGCGTGGCCGCTGTTCATTCCACTCAGCATCAGCTTTCCCAGCGCGCCTTCCGGCTTCCGGGTCTGGCTGAAATCTTCTTCATCAGTCCCATCATTGTTTTCTCCTTTCTATTCGTTATGCGTTCAGGGACGCTTCCCGCATCGCCTTGAACGCCTCAAAAGAAGCGTCGCTCATTTCCCAGCTGAACGAAATGGCGTCCTGCAGGGCGAGCGATGGCTCCACCCCCGCGTCGGTCAGCAATTGACGGAAAAAGCTGACGCGGCGGTTCAGGCTTTCGGCGCGGGTTTTTCCCGATTCCGTAAACAGGATGTTTCCGTCCGGCTCCACTTCGATCAGGCCCTGCTCCCGCATCTGCCGGATGGATATGCTGACGGAGGGCTTGGCGAAGCCCAGGTAATGCGCCACGTCCACCGCCCGCACGCACAGGTATTTTTCATGCAGCGTTCGGATGGCGAATAAGTAACGGTTCGTTGAAAAGCCCATGAGCAGATTCCTCCTTATCCGGAGGAGATGCTGGGGGAAACCACTCTTTGAGGGTCAAAGAGTGTTTTCCCCCAGACCCCCTTCTGAGAAAACCATAAAAATTTCTGGGTTTCTACCACTCAATAAATGCTTTTGCTTATGAGTGACTATTATGTTTCCTGATGATTCATCCGGTACTCCGTGGGCGTGCAGCCTTCCATCTTTTTGAAGATGTGGGAAAAATGGGAGGAAGAAACGAACCCCGCCGCTTCGCCGATTTCGGATACGCTTTGGTTTGTGCTGATGAGCTGCTCCTTCGCGTACTCGCACCGGATATGATGATGATAAGCCAGCGGCGTGTATCCCGTATGCCGTTTGAACGTCCTGAGCAGATAGCTGCCATTGACAAACAGCGCGTCGGCCATCTCCTGCAAGGAGAATTTGTCCGTCCGGTGCTGCTTCATGTAAGCAATCGCGGCGTTTGTCAGCGCTTCGCTGCCGGCTTTCTTTCTGACGGACATGAAGGAGCTTTCCCTGTTTTCTTCCAAACCGGCACCTTCTTCCTTTACGATCGTTCGTCACCAAACGATTAGATTCTGCTAACCGTTCATATATTAGCATACTCTAACTTATTTTTCCAGACTTTTTTTGAAGAAGTCAATATTGGACAACAAAATCCGAAAAATGGTCAATATCATGATAGCGGAAAAAGTTAGAATATGCTATTATAACCCCGGCGTTAGAATTTTCTAACGCAAGTCGGCTGTCACACAAACACCGGGATAGCCGGACGGAAAGGAAGTTTCAGCATGACAAAGAGAGGGCTCGCCGCGAAGCTGCTGTGCGGCCTGATGATCCTGCTGCTGGCGCTGCCCTGGGGCGCTTGGGCGGAAGAAGCCGCCTCCACCCGCTGGGCGGACGCGGCGGACGAAATCGACAAATTCCTGGACGCGGCCTTTGAAAGCTATTTAGACGGCGACGGGAAAACGGCGTATGACAACGTGAGCAACGCTTATTTCCGGGTGTATGAAACCACGGGCTTTGAACGGCAGACCATGAGCTACGTTTCCGGCAACCGGAAGAACGCGGTGGAGATGCAGTTTTCCGCCTGCAAGGCGGCGGTGAAAAAGGAAAACACCGATCAGGAAACCATCGTGTCCGTGCGCAGCGCGCTGCAAAAGCTGAAAGCCATGATCCGGGAGGACGGCAACAAGCTGGCGGCGCTGCAGGGCGGCGCGCAGAGCGAAACCAAGTATTACAAGCGGGGCGAACTGGTTTCCGCCGATCCCTATCCCGAATACTCCGCCGACCCCAACGCGGCGCAGAAATACGCCAGCTGGTACGAGGCGGCGACACTGGTGAAGGAACTGCTGGACACCGCCTATATGGGCTACCTGGACAAGGACTTTGAAGCCGCCCTGGACAACCTGAACACGGCTTTCTATTCCGTTTATGAGGAATCCGGACTGAGCCACAAAATCTACACCGATCTTTCTTTAAAAGACCGGCAGAAAACGGATGGGTATTTCTCCGACCTGCGGGGCCTGGTGGCGTCGGCTTCCACGAAATATCAGAAGAACAAATACCGCACCACCACCGACGGCGCGAAGAACCAGATTCTGAAACAGGCCAAAGCCCTGGACACCCAGGCGGCGGAAGCCAAGGCCGCGCTGACGGCGGAAACGGGGGAGACTGCTGCCGAAGTCCAGGAGGAAGCAAAGCCCTCCGATCCCCGGCTGCTCACGTTCCTGGGCGCGTTCGGCATCATCGTCCGGGAAGGGCTGGAAGCCATTCTGGTCATTGCCGCCATCATCGCCTACCTCACCAAGAGCGGCAACGGTAAGAGCCTGAAAAACGTGTACATCGGCGCGGTCTGCGGCGTAATTGCCAGCTTCATTGCCGCCGCGGTGCTGGCCTGGGCCAAGCAGGCGTTCGTCGGCGCGGGGCTGGCCCAGGAGGTCATCGAGGGCATCACCGCCCTGATCGCTGTGTGTGTGCTGTTCTATGTGAGCAACTGGATGATCTCCAAAGCGGAAGCCGCCTCCTGGAGCCGGTACATCGACGGCAAGGTGCAGGCCTCCGTGGAGCAGGGCAGCGCCTTCGCCCTGGCCTTCACCGCGTTCCTGTCCGTGTTCCGGGAAGGCGCGGAAGTGGTGCTGTTCTACCAGCCCATGCTGGCGGAGGGCAATCCCGGCATGGTATGGGCGGGCTTCGGCGCGGGCTGCGTGCTGCTGGTGTTCGTGTACCTGGCGATCACGAAGCTGTCCATCAAGCTGCCCATCAAGGTGTTCTTCACCGCCACCTCCATCCTGATGGCCGTGATGTGCGTTTCCTTCCTGGGCAGCGGCATCAAGGAGCTGGCGGAGGGCAATGTGTTCGACCTGGCCCTGCGCGTGCCCGGCGTGCCGGAAAACGACGTGATCCAGATCTTCGGCATCTATCCCTGGCTGGAAACGCTGCTGCCCCAGCTGATCCTGTCCATCATCCTGCTGGTCACGTTCCTGATTGCGCACTATCGCGGCAAGATGGACGCTTTGAAAGCGCAGTATTCCAAATAAAGACGGTACCCCCGCGAAGCTGCCCCGCGCAGCCCGCGTAGGATATACAATGAAAAAATGTAGGAGGATTTCAAAATGAAGAAGTTTATCGCTTTGCTGCTGGCTGCTATGATGCTGCTGTCCATGTCCGCTTTCGGTCTCGCCGAAGAAGAAGCGGGTTTCGATGAATACGAGCTGGGCGTGGAGGGCGAACAGGAAGTCGGCTTCATGACCATGGCGATGGTTTACTTCCAGCCCGTGGACATGGCTCCCGCCGAGAACGCTACCCCCAAGGAAGGCTCCGACCTGCACATTGAAGTGGACCTGACCGCCAACGAGAACCCCTACGGCTTCCCCGTGGACGGCTGGGTGCCCTACCTGAGCATTGATTTCGTCATCAAGGACCTGGACGGCAAGGAAGTGTACTCCGGCTCCATGATGCCCATGGCTGCTTCCGACGGCCCCCACTACGGCAATAATATCCCCCTCCCCGAAGGCGAATACTCCATCACCCTGTACATCAAGAGCCCCGCTGAAAACGGCTACCTGCTCCACGTGGACGCCGAAACCGGCGTGGAAGCCAAGGACGGCTTCTGGACCGAACCCCTGACCGCCACCTGGACCGGCTGGAAGTTCGTCAAGGAATGGTAAGACTGGGAGATTTATGGGGGAAACCATTCTTTGGAGGCCAAAGAATGGTTTCCCCCAGACCCCCTTCCAAGAAAGCCAAAAAGGGTATGTCTCGATCACATACTTTTGTTAGGCTAACGCTTGCTGGCATGTCATCCGCGGGGGATGACGTGCCAGCATTACGCACGTTTATGGACTCTGATTTTTCGGAGGTTGTGCTGTGTTCAAATATCTCTGGATGGTGACGCAGGACTTGTTCCTGGCCGTTACCCTGACCACCCTCATGCACGTGCTGCTGTCCCGGCTGCTGGGCCGGAATGGACGGACGATCCACGGAATCGCTCTGGGCGCGGGCGTTCTGGCGTCCATTGCTCTGGCTGCCGTGAAATTCAACACCAAGCTCATCATTTCCAGCCATTGGAATCATTACATTTACGCGGTCATTCTGACGCTCACTGTTTTGATCCTGCTGCTGACGGTGCTGTTTGGCTGCAAGGAAAACGCCACAGCAAAGGCGGGGAGCATGCTCCTCTGCGTTGCGGGTTCCCTCCTGTCGGCCACGCTGATTTTCTATTCCCTGCCCGGCGTGCTGCTGTATCCGTTCAGCTTCAATACCATGGGCCAGGGGTATTTCTCTTCCTATTATCTGGTGCGCATGGCCGGATGGCTGGGCGCGCTGGTGCTGCTGTTCGTCTATTCGCGCCTGCTTTCCCGCTGTGCGCTGTACATAAAGCCCTACGGCCTGGTTCCGTTCGCTCTGAACGCGGGCCTGCTTTCCTTTGCCGTTTATTGCTTCGGCCGCTTCTTTGTGCCCTGGGTGAACCGGGCCAAATGGCTGGGCTGGCCCGTGAAATACACCGACGCAGCTTACGGCTGGATCGGGGATTGGATGATGTTTACCGCCAACTATGCCATGCTGTTTATCTGGATCATGGCGGGCATCGCCGTACTGCTGGCCGCGCTCCTGTTCCGGCAGGGCACGGTTATCCAAGAACCCTACGACAACCCGGCGCAATTGCGCAAGCTGAAAGCCCGGAACCGGCACTGGCGGCGGGTGGCGGTCGGCGTGCTGATTTGCGTCGCCCTGTGCGCGGTCATCATGACGGTGGTAAAAACCAACGACACCAAACAGGTGGAGCTGTCCGCGCCGGAAGCCTACACCGTGGATCAGGAAGCGGGCGTGATTTTGGTGCCGATGGAGAACGTCAGCGACGGGCATCTGCACCGCTTTGAGTATAAGACGGAAAAGAACATCAACGTCCGCTGGATCGTGGTGAAGAAGCCCAATTCCGCCTCCTTCGGCGTGGGGCTGGACGCCTGCGAGGTCTGCGGCAACGCGGGCTACTTCGAGCGCAGCGGACAGATCATCTGCAAGCGCTGCGACGTGGTGATGAACATCAACACCATCGGCTTCAAGGGCGGCTGCAATCCCATTCCCATGCCCTATGAAGTAAAGGATGGAAACCTCGTTTTCCGGTTGAGCGATATTATCGCGGGTGAAAAAGAATTCAGATAAGAGGGATGATTCATCTGTTGGAGGAAAAAAGGATCGTTTTCCCTATGGCTTTCTTGGAAGGGGGTCCGGGGGAAACCATTCTTTGGCCTCCAAAGAATGGTTTCCCCCGGAAAGGAAATGCCCATGTTATTCCGTATGATCCGCGGCGTGCTCTTTCATCAGAAGGGCAAAATGCTTTTGATCGCGCTGACCATTGCGCTGGGCGCGTCCCTGGCGACGGGGATGCTGAACGTGGTGCTGGGCGTGGAAGAAAAGGTCAATAAGGAACTGAAAAACTACGGGGCCAATATCACGGTCAAGCCCAAGGATTCCTCCCTGCTGTCCGACATTTACGACGTGGGCGAAGGGGCGGAGCTGAACGCCGCTTACCTGCGGGAGGACGAACTGGGAAAGCTGAAAACCATTTTCTGGGCGTTCAACATCGTGGACTTTACGCCCTTCCTGGACGCGCAGGTGACGCTGCCGGACGGAAGCGCGGTCAAGATGACGGGCACCTGGTTCAACCACCATTTGGATTTGCCTACCGGCGAAAGCTTGGACGCGGGCGTGGTGGGGATGCGCTCCTGGTGGGACGTGACGGAAGGCCGCTGGCTGGATGAAAAGGATGAGAACGCCGCTTCCGAAATCATGGTCGGCGCGCTGCTGGCGCAGAAGATGGGCTGGCGCGCGGGCGATACCGTGCATATCGCCGCTTCTCATGGCGAAAAAGATGTGACTGTCGCGGGTGTTTACGACGCGGGCGGCGACGAGGACGAGCAGATTTTCAGCATTCTGGACTTGGCGCAGGCCCTGACCGACCGGGAAAACAAGGTGGCCTCCATCGAGGTGTCCGCCCTGACCACCCCGGACAACGAGCTGGCCCGCCGGGCGGCGCGCAATCCCGCCGCGCTGTCCAGCCGCGACTATGAAACCTGGTACTGCACGGCCTATGTCAGCGCCATCTGCTATCAGATTCAGGAGGTCATCACCGGCTCTGTCGCCAGCGCCGTGCGCAAGGTGGCCGAGAGCGAGGGCACCATCCTGGACAAAACCAAGCTGCTCATGATCCTGATTACCGCCCTGAGCCTCATCGGCTCGGCCCTGGGCATTTCCAACCTGGTCACCGCCTCCGTCATGGAGCGCAGCCAGGAAATTGGCCTGCTCAAGGCCATCGGCGCGCGGGATCATTCCATTACCGGCGTGGTGATGACGGAGATATTGATTACCGCCTTGGTGGGCTTCGGGGCCGGGTATTTACTGGGCTTTGGTTTCGCGCAGCTGATCGGACACAGTGTGTTCGGCTCTGCCATCGACATGAACCCCAAGGTCGCGCCCATCGTGGCGGGGCTGATTGCCCTGGTCACGATTGCCGGCAGCCTGCCCGCCATCCGGCAGGTGCTGCGCCTGCGGCCCGCGGAAGTGCTGCACGGAGGACGGTAATCAGAGAACAGAGTACAGGGAACAGAGTATAGATGAATATACTTTCCCAAATGCTTGATAAAAGCGCACACAATATCATCTGTACTCTGCACTCTGAACTCTGTACTCTCATACGTTGTTCCAATTGTCATGGAGGATTGAAACGAAATGACCCAAAGACGAATGTTCCTTCGCATGATCACGGCATCGCTGCTGCGCAGAAGGTCGCGTATGCTGATTGCGCTTTTGTCCATCGGCATCGGGGCCACCATCTTGGCGGGGCTGGTGACCATCTATGTGGACGTGCCCCGGCAGATGGGCGCGCAGTTCCGTTCCTACGGCGCGAACATGCTGCTGCTGCCCAAGGACGGCGAAACCCTGAACAGCGAAAGCCTGACGGAAGCGCTCAAGACCATCCCGGAGGACGCTTTGGTGGGCGCGGCCCCGTACCGCTATGTGCGCCTGGACATGACCACCCGGCAGCAGTCCTTCACCGCCGCGGGGACGGATTTTGCGCAGATCACCAAGACCAGCCCCTATTTCAGCGTGGAAGGCGCGTACCCCAGCGAGACCCGGCAGGTGCTGGTGGGCAAGGAAATCGCGGACACCATCGGCGCGAAGCTTGGCTCCACCATGGAACTGACGTACCAGCCGGCCAGCCATGCGAATGACAAGACCCCGGAGGAAAGCCGCCTGCCCGGCGCGTCCCTGTCCGGAAGCGCGGAGGGCTTTGGCGGCGGGGTCGTGTACGTCAGCGCGGTACTGGATGAGGAGGCGAAAATCTCCTCCCTGTCCGTGGACGCCTCCACCCAGACCCCGGAATACGGCGGACGCATCCCGGAGGACGAAGCGTTCCTGGGTCAGTTCATCGGCAAGTCCCTGCCCCTGACGCTGGGCGACGGCGTGGACGCATTGACCGGCGCGACGGTTACATCCAATGCGGTGGTGGACGCCTTGAACCAGGCCACGGAAACGGCGGTTTCCGTCCAGCCCAAGACGCTGAACTTCACCGTCACCGGCATCCTGACCACCGGCGGCGAGGAAGAAAGCTATGTGTTCCTCTCTCTCCGGGACATGGAAACCATGACCGGCGCGGATCAATTGGACGTGGCGGAGCTTTCCGTGTCCGCCGGCGTGGACCAGCTGGAAGCCTACGCCGATACGATCACCGAAAACAGCGGCAGCATTCAGGCCCGGCTGGTCAAGCGCGTGGCGCGCTCCGAAGCGTCGGTGCTGGAAAAGCTGACGGCGCTTGTGTTCCTGGTCACATTGGTCGTTCTGCTGCTGACCATGATCTGCGTCAGCACCACCATGATGGCGGTGGTGTCCGAACGCAGGCGGGAAATCGGCCTGCGCAAAGCCTTGGGCGCGTCGGACGGCTCCATCCGGGCGGAGTTCCTGGGCGAAGGGCTGTTCCTGGGTCTGCTGGGCGGCGTGATGGGGGCCGTCTTGGGCTTCGTGTTCGCCCAGGTGGTGAGCGTGAATGTGTTCGGCTCCTCCATCACCTTCCAGCCCCTGCTGCTGCCCGCCGCCATTATCGTGTCCATGGCGATTGCGGCGGCCTCCTGCCTGCTGCCCATCAAACGCGCCGTGGCGATTGATCCCGCTATCGTCCTGAAAGGAGAATAAAAGCGATGAGCTTATTGGAATTGAAAAATGTCTCAAAGATTTACGGCGAACTGAAAGCGCTGGACAATGTGAACATCCACGTGGATCAGGGCGAATGGGTGGCCATCATGGGGCCTTCCGGCAGCGGCAAAAGCACCATGATGAACATCATCGGCTGCATGGATAAGCCCACCAAGGGCGAAGTGCTGCTGGACGGAGTGGACATTTCCAAGGAAAGCAGCAAGCGCCTGACCGACATCCGCCGGGACAAGATCGGCCTGATCTTCCAGCAGTTCCACATGGTCAATTACCTGACCGCCGTGGAAAACGTGATGGTGTCCCAATACTATCATTCCATGCCCGACGAAAAGGAAGCGCTGGAAGCCCTGGGCCGCGTGGGCCTGCGGGAACGCGCCCGGCACCTGCCCAGCCAGCTTTCCGGCGGCGAGCAGCAGCGCGTGTGCGTGGCCCGGGCGCTGATCAATCACCCGGAATTGATCTTAGCCGACGAGCCCACCGGCAACCTGGACGAAGCCAATGAAAACATCGTGCTGGATCTCTTCGCCCAGCTCCACAAGGAAGGCACCACCCTCATCGTCGTCACCCACGACCCCGAGGTGGCCGAAGCCGCCCAGCGCACCATCGTACTAGAACATGGGAAAGTGGCAAGGGAAGTGATTAACGAGAATTTTGGGAAGTAAGCCTTCCCCTTGAGGGGAAGGTGGCGCGTAGCGCCGGATGAGGTGTTCCGCTTCCGAGAAAGGCACAAGGGGAGAACCTTCATGAAAAAACAGATCGTCCCAGCGATTGTAGTACTGATTCTATCAATCGTTATTATCATCGGCAGTCAAACCTTCCTGTCCCCCTGCGTGCATGAGGACGGCTCCTTCGGCCCATGCCACGGGGCGGGGCAAATGCTCCTGGGGCTGGGCTGTGCGCTTGGCGTTCTCGCCGCGCTTTCCCTGTGCGTGGAACGCGCCCGGTTTGGCGTTTATCTTAGCAGCCTGCCCGTCTGCGTTCTTGGCATCCTGACCCCGGGGATGCTCCTGAACCTGTGCCGCATGAGCACCATGCGCTGCCGGATGGTGATGCAGCCCGCCATGATCATGCTGTTTTCCGCAGCGCTGCTGTGCGCCCTGATTGGCGCAATCCTGACCGCAAGAAAGAAAGCATGACCATGAAGCATTTTTCTTTGTCGCTGAAAAACCTCCTGCGCAAGCCTGGCCGCACCGTGACCCTGGCCCTGCTCACCGCGTTCCTGGCCCTGGCGGTGTTCGGCGGGTCGGTGGTGGTGCTGTCCCTGCGAAGCGGCTTAAACAGCCTGGAAGCCCGTCTGGGCGCGGACATCATTCTGGTGCCTTCCGAAGCCCAGAGCAAGGTGAGCTTTCAAAACATGTTCCTCCAAGGCACCACCGGCGCGTTCTACATGGACGCCGCCGTGCTGGACAAAGCGCTGGAGGTGGAAGGCGTGGAAAAGGCCGCGCCGCAGACCTTCCTGGCCTCGCTGAAAGCCGACTGCTGTTCCATCAAAATTCAGGTGATCGGCATCGACCCGGAGAAGGATTTCACCGTTCAGCCCTGGATTGCCCGGAGCCTCACCCGGGAACTGGGCGACATGGACGTGGCCGTGGGCTGCAAGGTGGAAGCGGGCATGGGCGAAATCATCCGCATCTATGAGCAGCGGTGCAAGGTGGTGGCCCGCCTGGAAGCCACCGGCACCGGCCTGGATACGGCGGTGTACTGCAACATGAACACCATGAACGCGCTGCTGGCCGCCGCCGAAGAAAAGGGCGTCAGCCACAAAATCGAAAGCGGCGATGCCGTGATCTCCGCCGTGTATGTGAAGGTGAAGGACGGCTGCGACATTGACGCCGTAAATAACCGCCTGAACAGTCACATCCGCAAAGTCGCCGCCGTGCGCACCCGCAGTATGATCACCGGCGTGTCCGACAGCCTGGCGGGCGTCAGCCGCACGGTGACGCTCCTGATCGCGGCGGTGTGGGCCCTGGCGTTCATCATCCTGCTGCTGGCCTTTGCGCTCATCATCCGGGAGCGGGCAAGGGAGTTTGACGTGCTCCGGCTGGTCGGGGCGTCCCGGGGGATGCTTTCCCGCATGGTGCTGCTGGAATCGTCGCTGTGCGGGCTGCTGGGCGGCCTGATCGGCGTGGGACTGGCGGCGCTGCTGCTCTTTCCCTTCGCCCAGCTGATTGAAAGCGCCTTGAAGCTGCCCTATCTGATGCCGGACGTGGGCAAGGCGCTGCTGCTGGCGGCGGGGACGATTCTTTTGTCCGTGGCCGTGGCGGCGCTTTCCAGCGTCGTCGCGGCGTACCGCCTGAGCCGGATTGATCCCGGCACGGCGCTGCGGGAGGGAAACTGAGATGGCCGTGAAAGCTGAAAGCATTGCGAAACGCTATTTCCGCAAAACGGGCGGGGCCAATTATTTCTATGCCGTCAAGCCTTTGACGCTGGAGATTGAAGCCGGGGAAGTCGCCGTGCTCACGGGTCGCAGCGGCAGCGGCAAGACCACGCTGTTGAACATACTCTCCGGGCTGCTGGCTCCCACCGAGGGCAAAGTATGGATTGACAGCACCGACCTGTACAGCCTGGACGACAAATCCCTTTCCCGCCTGCGCGGCGAGAGAATCGGCGTGGTGCCCCAGGGGCGCAGCGCCATCGACACCCTGACCGTGCTGGAAAACATCCTGCTCCCGGCGAAGCTGTACGGAAGGCCCCTTCCCGTGGAAGCCGCTTCCCGATGGATGGAAAGGCTGGATATCGCGAACCTCCGGGACGCCCGCCCCGCCGAGCTCTCCGGCGGCGAGCTCCGCCGCATGGCCATCGTCCGCGCCCTGGCGCAGTCTCCCGATTTCCTCTTTGCCGACGAGCCCACCGGCGACCTGGACGATGAAAACACAAACCTGGTTTTATCCGCGTTCCGCGATTATGCCCACGAACAGAAAAAGGCCGTTTTCGTAGTCACCCACGAAAACGACGCTTTACAGTATGCCGATCATATTTACAAAATGGACGGCGGACAGATTATGTAAAAAATTCTGGGGGAAACCGCTCTTTGGAGGCCAAAAAGTGGTTTCCCCCAGACCCCTTTCCGAGAAAGCCATATAAGGGAAACACATATCAGTTCCATGCTGTCAAAACAAAATTCTTAGTCTGATAGCATTTTTCTCTCCTGGCTGATTCACTATCAGTTTATTGAATCTGCTTGCAGATCGCCGCAAAGGATTCCTCGGAAAGATCGTGCTCGATCTTGCAGGCATCCTCTTTGGCGATTTCTTCCGGAACACCAATCTGAATCAGATATTTCGTCAGCGCCAGATGGCGGTCATAAATTTTCCGCGCGATGGCGTAGCCCTTGTCCGTCAGGGAGATCAGGCCGTCCGTGCCCATGTTGATATACCCGTTTTCCCGCAGGTTCTTCATGGCGAAGCTGACGGATGGTTTTGTAACGCCCAGACCGCTGGCAATGTCGGTGGACCGGGCGTGACCTTTCTTTTCCAACAGCATTAAAATCTGCTCCAAATAATCTTCGGCTGATTCGTAAATATTCATCGGGTACTCCTCTCTGCTCGCCTGAACAAGTTCGGCTTCGCTGCAGCGCTGCGCATCTCTGCGCGCTGCGACAGACATATGTTAGCATTATCTTACAACATCTATTATATTCTTATCTTTTAAAAACGCAAGGCTTTTTACAAAAAAGAATTGCTGTGTTCCGGTGAAAAAACAATACTTGACACTGCCCATTCACGACCGTTGCAGCGGGCATCCTATAGCATTCTGCCAGGTAATCATCTGTAGCGGGTGACGCTGTTCACCTCCCGCAAAAAAAGAAAAGAGCTGACTGATCCAGCAAAAATCAGTCAGCTCTTGGTATCATCGGATAACAGAAATGCTGCCATGACAGGCTGCCAAACCCGAAAAGTCTAATGCTGTAAGGATGAAATGAGGCCCTTCTTCCGTCCGCGCACCGCCAGAGCCGTTTCAGTGTTTTATTTCTCATGCCGTACCCCTTTGATGCAGCGCGACAGCGCGATCCTCCGGCGTTTCAGAAACAGGCGCGGCCCGATGGTATGCAGCCACACCCAGCCGGATTTTCATGATGGGCTACGATGCCGGACAGGGACCGGATCAATTCATCTTCATTCAGGCCCAGAGCGGAATCAAAGTACAGGATGGGAAGAAGCGCCCGATACACCTCGGCGCTTTCCACTTCCACGGGCGTACCCGCCGAAACGGGAGTGCCTCTGCCCATCATTCCCTTCGTAAAGGCCAGATGCGGATGCACACTGTCGTAGGAGCCGAAGCCCACATACAAATATCCCTTGACATCCTGGATGCTGACTATATTGAATTTCGCGTATGGCTGCTGGGCAAAGCGCAGTTCATTCCCTTCTTCGTCCGTCAGGCTCACGTTGGACATGTATAGTGACAGCAATGAGAAAATAGAACAAGGAGCATTAAACCGTAGTTCTGGATTAACACCACAGATTGCGATGTTGTATAGGGCTTTGCCAAGCAGTGTGGTATTCTCCTCGAATTCCAGTTTGAGGATATGAGTGTATTTATCTGCTTATGCGTCGTCTGAGACCATTGCGGAAGTGTCCGCTGAAATGAAACAGTACATGCTGGTAATGTACAACAACGTCACGGAAACGGCTGACGAGGCGATGAACAACATCGCCTGCGAGATTTAAAAAACGCAAAAGAATAAAGGAGAATACCGCTTGTCTGGGAGCAAAATAGGGAGCAAACCTAATCTGGACGGAATCCCGGCGCCGTAGCTGATTGATATAAAAGACAGGCTGATGTTGCGTCCTCGCCATATTTGTAGTATGATAAACCTGCCGGGCAATCAACAGGGAAAGGAGAGTATGGATTCCGCTTTCGGAATCATCATACGGGGGGATTCAAATGACTACAGTGAAACTATGGATCAGCGACTCTGTTCGCAGGAACGACGACGCCTAACATCCCTGTCTTACGTCTGGAGGAACTGCTGAAATGAACCGTCTGAAGACATCATGGATTATCATAGTGAATGTGGTTCTTATGACTGCCATCATGGCCTTCGTTGCGCTGTATTCCAACTCTGAGAGAAATGAAAAGTACCAGCACCAGGTGGAACATTTTGTCAACGCCACTGTCGCCATGGAACAGGTAACGGGAAATTACCTGGAAGGGGAGCAAGGAATCTGCGACAACTGGGCGCATTATATCAACAGCCAGGATCTGACGCTGGAAGAAGCCGCGGCATACGTGGGAGCGACCCACGCGCAGGCCACGACGTCCGCCCATCTTATCGACGCGGAAACCCTGGAGGGCTATTCAACGCTGCCAAGGCCGAACAACAGGGATGATTATTCTGTTTCCTATGCGCGGATAGACCTGTTTGGGGACGGATCCTGGATCGCAGACCATGGCACGGCGATCAACATCTCCCGAACCTATACGAATCCCATCAATGGGGAACAGTCATTGGCTTTCTGCAACAGGATCACCGTACGGGACGCAGAAACAGGAGAGAAGAGGGTGGCTTACCTGCTGCGCATCGTTCCCACTTCCAACCTGGCCGGAAAGTGGGTTTTCCCGCAGGAAGAATATGAGAATGAAGAGTTTTCCATGATCGACGCTGACGGCAACTACATCATCCGGGGACGCTCTTTTAAAAATTCAAATTTCTTTGAGTTCTATAAATCCTATAACCAGCCGGGCATCGCGGCACAGCAACAGCTGTTTGCTGATATCCTGTCCGAAACGGACTCGTTTCTCATGCTGGATTCAAAGGGCAGGGAATGCATCGTCGCACATACGCCCATTACTTCCACCAGCGGCTGGGTGCTGCTGAGCACTGCACCGGTCAGCGATCTGAATGCGGATACGATGGATTGGCTGCTGATCGGGACCGTGACCGCCGGATTGTTGATGCTGCTGGTGGTGGATTTCCTGTATATGCTTTCATCTAATAAAATGCTTCGGGTGATGGCAAGGAACGCTGAATCCGCCAACAAGGCAAAAACCGATTTCCTCTCCACCATGTCCCATGATATCCGCACCCCGATGAACGCAATCATCGGTTTGACCACGATTGCCGAAAAGAATCTGGGCGACCGGGAAGCCGTGAGAGAAAGCCTGAGAAAGATCGGCCTGGCCAGCAGCCATCTTCTAACGCTGATCAATGATATTCTGGATATTTCCAAGGTGGAAAGCGGAAAACTCAACCTGAGTCCGCTGACCTTCTCCATCGTGGAGACAGTGGAGAATCTGGTAAACCTGGCTCAACCCATGATCAAGGAGAAAAGCATTGATTTCAGCTTCCGCATCAACCGTATGGAAAAGGAATACCTTTACGCAGATCAGCTGCGGCTGAACCAGATTTACATCAATATCCTGTCCAACGCAATCAAATACACGGAGCCGGGCGGCCGCGTCTCCGTGGATCTGAGGGAGGAAGAAAGCGAAAAGGAAAGCTGCGTAAAGCTGATTTATATTGTCTCGGACACCGGTATCGGCATGAGCCCTGAATTCATGGAAAAGATGTATCAGCCTTTTTCCCGGCAGACGGACAGCCGGGTCAACAGTATCCAGGGAACCGGGCTTGGGCTTGCAATCACAAAACAGATGGTCGAATTGATGAACGGAACCATCGAGTGCCAGAGCGAAATCGGAAAAGGTACGACCTTCATCATTGCGCTGGATATTCCTATCGCCGAAAGGCAGATGGAGGAATTGCATTTTGAAGCTGTCGACGCACTGATTGCGGATGATGACCCGATTCTGCTGGATACCGCGGCGGATACGCTGGAATCGCTGGGCATCAACGCGGAGAGGGCGAAGAGCGGTATGGAAGCGCTGGAGATGACCCGCCGCCGCCACACAGCCGGGAAGGATTACAATGTGGTTATCCTGGACTGGAAGATGCCGGATATGAACGGTATCGAAACAATTAAGCGGATCCGGGCAGAAGTAGGCGCCCAAATCCCCATCCTGCTGACCTCCGCTTATGACCTGTCCGACATCGAAGGCAAAGCAAAGGAGGCGGGTGCAAACGGATTCTGCTGCAAGCCGCTGTTCCGCTCCAGGTTGTATCAGAAAATCAATGAACTGCTCGGGACGGAAGCAAAGGCCGTGGAACCGGAGGATAACTATTCTGACCTGGTGGGAATCAATATCCTGGTGGCGGAAGACAACGACATTAACTGGGAAATCATCTCCGCCATGCTGAACATGTTTGGCATCACGTCAGAACGAGCTGAAAACGGCCGGATCTGCGTAGACAAAATGGCGGAGGCCAAAGAGGGAAGCTATGCGCTGATTTTCATGGATGTTCAAATGCCCGAAATGAACGGTCTGGACGCGACGCGGCATATCCGCAGGCTGGAAAATAAATGGGCTTCTTCCATTCCCATCATTGCTATGACTGCCGACGCTTTCTCAGAAAATATCGCGGAATGCCTGGAAGCGGGTATGGATGGACATATCGCCAAACCGGTTGACATGAAACTTGTCATCAAAGAAATTCGCAGAATCAAGGAGGAAAAGAGAAAATGAAAAAAATGCTTTGCGTCATCCTGGGTGCCCTGCTTGCTATCGTACCGACGGCCTGTATTTCTCGAGCAAAGGCGGAATCTGCATTCCAGCCGAGGCTGGATACGGATACCAGCTGCCAGATCACTGTGATTGGGAGCTATTCCAACTTTGAAGCGCTGGAAACCGAATTCGACAGATTCAATGAGTTTTATCCCGATGTTGAGATGAGCTATTGGAAACCGGATGATTACAACAATCTGCTGGGAACGGTGCTGGAAAGCAGTAACGCCCCGAACATCTTCTTCTCCTATCAATGGATGTGCGGAAATGAAAAATACCAACAGGTCTATGACCATATGGAGGATCTTTCCGATCCCCAGATAGGCTTGGATCTGGACTGTCTTCGCACCGGTCTGCTGAATCTGGACGCGGACGGTCATTTGCTGATGGTGCCAGTTTTCGCCAGAAACTATGGCATGCTGGTGAACAACGATCTGTTTGCGAAGGAAGGGCTTCAAGTTCCGACCACTTGGGAAGAACTGCTGGCTGTGTGCGAAGCGTTTCTCAGCAAGGGTTATGCCAGCCCCATGATGGGCTACAGCGCGGGTTCTTCCAGCTGCCTGATGAACATCCTGGTGTATCCGGAAGTCGTGGCTGCCCTCAGCGATAATCCCAAAGCGCTTCAGGCCGCGAATGAAATGGATCCCTTCGCAGGCGTGTACATGCGCCCGGCACTGGAGGCGATGATGCAGCTGATTGGGAACGGCTATATCAATCTGGAAAAATGCGACGAAATCAGCGACAACTATACGCAGGTCATTCTCCGCTTTTTTGAAGGGGACGTTCCCATGATGATCTGCACGGGAGATACTGTGTCCGGAACCGGAAAACGGGAAAGCCAGTCCGAAGCGTTTTCCAAAACGCCTTTTTCCTACTCCTTTACGCCCATTCCGCTGTCAGAAGCCGGAGGATATTTTATCGACAGCCCCTCCATACAGTTTTCTGTCAATAAGACTTGCGACAATCTGGACATGACAAACGAGTTTATGCGCTTTCTGGTCTCACGCCAGGAACTGAACAGGATGGCTTCCTCGAAACGCCTGGTTACGCCGACGACAGATTTATCCTTCGACGCTGTATACGCGCCTTTCAGCCAAGTGCCCGCAGAACGGATATTGTGCCCGGAAGTGATTGGTATCACGGATTCCCTTGCCACTCAGGTAAGGAACGCGGCGTATCAGGTCGGGATCGGAGCCGTCACCATTGATGAAGCAGTCAGCCAATACGGATCATTTTGAGTAATTTGCAACTGGGCCAAAGCCTGCCCGGGGCAGCAGTCGTCCTGCTGCCCCGGGCAGGCTTTGGCCCATTGATTATGCGCGCGTTTTTTGTTACAAAAGTGCCATTAACTGGCGGCTTTTTTCTTCGATTTCTTCCAGCAGCGGGGCATAATCCATTTCCGTTCTGTGCCGAAGCAGCTCGGTGATCTGCTCGATGGGCTTGCAAATCGGCGTCAGCGCCAGATTAGCCGCCATACCCTTGATCGAATGGGCGAAGGCAAACCCCTTGTCCAGATCGCTGGTTTCGACGGCCTCCTTGAGCTTGTCGAAAGGAGCGTCCTGCATGGCCTTGTTGACCAGCATCAGATAAAAGGATTCATTGTTCAGGCATCTGACCAATGCCTCGTCCACGTTTGCACCCCAGCCGCGGAGGCTTTCAATCGTCAGCATGTATTTTCCCTCCTCATTTGGATTTCAGATAGGCTTCAAAGTCTTTTGCTGGCATCGGCCGGGCAAAATAGTAACCCTGCACGATATCGCAGCCCAGGCCTTGAAGCGTTAGCATCTGTTCTTCCGTTTCGACTCCCTCAGCGATCATCGGTACGGAAAGGTAGCGGGAAATATCCAGCATGATTTTCAGGATGCCGGTATTTCCGGTTTCATGAAACGCGGTGCGGATGAACATCATATCCAGCTTCAGCGCGTCGATGGGCAGCTTTGTAATCATGTTCAGCGAGGAATAGCCCGCGCCGAAATCGTCCATTTCTATTTTGAACCCCCTCGCCCGCAGACCGGAAACGACACGAATGAGTTCTTCCGAATCCTCCGTATAAGCAGACTCGGTGATTTCAAGATGCAGATCGTCAAAGCTCAGCCCGTTTTCTTCCACAAGACGGCAGAACGTATCGGCCAGGTCGGGATCCATCATGTCGATCCGCGACACGTTGACGGAAACGGGCACCGAGCATCCCATCCGTTTCCTCCAATCGCCGATCTGTGCGGCGGCTTCCCGCCAGACATAATGATCCAGCTCCCGGATCAGGCCGTTGCTCTCAAAGAGCGGAATGAACCTGCCGGGCGGGATCATGCCCAGCTCCGGATGCTGCCAGCGCACCAGCGCCTCCGCGCCGCACAGAACGGGCTTCGGGGAACGGATGCCGTATTTCGGCTGAAAATACACGGCGAATTGCTTCTGCGCCAGGGCGGTGCGGAAATCGTCCAGCAGCCGCTCGGTGAACGCCTCTACTGCCCGCAGGGATTCGTCATACATGGCGACGGATTCCGAAAAGCTGTTCCGTAGGCTGTCCGCTGCGCTTTTGGCGTGGTCGAAACGGAGTTCCATATCGATGGTTTTATCCACCCGGGGGTAAACCCCGATGCGGATGTGGACGCGCCCTTTATCCTTCCCGCAGGCGGCGGCTGTCACCTGCCGGGCCAGCGGCGCGTAATCCGTCATGTGGGGACAGTAGACCTGGAAGGTGTCCGCCTCTCTGCGGCACGCGATCCCGCCGTTGCTCCTGACGATCCTGAACAGCTCCGCGCCGATCCGTTTGAGCACTTCATCCGCGTATGCCCTTCCGAAGCGCTCGTTCATCACGCGGAAATGGCTGACGTCCAGCACCAGGGCGTCCGTTGCCTCGTCCTGATGAAACGTGTCGTATATTTCCGCGTACCGGTAAAAATACTCCCGGTTATACAGTCCCGTCAGCTGATCGCGCTCCGTCCAGCGGATCAGATCCTTGTTTTCGGAAAGCTCGATGCTGCGCCGAACGCGGGCCAGGATAATCTCGTGCCGCGGATAGGGCTTGGGGATAAAGTCGCTGGCCCCGGCGTTTAGGCTGTCCACCTCGGATTCCGTATCGGATGTCAGCACGATGACGGGGATCCGGGAAAGGTCGATGTCCTTCTTGATCTCCCGTAGCAAGTCCAGGCCTTTCATGCCCGGTAGGTTCAGATCCAACAGCACGAGGCTGAGCGTTTCGCTGTTCCCGTGAATGATCCGCAGGGCCTCCTCGGCGGTTTCCGCGCAAAGGATTTCATATTCCTGCTGAAGATAAGCGTTCAGCAATTCACGGTTGACGAAATCATCCTCCACGATCAGCACGGGCTTTTTCCGATTCTTCGCATTGATTTCGGAAATGTCGTACATCTGATTCAAAGCAGTCATTCGTATCATCTCCCAACGATTAAGGCCTGATCATTTTTTCCAGTGTATCGAACAGGGCGTTCGGCTCAACGGGCTTCGACAGATGCGCGTTCAGCCCGGCCTGCATGCTCCGCTGCACGTCTTCGTCAAAAGCATTGGCGGTCAGGGCGATGATGGGGATCGTCTGCGCGTCCTCACGGCCGGAGGCGCGGATCTGCCGCGTGGCTTCCAACCCGTCCATTTCCGGCATCCGCATGTCCATCAGAATGGCGTCGTAGGTCCCGGCAGGCTGCGACAGATATTTGTCCACGGCGATACGGCCGTTCTGCGCCACATCCGTATTGATCTCCCGCATGCTCAGCACCATGACCATGATATCGGCGTTCACTTCCACATCCTCGGCCAGCAGCACGCGCCGTCCCTTCAGATCAGCCTTTTTGACCTTCATTTCCGCGCTCTTTCGCCGGAAGGCCACCCGGAACTGATCCAGCACATGCCCGGCAAACAAAGGCTTAGCAACGAAAGTATCCACGCCGGCACGCATTGCTTCCTCCGCCACTTCATCCCAATTATACGACGTCAGGATCACGATCGGCGTATCGCTGCCTACCACGACGCGAATCTGACGGGTGGTTTCCACGCCGTCCATCTCAGGCATTTTCCAGTCCACCAGCAAAAGATCGTAATCGTCCCTGCGGGCGTGCCGGAGCCGCACTTTTTCCAGGGCTTCCGCGCCGGAAGCGGCGAGCTCGCAGCAGATGCCTGCCTGCCCCAGCACGATTTGCGCGTGCTCCAGCGCGATGGGATCATCATCCACCACCAGCACGTCCAGTTCCTTGGGATTGATGTCGCCCTCCAGCATGCCGGCGTGGCTGTCGGATTCGCCCAGCGTGACCGTCACGGTGAAGGTCGTCCCTTTTCCCTTTTCGCTTTCCACTTCGATATGGCCGTTCATCAGCTCCACGATGCTTTTCGTGATGGGCATACCAAGGCCGGTGCTGCCGTATTTGCTTGTGGAGGAATCCTCCTGGCTGAACGCGTCGAAGAGGTGCGGCAGAAACTCCTTGCTCATGCCGATGCCGGTATCCCGGAAAATGAGCTTCAGCACAGCCTTACCGCCGAAGCGCTGTCCCTCTTCGATCAGAAAGGTGATTTCTCCGCCCTGCGGCGTGAACTTCACCGCGTTGCCCAGAATATTGATCATCACCTGACGGAGCTTGATTTCGTCGCCGACATAATAATCGTCTATCTTTCCCACCGTGCGGCAGTCGAATTTCAGCCCCTTGTCCCGGCACTGGCCACTGATAATGGAATTGACCTGCTCCAGCGTGTCAGAGAAGGAAAACTCTTCATTCTTGATGATCATACGCCCGGACTCAATCCGGCTCATGTCCAGGATGTCGTTGATGATTCCCAGCAGATGCTGCGCAGAAGCTCCGATTTTTTCCAGAAGCTCCCTGGTTTTTGGCGGAACGTCCGGATCGTTCAGGGCGATGCTGTCCAGCCCAATGATGGCGTTCATAGGCGTGCGGATCTCATGGCTCATATTGGAAAGGAAGGCGGTCTTGGCCTTGCTGGCCTGCTCCGCCGCCTCCAGCGCTTCCTGCAGGGCCTGACGCTGCTCCAGCAGCTGATCCTGCAGCGCCAGCTTTTCTTCCATCTCCTGCTGTCTGGCGCGGTTTTCCGCGTCCGCTGTTTCCTTCTCGAGCGCAAGCATGGCGTTTTTCCTGTTCTGCCGGATGATAAAGGCAAACATTACACCCAGCACCAGCGCGATCAGCGCTGACTGGAGTATGCTCCGGACGATGATCCTGTTGGAAACGGAATCAATCCGTTCGCTGATGATCTGGTCCCGGATCAGGTAGGTCAGCATCCAGTTAGTTCCCGGAACGGGCACGTAGCTCAGCATTTCCTTGGTGTCACCGTAGGTGAAAGCCGTGACTCCTCTGTTTCCTTCGCGGAAATCCCGAATCACGGACGCATAGGAAGAACCTTTGTCATATTCCGCGTGCACCAGCGCTTCCAGCAAATTGTCCTCCACCGCCAGGCCGCCTAATACGGTGTTAGTCAGCGCGATGCCGTCAGATGTATATATATTTGAAAAAGTAGTTCCGGAGCTTTGAGATTTCATGGAAACGTCCTGCAGCAGGGTGTTCATATCGATTTCCATGAAGCAGATTGCCAACGGCTGACTCTCCACCGACAGCTTTCTGTCCCTGATCGGATAGGCGATGATCACCCGCTTGTCGGGAACGGACTGATCCTTGATAAAAACGCCCGGTTCCGAAAGCGTCTGATAATCAAACGGGTACTGACCCATTTCATCCCGCACACCCTCGTCCGCCGTATAGACCAAGCCGTTTTCATCCACGAAGGCAAAGCGCTCCAGGTTGAAAAACCGCTTGACCCGCCGCTGGTAATTCCTCAAGTGGTCCAGATCGCTCAGATCCTCATCGCCCAGCATTTCCAGGGCGACCCGGATTACCTGGATATTGCTGTTCAGCTTGTCCTCCACCACCTGCTCCCGGCGTCCGGCCAATTCGTCCAGATACAGCAGACTCACGGAGTGCGCGGCATCTGTCGCGTCCCGGTGGGCGCTTCCCGCCATCAGGAAAGCGCCCCCGATCAGGATCACGGCAAGGGCAGTGCTTCCGAGCACCGTGACCAGCACCGTCCTGTTTTTGCGTTTGCTTTCCATATCCCGTCTCTCCTTACCGGTTTTCCTTCTCCGCTTCCCAGATCAGCTCTTCCATCGTTTGATACAGACGCTCCGGCTCCACCGGCTTGGACAGGTGGGCGTTCATGCCCACCTGCAGGCTGCGCTGCACATCCTCGTCAAAGGCGTTGGCGGTCAGGGCGATGATGGGAATCCGCCTGGCGTCCGGCCTGTCCAGCGCCCGGATCGTCTGTGCCGCTTCCAGGCCGTCCATTTCCGGCATCCGCACGTCCATCAGTATGGCACTGTAATATCCGACGCCGCTCTTTTCAAACATTTCCACCGCCAGCCTTCCGTTTTCGGCATGGTCGATCACGGCTTCCTTCGCGGCGAGCAGATGTTTCATGATCTCCGCGTTGATAATAATATCCTCCGCCAGCAAAATCCTCCTGTCCTTCAGTTCCGCCCGTTTCCGCTCCTTGAAAAGCGACATGTTGTTCTTTCTTGCGATCCGCTCGAACTCGTCGATCACGTTGGAGGCGAACAGCGGCTTGGCCAGGAAGCTGTCCACGCCGATGTGCAGCGCCTCGTCCATGATCTCGTCCCAGTTGAAGGAGGTCAGGATGATCACGGTGGTTTCGCTGCTGTAGCGCTTCCGTATTTCCTTCGCCACCTCCAGCCCGTCCATTTCCGGCATCTTCCAATCCAGGAGCACCAGGTTATAGGGCGCATGCTTGCCGTGCTGCACCTCCAGCATCTGCATGGCGTCCTCGCCGGTCAAGCAGATATCCGCACGGATACCCACTTCGTCCAGCACCAGCCGGGCGTGCTCCGCTGCGATTTCTTCGTCGTCCACGATCAGCACACGCATATCATTCGGCTTGATGTAATGAGTCGCCGGGCCTTGATGCCTGCAGTTTTTCAGGGAGATCACCACGGTAAACTCCGAGCCTTTTCCCTTTTCGGACCGGACGGAGATTTCACCGTTCATCAGCTCCACGATACTCCGGGTAATGGCCATGCCCAGGCCGGTGCTGCCGTATTTACTGCTGCGGCTGCTGTTTTCCTGGGTGAAGGGATCGAAGATCTTCGGAATAAAATTTTGATCGATCCCGATGCCGGTATCGGAGATCACGAATTTCAGGGTGGACTGTTCGTGAAAGGTCCCGGTGCGTTCTATGGTCAGGGAAACGCTCCCCGGCGGATCGGTGAATTTGATGGCGTTGGACAGGATATTGATCAGTACCTGCTTGAGCTTTATATCGTCACCGATATAGTAATCGCAGACGCCGCCAAGAATCTGGCACTCGTATTTCAGCCCTTTTTCCACGCACTGGGACATGACCATCGTATTGATCTGCTCCAGCATGCTGCGAAAGGAAAACTCTTCTTTATGCAACACCATCCGCCCGGATTCGATCCGGCTCATATCCAGAATGTCGTTGATGAGACCCAGCAGATGCCGGGCGCTGCCGCCGATCTTTTCCAGGTATTCCCGAGTTTCCGCCGGCAGGACTTTGCTGCGCAACGCCAGGCTGTTCAGGCCGATGATGGCGTTCATGGGCGTGCGGATCTCATGACTCATGTTGGAAAGGAAGGCCGTTTTGGCCAGGTTGGCCTGCTTGGCCGCCTCCAGCGCGTCGGCTATGGCCTTCTGCTGTTCCAGGTTCTTGCGCATCTCCGAATCGATATCGGTAAAGCCGAGACCCACGGCGTGCACGATATGATCCTCCCGGTCCGCCGGATGCCGTACGCCCGCCATCCGCAGCATTTCATAGGATTCCTTGCCGCCGCGCCGGATCAGGTATCGGTAGGCGATGATGTTTTCCGTGGCTAAAGCCAGCCTGATCTGGTTTGGATCAATAAAGCGGAGGAAGCCCTCCCGGTATTCCTCGTCCACATACTGCGCGCAGTATTCCTGAAACCGCCGATGGAAGGAGAAATGGTCGCCTTCCCGGTCGGCAGCGTCCTCCGGGTCCACACGGTAGCAGACCGCGTCGTCAGCGTCCAGATCCACATGATATACGCTGCGGTAATCTGACGCCATGGCGGTGATCATATTGTTGAGCTCTTTCCGGTATTTCTTCTGGTCGGATTCCATGCGTTCCCGTTTTTCAGTGATGTCGGAAATGAACACATAGTAAATGCCGCCGTAGGCTTCCGTTTCCGTGAAATGGCCGTAATCATCCACCCAGCGCACCGCGCCGTCCTTGCGGATGATCCGGTATTCGGCGTAATCCATCTTTTCCTCGCTGTCCCGGATCTGCTGATTGATGGACGCCGCGACCTTTTCGTAATCCAGCGGATGGAGCATGCCCCGGAAGGTGTAGCCGGTGAGCCTTTTGAAATCCTCCAGATCGTCGCAGCCGAAAATGTCGAACACAGCTTCGTTGGCGTACAGCAATTCCTCCGGCTGCTTGGCGCGGTAGATAAAAAATCCCCCGGGCATATGCTTTCCGATCTCCCGAACGATGGAAATGTTTTGTTCGTTCAGCTGAAAATTATTTTCAGGCATTTTGTCCCTCCATCTTTCCGTTTTGCAGGCATTTTTCCCGATCATCGCCGCGGTGGAAACCTGCGCCTTAAAACCGCTGTATATACCGCCCCCCAAAGCACCGTTTGCAATCATTGAATCATCTTCTATTTTACCCGATAATTGTCGATCCGTAAAGAAAAAAATATACGATGACGAAGAATTGCATATAAACCGATAAAGTCAATCTAATCAGAACCTGTTTCATAAAGAAAAGCTGATCATCCACAGCCTGCTTTTCTGCAGGTCATCAGAATCACAGGCTTTTAAAATCAATGTGAGATGCGATTTGTCAAGGGTGAATTAAGACTTTCAACAGACTATCGGATGCAGGAAACGAAAGATGGGGAAAATGCTACTCGGCCCATAAGCCTGCGCTGCGATTCTATTTATCACAAATGCTCGGAAGGCTGGCTTGTGAAGGAACAGAAAGTCCGGATGCGTCTGAACAGCCAGCCTGATCAGGGAATCCCTGCGGAGGAATGCCTGCCTTCGCTCATCGTTTTTGATTCGTTGGATGGAAATGTTCATCCCGGAGAAGAAAACAACCGGGATCTGCTTATATTATGAATATGCTCAAATCAGGCTGGACGGACAGGTCACAGAGCGCAACATTCGCAAGGCAGAGGTCAGAATAGCTGAACGGATGTCCGATATCGAACGGGTACTGCCTGAAGCCGGCGAGTTGTACAGAGTTGAAGCTCTCCGCCGCAAAGACCATGCCATCGTTCGGATCATGGACAAGGCAAGGATCACGGAAGTGATCCTTGCACTGCCCGACAACACCCGGTTCATGTATCTCGCCGCGACCGGAGAGCACTGCGAAATTCATAATATTCTGGTAGAGACAGATGAAGCCGTGTCCACGGAGGAGATCCCGCGGATTGCGGAAGAGATCAGCTATATCAAGGGCTGTCCCGAGGGCGATTTGCGGAACATCAATGTGGACGGATGGCGGACCGACGCAACAGAAGGAGTTTCTGTTGTTGATGGAATGAAGATCACTTTCCACGCCATGAGCCTGCCCACGGCGCGGATGGTCTGGCATTGTCCGTCCATCAGCCTTTTCTCCTCGGCGGACGGAAAGGTGAACGGCCCGGGTTTCCGCGAGTATATGCTGCTCCGTCTGGACGGGGAAAACTGGGAATCAACTGCACTGTGACCATTGGCAGAAAGGGCAGCCGGATTACCATGCAGACGGAGAACCTGAGCGTGAGCGTCAGCAGCGTAACAAACATTCTGGTTGAAACGGCAGACGTGTTCCTTGCGCTTACCGGAGACCAGTGCGCGATTACAGACATTCATGTATCACACTGACCCTGAACAACAGCGCCTTCTATAACATTTTAACATGATTGTTTGTCAACATCAGGATTGCCGTAATCGTGAAGCCAACTGCGCAAATGGCCAGAAGCACAGCGCTGCCAAATGCCTGGAGCGCAGCGCCTGCCAAAACGGAAGCAATCGGGATCATTCCCTGTGAGCCGATGCTCAAGAGACTGCTCACCTTGCTGAGCTTGTCTTTTTCTACCCTGCTTTGAATGGTAGTATTGAGCGGAATGTTGATAAAGGAAAGCAGGAGTCCAACCGCAAGGCATTCTGCGGAAAACAACAGCAGGAATCCATTCAGGGAGATACCCGCGTCTACAAGCCACCAGTACGTAACAGCCAGGCCGATCATAACACCTGAAAAGACGCACAGGCGTTTAGCAACCTTCACGCCGCATTTTTCTTCCTGTTTTCTGGCGCTGAGGACGGCCGCGCCAATCAGAGAACTGACGCCGATGCAGACGCTGAATACAGAAGACCACAGCTCCGGTGTTAGGAAGCTGTCAAAAAGATAGGCTGGAGAAGTTGCCAAATCGGTCTTGATGAAATACGGAACGAAGTTTCCGGTCACGGGCGTAAAAAAGAAGTTGATAAACAGAGCTGCTCCCATGATGGCCATGATGGCATTCTGGCTCTTCAGGTACCGTAAACCTTCTTTCGTATCCGAAACGGCGAGGCGAAGAGAGATGGGTTCTTTGGAAGGTGTATGATTATAACGAATCAGCGTTTCCGATATGCCGGAGGCGATAAAGCACGCGCCTACCGCAAATAAGAGTATGTTCAGACGAAGCGTCGCGTACAGGACACCCGCCAGAACAATCCCCAGGATCGACTCCATGGAACTCTTGATGGAAAAATACGCATTCGCCTGCTGTAATTGTTCCGGTGCAACGATGTTCGGGAGCATGGCTCCGGCAGCCGGGTTAAAGATGCCGCTGACCGCGTTGCCCAGGATACCGAGGACGAACAGGATCAAGATATGCGATGTGGGTGACGGAAAAACCATCATGAACACGGTTGCCAGCACGATCATCCCGCCCTTGATGAAATCACAGACATACATGATTTTTGCCTTGTTTACACGGTCCCCCAGGACACCGCCCACAGGCGTGAACAGCATCAGGGCAATACCGCACAGGGCAAGATACAACCCCTGCAGGAAGGCGTTGTTTTCGCTGATTTCCAGGATATAGAAGCCCACCGCAAAGCTGTACAAAAGCGCTCCTAATTCCGAAACAAGGGCCCCCAGGAAGACCAGACGAAAGTTTCTGTCCACAAACACATTGGAGCTTTTCTTCTCATTATTCATCGTTGGTCATTTCCTTCCACATTTTGGACAGCTCCTGATTTCCCAGCAGGCGCAAGAGTGTCTCAATGCCTTCTGCTGCTGATGCGCCCAAACCATCACTGAAGACAGCATCCTGATGGAATGCAGGATAACGAAACGTCTGTATCCCATAATCCGGGGCAGCGTCAAACTGCCGGACAAATGCAAGAACTTTTCCAAGGCATTCCTTTGCTTCTTCCATCTTCCCTTCCAGGATGTATACATGAGCCATAGCTATAACCATGCTTGCCATGATCTTGTCAGTAAAATCTGCTTTTCCTCCTTCCTTAAATTGCCGCAGATAATCGATGAATCCAGACAGCATCTTTCTTGCAGCATCGTAATCTTTGCGGTGGGATAGAACAAGCGCATATCCGGAGACAGAATTTACCAGTCCAATTATGTTAAGCGGCAACGCTTCGGATAGGAAAGACTCCGCTTCCTCAAACCGTTTCAGGTATAGTGACAGCAATGAGAAAATAGAACAAGGAGCATTAAACCGTATCTTTCGCTCCGGCTGCCGCATCTTGCTGAGTAAATTGAAAACAAAAGGTTCTGGATTAACACCACAGATTGCGATGTTGTATAGGGCTTTGCCAAGCAGTGTGGTATTCTCCTCGAATTCCAGTTTGAGGATATGAGTGTATTTATAGCCGACAAACCGCTGCTTGTATGTGCCGTGATCTTGGTAGGATTCATATTCTGTATCTATAGAGAAGTTCGTTGTTTTCAGGTCCTCTCGGTCAAAGCCAAGGGGAAGGAGCATGTTTGATAGCGCTTCAACGGCCTTGGATCATGTCTTTTCGCCTGCGGTCCCAATGGAAGATATTTGTGTGAAACGAGAAGAACGTCTGAGTGTGATAGAACAAGTCCCTTCTTCGCCCTCGTTATCCCCGTGTACACCAAATTCCTCTGCAGCATCACATAGTGGGTCATCATGACCGGCATCACCACGATGGGGTACTCGCTCCCCTGGCTCTTGTGGATGACAGAATAGCCGTTGTCGGGATTTTGGTAGGTGATGCGCTTAACGACGCATCTCAGACGGTCGGCCATTCCCTTCTTCCCTCATTTCTTTTTCCCTACATGGGCTGTGGTGTCGGTCATTCCTGAATATCCAGTTCCAATAATCCTGATAGCTGCAATGCCTGGTCTCTTGTCACTTTCAAGCCTCGCAGGGCAGCGAATTCAACGGCGATGCCTCCGATGTCACATGAACGAACATCCAGCCCTTTCAGAACGGTTTCATGTATTTCCGCCTGCTTGAGAATACAAGACCGCAGAACCCAATCCTGCCATTTGAAACGGAAGAAATTGCTTTCTTTCATAACGCAGTCCGAGAATAAGATGTGCTGGGCTTTGATTTCGGTGAACCCGGAAAAGCTCATCGCGCAGTGATCAAACGAAACATTCATCAGGGGTGTTTGAGAGAATTGCGTTCCCACCATACGGCATTCCCGAAATGAAACCCGCTGAAAAGTTGACTTTTCAAAACGCATACCGGTCAAATCACATTTTTCCAGTACGCAGTCCACAAACACCAAGCGGTTTGTTCCCCTTGGCTGAAAAACACATTTTTCAAAATGGCAGCCGGAAAATTCCAGTGTTTCCCCCTCGGCATCAGGCAGCGCATCTCCGAAAAAATGGCACGCTTCAATGTCCCGGTCTTCACCCATAGCTTGAGATATGGCGTCTTCCAGCATTTCTTCGCGTAAAACAGGCAGCTTAGGCGGCAGCATGGGCTTATCCTCCTGTTCAAATATCCGGCTCCCCCTGCGGCAGAGCGTCCTGACGGTATCAATTCAGTCTTTCGGGGTGCAGCTTGCGCACATCCAGTGCGTCGCTTAACTCTGCGCATAAGGTATCCAGAAATCTATCATCCCCCACGACTTCGTAATATGACGGTCCTAGGTCATATAGATACTTGTGAACAATATCAGCTACAGCCTCGGCTTGTTTAAGTCTTCCCTCTGCGGCAAAGAGGGTTTTCAGCTCTATCAGGTGAGCTTCTATCCGAATGAGGCGTTCATCGTCTGGCTGGGTCATTTGGATTCTCACGCTCCCTATTGATGGCTGTGTGTATATTATACAGCGAAAACGGCGGAGGGACAAGACGGAAAAAAGCAGAGGCTTATGAGAACAGAAAAAATCCTTGTGGACAGGCAGGATAATGATATGGTAAAATAACCCAAGAGAGGTATATACCACGAGGAGGAAATCTATGTTCGATCAGTCAGTATTGGAACGAGTAAACCCGGTTTTCAACACAGCGAAAATGACCATTTTCCAGTTGGCAGCCGCTGGCAATCAGGATGCCGCCGCAATTGCAAACAAGCTGGGGTTATCGTTTGAGCAAACACAGAATAGTTCTTCTACAAAAGCTTCTCCCGAACAAATACTTGCGGGCATGATCATGATGGAAACACGATACCGCACGACGATTGCCATGGCGGAACAGACTGGGTTTTCTACGCTGATTGATTTGCCATGCGGTTATACGCCCCGGAGTATTGAGCTTGCTCGAAAGGGCAAGAGATACGTCGGGCTTGATTTGCCAGCTGCCATTGCGGAAGCCGAACCAGCCATCATGTCATTGATTGGTGAAGATCAGCGTTCTCTGGTGAAGTACGCCGGGGTTGACGCGACCAATTATTCCTCCATGAAAAATGCGCTTGAAGATGCGGAAGGGCCGGTGTGCATCACGACCGAAGGTCTGCTCATGTACTTTACAGATTCCGAGGCTGGCGCGCTGTGCGATAATATCCGGCAGGTTTTGAAAGAAAAAGGAGGCTGTTGGATCATTGCTGATCCTGAAACAGCGCTTCAATATATCTTGACGATTCAGCCGATTTGCGGCGAACGGTTCATGGACGTTATGAAGAACTCCCATCAGGCTACTCAAGATAAATCAGATGTGAAGGTAGGAGGAAGTTCTCTAATTGTGAACCCAAGGGGGGATGTGACAGCCAATATCAAAAATGCCATGATGTTTTTGGCAGGACATGGACTAAAAGCGGAACGTTTGATTATCAGTGATTATTTGCCGGAACTTGTCAGTCTGTCGAAAATAACAGGAGAGCAGGCAAAAGCCATCCGGCTGAATATGGCAAAGTGCGCATATTGGAAAATCACACCGGCAGAGATTGGAAGAGCAATAGATACGGAAGACTTAAAAGCTCAGAGCTTCGATGTGAAAGCGTCATTAGAGGCCGGAAGACTGTCTTTGCGCATAACCGGCAGGGTGGACACGCTGACCGCGCCGCACCTGCTAACATTGTTTGAGCGGGTAAAAACGGAGGTTAAAAGCGTAATCGTGGATTGTAGTCAGTTGGACTACATTTCCTCCGCCGGCCTGCGTGTGCTGTTGATTATGCAGAAAAACTGCGCAGAGGGTGTAACCCTTATGGATGTAAATCATGTTGTATTGGAAATACTGGAACAAACTGGATTTGATTCGATTCTCAACTTGCTCAAATGATATCGGGTTTGGGAGGTGAGCAGCCGCCATGATAAACCTCAATTCTCTTTCCCTCCCCGGTAAGGAATACCAGAAAGAGACGCTCCCGGCCATCTACGAACAGATTTTACGGGACAACGGAATCCGCACGCAATCGCAGTTCTCCACGCTCCGTGAGCAGGTAATTCAGCATCTCATGGAGATGCAGGATGCCATCATCTGTCAGAATACCGCGGATGTGTTCGCCGGGAAGTATAAGAACGAGGCGGATAACCTATGAAGATTTCCTGTGTTATAATGGGACACAAATGGAAAGGCTGTAAATGTGAACGGTGCGGCAAACAACGTGATCAGGAGCATGATTATCGGCCATGTGAAGGCAACTGCTATAAGGTGTGTTCTATCTGCGGCAGGAAAAAAGCGCCTGAATTCAATGATCACAAATGGAATGGCTGTAAATGCAGCGTCTGTGGGCTGGTAAGGAATTCAGGCCATGAATTCCACCGTGTCAAAGGCGCAAAAAGATATGGAGTCTGCGGAACAAAAAGCGCTTCTGACCAGTATGCTTGCAACTGGTGTACAGAGAAGGACTGCAATCATGTGGAACTAACGCCGGAAGCGGACTACTACCGTTGTTCGATATGCGGAAAAAGAGAGGGCACGAAAGCCGTCAGAAAAAGCAGAGAGAATAAGTATTTTGATTCATGAGAAGGCGAGGGGTGATTGTGCGATTCTTTATCTGCTTCCGTCAGCCAGGCGATATCTTCCATCAAGGGATCGCCGTGGAAGGCAGGTCGGCTGTATTCGATGATTCGTGCCGCTGTCGGCGCTTCCCGATCCATGCAGGGAAGCAGGGCTGCCAGATCCAGCGTCCCGTCCCTCAGCCTGTTGTGCAGATCATGAATGCCGTCGTTGTTATGTAGGTGAAAGCCGCGGATCTGCGGCCCCAGATCCCGAATTAGCCTGGGAAGATCCCCGCCGTTTGCCTGGGCATGGCCGACATCGACCAGCACAGGGAAATGCTTTTCCCGGCACAGATCTGTAAATTCCGTCTGGTCCAGCAGTTGCGTTCCGTCTCTCCGGATGCCAGTGTTTTCTGTCAGCAACTGCGTCGCGGGGAACATTTCCAGCATCTCCTCCAAATTTTTCAGGGCATTGCGGAGCATTCGATTCTTCAGAGCTGGCGGAACCGGCCCATTGCTCAGGTGAACGATCATGGCTGCGGGGTGGAGGATCTCAGCGTACTTTTTCGTCAGTCGCAGGTGGTACATGCCCTGTGTCCAGATGGGGTGCCGCGCTTCGCGGCGTGGTCCACGCCCCAGACCGGCTCGTGGAACAGCAGGGGGCCTTCTGGGAACAGGTTCAGATTGTTTTTCAGGTTTTCCTCGAAGTTTGGCAGATCAAACATCATTAGCAGCTCAAAGCCCAAGGAGGAACCGAAGCGCTCCCGGTAGATCCGCCCCGTTTCCAGAGCACAGCGGGGCAGTACGCAGGTATCCACGTAAAGGTTCATGAATCTTCCTCCTTTCTCGGGCGGTGAAGAAAAACCCGGGAACCCAGCGTTTACCAGGTCCCGGGATCAGATTTGCGCTGTTTTCCAGTCTTACAGGTCTTTGGCGGCCTCTTCGCAAGCCTTGACATAATCCACGGTCAGCCTTCTGAGCCGGTTGGCCAGATGGCCCATGATCATGTCCAGCTTCAGGGGATTCGATTTAGCAAGTACGACCAGGTCATCCTTGCTGATGGCTTCCAGGGTGGTATGGTCTTCTTCCACCACAGCGGAGGCGCTGCTGATCAGACCCATCTCGCCGAAGAAGGCGTTGGTGTACAGCTGGGTCAGCTTGACTTGCTCTGGTGTGCCGTAATGATTGTAGATGCCTACGGAACCGGAGTGGATCTGATACATGTAAACGCCTTCATCTCCGTCGCGGAAGATGATTTGCCCTCTGTCGTATTCGCTGACGGGCAGGGCTGCGTCGGCTCCCTTATTGCCGACGTTCACCCGGAACTGATCTTCCACGGTATAGCCGGTCAGCTTTCTGCCGAGGGCGCCGAATTCCTTATACTTCTTCAGTTTCGCGAGGAAGCCTTCCTTCTTCGGGGCATCGGCGGCTGCTTTTTCCTGGATAAAGGCCTGCACCTCGTCATACTTTTTGGTCAGGGCACGGAGCCGGTCGCCCAGCTGGGTCATCATGGCCATGATCTTGTCCGGCTGCTCCTGGAAATAGTTCACCAGGTCATGACCGGTCAGCTCGATCGTGCGGAGTTCTTCTTCTGCCACGATGGTCCCGCTGCGGGGCCATGCTTCGATGATGGCCAGCTCGCCGAAATACTGGCCGGGCTTCACGTCCGTCAGCTTTTTCGGAGCGTCCGTGCCGTAGTTGACGTATTCGCTCCTGTTCAGGTCTGTCAAATGTCCAGTTTCGTGTCTCCTCCCAGGAATGTCGGCAAGCTCTTGCCTGTCTTCTTCCAGTGGCGGTATTCTGCCGTAGCGGTGAAGATCACGTCGCCTGAAGAGTTCAGGGCTGTTTCCATGGAATCCTGTATGACGCTGATGATAAACCCGACTCCGACCACCTGCATCGCGATGTCCGCCGGGATACCGAACAGCGAGCAGGCCATCGGAATCAGCAGCAGCGATCCGCCTGCAACGCCAGATGTCCCGCACGCGGCCAGCGTACTCAGTATGGAAAGCAGTATCGCCGAGGCGATGTCGATCGAGATTCCCAGCGTGCGAACCGTCGCCAGCGTCATGATTGTAATGACAACAGCCGCGCCGTCCATGTTGATCGTCGCACCCAGCGGAATTGAAACGGAATACACATCCTTGTCCAGGCCCAGCCGCTCACACAGCCGCATATTCACCGGAATATTCGCGGCGGAAGAGCGGGTAAAGAACGCGGTGATCCCGCTCTCCCGGATACAGCGGAAGATCAGAGGATAAGGATTGCGCCTCAGGATCGCAAACACAATCAGCGGGTTAATGACCAGCGCGACAGTCAGCATCGTTCCGACCAGCAGCAGGATCAGCATGCCGTAATCTCTGAAAATGGAAAGCCCGGTTGTGGATACGCTTTGAAACATCAGGCCCATGATGCCGAACGGCGCGAGGTTAATGATCCCTTTTACCGTACGGGAAAGGATTTCACTGAGATCCGTGAACAGGTCTTTGGTTCCGTTTCCGGCCACTTTCTTCATCAGGATCCCGAAAACCACGGACCAGAATAGGATGGAGATGTAATTTCCGCTGGTAACAGCGCCAATCGGATTAGTAAACATGCCTACCAGGAGGTTTTCAAGCACTTCCCCGATTCCTGAAGGAACCGTATCCGCCTGTGCAGCGTCCTTCAGCGCCATGCTGACAGGAAACAGGAAGCTGAACGCAACCGCCGTCATAGCCGCCAGAAACGTAGAGAACAGATACTCAAAGATGACAAAACCGAAACGCTGGTCGAATTTCGTCTGTCCGTTTGCCAGCGAGGAGATCACCAGCACGAAGACCAGCACAGGCGCTATGGCCTTCAATGCGCTGACAAACAGGGTGCCCGGGAGCGACAGGAAAGAGGCGGTGGGAACCAGAAGCCCCAGCGCCGCGCCGACAACCATCCCGATAAGGATGCGCAGAATCAGGCTGGTGTCGGAATACCCCCGTGCGATCCTGCCAATTATATTTCTTTTTTCCATGATGCTCCTTCCTTTCCTTACAGGTTGGTGAAAATCCAAGGGAACAATGTTGTCTCATTTTGTTCCCAAGTTTTCTTACGTAGCGCAACGATCCGGTGGCAGCTGCGTGAGCTGTAAAATCTTACGCCTGTCCGCCATCAATAGAGCGTTTGCAGAGTAGCTTTGCTTTCATTGGGTCGGATTCTCCTGGCCGCAACGATCAGCCGATCATTGCCCACGCAGGTACAGAGGGTCAGCAGCGCGTCCCCGGATTTCACATTGATATAGGTTTTGCGGCAAGACATGGCTTTCAACTGCCTTACATACGCCTCAAATTCCTCGTCACTGGAGAAGGAGGGATGGGTATAAAAGCTTATGAACCGCTCGTCCTGCGGATCAATGGAAGCGTTCACCACCGCGAAAATCACATATTCCTCATCTTCCCACAGGGTGCTGAAACGGATGAAGGGATGTTTTTTCAGATAGTCAGCTCGCTGATAATGGGTCAACAGGCCGAACATACTGCCATCCCGCATATTATGACCGTAAATCAGAAGGTTTTGAGCGTCAGCAGTGATCGGGTGGTTCTTGTCGAGGAACAGCGTTCCGGAAGTATTATGAGATCCGTTGAAATCATGTGTCAGGTAGTATTCATTGTCCCGATACACCACTGGCAGGCTGAGGATGCCTTTGATGTAGAGCCAGCCCACCGTATCCCTGTTGGTTTCCAGGAGCTTTTGCATGTTGGGGAGGATGTCGCCAGTGGTACTGCGCAAGGGCATCGTGGCGTTGACTGCCGCTTTTGTAATGGCGGAACCGTCCGGCAAGACCATATAGGAAAGCTTCAAAGCGTCAGCAGAAGCAGCGACCGCCGTCGTGCCTGCCCCATTGATGAATGGAATGGAATTCTCCAAGGCCGGGGCCGCCGCCTCAGCTTCAGGCGCGGTTCCTTCCTCAAAAGTGAGCAGGCTGGTGAGCTGTCGGTTAGTATTTGCGGTGCGTATGCTCCTGACAATTACGGACGCGGAAAGCCCCAGCGCCACGATGACCACGATAGCCAACACACTCTGGGTAATGATAAATCTCTTGCGGCTGACGAACCGAAAACGGCGGCGAGGGCGGCGACGGCGAGGCAAAGGTCTATCGTCGGAAATAAACCTTACCAGCCTGTAGCTCAAGCTCGTCCGCCGCCGTTTCCGTCTCATTCCGTGTATCCTCACGATTTCGTTCTTAGACCTTACGCCGTTTCCGCCAGAGTATAACCATCGCAGCCAGCGCCAGTGCCGCTATGGTCAGGTACATCGGCAGATTGCTGCTGTCGCCGGTGGGTACATCACTCCAAACGTGGAGGGTGGCCTCCCGGCTGATGATCTTCGTTCCCTCCGCGTCGGTGACAACGCAGCGGATCTTCCAGCCGTCCCGATTCTTGTCAACATTCTTCCAGCTCAGTGTCGGGCCGGTAAAGCCGGGCTGATCGACCCATTTCCGGGTGATCTTATCCCAAACCTGCCACTGGTAGCGGTAGGGCTTTTTGCCGCCGTCGGCTTCCACGGAGAAGGACACGTCCTCGCCCGCCTGGGCGATCACGTCCTCAGGCTGTTGGATGAAGTGCACTGTGTCCTTTCCATCAAGGTACACGGTGAATTCGTTGTTGGCGTAAGCGCGCTCGTCCCGATCCACGGACAGGATCTCCACCCGTGCCGTGCGATGGGCGCTGGGGTCGTCCACCAGCGCGCTGACGGGCAGGGAAACGGTCTGGGTCTTGTGGGAAAGCGCCGCGTTCTCATAGTAAGGCAGGTTGATGTAGTGGCTCGGCTCCTTTGCCCCGTCCACATACACCGCGCAGACCAGCTTCATGCCCTCGCGGGTAGCGGCGTGGTTGCGGATGCTGATGTCCAGCCAGCGCTCGCCGCCCAGACCCTTGTAGACCCGGTGGTTCACTTCCAAATCATGCACCTGCACCGTCACAGGCACCGACGCGCCTTTGATCTCATTGGCGTACAGGCCGGAATTCAGGGCGTCGGCCAGCGCGCCTGTGGCGTTGGCGGGTTTTTGAAGCTCCAGCTTGCCAGTCCTGTTGTTCAGCGTATAGGTGAGCGTCGCGCATTCCTCCGCGGCATTGGCGAAGGCGCTGTTGACGCGCGCGCCCGCGGCCAGGGCCGCGGCCCGCATCCAGTTGGTGTTGACGGACAAGGCCGTGACCTTCATCCGTAGGGTTCTGGTACCGGCCGTCCAGTCGTCGGGAATCTTGTAGGCAGCGATATATCCGCCCACCGAGCCGGGCATCAGCACGTCGGTCCTGATATAATAGGGATCGCTGGGTTCAAGAACCTCCGTGTCCACCGTAATTCCTGTATTCTCCACATAGATATTGTATACGGTGGAATCGTGATCCAGCACCCAGTCGCGTTTGCGGGAGGTGTTGTCGTAGTCCTCCTGCCGGTAGCCCGCCGCCGCACCGGATTGTACCACCGTGCCGTCCGCCATCGTGATTGAGTTGTTATTCGGGTCGCTGGCGTCGATATGCGCCGTCTCCACGAGGTTCTCTTTCCCATCGTCGGTCACTTCGTACAGCGCTAAATCGAGGCTGGATATGCCCACGTTGCCGTCGTTCATAACGCCCATTGTGAAATCGTCGAAGCTGCCGGCCTTGACCACAAGCTCTTTGGGTATGGCGGCGATCATGCTGGCCGCAGGCTTGAGCATTTCAGAGAAGCTGAACAGCGAAGCTGGCGGCGTATCGGGACGAATGCGTTCGGGGATTCGTTCTATATCTTCCACGATTGCGTTGAGATACCCCGTGCCCGTTCCTGTCAGCATGACGTTCCCTATGATACCGTTCAGGGATATCGTTATTCCCGGAGAAAGAATTGACGGAGGCTCGACCCAATAACTGATCTGGGGCATCTTAAACTGCGCGAGTACCGACGGAGAAGTCATGATGTTGCTCTCCTCATCGTAGCACAAGGCCCATATGTTCCAGGTATCCGGGTCGCGTTCATCCTTCTTCTGCGCGCTGGCAATCCAGTACAGGTAGGGCACCCCGTTAATATAGCTCACGCCGAAGTTGCTTACGGGGGTCACAACATCATACTTAAACCGCTTCACCTCGATGTGCAGTTCATGCGCATTGCCCTCTGCGGGCTCGATGCGCAGTCCGTAGAGCCGGTTCTGGATCGCGCCGTCTTCGTTGACTTCCTGCTTGGTGTAGAACACCGTGGAGTAGGCTTCGTCTCTGTCAAACCACTCGAGGCCCTCCACCAGAACCAGGTGATCGATTGCGCCCGTTTCAATCACCACTGCTTTACGACTGTCCTCATTGTCCTCGTTGTTCATGTAATAGTTGAACAGCTCGATGGCGCTGTCGCCCTCCTCGCCGTTCTTCGGGCGGCTCAGGCCGACAAAGCTCAAGCTTCCCCTGCCGGGGAGGTTTACATAGTTTCCCGTGTCCAGGGCCAGAATCTGGGTGCGCTCATATCCGTCTCCCATGCCGTTCTGCACCAGCTTATCTGTATTCAGGGTAAATTTCGTCCAACCCTGGTATATAAACCCGGTCGCGCCTGTCGGCAGATCCTGATCCGGATAGGCGATTCGCGGCATTTCGCCGTACAGTTCAAAATTCTGGAAAACGTCCCCTCCATCCCTCCGCAGCCATTTCTCGCCCGCATAGGAGATCCTGGGACTGGTGAAGCTGTCATAATCATACCTTTCGCACATATCCGTGCTGAACGATATCGACGCGGCGCCAAAGACATAGTTATGTCCGCTGGAATCAGTCAGAGACAGCAGGTGGGTCAGTCTTCCATCAGAATTCGGTTCCAGCACCGCCACATAGACAAGCATATTCTTGACATTGCTGCCATCGGTCAGATCGTTGGGAATCGGATATCCGTTTTCATCAAAGTTCTGTGCGCATGTAACGACGACATATACGAAATTGCCATTTCCAAAGACGTCAAAGTCGTAATCGTCCCGATCATTGATGGCGGCGATCCAATTTGCGTCGATTCTCACCACTTCCTTCGCTTCGTCCGAATCAATCACATTCTGCAGGGAACCGCACACCTGAATGTTCGTGTCCCCGTCCAGCAGATTCCAGGCGAGGCGCTTATGCTTCTTGCCGTCCGGATTATTGGCGCTTCCGATATAGAAGGTATACGTCCTTTCTCCGGCGCGGACGACTTTGTAGTCCCCTGCCGCCCAGTATTCCACGCAGTTGGGATTGGGACATAGCTCCTCCTTCGCATTCTCCGCCAGCGCGGGATAGCTGTGCGGCTCGCCGTAGGCGGGCTCCTCCGCCTCGGGCTCATCGTTGCCAGCGTTCATGTAGTGCGCCAGGAGGTTGCCGGCGCTCTCGGGCGGGTACAGCTGTTTTTTGGCAAGGTTCCAGGACTTGGAGAAGGTGACGAAGAACACGGTGACGCCCACGGCGAGATCGAGCGCCGCCGTTATCGTGATCGAGCCGGGCTCTTGCAGGCTGAGGCGAAGGATGAGGTCCATCGAGGCCGCCAGCTTCACGAAGCCCTCCAGGAAGCCCTTGACGCCGAAGCCCAACTGCGCCGCCAGCAATATGCCGATGTCGATGGTGAAGCTGCTGTAGGGGCGCAGTTTCCAATCCTTGAATTCGCCGTTGACATAGCTCAGGTCCAAGGAAAATTCCATGGCAAAGCCTGCCGATATTCCCAAGGTGATGGCTATATACGCGGGCACCGGGCCAAGGGGATAGCTTATGGTCCAACTGACCGACAGGGAGAGCGTCATCCCGGTGCCCAGCTTGAGGGTGACGTCCGTGGACAGTATATCCGGAATGCTGTCGTCCAGCTCCCAGCGGCCCGTCGCCACAGCGAACCAGCCCAATTCGAGGCTGGTTTCGCCCAGGCACTTGAAGCGCTTTTCCTGATAGAAATCCTTTGCCAGGCCGTACTGGGCCTGGTAGTTCGCGAACGCGCCCTCCTTTTCGACAAACTTCTGGGCTCGCTTGTATTCCTTCAAATCCTTTGACTGCCAGTTAGCCCAGGAAAGCTTGCTGAAATTATCCTGCATCATGTCGGAGCCCACGTAGATCACCACGTATCCGCCGGGATTGATGCACAGCTTGGGCAGGTATTGCGTCAGAGGCAGCTTCAAGCTGACACTGGCATCTATGACGGGTATCTTAAAGCTCATTGAAAGCCCCTTGCCCAGCACATTGGCGAACACGCCGCCGTCCGGGCCGGTGCCCTCGTTGATGGGGTTGTCCGTGGCGCCCTTGATGGATCTGAGCTGGGAGGGGAAGGTCATGGACGCGGAGGCATCCTTGCCGAACATGAAGGTAGGCTTCTCGCCCTCCTCGGCGTTGGGCGAGAAGAGCTGCTTCCAGGTCCCCTTGAAGACGTACACGTCGCCCTCCTGGCTGGTGGGCTCGGCCCAGCACTCCTCCAAACCGGCTACGTTTTTGTTTTTATAGTAGTGCATCAGCAGCGTCGGCAGCGTATCGCCGGAGGGATTTCTGATGCCCACATGGATTTCAAATTCATAGTCGTTGGCGGGGGAGTAAATCATATCGTATTCCGACTGCATGATGTCCTTGCCGTTGAACGACATCATGTAGACATAGGGGTTGGCAGCCCTGAGGCCATTGGCCGGGCTGTCCAGGGGCGCGAGGATGCAGGTATAGGGTGCGCCACGCTCCAGGTCCAGGTCCTCGAAGGATATGTCACGATACCCCTGGGCGGTGGGATCGATCTTCACTTCAAGGTGAAATACGTCGAATTGGTCCGCGGTGAGCTTGTTGATAGGCACCAGCACGCAGCCGTTATCGTAGGCATACTCCTCCTCTTGGCTGCTGGGATTCAGGATGTCCCGGATCGTCACGGTCGCGCCGTCCACGGCCACCAGCTTTCCGTCGACCTCGGCCTGAAGGAGTATGACGACCTCGTTATCGGTGTAGACCGTGACCGTGGCCTCCTGGTCGTCGGTGAGGCCCGATGCCCGCATCAGGCGGCTTGCGCGCGTGTTCGCGGCGCTGACCCGCGTGATCGGCGCGCTCTGGAAGATTGGCTCACTGTTCCCGGACAGCAGGTTCGTCATCCATTTCCCGACCGTCGGCCCGCCAATCCCCTCCGGGTGTTGCAGCTTAACAATGTCTGCCGTCCAGCCATCGGCCTTTTCCACGACGGATTTCCGAATTTCCACGATCTTCCGCGCCGCTTCCTCGATCCTCGCCGAGTAGCGTACCTGGTCGGAACCGAACAGCGCGGAACTCTCCTCCTCCAGCCAGCGAGACATCTCGGCGATGACGCCGGAGGCCTGTTCGAGCTGGTCGCGGTAGTAGCGCAATTCCTCGCGCAGCCCCTCCGCCTGCAGGGATAGCGACCGGGCGTTTCCGTACAGCGCGTTTTCGGTGAACGACTTGTATTTTTCGGGATCGCTGTGTTCCATCTCCGACAGCGTAAAGAATGCCTGGGAAAAGGTGTCGCAGACGCTGTCCAGGTTCAGATTCAGCTTCTCCTCCAGCCAGCCCCTGAGCTGCGAGGCATTCCAGCCGGCGTTGGGCTTCATTCCGGAATGATAGACGTTTGCGTTGGCCTGCTCCTTGCCGAAGCTCAGGCCCGTCAGCGTCCGCGCGCGTGCGATTTCATCCCGCGTCAGCACTTTTCCCCCGTCTGCCAGCGCCTCAATCGGCAGCGCTTCGCACAGCAGTACGACCAACAGCATCACGGATACCAGCTTCTTCATCATACATCTTCTCCCTTGTTACTCAGGTTCGGCGATAAAAGTTATTCTTAAGCCTGTCAGTATTTCAGCAGTTCCGGGTGCGTTTCAATTTCATAGTCCGTCCGCCAGCCGTCGATCAGTTCGTTCAGCTTATTCAGCTGATAGTATCGCTCCGCCGCCACATTGAGCAGCTTCCTTTCGTCATCGGTCAATACGTGGTCGCCCGCGGGCACGTCGCCCACATAGCAGAGGATATGGATGCCCTGTTCGGTATACACCGGCCCGGAGACGTCCCCCGGCTTTTCCAGCGCCGAGGCGGCTTTGGCGAAGTTTTCCGGCCAGTTGGGGGAATCCGGGTGGAAGGGATAGCCGTCGCCGTTCAGGTTCTTGTCCGTGCGGTCGGTGCTGTACTTGTTCACCAGCGTCTTGAAGCCGACGCCGGCGTTAACCTGCTCCATGATCTCGTCGATCTGCGCCCTGACCAGCGGCTCCGCGGCTGCCTGCAGCGCGTCCATATAGGCCTTCTGCGCGCTGACCATCTGTTCTGACGCGCGGTTGTAAGCCGCCTTTGCCGCATTCAGCCCGTCCGTCCAGCTGTCAGCCTTCGTCACCGCCACCGTCAGTGTTTGCAGCGCCTTCGACAGCGCTCGGGCGGCGCGCGTCATCTGAACCTCTTCCCGCTTGCACGCGGATACCGCCTCGTCCGGGTATTGCAGCACGATTTGCCGGATGGTGCGGTAGCCCTCCGGCGTGTAGAAGGATTCGTTGTCGTTGGCGAGGATTTCCGATTCGTACCTCTCCAGGTCGTCCTTGTAGTCCGCCCGGTCCGGCCCGACGAACTGCTCCTCGTAATATTCGTCCACCTGGCTCTGGGACAGCGTGATGGCCCCGACGTAAGCATCAATGGCCCTGTTCTGCCTCGTTTGCAGAATGTATTCGTCGAGAATGGTCTCAAAGGTATAGCCCATGCCTTCCAGCGTTTCGGTAACGTCCTTCTCCGCTACTGTTTCGCCGCTCTCCTGCATCTGCTGGTACAGAAGCTGCCAAAGCTCCTCATATTTGCTGCCGGCCTTTTGGTTCAAATCCTCCAGCTCGGCATCGGTAAAGCCGTTCTTCCCGGCCTCGGCCAGTTTATTCTCGATCACGCCCTGGCTGACGAAGCTCTCAACGACGGCCTCCAACTGCGCAGCCTTCTGCGCGTCGGTGGGAGCGTCTCCCTGAAGCATTTCGGAGAGTTCCAGCGTGCTGTCCAAGGATCGCTGAAGCTGGCTTTGGGTGTAGGTGAAATCTCCCACCCGCACGACCACAGGATCGTCCGCCTCGGCGAGCGCGCCAAAAGCCAGCGTTATGCTCAAAGCCAGGATCAGAGCAAAAATGCGTCTTGTCCTAAACATTATCATACGCCTCCCGAAGCCAATCTCCACGAAAATAATTATATCTCAGGCTCTTCCCTACAACCTGTGGGTAGAGAATGAGTGAGAAGCCTTGAAATAAAAAGCATCACAGGGGTTTCCTGATATACTTGAGATTGTCGAGAAATCAAGGTCAGGAGAAGAGCCCTGTGACAATCACAAGTTTAGCGAAATTCATCGCCGGTGTCAAGCGTATGGTCGTGGAAAATGTGGAGATCGAGAACCCCGAAACGAATCCGACAATCATCATCCGTGTAC
>CADBKQ010000022.1 GCA_902795275.1 uncultured Eubacteriales bacterium | reverse complement strand
AGATTCCCCGCTGGAATCGTTCGACAATTATCTACACTCCAGGATGATGTATTCTGCTCAAATTCAGAATCGAGAAATAAACACGCGGATATACAAAAAGCCCGGCTGTATCGAATGAACGACAGCAGCCGGGTTTTATTCATGGTTCAGTTATAGATCAATTCGTCCAGAATGATTTCTTCGGCGCGGTTCCGGATGCTGTTCATCCGCTGCACCCACTCCATCTGGTTTTCCGCTTTCAGTCTCTCGGTCACACCTTCGGTTTTCGCCATCTGACCGACCATCATTTCCATCCGCTCATGGCTTGCCCTGTCAATTTCCCGAAGATGGGAGAACAGTTTCCCGGAGACAAATAGTTGATTGTAGATGACCGGACGGTGTTCCTCCAAATACCGTTTCCGCATCCGCCCATACTTCCCGATCGGCTCCCTGTCCTCCTCCGGTAACACGATGTTTGGATACAAGTATCCATTCTTCCAGGTATACGTGCCGTGGCTTTTCTCAAAGATCGTATTCTTTTTTTCGCTCCTCCTGTGGTAGAATGATGAGGAAATTAGCCGCAGGCCGATTGTCCTTCCAGCCGGGCCGCGTATGCGAGCACGGCTGGCATCATGGAATAATCAGCCTATCAAGGCTCAGAGATGGGTTCCGCATAGCCGCGAAGCCCTCCGCCACAGATGAGCCATCCAGCTATGCTGTATTCAGGTGATTTGAAAACCACCCTTTACAGCATAACTCTGAATAGTTTGAACCTTTCGGCGGCTGTTGTTTTTTGGTGATATGATTTTATCATATTCGATCAAGTTTCATTCCACGCCTGGGCGAAATGCTCCCGCGCATGGCGTTCCTGCCGGGAAATACTGGTTTGGGAAACGGACAGGGCGCGGGCCAATTCCGTCTGGCTTTTGCCCGCCACATAGCGCTGGCGAATGAGCCAGCTTTCGTCCTTCGGCATCCGGGAGAGCACATCCAAAATGCAGAACCGCAGCAGCCAGTTTTCTCCCATGGGGTCCGGCAGCGAAGGGAAGAGGGTTCCCTGTTCGTCGTATACCGGCCCTTTGTCCCGTTCGATGAGCAGCGCCAGTTCTTCCGGGGAAACGCCTGCGTTTGCGGCGATTTCCATGATCGGCGGATCCTGTCCCGTTAATCGAAGCGTCCGTTCCTGATAGGCTTTCGCCCGGTTCAGCGCGGCGCGTCTCCGCCAGCCCAGGGTGTGGCTGTACGCCCGGCGCATTTCCCCTAAAATCACCGGCACGGCATAGGTGGAAAACTGGCAGCCGCTGTCCTCCCGGTATTTGCGGATGGCTTTTACCAGCCCCATGCAGCCCTGCTGAAACGCGTCCTCTGACCCGGAAAAACGCCTGCACAGCGCCTGCACCAAGGGGATATGCTGACGGACGAGGGCGGACAAGGCTTCCGGGTCGCCCTGCTGTGCCAATGCATACAAGCTCATTTTTCCTGCAAGCGCTTCTTCATGCGCACAGTGGTGCCGCGGCCGGGAGCAGACTCCACGGTCACATGGTCCATAAAGGTCTGCATCACGGAAAAACCCATGCCGGAGCGCTCCTTCTCCGGTTGGGTGGTGAAAAAAGGCTGCATGGCGCGGGCGATGTCGTCAATGCCCTTGCCGGTATCGGATACGCTGACCTCCAGCATCCCGTCGTCCAGCAGCGCGGAAGTGATGGCGATCATGCCCGTTTCGTTTTCATACCCGTGGACAATGGCATTGGTCACGGCTTCGCTGACGGCGGTTTTGATATCGGCCAGTACGTCCAGGGTCGGATTCAGCTGCACGGCGAATGCGCTGACCGCCACGCGGGCGAAGGCTTCGTTTTCAGGCAGGCTCAGAAACCGAAGTTCCATCTGATTGATGATTTCCATAGGTATTCCTCCGTTACATTGTTTTGATCACTTGCCGCATTCCTGATAAGGTAAACACCCGCTCCACCTGCGGATTCATGTTTTTGACCGCCACGCTGCCGCCCCGGTCGCGAAGCTGCCGGTAGCGGCCCAGGATCACGCCGATCCCCGATGAATCCATAAAGGTCATGTCTTTCAGATCCAGCACCAGGTTCCTGACGCCCGGTTCCGTGATCATCATATCCAGTTCCCGCCGGATGGTCTGCGCGCTGCAATGGTCCAGTTCTCCGGTGATGCGCGCCGTCACCGTGTCATTTTTCCGTTCATGCTCCATATTCATCCCTCCTGAACGTACATACAGCTCTGTTTTTTCTGGATAATGTGTATAGGTTCCTGCATCGAAATATGGATGTTTGTGACGATCATTTATAAATCGTTCGACTTTTTGTGAATTCGATGTCAATAAAAGGTTGTAAAAAAACAAATAATCGTTTATAATGTCGAAGAACCCGAATGATTAACAGGAGGATGCGCAATGCTTACGGATATTGAAATCGCTCAGGCAACGCCCATGAAACCGATATACGAGATCGCCCGCAGCGCGGGGATTGATGAAAACCTTTTAGAGCCTTATGGAAAGTATAAGGCCAAGCTGGACGCCCGCGTCATCCGCGCCCAGAAGAACCCGGACGGCAAGCTGATCCTGGTCACGGCCATTACGCCCACGCCCGCGGGCGAGGGCAAAACCACCACCACCATCGGCCTGGCGGACGGGCTGCGGAAGATCGGCAAAAAGTCCATCGTGGCGCTGCGGGAGCCGTCCCTCGGCCCGGTATTCGGCATCAAGGGCGGCGCGGCCGGCGGCGGCTACGCCCAGGTGGTGCCTATGGAGGACATCAACCTGCACTTCACCGGCGACTTCCATGCCATCGGCGCGGCGAACAACCTGCTGGCCGCCATGCTGGACAACCACATCCACCAGGGCAACAGCCTGAACATCGACCCCCGCCGCATCGTGTGGCGGCGCTGCGTGGACATGAACGACCGGCAGCTGCGGAATATCGTGGACGGCCTGGGCGGGCGCGTCAACGGCGTACCCCGGGAGGACGGATACGACATCACCGTGGCCTCCGAAATCATGGCGGTACTGTGCCTGGCCGACAGCCTGACCGACCTGAAAGAGCGCCTTTCCCGCATGGTGGTCGCTTATACTTACGACGAACAGCCCGTCACCGCGGGCCAGCTGAAAGCCGCCGGGGCCATGACCGCGCTGCTGAAAGACGCCATCAAGCCTAACCTGGTGCAGACCCTGGAAGGCACCCCCGCGCTGGTACACGGCGGCCCGTTTGCCAACATCGCCCACGGCTGCAACTCCATCATGGCCACCCGCACCGCTCTCAAGCTGGGGGATTATATCGTCACGGAAGCGGGCTTCGGCGCGGACCTGGGCGCTGAAAAATTCCTGGACATCAAGTGCCGGGTCAACGGCCTGACGCCCGACGCGGTGGTGGTGGTCGCCACCGTCCGCGCGCTGAAGATGCACGGCGGCCTGCCCAAGAATGATCTCAATCATGAGGATTTGGATGCGCTGAAAAAGGGCCTGCCCAACCTGCTCCAGCATGTGGAGAACATGACCCAGGTGTACGGCCTGCCCTGCGTGGTGGCCATCAACCGCTTCCCGATGGATACCGAAGCCGAGCTCCGGCTCATCGAGGACGAATGCAAGGCCCTGGGCGTGAACGTGGCGCTCAGCGAAGTGTGGGCCAAAGGGGGAGAGGGCGGCATCAAGCTGGCGGAGGAAGTGGTGCGCCTGTGCGGCGCGGAGAACCATTTCAAGTTCTGCTATCCGCTGGAGCTATCCATCGAGGAAAAGATCAGCCTGATCGTGAAAAACGTCTATCACGGCGACGGCGTCATGCTGACGCCCAACGCGAAAAAGCAGGCGGCGCAATTGGAAAAGCTGGGCTTCGGCGGCCTGCCCGTCTGCATGGCGAAAACCCAGTATTCCTTCTCTGATGATCCGACTTTGCTGGGCGCGCCCAAGGGCTTCACCGTCACCGTCCGCAACCTGCGGGTATCCGCGGGCGCGGGCTTCATCGTGGCCCTCACCGGCGACATCATGACCATGCCCGGCTTGCCGAAAGTCCCCGCTGCGGAAAAGATCGACGTGGACGCTGAGGGCAGAATCAGCGGATTGTTCTGATTGTTCCAATAGAAAACAGGCTGCCGTCCTCGCTGACGACAGCCTGTTGTTTTTGTGGTGATTTATTCTTTGTTCCCGTTTTCCAGCGCTTCCAGCTCTTTCTTCCCACGAACCATGATGATCAATCCAACCAGGAACAGGGCGATCAGCGCCAGCACGCCGAAGGAGGAGCGGCCCGTCCATGCGCCGATGGTGGCGTAGAGGAAGGGGCCCATCACGGAGGCGAACTTGCCGAAAATATCAAAGAAGCCGAAGAACTCGTTGCTGCGCTCCTTGGGAATCAGCTTGCCAAAATAGCTGCGGGATACGGCCTGGATGCCGCCCTGCACCGTGCCGACCATGAAAGCCATGGCCCAGAAGAGGATGGTGGAAAGGGAAATGGCGCCACGGAAGTTCTCCACTACGTCGATCTTATTCCCCAGGAATTGGGCGAATGCGCCCAGCACCTTGTCCACCTCGGGATTGCTGATTTCTTCCTGGGTATATTTGGCGATTTCCGTCGTCCATTTTCCTTCCGCGTCCTGATCGGTGAAAATCTTCGGTGCTGCGTCGCGGAGGGCGATAGCCGTTTCGTCGGTAATGTCGCTCAACTGATCGGTGAACTCCGCCTTCACCGCGGTTTCATAGGCTTCCTGGTGCGGTTCCAGGGAGTAGCCCATATAAAAGCCCACGCAGCAGATGAGGGTGTAAATGATGATGGCCCCGATCAGCGCTTTCCGGGCGGTGATTTTCGCGGCAATGTTGGCAAACCAGATGGAGCAGGGCATGGCCACGAGCTGCGTCACCAGCAGGGCCAGGATCATGCCCACGCTGCCCAGGCCCAGCACCGTGCCGTAGGCGGTGGAAATGCTGATGATGGTGCCCACACCGTCGATATAGAAGAAGTAGGCCAGCACAAACAGGAACAGGCCCTTGCGCTGGAAAATGTCCCGTGCGGTATGGCCGATGTTGCGGAAGATCTGGCCCACGGAGGTGTCGGGCGTGCGCTCAATGTAGTGGGTCTGCTCCACGTTTTTCAGGAACGGAATGGAGAACACCAGCCACCACACGCTGACGATGATGATGGAGAACTTCTGGGCGATGGGGCTGCCGTAGCCCAGGATCAGCAGCACGGCGATGGAGATGACGAAGGGGATGGTGCTGCCGCCGATGTAGCCCATGGCATAGCCCCAGGAGGACACCTTGTCCATGCGCTCGTCGGTGGTCACGTCGGTGAGGAAGGAATCGTAGAACAGGCAGGAGGAGGAGAACCCGATGCGGCTGAGGATATAGCCCACCAGCATCAGCCGCCAGTTGTTCATCACCAGGGCGATCATAAAGGTGAACACCACGCCCATCAGCATGGAGGCGGTGAACAGTTTTTTCTTCATGCCCTTGTAGTCCGCCACAGCGCCCAGAATGGGGGCCAGAACCGCCACGATGAAAGTAGCGATGGAGGTGCCATAGCCCCACCAGATGTCGCCCGCGTCGCCCGCAATGGCCACAAAAATGGTGGGGAAAATGGCCGCCATGATGTTGGTGGCGTAAATGGAGTTGGCCCAGTCGTACATGATCCAGCTCCATTCTTTTTTGGTAAAGCTCTTTTTGGCTTCCGCGTTTGCTTTTGGCATTTCGTTCCCCTCCTACATAGTCTTGCGTATTTCCACGCTGCATTATTTATTCATTTCCGCCCAGTGAAGCGCGCCGTCCACGGCCCGGTGCCAGCCGGTCAGCAATTCTTCCCGCCGCGCCGTGTCCATTTGCGGGGTGAAGAAATCGGCCACATGCCAGCCGGAGGCGGTTTCATGCAAATCCTTGTACATGCCCACAGCCAGCCCGGCCAGCAGCGCGGCTCCCAGCGCGGTGGTTTCCAGCACGGCGGGCCGCTGTACAGGCACGCCCAGGAGGTCTGCCTGGAACTGCATCAGCAGCTTGTTGGCGCTGGCCCCGCCGTCCACCCGCAGGGCGGCGCTTTCCTTGCCGCAGTCCTGGGCCATGGCGGAGAAGAGGTCGCGGCTCTGGTAGGCGATGCTCTCCAGCGCGGCGCGGACGATGTGCGCCCGGCCCGTGCCGCGGGTCATGCCCACCAGCGTACCCCGGGTGTACATGTTCCAGTACGGCGCGCCCAGGCCCGTGAAAGCGGGCACCAGGTACACCCCGCCGGTATCGCTGACCTGGGAGGCCACGGCCTCGCTTTCCGCGGCGGTGGAGATCATGTGCATTTCGTCCCGCAGCCATTGGATGGTGGCCCCGCCCATGAACACGCTGCCCTCGAAAGCATAGGTGGCTTTGCCGTTGATGCGCCAGGCCATAGTGGTCAGCAGGCCGCACTTGGACAGGCGGAATTGGTCGCCCGCGTTCATCAGCATGAAGCAGCCGGTGCCGTAGGTGTTTTTCACATCGCCCTCCCGGAAGCAAGCCTGGCCGAACAGGGCCGCATGCTGGTCGCCCACCAGGGCGGCAACGGGAATCTTTTCGCCCAGCAGGTCTTCCCGCAGCATGCCCACCACATGCGCCGTATCCACCACTTCGGGCAGAATCTCCCGGGGAATATCCAGAATGGAAAGCAGCTCGTTGTCCCATGCCTGGGTGTGCAGGTTAAAGAGCATGGTGCGGCCCGCGTTGGTGGCGTCGGTCACGTGGGGATGGCCCTCCACCAGATGCCAGGCTAAATAGCTGTCCACGGTGCCAAAGCAGATTTCACCTTTTTTCGCCCGATCGTGCAGATGCAGCGTATCCAGCAGCCACTTGATTTTACTGCCCGCGAAATAGGCGTCCGGCACCAGGCCGGTCTTTTCCCGGATCACGTCGCTATACCCGTCGGCCACCAGCCGTTCAATGATCGGCGCGGTGCGGCGGCACTGCCACACGATGGCGTTATACAGGCAGGCGCCCGTTTCCCGCTCCCAGAGGAAGGTGGTTTCCCGCTGGTTGGTGATGCCGATGGCGGCGATTTCCTTGGGGTCGATCTCCGCCTTGCGCACGGCGGCGCGAAGCGCTTCGATCTGGGTGGACAGGATGTCCGCCGGGTCGTGCTCCACCCAGCCGGGATGGGGATAGTGCTGGGGAAACTCCTGCGCCGCGGCGGAAACCATATGCCCTTCCAGCGTGAAAACAACCGCTCGGGAACTGGTTGTTCCCTGGTCAAGCGCCACCAGATAACGTTTGTTCATCATGGACGCATATCCTCCTGAGATAATATTTTTAATGCCCATAAACTCCCGGAACGTCTGCCCGGCTCCATGACTGATTGCGCAAACTAAGCGTCATGCTCCCTGTGGCTTTCAACGATTTTCCGAACCTCCTCCTGGACGTCCAAAAACGCCGTGGCGATCCGGGGATCAAACTGGGTTCCCACGCCTTCCCGGATGATGCCGATTGCCATATCGAAAGGAAACTCGTCTTTGTAGCTGCGTTTGGAAACCAGCGCGTCGAACACGTCCGCGATGGCCATGATACGGGCGGAAAGCGGAATGTCTTCTCCTGCCAGTCCCTTCGGGTATCCTTTGCCGTCCCATCGTTCATGATGGAAATGGGCCAGGTTTTCCGCTTCCTTGAGATAACCGGATTCATCCTTCGACACGGTTTTGATGGCGTGCTGAATGATCTCGCTGCCGAGCACGGTATGAGTTTTCATCAGGGCAAATTCTTCCTCCGTCAGCTTGCCCGGTTTATTGAGGATTGCATCGGGCACCTGAATCTTGCCGACGTCATGCAGCGGGGCGGATTGCTCCACGTCCTGCATGTATTCTTCGGTCAGCCTGTCCGCGTATACGCCTTCTTTTTTCATTTGCTCCATGATAATCCTGGCGTAGGAAGCGGTGTTCTTGATATGGTCGCCCGTGCATTTATCGCGGCTTTCCACCACGTCGGCCAGCACCATGATCAGGCCGTTTTGCAGCTTGGCGATTTTTTCGTTTTTCTCCTGCGCTTCCGTGATATAGCGAACGGTGTCCTCCGTCGTTTTCAGAAAGGAGTCATACAGGTTTTCGATCTCATCCCCCGTATTGATTTCCAGCCTGCGCAGCCTCTCCAGGCTGCCTTCCCGGGCCGCTTCGCTGTTATAGGCAAAGGCCCGGGCGGCCTTCGCAATATCGTTGATGGGGTTCACGATGCGGTGGCGGGCAAGGAATACGCCGCAGACCAGCAGCATGATGAAAAAGCTGAAGAACAGGGCGATGGTGCGGGCCATGAACACCTGCTCGTTCGCGATGATCCTCGGCATGGAGATGTCCACGGCGGCATAGCACTGGCATACGCCCGCGTCATCGTAGACGGGCTGGTAAAACGTGAGCAGCCAGCCGTAGGTTTCGTCGGAGATTACGGGCGGAATTTCTCTGCCTTCCAGCAGGTCGTCCAGGTATTCGTCAAAGGCGGAATCAAAATCAATCACAGCGCCGGGCGGTTCGCCGGGCAGATCGTCGGTGTCCAGGTCGAAGACCACGTAGCACCCGTCCTCCTTGATTTTGTATACATACACATAGGCGATGTCCGGGGAACTCCGCATAATGGAGTACAGATGCCCTTTCGTTTCCAGATAGCCCTCGGCTTTATCGCCGTTTTTGATATAATCCGGCACCCGTTCTCCGTCGATGAAGGACGCCGCGACACGGGAAATGCTTTCTCCCACCACATATTGGTTTTCCAGCGCGGCGTCATGGAACTGATGGAAGCTGATAAAGGTGACGCCCACGGAAATGATGAACACGGCAATGGCGATCAGCGCCATAATTTTAGAGCCCAGGGAAACGCTGCGGAAGGCTTTATTGTCTTTTGCGAACAGGCGGCTTTTCGCTTCGCTGCGCCAATGGAAGAAGTTCAGTTCGTCATAAACCCGCTGGGGAAGGAGCCTGAGCGTCAGCGCAACGATGGCAACGCAGATCAGCTTATCCATTAGGTCGATCAGCATATCCGCGGAGAACTGCGCTAAAAACACATTGTTCAGGCCATTCTGATAAATCTGCTTCGCCAGCGGCGCGGAAATGCCGGTGCCAAACCCGTGGCCAAAGAGGAACCAGGTCAGGACGGAGCCAAGACCGCCGCCGATACAGGCAAACACCAAAACAGCCAGAATCAGCTTCGGCAGCTTTTTAAAAAAATTTTTCTGCGAAAACCAGGCGGCGGTTACGGCGATGAGCATGCTGATCGCGCCGTAGTAGGTGGATGTGTAATCCGTGATGCCGTTGAGCATATTGTTGAAAAAACCGACAAAAATGCCTGGAATGTAGCCGCCCAGCGCCGCGGCGAGCATGGTGCCGACGGTATCCAGGAAAAGGGGCAGACGCAGGGCAGACGCCAGCCGGGCGCCGAGCAAATCGAGCGCCACGCCCAGAAGAAAAGTCAGCAGCGCAATTCCGGCTTTTTTCCACGCGGATCGTTTGAAAGCCGTATCCGTAACCATTTGAAGTCCTCCTTCATCTCGCCCGTCCATTTGGCGCGGAGTCCGCTTCGTGATTTTTCTGCATGCAAAATAAACAAACAGTATATGTCACAAATAGTATACCACAGAATGAAACAACCTGCAACAAGAAACCCAAAACAATCGCCGAAGAAAATGGAAAGAATGAAAAAACCTCCCGGATCAGCCATCCGGGAGGCGGGTTTATGAATGAGATGGACCGAATCAGGCTTTGCCGTTGCAGCCCAGCACGTCCACGATCTTGTGGCGCACCATGTCGCGCAGCGCGGCGCGGGCGTCGGTGAGATACTGGCGGGGGTCGAAGTGGTCGGGATGCTCCACGAAGTGCTTGCGAATCATGGCGGTGAAGGCCAGACGCAGGTCGCTGTCGATGTTGATCTTGCACACGGACATGGAGGCCGCCTTGCGCAGCTGTTCTTCGGGAATACCCACGGCGTCGGGCATCTTGCCGCCGTATTCGTTGATGATCTTCACGAATTCCTGGGGCACGCTGGAGGAGCCGTGCAGCACGATGGGGAAGCCGGGCAGGCGCTTGCTCACTTCTTCCAGCACGTCGAAGCGCAGGGGCGGGGGCACCAGGATGCCGTCCGCGTTGCGGGTGCACTGGGCGGGGGTGAATTTGTAAGCGCCGTGGCTGGTGCCGATGGCGATGGCCAGGGAGTCGCAGCCGGTGCGGTTCACGAATTCTTCCACTTCTTCGGGATGGGTGTAGGAGGAATCCTCGGCGGAAACCTTCACTTCGTCTTCCACGCCGGCCAGGGTGCCCAGCTCGGCTTCGACGACGACGCCGTGATCATGGGCGTATTCCACCACGCGGCGGGTCTCCTTGATGTTCTCTTCAAAGGGCAGGCCGCTCTTGTCGATCATGACGGAGGTGAAGCCGCCGTCGATGCAGCTCTTGCAGGTCTCGAAGTCGGGGCCGTGATCCAGGTGCAGCACGATGGGCAGGTCGGTTTCCTTGACGGCAGCTTCCACCAGCTTCACCAGGTAGGTGTGGTTGGCGTAGGCGCGGGCGCCCTTGCTGACCTGCAGGATCACGGGAGAGTTCTCCATCTTGGCCGCTTCGGTGATGCCCTGCACGATCTCCATGTTGTTCACGTTGAACGCGCCGATGGCGTAGCCGCCTTCATAAGCCTTTTTGAACATTTCCTTGGAAGTAACCAGAGCCATTTGCAATCATCCTCTCTCATTTCAATTAGTGGAATACCAATCTTCTTTATTATACACGATCTTTCCTTTTTTGACCAGACCCGGGCGGAAATTATCCCGCTTAAGGAGAAACCGTCACTTTTTCGCCCTGGGCGGAAAGCGAACTGACGGGTTTTGCTTCCGCCGTGAACTGCGCCCAGTTCACGTTCGCCGGGTCGGGAAACTGCTCGGGGGCTGTGTAAACGCATTCCAGGATCTCCAGGCTGTCGGAGCGCAGTACGCCGACGGCGGTGAGAAATCCTTCCTGTTCGTTTTCGCCGTCCCCGTCGATGTTGAAGTTCAGCGTGGCGTCCACAAAATAGAGCTCGCCGTCCCGTACGCTGAACGCAAAATATTCGTGTCCGGTGATTTCGCCGTTCAGCGAATCGCTGATTTCCATCCGCCCGCGGGTGACGGTATCGGCAATCTCATAGCTTCGCACCCGCTCGAAAATTCCGCCGCCGGATACCGCGTAATCCCCGTTCAGCTGGCTGTCCATGGGCGTTTCATCCCGGGGATCGGGAGTGGCACTTTCAATTTCCGGCGCGTCGTCCACGGTTGTTTCGTAGGTGTAATTGCCGCCCTGGGACCAGGAAAACCGGTAATAACCATTGGCAGGGACAGCGCCCGATGCCTGCACATCCCGGATAAACTGATTGAGCGCGTTGCCGGGAATCGTGTAGGTCAGGTTGTCCGGGCTTCCGGCGGCAACGATGCCGATTTCAGCCGCGTACACATTCATCACCGCTTTCGCCGCTTCCGCCGCTTCGCCTTCCCCTTGAATCACCGGCGCTTCCAGATGCACCGGCGTGGGGGAGGGGGATATGTCTTTTTCTGGTTCCTTTCCGCATCCGCCAAGGAGCAGGATGGCAAGCATCAGCAGCCCAATCAATTTCCGTTTCCGCATCTTCCGAACCCTCCGATTGTCGTCGGGAATGATTATACTCTATTTTTTCCAAATGCACAACGGGGAAATCTCTGATTCGACGACGCTTGGTTATATGAAAAAATTGCATCGGATTGCAGGAATCGGGAGAAATGCGCAGAATGTATCAAATGATATTCTTTACGAAGGATTTCAGAAAGGTTGGGCTTATGTACTTTTACGAATTGCACCTGCACACCGCCGAGACCAGCCGCTGCGCCCGTTCGCCCGCCCAGGACATGGTGAAGGAATACGCGAACCGGGGATTCTCCGGCATCGTGGTGACGGACCACTTTATCAACGGCAACTCCTATGCCGGGGAAAAGAACACCTGGGAAGAAAAAATGAACGCCTACCTGCTGGGCTATCAGGCGGCGAAAAAAGCGGGCGACGCCATCGGATTGGATGTTTTTTTCGGCATTGAGTACACCCACATGGGCGGCAACGGCGAAGATTACCTGCTGCTGGGCCTGAAACCGGAACACCTGTACGCAGAACTGAAAGACTGCGACAAGTGGAGCATCGAATACCTGTGCGACGTGGTGCATAATTTGGGCGGCATCGTTATCCGCGCTCATCCTTACAGGGTAGCAGGGTATATCGCCCGCGCGGGCATCGAACGACCGGGCCTGCAAATCGACGCCGTGGAAGTGTTCAACGCGGGCAACCGGGAGGACACTTTTAACCTGCAAGCCATGGAAATGGCTATGCGGGAGCACAAGCCCTGGACAGCCGGATCGGACACTCATCATGTGAGCACCGTCGCCACTGCCTACGTGGGCTTCGAGCATAAGCCCAAGGACTATGCCGAGCTGTGCGAGTTCATCCGGAACGGGAAAGCCTTTACCGTCTACCGCCCCAAGATCGAAACATAAACAAAAAACCTTCGCCCCGCACGGGAACAATCCCAGGAAAGGCGAAGGTTTTCTTTTGGTCAAAAATCTTTATTTGATCATATCTTTTGCCAGGTCGTCCATGCTGTATTCGCCCGGCTGCTGCTTTGCCACGAACCTGGCCGCCCGCAGCGCGCCCCGTGCGAAGATGGAGCGATCCTGGGCGGAGTGGGACAGCGTGACGACCTCGGAGGGGCCGTAGAAGCCCACCTCGTGCTCGCCGGGCACGGTGCCGCCGCGGATGGCGTGCAGGCCGATTTCCTTCTTTTCCCGCTTCTGGGTGCGCCCGTTGCGGCCAAAGACCGGCACGGTGTCGGGATTGCTCACCGCGTCGTAGAGCATCAGCGCGGTGCCGCTGGGCGCGTCGATCTTCTGGTTGTGGTGCTTCTCGATGATCTCGATGTCAAAGCCCGGCAGCAGCTGCGCGGCCTGGTGGGCCAGGGTCTTGAGCACATACACGCCCAAGCTCAGGTTGGCGCTGCGGAAAATGGGAATTTCCTTCGCCGCCTTACGAATCGCAGCCAGGTCTTCTTCATTATAGCCGGTAGAAGCCAGCACCACGGGCAGGTGGTGGGCTTTGGCGTAGTCCAGCAGCGCGGACAGGCTTTCCGGCCTGGAAAAATCCACGATTACATCGGCTTCTTCCTGAACCAGGGAGAAGGACGGATACACCGGAAAATCGCTCCACTGCTCCACATGCACATCCACGCCGCAGGCAATCATCGCCTGCTCATCCTCGGCCAGGTTCGCCACCTGGCGGCCCATCCGCCCGCAAGCGCCGGACAACAGTATTTTCAGCATATCAAACCAACCTTCTGCATTTCTTCTTTGAGCTTTTGTTTGTTCTGTTCGCTCATGGGCACCAGCGGCAGCCACAGCTCATTTTCGCACAGGCCCATCATGGCCGCCGCGGCTTTCACCGGGATGGGGTTCACCTCGGAGAACAGGGCGTTGATCAGCGGCAGGTATTTGAGGTTCAGCGCAACCGCCTGCTCAATGGGGCCGTGTGTCATGTCCCGCATCGCCGCCGGGGCGATGTTGGACAGAACGGAGATGGTGCCAGCGCCGCCGACGGTCCTTACCGGCGCGGTGATTTCGTCGGAACCGGAATAGAACGCGATGTCGTCTCCGCACAGCCGGATCATGTCCATGATCTGGGTCATGTTGCCGGAGGCTTCTTTCATGGCAATGACGTTTTCTTCTTTCGCGATCACGGCCAGGGTCGCGGGTAGCATGTTCAGGCCTGTGCGGGAGGGCACGTTGTACACGATCACGGGCAGGGCGCTGTTGCGGGCGATGGCCTGATAATGGGCGATCAGGCCCGCCTGGGTGGTTTTGTTATAATACGGCGTCACGCATAGCTGCGCGTCCGCGCCAAGCTCCTTCGCCCGGTTTGCCTTGCGGATGACATCGGCGGTGCAGTTGCCGCCGGTGCCCGCGATCACCGGCACTCTGCCATGCACATGCCTGATAATCTTGGAAAGGGTGTTTTCCCATTGCTCCGCGGTCATGGCGGCAGGTTCACCGGTGGTGCCGCAGGCGACGATGGCGTCGATCCCGTTATTCAGCTGAAAATCCAGCAGCTTTTCCAGCGCGGGCGTATCTGTCTGGCCGTCTTTGATCGGCGTGATCAAAGCGGTGGCGCAGCCGGTAAACAGCGGTTTGGACATGGTTTACTCCTTTCGGGTGATATATCCCTTGGCGCAGAGCAGCTCCGCGGACAGCACGCCGCCGCCGGCAGCGCCGCGCAGGGTGTTGTGGGACAGGCAGACGAAGCGATAGTCGAAGATGGGGTCGGGACGCAGGCGACCGATGGTCACGCCCATGCCGCGCTCAAAGTCGCGGTCCAGCCGGGTCTGGGGCCGGTCGGGCTCCTGCATGTATTTGAGGAAGGGCGCGGGCGCGCTGGGCAGTTCCAGCTCCTGGGCCACGGTGCGCCAGGAAGCCCAGCGTTTCAGCATTTCATCCATGGAGGGCTTGCGGTCAAAGGACACGCTCACCGCCGCCATGTGACCGTCCGCCACGGGAACGCGCAGGCATTGCGCGCCGATCACGGGCTTATCCGCCATGACGATTTCGGTCTTGTCATCATTCAGATGGCCCCAGATCTTGAGGGGTTCCTTTTCGCTCTTTTCTTCCTCGCCGCCGATGTAGGGGATCACGTTGTCCAGGATCTCCGGCCAGCGCTCAAAGGTCTTGCCCGCGCCGCTGATCGCCTGGTAGGTACACACGGAAACGGCTTTCAGGCCGAAGTCGCGCAGGGGCGTCAGGGCGGGCACATAGCTCTGGATGGAGCAGTTGGGCTTCACCGCGATGAAGCCGCGCTGAGTACCCAGGCGCTTGCGCTGGGCGGCGATGATTTCGGCATGCTCCGCGTTGATTTCGGGAATCAGCATGGGCACGTCGGGCAGCAGCCGGCAGGCGCTGTTGTTGCTGACCACGGGCGTTTCCGTCTTGGCATAGGCTTCTTCCAGGGCACGGGTCGCCGCTTTGTCCATGGCCACGGCGCAGAACACGAAGTCGCATTTTTCGGCGACCTTCTCCACCTCCGCCGCGTCCATCACGGGCAGCTTCGCCGCCTTTTCCGGGATCGGCCAGGAGAAAGCCCAGCGGCCTTCCACCGCTTCGGCATAGGGTTTGCCCGCACTGCGTCCGCTGGCGGCCAGGGCGGTGATTTCAAACCAGGGATGGTTTTCCAGCAGGGATACGAACCGTTGGCCTACCATGCCGGTAGCGCCGATAATGCCCACGCGATACTTTTCCATAAAGCACATCCTTCCTTCAATCACAAGTACATTGATAACATAATATGTGGAAATCAGTTCTAAGTTCTTAGTTCCAAGTTCTAAGTCAAACAGGTCATTATCACCAGAACGGCAGATTCAGGCTTTGAACTCAGAACTTTAAACTTAGAACTCCAACATCAAAAATGCACCCAGCGCCGCACTTCTTCCCGCACGGCCCGGTTATAATTGACAAAAAACAGGGCCAGAGAAATGAAAATACAGGGCGCCAGCACAAAGGGCGACCAGATAAACACGCCGCTCATGCCATTGGCCGCGGCGATGAGCCATTCGATGGCAACGCATTCGACAGCCACGGCAGCGAAGGAAGCGGCAATCACCGTCAGCTTATTCAGCGCCTGCCTCCGGTACATCAGAATGATGACGGTCAGCAGCGCCGCGCACAGAGAGATGGCGGGCAGCGCGATGGGGAAAAACCATCTGCCTGAATCGCTGAGGCGTTCCACCAGGAAAAGGTAAGCGTTCAGGCTGGCAAATCCCATTCCCACCGCGACATACGCCTGGAACCGGTTCACCAGCAGCGGAACGGTGACAGCCGCGAACAGCAGAATCAGCGCGCTGGAGGCGTACCCACTCCAGGTGATTTTTCCGGTGAGCAGCAGGTCGATGATGAGGCACAGCAGCGCGGGCGCGGCCAGCATCAGCCCGGCCAGGAACAGCAGGAAGTGTTTGTTCCGCTTCAATTCCTGTTCCGGCGTCCGGACCGGATACACCCGCTGAACGCTCGCCTTCTGCGGTTCAGCCGGGTCGATGACTGGCGTAAAGCAGAGGGGACACCGCTTTTCGCCCTCGCCCAGCTTCACGCCGCAATGAACGCAATATGCCATGGCTCACATATCCTCCAGATTGCTTTCCACCGTGACCGGAATCCCGCGTTCCACCAGAAACCGCAGCATTTCCCGGGGCAGCGTGGTTTCCCGGATATTGCTGGAAAAAACGAGGCGGAGCTCGTCGCCGTTGCTGATGGCCGAGCAGTTGCACAGCGGCGTCGCCGGCACGCCGAGCTGAAACTCAAAGCGGCGGATCAGTCGTTCTCCGCCCGTGGGCTTTTCCGTGCGGCCCAGGTTGGACAGGGTGGCTGTGACCAGCTTATCGCCCGCCCTGCGGAAGATCCCGTTGATGATCAGGTTCTTGACCGTCAGCGGCACCAGGCGGACGAGCAGGTTCTTTTCATCGGCCACGTTGGTGGCGATGGTGGCGGAAAGCAGCTTGGGATTCACCGTGTACCGCATGAAAGCGTGCGTTTCCTTCACGATTTCCTCGAACGTGTAATCGCCCAGCCGCGGATCGATGCCGGGATTGACGAAGGAAGAAAAATTCCGCAAGGTGGCGCTGGGATAAAACGCGCGCATATTCACCGGGACGGATACGCGCAGTGGCAGCTTTTTCTGGGGATTTTCCTTTTCCTGCTCCTGATACGCCACCCACAGCATCACGGCTGTCAGGTATTCCGTGATCGTCGCGCCCAGCGCTTTGGCATGGGAACGCAGCTTTTCGCACGGAATAGAGGCGGCGATGATGCGCAGCGTATGCGGGATTTCCGCGGTCGCCGGGAAATGGTAAGCGGCGCTTTCTTTTCTGGAAATGCGCACCTTGGGCAGCGGCATTTTCAGAAAAGCGTCCTGGGTTTCTTCCTGCTTCGGCGCGTCCCGCAGGTTCAGCGCCCCGTGGTCGAATTCCACCTTTTTCCCGCCCAGCCGCAGATATTCCACGGCCAGCGTTTTGATGAACACCAGCCCGCCGGAGCCGTCCGTCAGCGAGTGGAAAAACTCGGCGGATATACGGTTTCTGAAATAGAATACCCGCAGCAGATAGCCGTTATCCTTTTTAAAATGGAAGGGCATGCAGGGATGGCCGATGTCCGGCTGAACCAGCAGATCCGCTTCGTTCTCCTCCAGGTAATACCAGAACAGGCCCGTCCGCATGCGAACCTTCATCGAGGGAAAACGCTTCATCACGTGGTTGACAGCTTTTTGCAGCCGATCCGGGTCGATCGTTTCGTACAGCTCCACGGAAACGCGGAACGCGCTGCTCCACTGTGCGTTTGAAACGGCTGGGTAAAGCTTGGCCGCATTGTCCAGCTTGAACCAACGTTTTCCCCGCAAGCTGTGTTCCACCTCCCGGCAAGAGCGATTGCAACCGGCTTCCGCCGATTGTGCGTAAGATTATACCATATTTTCTTCTTTTACACAAGCAATGATTTCCTGTTTCTGTCAGGTTTTGAACCAAAATTGTATTTCTAATCATTGAAAGCCGAGAGAATAGGGGAGAGGCGGGCGGCTATTCGTCCTCCGGCGCGGGAATGTCCGCTTTCGGCAGCGGCACCAGCTTGGACGCTTTTCGCTTGTTCGCGTCGGACATGGCGGCGTAATGGCGGCGGGTGGTGTTCACATCCGCGTGGCCCAGCACGTCGGCCACCAGGTAAATATCGCCGGTTTCCTGATACAGATTGGTGCCGAAGGTGCTGCGCAGTTTATGCGGGCTGATGCGTTTTTTCAGCGGCGCGGCCACCAGCGCATATTTTTTTACCATGTTTTCCACGGCTCGCTGAGTCATGCGCCGCTTTTTCAAAGACAGAAACAGCGCGTTCTCGTGGCCTTCCAACGGTTCGATTTCTTTCCGTTCGGCCAGATACGCTTTCAGCGCGTCGGCCACCTGTTCCGGGAAATACAGAATGCTCTGGTCGCCGCCCTTGCGCGTGACCAGGAAAGCGTTCAGATCAAAATCCAGATCGTCCACATCCAGGCCCACGCATTCGCTGACGCGGATGCCCGTTCCCAGGAAAAGCAGCAGCATGGCGGTGTCCCGGGTGCGAGTGAATTTCAAATACCGCTGCTGGGTCTTGGACAGGCCTTCGCCGGACGCCACCGTATCCAGCATTTTCTGCATCTCATCGGGTTCCAGCCGCAGGATGGGTTTGTCGTGCAGCTTGGGCAATGTGACCAATGTGGCGATATTGGCCTCAATATGACCATTTTTGAATAAATATTCAAACAGCGACCGCAAGGAACACAGCTTCCGCATGATGCCAAGCTCGTGATTCTGCACGACCTTGGATTCGCCGGTTTCTTCATCGGTCACATAATATTGCATCAAATATTCCTGGAAGCCATCAATATCGCGCATCTTGATCATGCGCAGATGCTTGTCTTCCATAAACCGGGGCTCCACGTCGGCGAAGAAGGGATTCTCCCGAACCAGGTATTGGAAAAAAAGCCGGAAGTCGTAAGCGTATACCAGCCGCGTGAGGGTGCTGGTGGTTTGGGTGATGGAACGGAAAAAATCGGTGCATACCAGGGGAAGTTCTTTTTCCAATTGCCGCAGCCGTTCTAAGCGCTGAATGTCGGCCTGGGCATGGAATCGTACAGGGTCGGCCATTGAAATCGCCTCACAATCGAATCTGTGTGATTTTATTTTACGACGGAAAAACTCGCCGTTCGGAAAGACGTATAGAATAATGAAACGGAACGAACGGCAAAGCCCGAGAAGCCAAGGAAAATCCTCAGTTCCGTGATATTATAGCAAAACGGTCTTTTTATGTCAATAGACTTCGTAAAAGTTTTCTTTTACGAAGTCTATTGAATCAGCCTGCCTCTGCCCTGTCCACCAGCGGCGGATACTTCCTTATTGATTTGTACCGATTTCAGGAAGCAGCAGGTTTGTTTTTTAGTTCTAAGTTCTTAGTTCCTTAACAACAAAATTACTAGGCTGTGAGATCCTTCGCGTCCGGATGCGCTTAGGATGACAGTTCAAGTTTATTTTTCTACAGTTTGGTACGCAACTCGCTACTGTTTTAAACGTAACATCCACTGTCATCCTGAGCGCATCCGGACGCGAAGGATCTCATTGTATGAAGACCTTGAAGCCAATTCAGAGGACTGTTGTAGAACTCCACACTCCGCTATCAGCCAACCACTCCCCCTCTTTTAATTCCCCATTATTTTTATTCGACATCCGCGTGAAAAATCCTGCCGTTTCCAGGTTTATTTTTGTATAAAATTTCTGCTTATCATAATATTCATACATTGTTTCAGCATTCTCTATCTGCCTGAAAACCGACCAAATTATGCTTGTCAATCCATCAAATCTGTGGTAAACTGGGAATGATCTATGGGAATTCAATTATACAATACAATTTGAAAGAGGGGTAATCTCCTATGAGTCAGAAGAAAAAGCTCACCACGGGAAAAGTCTGGTGTTTCGCCATCGGACAGCTGGGCTGGAGCATCCTGAGCGCTTTGATTTCCAATTTTATGGCGCAGTTTTACGCGCCCGACCCGGCCACCATCGAAGCCGGGCAGCCCATCTTCATTCCCCAGGGCCTGGTGATTTTCGGGATGCTGACCATCCTGGCCTTCATCACGGGCTTTGGCCGGGTGTTTGACGCCATCACCGATCCGCTCATCGGCTCCATGTCGGACCGCTGCACCGCCAAGGACGGCCGCCGCATTCCCTTCATGCGCGCCGCCGCGATCCCCTTTGCCCTCGTGACCGTGCTCACCTTCTGGTCGCCGGTCAGCGGAGAAAGCTGGATCAACGCTGGGTTCCTGTTCCTGATGCTGACCCTGTTCTACCTGTTCATGACCATGTACTGCACGCCCTACAACGCCCTGATTCCCGAACTGGGTACCGATCAGAAAACCCGCATGGCCATTTCCACCACCATCTCCTTTACGTTCATCGCCGGTATGGCGGTAGCCTATGCCGCACCGATTCTGTGGGGCATCGTGCAGGACACGCTGAATGTGGACCGCGTGACCGCTATCCGCATCGTGTTTACCGTCATGAGCCTGATCGCCCTGGTGTGCATGTTCGTGCCGGTGTTCACCATCAAGGAAAAGGAATATGTCACCGCCCAGCCCAGCCAGTCCACCGCCCTCAAGTCCCTGGCCGCTACCTTCCGGAACAAGGATTTCCGCATCTTCGTGGCCTCCGACATCGTGTACTTCCTGGGCATCACCATGTTCCAAAGCGCCATGCTGTACTTCGTCACCTCGCTGCTCAAGCTGGATGAAGGCATTTCCACGATTTATTTCGTGCTGATGACCGCCCTGTCCGTGCTGTTCTACCCGCTGGTGAGCAAGCTGACCCCCAAGCTGGGTAAGAAAAAGCTGATTCTGATCGCCTTCTGCATCTTTACCGTGGCGTTCATCTACACCTCCTGCCTGGGCGTGATGCCCATTCCGGCGGAGGTTCAGGGCTACATCCTGTGCGTCATCGCCGCGCCCGCCATGGCCATCTTCGGCATCCTGCCCCAGGCCGTGGTCGCCGACATTGCCGAGTGTGACGAGATCGACACCAAGGAAAACCGCAGCGGCATGTTCTACGCCGCCCGTACCTTCGCCATGAAAATGGGCCAGGCCGTCGCCATCATGCTGGTGACCACCCTGGGCACCATCCAGCAGGAAACCGGCTTCGGCTACCGGCTCATCGCCATCATCGCCGCCATCGTGTGCGCGCTGGGCGGGCTGCTGTTCATGATGTACAATGAGAAGAAGGTTTACAGCAAGATCATGAAATAACCCGGCGGGCGGACAGGAGGAATGCACGATGCAGGAACGCTTCAATCCCGACGGCCTGGTATTGGCCGCGTCCTATGCGCAGACCATGGAGCAGGATGTGTTTCCGTATTTGAAAGCGCGCCAGAAAGATACGAATGTATCCGGTTACGGGCAAAAGCCCCTGTTCTGTTCCCAGTTCACAGCGGATCAACCCAGAGGCACGGTGCTGATCGTGCATGGCTTTACGGAAAACGCCTACAAGTTTTCAGAGTTGATTTATTCCCTGCTGCAAAACCAATTTGACGTGGTGGCCTATGATCAGCGCGGACACGGCAGGTCATGGCGGGACGGGAAAATCCAGGACTTTTCCCTGACCCACGTGGATCATTTCCGGGACTATGAACGGGATATGGAAATCATCGTGGACACGGTGCTGTCCAAGCTGCCCAAGCCCTGGCTGCTGTTTTCCCATTCCATGGGCGGGGCGGTGAGCGGCCTGTACCTGGAAGACCATCCCGAGGTGTTCAGCTGCGCCGTTCTCTGCTCGCCGATGATTCAGGCCAACATGGGGGCCATGTCGCCCACGGTTGTTAAATTGCTCTGCCATGCCGCGAAGCTGTTCGGCCAGGGCAGGAAACGGGTCTTTGTCTCCAAGCCCTACACGGAAAAGGAAGTCTTTGAGGATTCCTGCGCGATGGGCCGGGAGCGCTTTGACTGGTACGAAAACCTTCGGTTCAGCCGGAAGGAATTCCAGAACAACGGCCCTTCCTATGCCTGGACGTTGGAATCGGTCAAAGTAACGGGAATGCTGCTGGCGGCGGGCGCGCCGGAAAAAATCGCCTGCCCCGTGCGCCTCTATACCGCCGAGCTGGATAACACCGTGCTTCCCGAAGCCCAGGAAAAGTTCATTTCAAGAATCAAGAACGGTTCTCATCAATTGGTAAAAGGCGCGAAGCATGAAATCTACCGATCCGCCGACGACGTGCTGTTCCCCTGGTGGCACGATGTGCTGAGCTTTCTCAAAGAACAATAAATCATCGCACGAAAAAAGGATTGCCGGGCGCTGAATCCGGCAGTCCTTTTTATATCGTTGCAATTATTTCTTCATAGCGGCTTTCAACGCGTCCACCATGTCCAGGTGTTCCCAGGGCAGGTCCACGTCAGTGCGGCCAAAGTGGCCGTAAGCGGCGGTCTGGCGGTAGATGGGACGGCGCAGGTTCAGGCGCTGGATGATGGCGTCGGGCCGCATGTCGAACACCTGCTCCACCAGCCTGGCGATTTCCTCATCGGGCAGGATGCCGGTTCCCCGGGTGTTTACCTGGTAGGAAACGGGCTTGGCCACGCCGATGGCGTAGGCCAGCGCGATTTCGCACTGCTTTGCCAGCCCGGCGGCCACGACGTTCTTGGCGGCGTGCCGGGCGGCATAGGCGGCGGATCGGTCTACCTTCGTAGGATCCTTGCCGGAGAACGCGCCGCCGCCGTGAGGCGCGTACCCGCCGTAGGTGTCCACGATGATCTTACGCCCGGTCAGGCCGCTGTCCCCCGCAGGGCCTCCGATTACGAAGCGGCCGGTGGGGTTGATATAGTATTTGGTGTCAGCGCTGAGGAGCTCGGCGGGAATGACCGCTTGGATCACATGCTCCTTCATGGCACGCTCAATTTCGTCATGGGTCACCAAGTCGTCGTGCTGGGTGGAGATCACGATGGTGTCCACCGCCACGGGCCTGCCGTCCTCGTACACCACCGTCACCTGGGCTTTGCCGTCGGGCCGCATCCAGGGGCAGGTGCCGTCCTTGCGCACCTGGGCCATGCGCCGGGTCAGCCGGTGGGCCAGGGCGATGGGCATGGGCATCATCTCCGGGGTCTCGTCGCAGGCGAAGCCAAACATCATGCCCTGGTCGCCCGCGCCGGTTTCGTTCTGCTCGTCCTGCCGGGTTTCAAGGGCGTCGTCCACACCCATGGCAATGTCCGGGGACTGGTCGTGCAGGGCGGTGAGCACGGCGCAGGATTCGCCGTCGAAGCCCTTCTTCGCCCGGTCGTAGCCGATTTCATTGACCACCTTGCGCACGATGTCGGCCACGGGCACATAGCCCTCGGTGGTCACTTCGCCCATCACCAGGATGAGCCCGGTGGTGGCGCAGGTTTCGCAGGCCACGCGGGAATAGGAATCCTGCTCCAGCAGCGCGTCCAGGATGGCGTCGGAAATCTGGTCGCAGATTTTGTCCGGATGGCCTTCGGTGACGGATTCAGAAGTAAACAGTTTTCTCATGGGGTTCCTTCTCCTTTGCAGATTTTTCTGAACACCGTCCGGGCCGCAAAAAGGCCGCTTGTCAAAGCAGACAAGCGGCTTGAAATAAGCATTCGTTTGCGCCTTATCTGCCAGTGCGTTTCCGCACTGCTGGAATTAGCACCTTGCGGTTTCCCGCCGGTTGCCGGGCTTCATTGGGCCAGTCCCTCAGCCGCTCTGGATAAGGTATTCAGTTAATGCAAGTATACATGCAATCCCGTCTTTCGTCAAGCGGAACTTTGCGAAAAGTCAATTTCTTTACAGCACCTTCATGCCGGGCATCAGCAGCAGCGCCGGGCCTTCATAAGCGCCGTCGGTCACGCTTTCCCGGGACAGGCGCATGTTCGCGAGTACCTGGCTCAGCTTTCCGCTCATGGAAATGCCGGTGACGGGCACCGCCTTTTCCCCATCGAACCAGTAAGCCAGCCGGATCTCGCCGCCGATGTAGTCGTTGAACAGATCCAACTGCAGCCCTGACAGGGAGGCGCATTCCAGGTACGGCGCTTTCTTCATTTCATTTTCCGCCAGGGAACCCGTTTCCGCCTTCATGCAGGGCAGGTTGCCGGTGGGCTTTTCAACGTTCAGATACTGGCCGAAACGGGTCGAACCAAAGAGGGACGCCACGATGCCGTTTTTGATCACGCAGGTATCGGTCAGCGCGCCGCCGTCGGCATCGAACCAGGAGGAGCTTTCGCTGCCGGGCACCTGGGCCTTCAGGGTCACGGTCAGTTTGTCCCCCACGCCGTTCTCCTGGAGATCGTCTCCCGCATTGTGCAGGTTGGCGTGGGAGTACACGGTGGCGTAATTCAGGTCGTCCGCCAGCTCCCACAGCAGCTCCATGATTTCGTGGGGCCGCAGCAGCACGTTCACTTCCATGGGCGTCTGGGGCTTTTTCGCCTGGAAGCGGTCACGGGCCTCGGCCATGCGGCGGGCGATTTCCGCCGTGACCTTCTCCCCGTCAAATTCGGTGAACCGGTAATCCTCATACAGCTCCACGGATTCCTTTCCTTCCGTGAAGGTGGGAATCGCTTCGATCATGACCCTTCCTTTGCGTTCTGTTTTGTTCACACCCCGGCTGTTCAGCACGCGGATTGTGTCTTTATAAAGGAAGATTTCGCAGGCGTTGATGCTGCCGCCGGGCACCGTGTCCGCCGCGAACACCGCGTCGGCGATTGCGTGGCCCAGGGCCTTGGGCTCCGCGTCCCACACGTTGGAGGGCATATCCCGATCCAGCTCTCCCCCATCCGGCAGCTCATACGGCTCGTTGAACACCAGGCGCGCCCGCTGAACGGCGGCGTCGATTTTCTTCTGAACATCCGCTTCTCCCATGGCGGCGGACACGTCGAAGGAAGAATCGCCCTTCTTGCCGTCGTGATCCACGTACACGGTCACGTTCGTGGTCACGGTGTCGGTGGCCCGGACGGTTTCCAGGCTCTTGTGCACGAAGAACAATTCATAGGATTTTGTGGCGGTTTCGTTGATGCGCCAGCCGCTGAGCCGGCTGTCCTGTTCCAGCAGTTTTTTTATCATGCTCATCCCAGCTTCACCTTCACTTTCAGGTTGGGCCCGCCGTCGGACACCCGCACCCATTCCTTGTAGCCCTTGCCGCACATGCCCGCGCCGATGACCTTGAAATTGCCGGACACCATGGAAATGGACTTAAGCAAATCGGGTACCGAGCCGCTCATCACCACGGGCGACACGTAATTCTCCGTCAGCTTGCCGTCCACGATTTCGATGCCGTATTCCGCCGTGCACTGAATCTGCCAGTTCTTGGGGTCTTCCATGCCGTTGTTGGTCTGGAAGAGCATGTAGCCGTGCTGGATGGAAGCAATCATATCTTCCAGCTTATCCTGGCCCGGCTCGAAGAAGGTGTTGGTCATGCGGGCGTAAGCTTTGCGCTTATAGGAATCCCGGCGTCCGTTGCCGGTGGGCGCGGTGCCCAGCTGGGCCGCGGAGGCCAGGTCGGACAGGCCCGCCACGAGAATCCCGTCCTTGATGATCTGGGTGTCATGGGCCAGCACGCCGTCATCGTCGAAGAAGTAGGAGGCGACGGAATGGGTAGCCGCCGCGCCGTCGTGCATGTTGGTGATGGGCGAAGCCACGTACTGGCCCATGCAATGCTTGGCCATAGCACGGTCCTTCACGAACTGATCCATCTCCACCCCATGGCCGAAGGCTTCGTGGGCGATGAGGCCGGAAATGGAGGGGTCGGTGATCACGTCGTACACGCCGGGTTCAATCGCTTTGGCGGTGGACAGATGCTTCGCCAGGTCGATTACCTTATCTGCGCCGGCATGCAGCATGGCGATGATGTCTTTCAGGTTCGCCGCGCCGTCGCCCTCCCGGGCCTGGGCGATTTTCTCGCCCCGGTAGATTGCAATCATTATGCCGTTCGCCCAGCCGTAATGCTGGCTCAGCTCCCGGTTCTTCGTGATGAACAGCTTGTTCACCTGGTAGGGCTGGATGACCGCGATGGCGTTGAGCACATGCTCGTCCTTGGCGATGATCTCCGCGGAAATGTCCTTGCAGGTTTTCAGCAGGGAAGCGTCGTCAAAGTCCGCAAAATCGTTTTCCCGGACAAAATCCTGCTTCATGGGCTCGTCAGCCGGAACCGGTGCTTCGATCATTTTGCTTTGCAGCGCGGCGTCCACGGCGGTTTCCCGGATGATCCGCTCCGCCAGCGCCTGCTTGTCCCCGGATACGTCGTCCAAAGAGTATTCGATGAACGAACGCCCGTTGTGCATTTTCAGCACGAAGCCGCATTCCCCGCGCCCGTCCTGCACCATGGACATGTTGCGGTCCGCGCGGATAGCGGTGGCAGTCACGTCCGTACCCAGGATGCTGACGTACCGGAAATGCTTCCCCAGCGCCGCCACCAGTTCCCGGCAGTCCTGGCGCTTCCCGTCCAGATAGGTAGAAAATGGCATGTCTCGTCCTCCTTTATTTGATGAATCAAGAAGCCCTTTGACGCGGAAAGAAAGACGTCAAAGGGCAAAACGTCAATTGAAGGTGATGTATTTTTCCCGGGGCCGCGCGGCGGGCTCGGCGCTCACTTCGGAGAAAGTGAGGATGGCGCGTCCGTCTCCCCCGGTCATTTTGTGGCATTTGGCGGTGAGCTTATAGAAGTGGCGGTTGGTGGGCTTCAAAGGCCCCTGGGTCACCCAGCCCATCTGCTGGATGTCGTTGGCGCAGCAGGTCATGGCGAGGCGGCCAAAGTAGTAGTAGCCCGCGGGAATGGAACTGTCCGGGAAGGGCTGGCCCACGAAGCGCACGGTTTTACCGTCGTAGCGCTCGGGATGATCCAGGGAGTCGATGTAGAAAATGCCCAGCTGGTCGTCGGCGATGTCGATGATTTCCGCCTTCATGTCGTAGGGCAAATCCTCATCCGCGATGCCGTCCTCGGAGGAACCGTCCTTGTTTTCAAACAGGATGTTCGTGTTGGGATTCAGCGCCCGGATGGCCCGCCGCCACTGGCTCTTGGGCATGTCCTCGGTGCAGCGGTTGAACAGCACCAGGTCGGCTTCCTTCATGGGGTCGGTCAGGATGGTGCGCACGTTGGCCATGTAGTTGTCGAACGTGGTGGCGTCCACCGTGGTGATCACCTGTACCACCCGCCACAGGGCGGGCATTTCCACCTTGCCCATGTAGTCGATGGTCCACATGTTGTTGTATTCGATGATCACGCGCTCGGGCTGCACCTGGGCGTCGATGCGGCGCAGGCTTTCCTCCGTCCACTGATCCTTGTCGTCCATGGTGACCAGGGTACAGTTGTTTTCATTGAGGAGCTTTTCGTCGTATTCCTCGATGCCTTCCTCACAGCTGATGATGAGGGTTTTTTCGCCCCGGGAAAAGCCCTTATCCTCCAGCATGGAGTGAATCAGCGTGGTCTTTCCGCTTTCGATGAAGCCGGTGACGATGTAGACCCCGGCGATTTTCTGTGTCGTTTTCATTTTCTGTCCTTAAATCTGGAAAAGCGCTTTCAAGGCTTTCCCGTCGATATGGGTGCCGATGACCACCAGGCGGCCCGCGTAATCGGGGGCGCTGGGACGAATCTGCAATTCGCCGGGCACATAGTCAAACTGGAACCATTCGCCCTCGGGCTTTTGCAGGATGCCCTTGGCGCGGAGGATCAGGCCGTATTCTTCCTGATCGGAGAGGGCGGCCGTCATGCTGCGAATCTCGTCCTCGGTGAAGCGGCGGGCCGTTTCCACGCCCACGTTCTCGAACACCTCGTCCGCGTCGTGCTCGCCGGGATGATGGTGGTGGTGGTGATGGTGCTCATGATCGTGATGATGTTCATGCTCATCCTCGTCATGATCATGGTGGTGGTGCTCGTGCTCATCTTCGCCGTGGTCATGGTGATGGTGCACGTGTTCTTCCTCATCATGATCATGGTGGTGATGCTCGTGCTCTTCTTCATCATGATCGTGGTGGTGATGATGTTCGTGCTCGTCCTCGTCGTCATCGTCATCCAGTTCCACATGAATCTCGATGGGCTTGCCGCTTTCGATTACTTCCAGCACGGTGTCGGCGTCCAAGTCGTCCCAGGGGGTGGTAATGATGCGGGCGTCGGGATGCTGCTCCAGAATCAGAGCGCGGCTCTTTTCCACCCGCTCGGCGGGCAGCAGCTGGGTGCGGCTGAAAATGATGGTGGCGGCGGACTTCACCTGGTCGATGAAAAATTCGCCGAAGTTCTTCATATACATGCGGCACTTGCTGGCGTCCACCACCGTGGCGCAGCCCGCGATGGTCAGGTCGGCGTGGCGGGTCTTGACCTTTTCCACGGCGGCGATGATCTCGCTCAGCTTGCCGACGCCGGTCGGTTCTACCAGAATCCGGTCTGGATGGTAGGTGTCGATCAGCTCATCGATGGACTTCTGGAAGTCGCCCGCCAGGGTGCAGCAGATGCAGCCGGAATTCAGCTCCGTTACCGTGATGCCGGAGTCCTTCATAAAGCTGCCGTCGATGCCGATTTCGCCGTATTCGTTTTCCAGCAGGATCACCTTTTCCTTGGCGATCTTGCCGCCCAGCAGCTTCTTAATCAGCGTGGTTTTGCCCGCGCCGAGAAAACCGGAAATAATGTTGACCTTTACCATAAAGCATTTCTCTCCTTTGCGTTGCAGAACATTTTCCATTTCTTTCTGCCGCTTCCTTTATTATACCAGTCCTGTCAAGGGTTTTCGCCGCTGATCGGATGTTTTAGCGCTGATTCTTTTCAAAAGTCACCACGCTCATCCTGATTTTGAGCGCCAGAATGCGCGTCACGCTTTCCTCAACGCGCGCCATGGATAACTCTCCCTGGCCGATTGCCGTCTGAATCGCCTGGATGCCTTTCTGTATATCAGGCGGCAGCAGCAGGATGTCCGCCCCGGCTTTCAGCGCCGCCACGCATTCCTGGCCCGTTTTATACTTGGAGGTGACGGCGTTCATCCGCAGGGAATCGGTGATCACGACGCCCTGATATCCCATTTCTCCCCGGAGCAGGCCGTTGATGACCCGTCCCGACGTGGACGCGGGAATGTCCTCCTCCAGCATGCGCATCAGCCCATGGGACACCATGATCATTTCGATATTGTTCGCCACCGCGTCCCGGAAAGGAATCCACTCCCAGGCGCGCATTTCTTTCGGGGTCCGGCTGATGGACAGCTTTTTCAGCGTTACGCCCTCAAAGGAACCGCGGCCCGGGAAATGCGTGTAGCACGGCAGCACACCGCCTTCCCGCAAGCCTTTCGCCATGGCGGAGGCCAGCCGCATCACCGTGACAGGGTCTTCGCTGTACATCTGCATGCCTTCAATGTAATCGTCCAGCGCGGTGTCGGCGGGCGGCGCAAAGCACAGGTTGAAGCCAAGAGGCGCAAGGTAGCCGGAAATGTACTGCCCGGCGGCGTAGGCCATGGCTTCATCCCGCGCTTTTCCGATTTCATTCGGGGAAGGAGCCGGTTCATAGCCCAGCTTATTGGCGACCCTGGAAACGAGCCCGCCTTCCTCATCCACGGCGATGAACAGCGGATTCAGCCCGGCGGAGGCCGCCTGGGAGCGCATCTGTTCCGTCAGCTGACGAAGCTGCGCTTCCGATTCGATGTTCTGCCCGAACAGCATGACGCCGCCGACGGGATACTGCGCAAATACATTGCCGACGGGCATGGCAGCCGTTCGCTTCTCCCCCGTCAACGCTTCCGGCGTAACGAGAAACAGCTGGCAGATTTTTTCATAATCACTCATGCGCCCCAGGATAACGGCCGCCTGATAGTACGGGTCGGGCGCGTGCCCGTCATCATCGTCAACGACCACATAGGTATCTTCCGCGAATCCGCTCGTCCACACGCAGCCGCACAGGGCGAGAATCAACATCCATACCGCGATCCTTCGCAATACGCATCCCCCTTTTCAGTTTTCCTATTGTATCATATTCTTCCCCGCGCGCGCAATCATTTCCAACGGTTATTTACAATTCCGTCCCCCTCCGTGGATGCGCGGCAAGAAAGGAGCGCGGCCCGCGGAAATAGAAAACCCGCCCGAAGAAAAGGCGGGAAAAATCAACTGTCGCTTTCCTCACGGAATTTGATCAGTTTGCGCTTCACACGCTGCAGCGCGTTGTCGATGGATTTCACATGGCGGCCCAGCAGCTCGGCAATCTCCTGGTAGCTTTTCCCATCCATGAACGCGTCCAGCACCTGGCGTTCCAGGTCGGACAGCACTTCGGAAATCTGGGTCTGAATGCGGGCCAGATCCTCCTGGCTGATATACAGTTCTTCCGGATTGGTCACGCGGCCCTCGATCACATCCAGCAGCGTGCGGTCGGACTCGTCGTCGTACAGCGGTTTATTCAGCGATACATAGCTGTTGAGCGGCACGTGCTTCTGCCTCGTGGCGGCCTTGATGGCGGTGATGATCTGGCGCTTCACACACAGCTCTGCAAAGGAACGGAACGTGGTAAGCCGGGAGGGCTGGAAATCCCGGATGGCCTTGTACAGGCCGATCATGCCCTCCTGCACGATGTCCTCATGATCCGCGCCGATGAGGAAATAACTGCGGGCTTCAAAACGAACAAAGTTCTTGTATTTGTTCAGCAGATAGGCCAGGGCCTGTCCGTCGCCGCCCTGGGCCAGGGTCGCCACTTCCTCGTCCGTTTGGCTGAGGTATTGCTCGAATTCGTTCTGTTCGTCCGGCGTGGGAAAATCAGTCATGGATACCCTCCGGTTTAGATATTAGGGATTAGGGATTAGGCAATAGGGATTAGGCAATAGGCAATAGACATTGGGGATTGGTATTTTGAGCTCAAACAAATAAACTATTGCCTAATGCCTATTGCCTAATCCCTTTCTCATTCTCTCCCGCTCATGGCGGCGTACATCAGAATGCCCGCGGCCACGGAGGCGTTCAGGGAGCCGACGCCTCCCCGCATGGGTAGGGAAACGCGGAAATCGCTGGCTTCCAGCACCAGGCGGCTGACGCCCTCGCCCTCCGCGCCGATGATCAGCGCCATCGGCCCGGCGAAGTTCACCTTGCGGTAGTCATCCCCCACCATGTCGGCGGCGTAGAGCCAGACGCCTTCTTTCTTCAGCATTTCCAGGGTGCGGGTCAGGTTGGTGACCCGAGCCACCTTGACCGTTTCAATGGCCCCGGCGGAGGCTTTCACCGCGGAGGGCGTCAGGCCCACGGCCCGGCGTTCCGGCACGATCACGCCGTGCGCCCCGACGCAGGCGGCGGTGCGGATGATCGCGCCTAAGTTCATTGGGTCGGTCACGCCGTCCAGCACCACCAGGAAGGGTTCTTCGCTCTTTTCCCGGGCTTCCGCCAGCATGTCTTCCACGTCGTAATAGCGGTAAGCGGAAGCGTAGGCCAGCATGCCCTGGTGATGGGGCGTGATTTCGTCTAAGCGCGTGCGCTCCACCATCTGAACGGGAATGTGGCGTTCCTTCGCCATGGCGATGATTTCCTTGGCGGTGCCGCTCAGGTCGCCCTTCGCCACCAGCAGCTTTTCAATGTCCCGCCCACTCTTGATGGCTTCCCGGATGGGATTGCGTCCGGAGAGCAGATTTTCCGGAGCGAAGCCCGTTTCCGGTTCGGGACGGAACTCCGGCTTGGGCGCGGGCTTTTTAAACTCAGGCTTCCGGGGGCCGTCAAAGGGCTTGTCCTTCTTGAAATCCCGGCCCTTGGGCGTATCGAAGCGGCTGCCGGGCCTGCCGGGACGCTTCGCATCGTCGGGCCTGTTTTTGCCGTTTTCCCAGCGCTGCTTGTCCTGCTGCGTGGCGGACTTGCGGTAGCGGGTGCCTTCTTCTTCCCACTTGCCGTCCGAACGCAGGTGATCCTCCCGGGTCATTTTCTTTTTGGTAAAGTCTTTGTAGAATGCCATGTTGATTCTCCTATCAATTGTAGGGATTAGGTAAATGCTGATTAAAACAGGCAAGAGAGAAAACAAAGAAAGGAGAGAAGGAAGAAGCACCTGGGAATGAGGGAAAAAATGGTAAAAAA
>CADBKQ010000021.1 GCA_902795275.1 uncultured Eubacteriales bacterium | reverse complement strand
GGGATTAGGGATTAGTCATTTTTGTTTTGCTATTTCGTTGGTTTCCAATCGTGTTGTGGACAGGTTCATTGTACACTATCTTCCTAATCCCTAATCCCTTTTATAACCTAAAGTACCCTTTCAGCCACGACTGGCCCGAACCGCCATCGGTCACGAATCATCCAAAAAAATTTTACAAAATGTTAAAATTTTTGCTTTACTGCCTTGCGATAACGCATATTATCGTGTATAATAATCAAAGGAAAGAGGGAGGGAGCAAAATGACCGAAAGATTTGAAACCATGAAGCTCAGCCCGCTGCCGGAAGGAAACGAAACCGCTTCCGATATCCTTGAGCATGTTTATCGCGCCCTGCAGGGCAAAGGCTATGACCCCATCACGCAGCTGGTGGGCTTTGTGCTGACGGGTGATCCTACTTATATCACCAGTTATCAGGGGGCCCGCAGCCTGATCTGCCGTTTGGAGAGAGACGAAATTCTGGAAGAACTGGTGCGCTATTACGTGGAGAACAAGCTGGACAAATGAGCGGACGGATCCTGGCATTGGACGTGGGCAACAGGCGCATCGGCATCGCTCTGAGCGACGCGGCGCAGATCATCGCCACGCCCCACAGCGTGTACACCCGGGTGGGCTGGGGGCCGGATGTGAAGCACATCCAAAAGCTGTATGAGGAAAACGAAGCCGTGCTGGTGGTGTGCGGGCTGCCGAAAAACATGGACGGCTCCGTGGGCTTCCAGGCGGAAAAGGTGAAATCCTTTGCCGAGCAGCTGGAAAAGGCCGGGCTGCCCGTGGCCTTTCAGGACGAACGGCTCTCCACCGTATCAGCCCATCAGGCGCTGATCGAGGGCGGCATGCGGCGGGACGAACGGAAAGGCACCGTGGACAAGGTGGCCGCCGCCGTGATCCTGCAAAGCTATCTGGACGCGGGAAAATAAAAAAACGCTTTTCCTGCCGGAAACGGCATGAATGAACATTCCAACGGAGGAAACAAATCAATGGCTGACGAATTCGACAAGAACATTCCCCAGGATGACGAGCTGCCCGAAGGCATCATTGAACTGACCGACGAGGACGGCGTGACCACCCAGTTTGAATACCTGACCACCATCGACCACGAAGGCGAGCTCTACGTGGTCCTGATGGTCGCCCAGGACGAGGAACAGGACGACGAGGAAGGCGAAGTGCTGATCCTGAAAATCGAAAAGGATCCCGATACCGACGAGGACATTTACGTCTCCGTGGACGACGACGCCATCTCCCAGGCCGTGTTCGACAAGTTCATGGAAATGGTGGAAGAAGAGGACGAATAATTCTCCTCTCAGAGCTCCCCTCTCCGACGCAACGGAAAGGGGAGCTTTTTTCGATGCAATTGTTCAGGGAAAGAGGTATAGAGCACTTTAGGTTATAAAAGGGATTAGGGAATAGGTACAATGAACCTGTCCACAACACGATTGGAAACCAACGAAATAGCAAAACAAAAATGACTAATCCCTATTCCCTAATCCCTCCGTTACTTAAAGTGTCCATGAAAATATCTGCTGAACAAATACAACTTTTTTTTCCGCATAAAATAGGAAACAATGGCAGGAAAAAGCAAGAAGCGCGACGAAATAAGAAAATGGGGCAGGATATGCGAAAGCGGAAATCCGTCCCGGCACAAAATCAAGGAGAGTATACGCACATGAAAATGAATCTTCTTCGCTGGTGCATCGCTGCCGTGATGCTGATTCTGATTGCCACGTTTTTTTCCACGCCGGCGCTGGCTGACATTCAGCCCATCCCGCTGGATATGAAGGTGACAGGACGCGCGCTGCCCAAGGAAGGATGGATCTCCGAAAACGAATATCAGGACGAATCCATTCATATCATCATGCAGGAGAAGAACTGGAAGCCCAAGTACAGCAACGACTGGGTCATGTGCCGCTGGGTGCGCATCAAAATCAAGGACCCCTCCCAATTGCGCACCACCCTGAGCTTTGAGGATTACAGCAACCCGGAACAATCACGGCCCAAGGACATGGCGGCCAAGCTGAACTCCGTGGTGGCCTGCAACGACGACTTTGTGAAGTACAAGTACGACGCCAGCTACGTGGTGCGCCAGGGCGTGGAATACCGCAAGAAGCCAAACGGCAAATGGGACGTGCTGATCATCGATGATAAAGGCGATTTTTCCTTTGTGAAAAACGCCACGGAGAAAACGCTCCAGGAGAAGCTGGACGAGCTGGAAGCCGCGGGCCGCACGGTGATCAACGCCTTCTCTTTCGGCCCGGTGCTGGTGGCGGACGGCGTGCCTCAGGAAATCACCGTCGCCAATAACGACCGACGGGAGCCCAACCTGAACGCCCAGCGCATCGCCATCTGCCAGCTAGGCGAGCTGGAATACGGCATCTTTGAAGTGGACGGCGGCAACGGCAACGGCATGAAGCTGTTCCAGGTAGCCGACTTTATCGTGCGGGAAGAAGTGTTTCCGGAATGCAAGGTGGCCTTCAACCTGGACGGCGGCGGCAGCACCAACCTGATGCTGAACGGCAAGCGGGTGCATAAGACGCTCAACAGCCGCAGCATTTCCGGGCTGATTTACTTTGTCTCCGCTGTTGTGGGGGAATAAGCCATGGAAGCGCTGCATTTGGGGCCTGTCACGCTGTATCCCTACGGCTTGGTCATGGCGGCGTCCGCTGCGGCCGCGCTGGCCTTGATGGCATGGCAGGGGAAAAAACAGGGACTGAAAACGGGGACCGTCAGCTGGTTCGCCGTGCTGTGCATTCCCCTGGCACTGCTCTGCGCCAGGATCGGATATTGCCTGGTCATGCTGGACTGGCTGCTGGATCGGGGCCTGGACTTCCTGTGGCAGTTCAGCCGCGGCGGGTACATGCTCTATGGCGCTGTGCTGGGCGGGATTTTAGCCGGGGTGTTTACCGCGAAAATCACCCGCCAGCCTTTGGGCGGCATTTTCGACGCGGCCGCCGCGCCTACCGCGCTGATGATCGCCGTGTGCCGCATCGCGGAACCGCTGGTCAACCTGGGCTACGGCTACGACATCGAAGAATGGTTCGACCCCTTTGAGGAAAAGTGCATGGTCGCCTGGGAAGACCCCTCCGTCCTGTTCCGTTTTCCGCTGGGCGAACAGAATTATTACGGCGTCTGGTGCTTCGCCGTTTACCTGCCTGAAGCCCTCACCGCGCTGATCATTTTCTTCATTTTAATGTGTATGAAGAAACGCCGGCCCGGGGGAAAAGCGCTGCTGATGATGCTTCTCTACGCGGCAATGCAGCCTTTCTGGGAATCCATGCGCCAGGACGCCGTGCTGAAATGGGGCTTTGTCCGCGCCAACCAACTGTTCAGCGGCATAGCGATAGCGATTGTTTTTTTCATCTGCTGGCGCATGCTGCCCGCTTCCCAGCGCAAGCCCGGCCTGCTGTGGCGCACCGTCGGTTTCATCCTTCTTTCCTGCGGCCTCGTGCTGGTCATGGAGTTTGCCCTGGAACAGAAGATCGGCTTCCTCACCTGGATGCGCATGGACCTGTGCTATCTGGTCATGGCCCTTGCCTGCCTCGGCTTCATCTTCTCCGTTCTCCCCGTGTGGAAAAAGGCTTTCCCACGCCTGAAAAACTGACGCTGCTTTTTGTGGATAACTCCGGGATCAATTGTGCGTCGTTCTTCCTTCTCCTTGATTTCATCCGCTTTCCATCATCCCCATTTTGTGGATTCCGTCTTTGTGGATAGCGGGGATAAGTTGGAGCGTTACGAAGCAGGGGACTTCGCCCCCTGGATCCTTTTAGGCGAGCATACAAGTAGGGTATATACGTCAACTTCCGCAATACGCGCTGGGGTTCACGAAAGTTGGAAGGCTTCTGGCCCAAGAAAGCCGGGAAAATCCCTGAGGAAAAGTTTACTTTTCCCTTGGGATTATTCCAAGGCTTTCCCCGGATGCAAAGCATCCGGGCTGGCGGCTTCGCCGCTGGGTCAGAAGCATCACGGCTCCAAGCCTGCTTTCCGCGTTTCTCCACGCAACAGCGGAAACCAAGTAGATTTATGCCGTAAAGTTCTTTCCGCAATTGCGGGTCCAGGGCGGTCACCGCCCTGGCGCGGAGTCTGAGGGCGCGCAGCCCTCAGCGTAACCCCTTGTAACTCTGTTCTCTACTGACTTCTTGATTCCACGTAAACCTTGATTTTTTTTTGAAAGTATGCGAAAATAAGGGGAATCCACGGTTTATCCCCAGGATTCCCCATGATTTCCACAGAACCGGGCGAATGGAAACAACGCGGAACGGCTGGGTTTTTTCCGGGTTATCCACTTTTCCACCGGGCATAATACTACTACTGAATATATATATTACTACTACAAACAACAAAGCGGCGGCGGCCGATGCCGAAGCGCGGCAGCGGAAAAGCCAGCCGTGGAATCTCAGCATAGAAAGGGACGTTTGGTATGCATTTTCGGGTTCAGACAGACGAAATGAATTATGGCTTGGGCATGGTGACGCGGGCGATTTCCGCGCGGCCGGTGAAGCCGGTTTACGACGGCGTGCTGATCGAGTCCGTGGAGGACGGACTGGTGCTGACGTGTACGGACGGCGAAATCTCCATCAAAGCCACCGTGAGCGCGATTGTGGATGAAGACGGCACGGCGCTGCTGCCGGCCCGGCTGTTTGCCGAAATGATGCGCAAGCAGCCCGCGGGCGAAGTGGACGTGAAGGTGGACGATCGGATGCGCGCGGTGATCAGGAGCCGGGGCAGCAATACGTCCATGGCGTGCATGGCGTCTGAGGATTATCCGGATATCCGGGACATTTCCGGAGAATACCGGGCGGCGCTGCCGTGCAACAAATTCCGCGACGCGGTGAGCCGGGTGCAGTTCGCGGTGTCGACGGACGAAAGCAGGAAGATCCTGACCGGCATCCTGATGGAAGTGTACGAAAAGGAAACGCTGCTGGTGGGTCTGGACGGATTCCGGCTGGCCCTGCAGCGGATGGAAGCGGAAAACGAGATTCCGCAGAACGCGCAGAAGGATCATCTGGCGGCGGTCACGCCGGGAAAGATTCTGAGCGAAGTGAGCAAAATGCTGCCAGACAGCGAAGAAGCCTGCCAGATCACGTTCAATTCTTCCCATATTATGTTCACCTTCGGTTCCGTCAAGGTGTACGGCACGCTGCTGACCGGCGAGTATATCGACTACCGGAAGATTCTGCCGGCAAGCTGGAGCACCGAAGCGCTGGTGAACCGCAGCCAGTTTTCGGACGCAATCGACCGGTGCAGCCTGATGGCGCGGGAAGGCAAGAACAACCTGATTTACCTGCATTTGAAGCCCGAAGCGCCTATGGAAATGACCGCGAACGCCGACCGGGGCGAGGTGCATGAGGAACTGGACGTGGGCTTCCAGGGCAGCGAACTGAACATCGCGTTCAATTCCCGGTATCTCACCGATATTATCCACAACATCGACGACGAACAGGTGCGCATGTGCTTTAATTCCAACGTGTCCCCCTGCATGATCAAGCCCCTGGAGGGCGAAGCGTTCACCTTCCTGGTGCTGCCGGTGCGGGTATTCAATAAATAATGGCCGTGGGATAAACCGCTCTTTGAACGGCAAAGGGCGGTTTCTCGTTTTTCTTGGAGGTTATGCGCATGCTCAGGCGATGGTTGATCATGTTCTTTGTTCTTCTGCTTTTATACGGCGGAGCCGCCTGTTCGGAGGGGGAAAAGTCCCGCCTGCCGGGGCCGTGCGCCATGACGGAAGAAGAAAAAGCCGCCGTGATCGCCAACGGCAGCGTGCAGCGTTCGTCCATTCTGGATGCGGCGCTGTCGCTGCTGGAAGAAGGCAATCCGTTTCTGGAACGGTATAATCTCATTACCAATTCATTGATTCAGCCCCGGATGCCTTACGGCGTGCCTTATCTGTACGGCGGGCAGGCGGAAAGCCATGTGTTTGCCAAGGCCCCGGAATACATCGTGCAGGAAGCGTGGATCAACAGCCCGATTTATTACCGGGCTGGGGTCATGTACATCTACGGCTTCGATTGCGCTGGCTATGTGAAATGGGTCTGGAAGGAAGCGGGGCTGGGAACGCTGCCCACCGGACAGGAAATGCTGAACGACGGATACCGTTCCATTTTCCACAGCGTGAGCCGGGAAATGCCTTCGATCCTGGAGCTTCCTTTTTATTTGCGTCCCGGCGACCTGCTGGTGACTGAAAACCATATGGCGATCTTTATCGGCACCCTGCGGCAATTTGGCTACACGGCAGAGGAAGCGCCGTCCCTCGCGTCCTGGCTGGATTGGCCGCTGGTGATTCATTCCACCGTTCACGCGGGTGTGGCGGACCATTTTGATTACCTGATTCATAATGGCCTGCAAAAATACAAGCTGGCCACAGTCACCGACGGCGGCGTGGGCGTTTCCCTGCTGGCTGTGCCGGTGGAATACGCGCCGGGCCACGTGTTCCAGCAGAAGCAGGACACTTGGTATTTTGACCTGCCGGACCATACCTGGCTCACCGTGCTGCCCTGGAAGCAGGGACAGAGATATTGCTGGTACAGATAGCCGTTCTTTTTTCGCCTCCGGCCTCTGGCGGCCAGGGGTGAATTTTTTACAGGATCCTACCGGAATATCCATTCCCCTGAACGGCGGGATGGGCTACAATGGAACAGACAAAGGAGGAAGAGAAAATGAAACGGTTTGTTTGTATTTTATTATCCTGCGCGATTCTTTTCGGAGGAATGGGGGCGGTATCCGCCGAAACGCCGAAAACGGCGATGACGGGACTGATCGTTTTGCCGGAAGGAACGGACAGGGACGCGCTGAACGCGCTGCTTGGCGAGATTGCGGAGGATACGGGCGTGGAAATCGCCTGGGAGGAAAAGACGGAAAAGGAATGGGAAAAGGAAAAAAACAAGCGCATTGCCGCGGGAAAGCTCCCCGACCTGCTGTTCAACGCCGTGAATGACGAAGACGCCGCCGCGCATCCCGGCCTGTTTACGGAGCTGAGCATCCTTTCCTTCCGCCATGCACCCGCGATGGAAGAAATGTTTTCCAACGAGCCGGATACCCTGGCGCTGGCCGTGGACGCAGATGAAAGCATCTATTGCGTGCCCGCCTTTCTCGGTGTGGAACCGGCCTGCGAAACCGTGATGTTCATCAACCGGACCTGGCTGGACGCGCTGAACCTTTCCATGCCACGGACGCTGGCGGACCTGAAAAATGTGCTGACTGCTTTCCGGGACAGCGACTGCAACGGCAACGGCGACCCGAACGATGAAATCCCCCTGGATTACTGCGGCTGGTTCGGCAGCCCGTATTCCATCACCAATCTGATCGGCTCCTGGGGCGTGCAGCTCATCAACGGCGGGCCTGACGGCTTCTTTGCGGAAAACGGCGAAGTGAAAAACTACGCTGCGGACGACCGCTACCGCGCGCTGCTGCTGTTTGCGAATGAACTGTACGCGGAGGGACTGATTTCCAAAAAAGCCACCCGGGGAGAACAAGAGGATTATCTGGCCCGGTCCCATGGCGACAAGCGCGGTTCCGCCATCGTCGGCGTGGCGTTTGGGAGCAGCGCAGAAGCGCAGTTTGGCGAGGCGCTGAAAGACCAGTATGTTCCCCTGCCGCCGCTGGACAACAGCAGCGATATGCTCACCACATCCGAAGCCCGCTGGACATACGATTATTCCGGGCTGAACATCCGCCCCTGCCGGGCGTCCGTCAGCGCCGGGTGCGCTTCGCCTGAGGCGGCCATGCGCTTTATCGACGCTTTTTACCGCCCCGAGTATTCCGAAAAAACGTTCAGGAGCGGTCTGTCAGGCGTCTTGCCGGTTTATATCCGCCGGGAAAACACGGAAGCCATGAGCCCCGAAAGGGAAACGGAACGCGCCGAAAGGCAGCCTTACGCGGAAGCGCTGTCCAACGTGGACATGGTTACGGAGTATTATCCCCAGGCATTTATGAACTACACCCCGGAGGAAGAAGCGGCATTGAATGCCGGGATGAAAAATGTGCTCAAGGTGACGCATCAATGGTGGCCCCGTTTCCTCACCGGCAAAGCGGACATCGTTGCCGAATGGGACGTGTATGTGCAACAGGTGGAAGAAGCGGGCCTGCCAGAAATCCTTGCCATCCGCCAGCATGCGTTTGAAGCGTATCAGGGAAAATAATACTATACACAGTTATGCGGTGAAATGAAACGAAGCAGGGGCCTATGCGGCCCCTGAACCCCGCACCAGGGCGGTGACCGCCCTGGACCCGCATTTGCGGTTGCTGCTTGAATTGCTGACCGAGCTTGGTTCCCGCTGTTGCGTGGAGAAACGCGGAAGCCAGGCTTGGTGCCGTTATGCTTCTGGCCCGGCGGCGAAGCCGCCAGCCCGGATGCTTCGCATCCGGGGAAAGCCTGGGAATAATCCACAGGGGAAAGTAAACTTTCCCCCTGGGATTTTTCCGGCTTTTTTGGGCCAGAAGCCCTCTAACTTTCGTAAACCCCAGCGCAGCAGGCGAAGATTGTCGGCTTATTCCAACGGCGTTATATCGCCAAGTGCGGGTCCAGGGGGATCATCCCCCTGGTGGGGGTCTGGGGCGCATAGCCCCAGCGTTACCATTTTGTTCGATTTTCAATCCTTAGTAACATGGCTCAGAATAGTAAAGGAGCAATACCCTTCAACAGCGTAAATGAAAGTATAAACAGTCGTTTCATACAAACATTCGGCAAAAATGTTCCCATATCCGGCAAGTAAAGAAAATGTTGAATTTATTCGGAAAAACGCTTGCTTTTTTCGTTCATTTTCTGTACAATAGAGGCGTATTTTCTTTGAATGTTCGGCTTTTTACCGCCGATCTCAGCAGGGAGGCGCAGACCATGCGTGAACTGAAACAAGCCATTCTCCAGGACGGTATCGCCATCGGAAATGATATTATCAAAGTAGACATGTTTTTGAACCACCGCATTGACACCGGGCTGATGTTCCGGATGGGCGAAGAGCTGGCGAAGCGGTTCGCCGGTGAAAAGCCCGACCTGATCCTGACCGTGGAAGCCAGCGGCATTGCCCTGGCCCTGACCACCGCCCATGCCATGGGCGACGTGCCGGTGCTGTTCGCCAAGAAGGCCGCCACCGTGGTGCAGAGCCCCGACGTGGCCCAGGCCAGCGTGTATTCCTTCACCCACAAGCGGGAAAACATCATCCGCGCCGATAAAAAATATCTGCCCCAGGGCAGCCGCGTGCTGATCGTGGACGACTTCCTGTCCGACGGCCAGGCCTGCCAGGGCATGATGGCCCTCTGCGCCCAGACCGGGTGCCAGGTGATCGGCATCGGCATCGGCATCGAAAAGGGCTTCATGCCCGGCGGAAAGAACATCCGCGCCATGGGCGTCAACATCCAGTCTTTGGCAGTCGTAACCGGCATCGAGGACGGCAAGATCCTCCTGGCGGACGACTGACAAATATATTACCATCCAACCACATTTGGAGGAGGAAAATCTGACATGAAGAAACTGCTTGCTCTGCTGCTCACTCTGGCGCTGTGCCTGGGCTGCGTGTCCGCGCTGGCTGACGGCGTGGAAGGCGTGAAGCTGGGCGTGATCCTGCTGCACGACGAAGACTCCACCTACGACCTCAACTTCATCAAGGGTGTTGAAGAAGCCAAGGAAAAGCTGGGCCTGAGCGACGACCAGGTGATCATCAAGCGCAATATCCCCGAATCCAACGAATGCACCGAAGCCGCCCTGGACCTGGCGGACGAAGGCTGCAACATCATCTTTGCCGACAGCTTTGGCCATGAGAGTTTCATGCTGGACGCTGCCCGGCAGCTGCCTGACGTGGAATTCTGCCACGCCACCGGCACCAGCGCCCACGTGGAAAACCTGCCCAACTTCCATAACGCTTTCGCCGCGATCTATGAAGGCCGCTACCTGGCGGGCATCGCCGCCGGCATGAAGCTGAACGAGATCAAGGCCGCCGGCAAGCTCAAGGGCGAAGCGCCCCTGATGGGCTACGTTGGCGCTTTCACCTATGCCGAAGTGGTTTCCGGCTACACCAGCTTCTATCTGGGCGCGAAGAGCGTCTGCCCCGATGTCACCATGAAGGTGCAGTTCACCGGTTCCTGGTACGACGAGAAGGAAGAAAAGGCTGCCGCCGAAGCCCTGATCGCCGCGGGCTGCGACCTGATCAGCCAGCACGCCGACTCCATGGGCGCTCCCACCGCCTGTGAAAACGCCGGTATCCCCGACGTGAGCTACAACGGCTCTACCGTGGAAAGCTGCCCCAACACCTTCATCGTGGCTTCCCGCATCAACTGGGCGCCCTACTTTGAATACATCATCAACCAGAAGGCCGCTGGCGAAGCCATCGCCACTGACTGGACCGGCACCATCGAAACCGGCTCTGTCGTGCTGACCGACGTGAACACCGCCGTGGCCGCCGAAGGCACCGTGGAAGCCATCGAAGCCGCCAAGGCCGAATTCGCCGCCGGCACCAAGAAGGTGTACGACACCGCCACCGAAGGCTTCATCACCGTGGAAGGCCAGCCCATGGCCGAGGATTGGAAGCCCCTGGATGCCACCGACGGCGCGTTCGTGGAAGACACCAAGATCGTCTATGACGGTTACTTCCATGAATCCGAATACCGTTCCGCTCCTTACTTCGACGCCAGCATCGACGGCATCGAACTGCTGAACACCGCTTTCTGATCCTTTCTTTCCCTGCCCGCCGTCCTCCGTGGACGGCGGGTTTTTGTTTGAATGAAAAAACCAGGGACAGGTTTTTTCCTGTCCCTGATTGCGTTTTTTAATCACTTCATGATGTCTTTCAGTGCGTCATTCAGCCAGTCGCCCTCAAACAGCTCGATGAGGCCGCTGTCGCAGGCGGCGGTCAGCTTGGGATTGATGGGCAGCTTGCCCAGCACCGGCACGCCGAAGCGCTGGGCGGTTTCGTCGGCGTGGCTTTCGCCGAACACGGAAACGTGCTTGCCGCAGTCCGGGCATACCACGTAGCTCATGTTCTCCACGATGCCCTTCACGGGAATCTGCATCATGTCCGCCATGTTCATGGCCTTTTCCACGATCATACCCACCAGCTCCTGGGGCGTGGTGACCACCACCGCGCCGTTGACCGGCACGGACTGGAACACGGTCAGCGGCACGTCGCCGGTTCCCGGAGGCATGTCGATGAACATAATGTCAATGTCGCCCCAGAGCACGTCCGTCCAGAACTGCTTGACGGTGCCCGCGATGACCGGGCCGCGCCACACCACGGGCGCGGTTTCGTCGTCCAGCAGCAGGTTCAGGCTCATCAGCTTGATGCCGGTTTTGCTCTCCACCGGCAGGATGCCTTCTTCGTTGCCCATGGCGTTCTGCTTGATGCCGAAAGCCTTGGGGATGGAAGGGCCGGTGATGTCGGCGTCCAGGATGGCGGTCTTGTAGCCCGCCCGCTGGGCCAGCACGGCCAGCAGCGCGGTGACCAGGGACTTGCCGACGCCGCCCTTGCCGCTCATCACGGCGATGACTTTTTTGATGTTCGTGCCCGCGTGGGGCTTTTCCAGCAGGCTCTGCTGCTGATCCCGGCTGGGACAGTTCGCCCCGCAGGTGGAGCAGTCGTGGGTGCATTCGCTCATTTTTCTTTCTCCTTCTTACTGTTTCACGTTATGATGGTTTTATAATACACTTTAAGTCACGAAAGGGAACGGCGGGGCTTTGCCCCTTCCGCAGCCTCAATCGTCGCAACTCCTGCGGAGATTGCTCGTTTCGGCTGATCTCACCGCAGACGAGATTTCCGCTACAAGCGGTCGTCTGCGGTTCGTCCCCACCAGGGCGGTGACCGCCCTGGACCCGCAATAGCGGATGCTTTTTGGTGGGGAATATCATCTTAATTCCCGCTGTTGCGTGGAGGAACGCGGATGTCTGGCTTGACGCCGTTGTGCTTCTGGCCCGGCGGCGAAGCCGCCATCCCGGATGCTTTGCATCCGGGGAAAGCCTGGGAATAATCCCAAGGGAAAAGTAAACTTTTCCTCTGGGATTTTCCCGGCTTTCTTGGGCCAGAAGCCTTCTAACTTTCGTAAACCCCAGCGCAGCAAGCGGAAACTGTCGGGTTTTCCCAACGGAGTAATTTCGCTTATTGGGATGCAAGGGATGAAATCCCTTGCCGCAGGTCTGGGGGCGCGCAGCCCCCAGCGTACTCCTTATTCCGGCAGCTGAATACCAGCTTCCTTCGCGCACTCTTGCAGCTTATCGAGCGCTTCGATGATTTCCTCGGGCTTATGCTCGCTGATGACGCAGAAGCGGAGGCGCGCCTTGTTCTTCGGTACGGCGGGATACACGGCGGGGGGCACGATGACGCCCTTCTTGCGCAGGCGGTTGGATAGCTCCCAGGCGTCCTCGTCCTTGCCAACCAGGATGGGGATAATGGCGGTCTCTCCGGCCAGGCAGGTGTTGAAATGCCGCTTGTGGGCTTCCTCCACGAAGCACTTGATGTTGCGCCGCATCCGCTCCATGATGCTGGGGTCAGAGCGCAGGAGCTTGATGGCTTCCAGGCTGGCCGCGGCCAGGGGCGGGGAAATGCCCACGGAGAACACGAAGCCCGGCAGGTTGTAGCGCATATAGTCGATGATGGCGCGGGAGCCCGCCAGATAGCCGCCGCAGGTGCCCAGGCCCTTGGAAAGCGTGCCGTACTTGATATCGATGTCGTCCGGAGCCAGGCCGAAGTATTCGTCCACGCCGCCGCCGGTCCGGCCGATGACGCAGGCGGAGTGGGCCTCGTCCACCATCAGGAAGCAGCCGTACTTCTTTTTCAGCTTCACAAACTCCGGCACCGGCGCGATGTCGCCGTCCATGGAGTACGCGCCTTCGATCACGATCAGCACCTTGCCGAACTTGTGGCGCTGGGTGCGCAGGATGCTTTCCAGGGCGTTCACGTCGCTGTGGGGGAAGGGCTTGGCGGTGGCCTGGCTGAGGCGGCATCCCTGCTCGATGGAGTTGTGGGCGATGGCGTCGTAGACGATCAAATCGCCCTTGCCGCAGAAATTGCCCACGAAGGTCACGTTGGTGGAATGTCCGCCCACCAGCACCAGGGCGGTTTCGGTGTGCTTCCATTCGGCGATGGCGGCTTCCAGCTCCTTGTGGATGCTCTTTTCGCCCGCCAGCAGGCGGCTGCCGGAAGCGGAGGTGCCGTACTTGTCGATGGCGGCCTTGGCGGCGGCCTTGGTTTCCTCCCGGCCGCTCATGCCCACGTAGTTGTAGGAGCCGAAGTCCAGCATCCACTGGTTGTCCACGAAGCTCTTGTCCAGCAGCGGCGAATCGTGGGCCACGAAGTAGGGGTTCTCCTGGCCCTCGCCCATCAGGGACTGGTAGCGCTTTTCAAAGGCTTTGAACTCCGGGGAATCCTCGAAGCGGGTGATGGGCGTCACGGGCTCCTGGCTTTCTTCACCCTTGCTCTCATAGGCCACGTCGCCCCGGACTTTCGCGTACAGCAGGGCGGACAGGTCGTTCACCGTGGTGCACTTGCCGTACTCCTCGGTGGGAATGAGCACGTTGAACTGCTCCTCGATTTTGAGGCTCATGCCCAGCACCTGCAAACTGTCGCCGCCCAGCTCGTCGATGAAGTGGGCGTCGTCCCGGATCTGGTCGGGCGCCACGTCCAGGGTCTCGGCGTACACGGCGCGAACCTTCTGCTTGATTTCCTCCAATTGCAGGTCGGAGGGCGTATTTTCTTCCTGAATCAGCGGCTTGTTTTCTTCGATTTCGTTTTCGCCCTTGCGGTTGAAGTCGATCTCCCGGTAGGCCAGCTTCTTTTCCTCGATCTGCTTTTTCAGGGCCAGGCGCTTCACCTTGATGCCCCCGGCGGTCTGGAATTTTTCGCTGGTCACCAGCACCCGGTTCACCCGCTTGAGGGCGGGCAGGCCGCTGTTGATGCGCCGCACCTGGGCCATGAGGGAAGCGATGTAATCGTCGTCTTTATAATGCTGGCCTAAGTTCAGAACGAGCGTAATGTCTTCGTAATCCACCGCGCCTTTTTTCTTGAGCGGCAGATGCGGCAGGTGGGACAGAATGCCCTTTTCTTCCTTTTCCTGCTTCTTGCCCTGGGCCTTCACGCCCAGCACGCAGAACTGCTCCACGCCCTCCAGCGCGCCGAAAGCGTCCTCGATCTCGTCGGGGTACACGTTTTCGCCGGACTCGTTAATGATCACGTCCTTGGCCCGGCCCTCCACATACATGCGGCTTCCCTTTTCCAATCGGACAATATCGCCCGTGCGGAACCAGCCCTCATCATCCAAGCTGGGCGGCAGGAGTTTTCCGTCCACCAGCCGACCCGTGTGGATGGTGTTGCCGCGGATGTACATTTCGCCCCGGTTGCTCTTTTCGCCGTCGCTCTGCACCCGGTATTCCGCGCTGCTGAGGGGACGGCCCACGGAACCGGAGGTGCGGGTGATGACGTTCATGTTGGTTTCCACGGAGGTGATGCCCGTTTCCGTCATGCCGAAGCCCGACACCGTGAAGTAGCCCAGGGCGGACAGGGTGCGCATGTGCTCTTTGGGGGTGTGGCTGCCGCCCAAAATAATGCAGCGCACGTCGGAGCCCAGCATCTGCTCGGTGATGGACTTGAACAGCACATTCCGTGCGAAGTCCAGCCCGAAGCCGGGCGCGACGCTTTGCAAAGCTAAGCTCAGGCCCCGCAGGGTCTTGAACGCCGCCCGCTTCAAGCGTGGCTCTTTGGCTACCTTTTTATTCAGCGCCACGCTCAGATTATTCGCCAGCAGCGGCACAGCCATCAAATGGGTGATCTTGAAACGCTGGGCGGTCATTTGAATGCACTGGGGGCTGCGGTCATGGAGATAAATCGTTTCGTAGCCCAGGAAGTGAATCCATTGCAGGCACACCATGAACCCGAAAATGTGGTGGTAGGGCAGGAACGCCAGCTGCCGCCGGGGCTCGTCGCAGATGATGCGCTGGTTGGCGTGGTACAGCATTTCCGCGTTCAGCACCTGGCTGCACACCGCCTTTTCATTGTACACGAACACCCGGCTGGTGTCCGTGGTACCGGAGGTACACAGGGCCACCATGTCCCCGAAATCGGGCTTGAAGCCCTTGGCTTCCTGCGCCATGGACAGCTGCTTGATGGTGAACTGGGCAATTGTATCCGGCAGCTTCCGCGCCGCCTTGCCGATCACCGCAATCGCCCCGGCCTGGCCCAGGATATAGGCGGTCATTTCGTCCGACAGGGTAAAGTCCATCAGCACGGCGTTGTATCCCGCCGCCATCACGCCCCAGAACAAATAAAACCATTCGGGACAGGTGTCCGCCTGGATGCCGATAAACTTTCCCTTGTACCTTTCACCCAGCGCGGAACGCAGGAACGCCGCCACAGCGTAGGTTTTCGTTTTGTATTCCGCGAACGTGACGGACTTTTCCTCGTCCTTCTCCAGCCACCGCGCCGCCACCTTGCTGCCGTCGCCGCAGATCAGGTCAAACAGGTTTTGCAGCGTCATTTTCTCCCGGAGTTTTTCGCTCCGGGCGAGCACTTCACTCATTTTTCAGCCTCGTTTCTAAACTGCTTATTGTAATAAGGAATAATCACGCGGTCAAACAATCCCGCGGGCAGGATGTCATGCAATATCACCGCCAAATGCTGGTCGGGCTTCGCCACGCGCAGGCGGCGGGGCAGGCGCTTGCGTTTGAGGGCCTGGGCGATTTTATCTCCCAGCTTGTCCGGGTCGCTGCCGGTAGTCTCGTCGTGGGCGATTTGCGCGGTGCCGGCGTCAAAGGCTTTTTTGTAGGGGGAAGAATCCGTGATGCCCGCGGAGTGCCGCCGGTAGGCGCTGCTGCCGCTGCGGTGGTCGCCGGGCTCCACCAGCATGACTTCGATGCCGAAGGGCTTCACCTCATAGCTCAGGCATTCGGAGTAGCCCTCGATGGCGTGCTTGCTGGCGGTGTAGGCCCCCTCAAAGGGAATGCCCAGCAGGCCGTTGATGGAGGAAAAGTTCACGATGCGGCCCTTGCCTTTTTCCCGCATGAAGGGCAGGACTTTGGAAATCATGGCCGCCTGGCTGAAAAAGTTGGTCTCCATCACTTGCCGCAGCTCGTCCAGAGAGTAGCTCTCGCACGCGCCGAGGATCAGCATCCCGGCGCAGTTCACCAGGATGTCCGGCGCGCCGTGGAGCTTCAAAGCCGCGTCCGCGAAGGCGCCGATGCTTTCCTGATTGGTCACGTCCAGCGGCAGGCAATCGCAGCCCGCCACGGTCTTACCCTTGCCGAAGGAGCGGGCACCCGCCACCAAGGTGAACCCGTGCCGGGCCAGCGCCTGGGCCGTATGCAGCCCCAGGCCGCTGGACGCGCCGGTGATCCACACCACCTGTGCCATACGTCCCCTCCTTCCGTTCCGCCGTATCGCCCCGAAAAACGCGGCAATGCGCGCTGAACTTGTTTATTATACGCCATATGATGAACAAATGCAAACCTATTCAGCAGATAAAACAATGAAAAACCGGAAAAAGGAAGTACAAAGGGAGAACAATTTCTCCCTTGACAAATATCTGACCGGATTGTATCATGTGGATACAAACCAGCGATGGAGAAGAGTAGCTTCCGAAGGCACGGCAAAGGGAGCCGCCGAGAGTGGGACGGCGGTGCGGGCGGCGGATGTGAATGGACTCCGGAGGGCGCTCCGAAAGCGAAAGCCAGTAGGCAGCGACGGGCAACCGCTCCCGTTATCCAGGCGGCGCGTATCAAGACGTACGCGGCAGAGCGTGCTTCCAAAAGGGAAGCAAAGCTGAGTGGCACCACGGAAATTCCGCCTCAGCGCACAGACAACTGTGCGTTGGGGCGTTTTTCATGATCAAGTTCTAAGTTATCAGTTCCAAGTTCTAAGCTCAAAATGAAAAACAAAATTCAGCTTAGAACTCAGAACTCAGAACTTAGAACTAAAAAATCGAAAGGACGGTATCCCCATGAAAAAGATCATTGCTTTGGTTCTGGCCTTGGTTCTGGCTCTCTCCCTGTGCTCCGTTTCCCTGGCTGAAAGCAAGACCGCTTTCAAAATCGGCATCTGCAACTTTGTGGACGACGCGTCCCTGAACCAGATCATCGCCAACATCCGCGAGCAGCTTTCGGTGATCGAAGCGGAAAAGGGCGTGACCTTTGAAATCCTGGAAGACAACTGCAACCTGGACGGCAGCGTGATGCAGCAAATCATCGCCAACTTCATCGCGGAAGAAGTGGACCTGATGGTGGGCGTTGCGACCCCCGTTGCCATGACCATGCAGGGCATGACCGAGGACAACCAGATTCCCGTGGTGTTCGCCGCGGTCAGCGACCCCGTGGGCGCGGGCCTGGTGGACAGCCTGGAAGCTCCCGGCGCGAATATCACCGGCACCTCCGACTACCTGGACACCAACGCCGTGTTCAACCTGATTTTCGCCGCGAATCCCGACGCCTCCAAGATCGCCCTGCTGTACAATCCCTCTGAGGACGCCTCCACCGCCCCCATCGCCGCGGCCAAGGAAATCCTCACCGCCAAGGGCGTGAGCTTCAAGGAATACTCCGGCAGCGGCATTTCCGAAGTGATGCTGGCGGCGGACGCCATCGTGGCCGACGGCATGGACGCCGTGTTCACCCCCACCGACAATACCATCATGGCCGCTGAGCTGGCGATTTATGAGACCCTGGCCGAGGCCAAGATTCCCCACTACACCGGCGCGGACAGCTTCGCCCTGAACGGCGCGTTCCTGGGCTACGGCGTGGACTACGCCAACCTGGGCAAGGAAACCGCCAACATGATCGCCGCTATCCTGGTGGACGGCGCGGACGTGGCGACCACCCCTGTCAAGACCTTTGACAACGGCACCGCCACCGTCAACACCGAAACCTGCGCCGCCATCGGCTTTGACTACGACGCCATCGCCGCCGCCTTCGCCCCCTTCTGCACCACCGTCCAGCCCATCACCACTGCCGAGAGCTTTGACGACGTGGCGAAGTAACCTTGATAGATTGCCTGTGATACCACTTCTGAAACAAGCCAAATGAATGAGGGTATGCTTTCTTCATGAAAGTATACCCCCTTTGGCTGTCATCCTGAGCGAAGCTGAGCCAGAGGCGAAGCGAAGTCGAAGGATCTGAGAACAGGGAATCATGTTGCAGGATTAAGATTTACAGTCAAATCCTTCGACTCCGTTCCGCTCTCGCTCCACCTCGCTCAGGATGACAACGTTTGTTGTGTTTGATGAAAAATCAAACAACAACCGCTTATCTGAGGAGATCATCGTGACCATCGAAATCATTTCCCCTGGCTCCCCACTGTGGGAGCCTGTGGCCCAATACGCGGCGGCCTGTTCCTGGAGCGCGGGAAAAGCCCTGGCCCAGGCCATGCGCACCGGCGGGTTCACGGACTGGGAGCGGGTTGTCGCGGCACTGAACAAGGACCGCGTCTGCGGCTACTGCACATGTACGAAAACGGATTGCATTCCTGACGTGCCCTACATGCCCTATATCGGCTTCGTTTTCGTGGACGAGGCATACCGGGGGAACCGCCTCAGCCAGAGAATGATTCAGGCCGCCATGGACTACCTGAAATCCATTGGTTTTGATCAAGTATACCTCACCAGCGACCACGAAAACCTCTATGAAAAATACGGCTTCACCGTCATCGACCGCAAAACCGCCTTCTGGGGCGCGGAAGAAAAAATCTATGTACGGGAATTGTAAAGCCATGGAGGAGGACAGCGCGGTGGAATTCCGAAAAGTCTTCGACACCATCCCCGAGCAGTTTGACCGGTACCGGCCCCGGTACAGCCCGGCGCTGTTCGCGGACTTGATTGAGTATGCTGCCATCGGCCCGGGGAAAACCGTGCTGGAGCTGGGCCCCGGCACCGGGCAGGCCACCGACCCGATCCTGGCCACCGGCTGCGATTACCACGCCATCGAGCTGGGGGAGCATCTTTATCAGAAGATGAAGGAAAAGTACGGCCATTTCCCCAACTTCCACATCGTGAACGATGACTTTATTACCCACGATTTCGGCGGGATGCGGTTCGACATGATCTATTCCGCCGCCACCATCCAGTGGATCCCGGAGGAAACCGCCTTCTCCAAGACCTTTGCCCTGCTGAAACCCGGCGGCGTCCTGGCCATGATGCTGACCAAAAGCGACTACCGCGCGCCCAACGAAGCGCTGTATCAGAAAATCCAGCAGGTGTACGGCGCTTGCTTCAAGCCGGAAACGCCCTATCCCCACGGCGGCTTTCCATATGCCAACGCGCCGAAGTACGGCTACGTGGACTTTGAAAAGCGGGAATATCCCGGCCGGCGGGTGTTCACCGCGGAGGAATACGTCGCTTTCTGCGGCACCCACTGCGACCATATCGTGATCCCGGAGCCTTACAAAACCCGGTTTTTCGACGGCCTGAGAAACGCCGTGCTGGAAGCGGGAAACCGCATTCAATTCAATGATACCTTCGTTTTATACCTGACGAAGAAGCCCGTTGAAGCATAAGCGGAGGGAAAAATGAAAGACAGGCTGAAACAGATCGTGGACGCTTTCCACAAGTATAATTCCGAGCACATGGCGTATCAGGCGTTTGGCCTCAGCGAAGACGTTGTGTATGACGCGCTGGTGGTCGCGCCCAGCTTCACGCCCTATCGGCTTCAAATGAATGACTCCTGCAAAATAACCACGCTGCGGGAGGGGTCGTATATCGGCGGATACCTGATGGAGAAGGACGGCAGGAAAATCGCCTGGATCAAAATTGGTTCTTCCGCCGGGAACCTGATCGACCACCTGGCTCTTTGCGCTGAGCTCTCGTTCAAGAAACTGATTTTCATCGGCGCGGTGGGCGCGCTCAAGGAAGGCTTCGAGGTGGGCGATATTTGCACGCCCGCTTACGCCATTTCCGGCAGCCAGGCCGACACGTATCTGCTCAGAGATTCGATCCGGGAAACGGCGCTGTTTTCCAGGGTGGAGCCGGACATGCGGTTCGTGGACAAGGTGATTCGGCTGGGAGAAGAAAAGGGCTATACCATCCGGAAGGCCAGCGTTTTCTGCACTCCGTCCATCGCCCTGGAATACCTGCATCTGGATGAAATCAAGCGCTTCGACACGGACTTGATCGAGATGGAAACCAGTTCTTTCTATCGGATGGCCGACCTGCTGGAAGTGCCCGGCGTCGCCCTGCTGGTGGTTTCCGACAATTCCGCGTCCGGGGTCGCCCTGGTGGGCCGCACGGAGGAACAGCAAAGAAAATACGACGATGGCAGAAAAGTGATTCTGCCGGATATGATTTGGGCAATTACGAATAGCTGCATGATGGAAGAGTAAGCAGAAATATATTGGTTCCTTTTATGGCTTTCTCGGAAGGGGGTCTGGGGGAAACCGCTCTTTGACCTTCAAAGAGCGGTTTCCCCCAGCCATACAAAATCTGAAATACGGAGACAAACAACCATGACGCCTGACAAACTTCTTGCCCTGGGCCAGACGGCGCTCGAATTAGGCTTAGTGAACGCGCTGACGGTACTGGCCCTGTTCCTGTCCTATTCCATGCTGAACGTGTGCGACCTAAGTACCGACGGGTGCTTTACCCTGGGCGCGGCGGTGGGCGCGCTGGTGGCGATTGCGGGCCATCCCTGGCTGGCGCTGCCCGCGGCGATGCTGGCGGGCATGTGCTCCGGCTTCCTGACGGCGACCTTACAAATGCGTATGGGCGTGCAGAGCCTGCTGGCGGGCATCGTGGTGAACACGGGATTATATTCGTTAAACATGGCGCTGACCGGCAACAAGGCCACGCTGCCCATGAACAAGACCGTCACCGTGTTCACCATGGCGAAAAACCTGCTCAAGGACACTCCCTTCGCCGAGCAGTACACCCTGTTCGTGATGCTGATTGCCGTCGCGCTGGTGGTGCTGTTCCTGTGCTTCTTCCTGCGCACGAAGCTGGGCCTGGCCATCCGCGCCACGGGCAGCAACGCGGACATGGTGCGTTCCTCCTCCATCAACCCGGCCTTTACCACCACCGTGGGCCTGTGCGTCAGCAACGCGTTCACGGCGCTGTCGGGGTGCCTCATGGCCCAGCAGCAAAAGAACTACGAGGTGAACATGGGCAGCGGCATGGTCACGGTGGCGCTGGCCTCCCTGCTGATCGGCGGGGTCATCATCAGCAAGCACCGTTCGGTGCCCCTCCGGGCCGTCGGCGCGGTGATCGGCGCGTTCCTGTTCCGGCTGGTGTACGCCCTGGCGCTGCGGCTGAACATGCCCGCGTTCATGCTGAAAGCCGTGTCCTCCCTGATCGTGGTGCTGGCCATTTCCGGGCCGTACCTGCGCAAGCAGTTGCCGCTGCTCCTCAAGTCTTTGAAGATGCGCAAGCGCACCCTGCCGGAAGGAGGAAGGTAAGCCATGCTGATTTTGCAGAACATTTCCAAGACCTTCAACCCCGGCACGGTGAACGCCAAGCAGGCATTGGACAAATTATCTTTGCACATCCGCAAGGGCGATTTCGTGTCCATCATCGGGGCCAACGGCGCGGGCAAGTCCACCCTGTTCAACGCCATTTGCGGCAGCTTTTTCCCGGACACCGGCTCCGTGTTCATGGACGGGCGGGACATCACCTGGATGCCGGAGCACCAGCGGGCCAAGCAGATCGGGCGCCTGTTCCAGGATCCCATGCGCGGCACCGCGCCGGACATGAGCATCGAAGAAAATCTGGCCCTGGCCGCGGGCAACGGCGGGTGGCTGAGCCGGGTCTCCGGCGCGGACAAGAAAGCCTTCCGGGACAAGCTGGCCCTGCTGGACATGGGCCTGGAGGACCGGATGAAGCAGCCGGTGGGCCTTTTATCCGGCGGACAGCGGCAAGCACTCACATTGCTCATGGCCACCTACCACATCCCCAAGCTGCTGCTCTTGGACGAGCACACCGCCGCCCTGGACCCCGGCACCGCCGAAAAGGTGCTGAAGCTGACCCGCTCCATCGTGGAGGAAAACAAAATCACCTGCCTCATGATCACCCACAACATGCAGTCCGCCCTGGACCTGGGCAACCGTACCCTGATGATGAATCAAGGCAAGGTGATCTACGACGTGACTGGCGAGGAACGCGATAAGCTCACCATCCGCGACCTGACCGACAAATTCCGCCAGGCCAGCGGCAAGGCCCTGGATAACGACCGGATGCTGCTGGGGATTGACAGCAATCGAAAAGAATAAAAAAACGCCTGCTTGCTGAAAACAACAAGCAGGCGTTTTATACCCTTCAGAACAAACTATAAAGAGGAACCGTATTGTCAATTACGCTTTTTCCGCCATCATGGCGACCAGCTCATTGCTGCGGGCGATGAAGTCTTTCAGATCCTCCGCTTCCAGGGGACGGCTGGACAGGCGCGCCAGGTCAAAGAGCTGCTTGCACAGCAGGTGGCTTACGTCCCCCTCCTCCATGGACGCCAAAGCGCGGATGGTGGGGCACAGACGGTTGAGCACCAGGGTATACTTGGAGGGGAAGCCGAAGTCCTGGCCGTAGATAGCGCTCATTTCCTTGTAGCGGCGCACCTGTTCTTCTTCCGTCAGCATCACGGGCAGGTTATGGTCGCTGAGGGCTTCGATCTTCACGGTCAGCTCCTGGTCGTTCAGGGCGTTGCGGAACAGGGTTTCCATCTGCTTCTGGTCGATGTCCTTGCCCTCTTCGCTTTCCTCGGTGAGGCCCGACACGTCGGCGTCCACGCGCACGAACTGCAGGCCCTCGTTGCCGCCGCCGAACTCCATGAAGCTCATGAAGTTCATGTCGATCAGGGTGTCCATCACGACGACGTCAATGCCCTTGTCGGTGTACAGCGCCACGGCCGCGGCCTGGCGGTTCGCTTCGGTGGTGTAGTAGACCTTCTTTTCCGCTTTGCCCTCGTTGCGGGAGCGGTACTCGTCCAGGGTCAGGTATTCGCCCTTGGTGGTCTTGAACAGCAGGCTGCCCTTCACCATGTCATAGAACTTGCTGTCCCGCACGCAGCCGTACTTCACGAAGGGATGAATGTCGTCCCAGTAGGTTTCGTACTGCTTGCGCTCGGTGTTGAACAGGCCGTTCAGCTTGTCCGCCACCTTCTTGGTGATGTGGGCGGAGAGCTTCTTCACGTACCCGTCGTTTTGCAGGAAGGAACGGCTCACGTTCAGGGGCAGGTCGGGGCAGTCGATGACGCCCTTGAGCAGCATCAAAAACTCGGGAATGACTTCCTTGATGTTGTCCGCCACGAACACCTGGCGGTTGAACAGCTTGATTTCGCCCTCCTGGCCGCCGAAGTCCCGCTTGATGCGGGGGAAGTACAGGATGCCTTTCAGGTTGAAGGGATAGTCCACGTTCAGGTGCACCCAGAACAGCGGCTCCTCAAAGGTGTGGAACAGCTTGCGGTAGGTTTCCTTGTATTCTTCCTCGGTGCAGTCCTTGGGGTTTTTGAGCCACAGGGGATGGGTGTCGTTGATGGGCTTTTCTTCCTTGGCTTTTTCTTCTTCCGCCGTTCCGGTGGGCTCGTCGGGGTCTTTCTTGGTTTCGTCCTTGTTCAGGTCTTGCAGGTAGATCGGCACGCTCATGTAGCCGCAGTACCGGTCCAGCACTTCCCGCACCCGGTAGCCGTCCAGGAATTCCTTTTCCTCGTCGGTGATGTGCAGGATGATGGTGGTGCCCCGCTCGGTGCGCCCGCCGTCCCGCATGGTAAAGGCCATGCCGTCCTCGCTCTCCCAGAGCACGGGGGCCGCGCCGTCCTGGTAGGACAGGGTGTCGATGGTCACTTTGTCTGCGGCCATGAAGGCGGAATAGAAACCCAGGCCGAAGTGGCCGATGATGCCGCCCTTGTTGTCGCCGGTGTAGTTCTTGAGGAATTCCTCGGCGCTGGAGAAAGCCACCTGGTTGATGTACTTTTCCACTTCCTCGGCGGTCATGCCGATGCCGTTGTCGGTGAAGCGCAGCTCGCCCGCGTCCTTGTCCACGGTGACGGTGACGCGCAGGTCTTCGTCGGTGTCGGCGTGGAGCATCTTGTACTTGGTGATGGCGTCGCAGCCGTTGCTGACCATCTCGCGGATGAAAATGTCCTTATCGGAATACAGCCAGCGCTTGATCACCGGCATGATATTTTGCGCGTGAATCGAAATATTGCCCTTGTTTTCCATGTATGTCAGCCTCCAATATTGGGTAATCGAATGGGCGAAAACGGCTTCGCCGCCGCGCCTGATCATATTATATCACGCGCTTTTCCAAAAAGCAAGCAAATTTTAGCACTCAATCAAAAAGAGTGCTAACAAAACGTCTGTCATTCTCTGCTGCGAAAAAGAAGCCTTTGACATGCAGCGGGGTATCTTATATAATATAAGCAACTGAAAACCCGTCCGGGTTTCGGATTCTATGGCAGGAGGAACAATAATATGCGCAATCGAATGTTTGCCGCGCTGATGGCGCTGGTGATGCTGCTGTCGCTTGTTCCCGCGGCACTGGCGACCACCGTGGAAGTGACCGCCGTGACCGGCACCGGCACAGCGAAAGGCTTTGGCGGCGACGTGACCGTGACCGTCACCCTGATAGACGGTGAAATCGCCTATGTGGAAATGACCGGCGACGGCGAAACCGCGGGCATCGGCGGCAACATCATCAACGAATGGCCCGAAGCCTTCGTGAACGCCAACGGCATCGTGGACACCTACACCGGGGCCACCTTCGCCCAGATCACCCGCAGCGGCGTGCTGGAAGCGGCGAAGACCGCCTTGGCGAACGCGGGCGTGAACCCCGACGACTACCTGCGGGAAGCCGGCCAGGAAGCGGCGGAGGACGTGACCCTGGACGCGGACATCGTGATCATCGGCGCGGGCGGCGCGGGCATGACCGCCGCCATCGCCGCGGCGGACGCGGGCAAAACCGTGGTGGTGCTGGAAAGCCAGCCCGCCGTGGGCGGCAACTCCGTCAAGTCCACCGGCGGCATGAACGCTGCGAAAACCACCTATCAGGACAAGAACGAATTCGGCGAGAACGCGGGCGTGGAAAAGACCCTGACCGCCGCCGAAGCCTACGCGGACAATGAATTCATTTCCAGCTCCGCCAGTATCGTCAAGACCCAATGGGAAGCCTGGCAGGCCAATCCCGAGGGATACTTTGATTCCGTGCAGCTCTTCGCCCTGGACACCATGATCGGCGGCAAGGGCATCAACGACCCCGAGCTGGTAAAGACCCTGGTCAACAACAGCGCCGACGCCATTTCCTGGCTGGAAACCGTAGGCATCAGCCTGAACAACGTGGCGGCCTTCGGCGGCGCGTCCGTCAAGCGCATCCACCGTCCCGTGGACGAAAACGGCAAGGTGGTTTCCGTGGGCGCTTACATCGTGCCCCGGCTGGAAGCGGCCATGAAAGAGCGCGAGAACATCACCCTGTGCCTGGACACCACCGCCACCGAGATCCTGACCAATGAAGCGGGCGCGGCTGTGGGCGTCAAGGCCGTGGGCAAAACCGGCAACACCGTCACCGTGAACGCCCAGGCGGTCATCCTGGCTACCGGCGGCTTCGGCGCGAACCTGGAGATGGTGGTGCAGTACAAGCCCGACCTGGCCGGGTTCATGACCACCAACGCCTCCGGCATCCAGGGCCAGGGCATCCTGATGGCGCAGAAGCTGGGCGCGGCCACCGTGGACATGGAGCAGATTCAGATTCATCCCACCGTCCAGGCCGACACCGCTTCTCTCATCACCGAAGGCCTGCGCGGCGACGGCGCTGTGCTCATCAACGCCAACGGCGAGCGCTTCATCGACGAAGTGGGCACCCGCGACGTGGTGTCCGCCGCCGAAATCGCCCAGCCCGGCTCCTTCTCCTGGCTGGTGGTGGATCAGAAGATGGTGGACGCTTCCTCCGTCATTCAGGGCTACATCAAGCGCGGCCTGATGCTCCAGGGCGACAGCTACGAAGCCCTCGCCCAGGAACTGGGCATCCCCGCCGACGCCTTTACAGCCACCATGGAAAAGTGGAATGGCTACGTAGCCGAGAAGAACGACCCCGACTTTGGCCGCACCTCCTTCGCCAACCCGCTGGACACCGCGCCTTATTATGCCGTGAAAGTCACCGCGGGCATCCACCACACCATGGGCGGCCTGAAGATCGACCCCGAAACCCACGTGCTGAACGCTGACGGCCAGATCATCCCCGGCCTCTTCGCGGCGGGCGAAGTCACCGGCGGCGTCCACGGCGCGAACCGCCTGGGCGGCAACGCTGTGGCTGACATCATCGTCTTTGGCCGCATCGCCGGCGAACAGGCCGCGGCGTATGTGAAGTAATAGATAATATTTCTGGGGGAAACCGCTCTTTGGAGGCCAAAGAGCGGTTTCCCCCAGACCCCCTTCCGAGAAAGCCATAGGAAAAGAGAGAACATTTCAATTTTACAGACTGTCGACAAAGTCCCCGGGATGCATCGAAGGGCCGAAGCCCTTCGATTGTAATCCGCAGGGGCCGAAGCGCCCGGAAAACAGTCCGGGGGACTGTTTTCAGCGAAGGCCGGGCGGCAGCCCAAGGCATGTGCGTCGCCGAGGAGCAACAGAATGTTGCTTCCTCTATCAATTTCTGGCCGTAAAATGAGCGGTTCCGGGCATTTTGCCCGGAACCGCCATTTTACAAGAAATTGATGGATCGAATGAAAGGACGGTTTTCCGGCCTTTCATTCGCAGATTGTCGAAAACGTTTTTTCGACAATCTGACCCCTGCTCCGGTTCAGGGAGCAGGGGCGTTTTTTCGTTATGCCTGTTTCAGCAAATCGTTGTAGAGCGCCGTTATCACTTGGAGCGCTTTCAAGTTGCCTTCATTGTCTTCTTCCGAATAATCGAAGCACGGAATGATATCGTTCATCTTATCCAGGATCATGCGGGTTCTTTCCGTTTTTTCCGTTTCGGAACTGGTGGAAAAGCGGTCAGTATAGATTCGCTCCAGGAAGCTGAGCTGCTGCCGAAGCGTTTTTTCCCTTTCGACGAACATATCGCCAATTGCTTTTGAACGCGCCATGGCGTCGGGGCTCTCCGGCAGTCCGTCCACGATATGAATCGTTTGCGCCAAATCCTGCATCTCGCTCCGAAGGGCGTCCATCCTTTCAAGCAGCTTTTCCAGCGTCAGTCCACTCTCGGGGATTGCCGGTTCTTTCTTTTCTTCCATGATTGTATCCTCCGTTTGTATCGGCGGACACGCGAGACAGATCGTCCGTTCATCCAGCCAGCGCGCCCTGCCATTTTTCACAAGACCGTTGGCCCTTTTCAGCCACGTCGATTCGTATGCTTTCCCGGTTTTATCCACCACAATCACGTTTTTTTCGATGGGTATCCTCCCCCTTGCGGTGTGCGCCTGCCGTTTTTTGTGATGGGTGCCGTCCCCAAGGCCTGGTTCCATTGTAGGAGAAGCGGGAGGGTTTGTCAAGATCTTTCCCTGGAGGGAAAAGCAGGCGCGAAGCGAGTCGAAGGAAGCGTTTAAAAAAACTATTGACAAAACGATGAAATTGTTGTATGATTACATCTGCACTATGAAAGTGCGTATGACGCGGGGTAGAGCAGTTCGGTAGCTCGTCGGGCTCATAACCCGGAGGTCGAGGGTTCAAGTCCCTCCCCCGCAACCAATGTGGCTCCGTAGCTCAGTTGGCTAGAGCATTCGGTTCATACCCGGAGTGTCAATGGTTCGAATCCGTTCGGAGCCACTATGAAAGAAACGCTGATGCCGTCAAGGTTTCAGCGTTTTTTCTTTTGCTCGGATCCATTCCGCCGATCCGCTTAAAAGCCGGACGGGATTTCCCGTCCGGCTGATGTATTTTTTTGGGGAATGTGTTTTACTTCATCCACTCCTGGGCGTCAGCGGCCATCTTCGCGTTCAGGGCGTCCACAGCCTCCTGGCTGTCGGCGCGGGCGGCCACGTAGAGCTTGATCTTGGGCTCGGTGCCGCTGGGACGGACGCAGATCCAGTTGCCGTTTTCGATCTCGTAGTAGAGCACGTTGCTCTTGGGATAGTCCAGCTTTTCTTCCTTGCCATTGGCTGTGCGGATGCCGGCGCTGAAATCCCGGACGCCGGTGATCCTGAGTCCCGCCACTTCCTTGGGGGGATTGGCCCGCAGGTTGTTCATGATACCGGCGATCTTGGCCACGCCGTCCTTGCCGGGCAGGGTGACGGACACGCCGATTTCCTTGAAGTAGCCGTACTTCCGGTAAATCTTCTGCAGGGTGTCGTAGAGGGTTTCGCCCCGTTCGGCGGCGGCGCACACGGCCTCGCACAGCAGCAGGGAGGCGTTCACGCCGTCCTTGTCGCGCACCTGGGTGCCGCTCAAGTAGCCGAAGGATTCCTCGAAGCCGAAGAGGAAGGTGTGCTCACCGGTCTCTTCAAAGCGCTGAATCTGTTCGCCGATGAACTTGAAGCCGGTCAGCACTTCGATCATGGCGCAGCCGTAATCCTCGGCGATGGCCCGGGCCAGCTCGGTGGACACCACGGACTTCACCACCGCGCCGTTCTTGGGCAGGGTGCCGCTCTGCTTCTTGCTGCTCAGGATGTGATGCAGCATCAGGCAGGCGATCTGGTTGCCGGTGAGGGTGTGGAACACGCCGCTGCCGTCCTGCACGGCCGCGCCCAGACGGTCGCAGTCCGGGTCCGTGCCGAACACCACGGTCGCGCCCACCTTCTGGGCCAGGGGAATGGCGAGAGTGAAAGCGTTGGGGTCTTCGGGGTTGGGGGCTTTGACGGTGGGGAAGTGGCCGTCGGGCTTTTCCTGCTCGGGCACCACGGTGTAGTTGACGCCCAGTTCTTTCAGCAGGCGCTGCACGGGCACGTTGCCGGAGCCGTGGAGGGGAGTATAGACGATCTTGAGGTCCTTGCCCCGCTCGGCCAGCAGCTCGGGCCGCTGGGCCAAGCCCTTGATCATGGCGATGTAATCGTCGTCCACTTCCTTGTTGCCGATGATCTTGAGCAGGCCTTTGTCCAAGGCTTCCTTTTCATCCATCGGCAGGCAGTCGGTGTAATTGAGGGCGCGGATATATCCGGTCACGGCGTCAGCGGCTTCGGGGCCCAGCTGAGCGCCGTCGGCGGCGTAGACCTTGTAGCCGTTGTACTGGGGCGGATTGTGGCTGGCGGTGATGACCACGCCCGCGGCGCAGCCCAGGTGCCGCACGGTGTAGGACAGCACCGGCACGGGGCGCAGCGCGTCGAACAGGTACGCCTTCACGCCCGCGGCGGCCAGGGTCAGCGCGGTCTGTTTGGCGAACACGTCGCTCTTCATGCGGCTGTCATAGGCGATGGCCACGCCCTGATCCTGCACGCCCTTGGCGATCAGATACTTGGCGACGCCCATGGTGGCCCGGCGCACGTTGTACACGTTCATCCGGTTGGTGCCCATGCCCAGCACGCCGCGCAGACCGGCGGTGCCGAAAGCCAGTTCGGTGTAGAAACGGTCTTCGATTTCCTTTTCGTCGCCCGCGATGGATTTCAGTTCCGCGACGGTTTCGGCGTCATTGGCAAACATGTCCAGCCAGCGCTGGTATTCTTCTTTATAGCCCATGAGAATCTGCCCCTTTCCATATTTGAGTATGTATATATTATATCTGTTTTTTTCCATTTTCGCAAGGGGTTTCCATGCAGTCCGCGCAAGTTGTTGGGAGATAGAGCTATTATTCAGGGAACGGGAGTTTTCTGGGGGAAACCATTCTTTGGATGCCAAAGAATGGTTTCCCCCAGACCCCCTTCCAAGAAAGCAAAATCATATCATCTCGCACGGTCTGAATACTTACCGTAAAATGTGTTTTTTATCGTCTTTCTCGGAAGGGGTCTGGGGGAACCGCTCTTTGGACGCCAAAGAGCGGTTCCCCCAGAAATACTTGAATCGTAAAGAAATAGATCATGATGTAAAAATATCGAACACGATGTATATTTGTTAAGAATTTCGTTATTTGGAAATCGAGCGGCGTCCATAATAAAAGCCCGCCGCGAGGGGAGCGGCAGACTGCCAGGACGGTCAGAAAAATAAAAACAACGGGACAAAAATGGCTTTCACCGAGGGGGCAGCAAAAGCCTTGCCGCTGCCAACCACCCTATGCAGTGTTATGGTACCGCATTATTGTGTCAAAAATGTGTCACGTTTTCGACAAAACGCTAAATTTAGTCCATTAGTTTTGCATAAACATAAATTATACATTTTTTGTAATCGACAGGCGACGCTCTCATCCTTCACCCGCCGCGTCCTCCACAATCCGCAGGTCGATATGCAAATCTCTCAGCCGCTGGCGATAGGCGGGCGGAATGCGGCTGTCGGTGACGACGGTTTGGAATTTATCCAGCCCGGCGTAAATGAGCAGGCTGGTGGTGCCGAATTTGGAGCCCGCCACCAGCAGCACCGCCTTTTCCGTGTTGGCGACAGCGGCCTTCTTAATGGAGTATTCCAGCGGGCTGGAATTGGCCACGCCGTTGAAGGACGCGCCGGTTGCCGCCATGAACGCGATGTTGGTGTTCATGTGGCTCAGGTACTCGGCGGAATCCTCGCCGGTGATGGAAAGCGTGTTGCGGTGCACTTCGCCGGGCAGCATGATCACCCGGATGTTTTCGTATTCCAGCGCTTTCGTCATCACCTGAATATTATTGGTAATCACGGTCACCCGCAGGTCTTTGATGGCTTCGATCATCTGCACGGTGGTGGTGCCGGAGTCGATGAACACGATGTCGCCGTCCTTGACCAGCCGCGCGGCCTCAAAGCAGATGGCGCGCTTCGCGCCGCCGGACTTGGGATAAGCGGCCTGGATGACGTTCTGGTTTGCGGCGCGCACGCCGCCGTACACCTTTTCAATGCTGCCCGTTTTCAGCAGCTCCGCCACGTCCCGCCTGACCGTGTTCATGGACACGTCAAAGGCGTCCCGCAGCTCGTCCATCGTCGCGGAACCGTGGCGCTGGATATAGGCTTCCATTTCCGTCAAACGCTTGGTCTTCATGACGGCTCCTTTCGTAAATGCTTGTGTGCTGGGGGAAGGGAATTTTACGTTATAAAACAGGGATTAGGGATTAGGGATTAGTCATTTTGATTTGCTTTTTTGTTGGTTTCCAATCGTTTTGCACACGATCTTCCTAATCCCTAATCCCTAATCCCTATTCCCTTTATAACTAAATTAAAGCGCCTCTAAGCTGCTCAGCCCTGTCCGACTTCCTTCACGATCTGGTAATACTTCCGGCCGGTATCGCCGCCGAAGACCGCGCGCAGCTTGTTGTAGACGGTGCGCAGGTTGCTGTTTTCGTTCAGGATGCCGATGATTTGCTGGGCGGCGTCTGCCGGGATGCCCGCGTCCACAAGCCGGGCGGCAAAAGCCGCGATTGCCTGGCCCTGTTCGTCTGCCTGGGCTTCCGGCTCGGCGGGGGCGGGTTCTTCCGCGGGGGCTTGAGCCTGTTCTTCGGCGGGCTCCGGTTCGGCGGTTTCGATTTCCGGCAGCTCGTCCGCTTCGGCGGCAGGCGCTTCTTCCGGCTTCTTGGGCTGTTCCGGCGCGCTTGCCCGCAGGGAAATGAAGCTGCCGCCCTCGCCCTCCTCAAACGTGAAAGCGTCGCCGTACAGGCGCATCAGGTAATTATGGGCGTTGCGCTTGGAGCGCTGCTGATCCACCCGGTATTCGGCCAGGCCGTTCAGCGCGGGCAGCAGGGCGGACACGGCCATTTTGCCGCCGTTTGCTTCCAGCTGTTCCCTGATAAAGGCCGTGATGATGGCCATGCGGGCCGCATGAGTGGGCGCCACGGGCTTGGAATCGGCTTTCTTTTTCGGCTGGTTGGCGTTTGGATTGGCAGGCGCTTCCTGCTTCTGGGGGACGGGCTTCGGCGCGGGCTGCGGACGGGCGGCCTGCTGCGCCGGCGCGGGGCGGAAGGACGGAGCCTGCAGAACCACAAAGGCGGAGCAGGCCGTGCGCCACAGGGGATTGGCCTTTTCGGTGCCCATGCCCACCACCTCGATGCCCGCGCTGCGCAGGCGCACGGAGAGCGCGGAAAAGTCGCTGTCGCTGGACACGATCACCACGGTGTCGATATTTCCGGAAACCAGCAGATCCATCGCGCCGATCACCAGCGCGATGTCGGAGGTATTCTTGCCCTTGGAGGCCTTGATGGTCAGGTTGGCGTGGAGCGCGTATTTCAGCACCGGCTCCACCCAGGCGGTCAGCGCGGCGGCTGCACCATAGATTTCTTTCACGGTAATCGTGCCCAAAGAGGATGCGTGGGTGAAAATTTGGTCGGCGTGGATGGGCAGCACGTTTTCCGCGTCGATCAGGACGGCAATGTTTGGCATGGATGTTTTAACTCGCTTTCTGTCATTCGTTTTGGTTCCGAAAACCGCTCTATTATACCAAACTTACCCAGAAATTATCAATAGCCTTGAGCGATTTCCTGGTATTTTTCCTGATGCTTCCGGCAGCTCGATCTGCGACAACTGCGGGATACCCTGCTAATAACCTGTCAGCCGGATGCTTTCGGGCTCCAGGCCCGATGCGTCCCGGGCGATTTCCAGGAAAAACGCCGCTTCATCGGCGGTGATCTCCCCGGGCAGGAACACGGTCATGCTCCCGTTCCGGGCCACGCACAGCGCGTCCGCATAGCCATGGGCCGCCAGCGCGCCTTCCACAGCCAGCTCGGTTTCATCGTTCGCGGTGATTTCAACCAGCTGCTTTTCCGCCATGGTTCTGGTTTCGGCATCCGTGAGCTCTCCCGAAGCCAGGGTGGCGAGCAGGGATTGCTCCATGGCGCGGGTTTCCCTGCGCCGGGCGCGGTAAATCTCCGCCGGATGCGGCGCGGCTGTGGCGGCAATCGTCGCCAGGGGCAGGCCGGTTTCCGAATCCGGCGTGCCTTTCAGGAACGTCAAAATCAGCGCCGCGGCCACCGCCGCGAGCATCAGGATATTCAAAACCCGGTCTTTCATGGCTTCTCCTCCATCAAAAACACATCCACCCGGTTCGCGTCCAGGCCCAGCAGCGTTTCCGCCGCCCGCAGCAGGTTCAGCCGCACGGCGATGTCGCCCGCGCCTTGCGCCACGATCACCGCGCCCACCGGCGAACGATTGCCGCCCCCGAACGCCGATGCCTCCTGGGCGTAGTAAATGCTCACCCGCACGTCTCCCGCGCCCGCGAGCCTGGACAGCGTGGCGCTCACCCGCTGCTCCTCCTCCGTCATCCCCGCTTTGCCCGTACCGCCCGGCGGAAACAGCAGCAGCGCCGTCGCGCAGCATACCAGCGCCAGCAGCCAGGGCCAATTTTTCGCGGTTTTCAGCTTATCCAGCCAGGACTTCATACGCGCGGCTCCTTTTTGCAATCAGTGAGGAATGAGGAGTTAGGAGTGAGGAGTTAAATATAATGAACAATGAAAAGCAAACCTGGCTTAACACTGAAAGCATCATCATTCTAAAACTCCTCACTCCTATCTCCTAACTCCTCACTAACAAAAGCGCTCCTCTCAGCATGCACACCATCATGCACAGCTCCACGCCCAGGTCGGCGTACCGGGAAGCGTCGCCCTCGGGCAGGATAAAGTCCAGCACCAGGCGGATAAGGCACAGGCCCGTCAATTGTTTCAGAAAATCCATCATCGCAGCATCACCGTCAGATTGCCCACCACCAGCATCTGCGCCACCAGCAGCAGGAACATGGCTCCTACCGACAGCTGAATCACGAACAGCAGCAGCAAAATGTCCGAAAAATCCTGCAAGCACGCCCCGCTTCGCACGTCGGACAGGGGCTCCAGCAGCGCGGCCCCGGCGCGGTACAGCATAGCCGCCGCCAGGGTTTGCAGCATCGGCACCGCCGCTGTGGAAAACAGCAGCAGCAGCCCCGTCAGGCCCAGAGCGTTTTTGATCAGCAGCGACGCGCCCACCAGCGTGTCCATGGTGTCGGCAAACATGCCGCCGACCACCGGCACGAAGTGGTCCACCGCGTACTTCGCCGTGCGCAGGGATACGCCGTCCGCCGCCGCCGCGCCTAAGGATTGGAGGGCCGTCACCGAGATGAACACGGTGAAGCCCACGCCCAGCGTCCAGCTGGCCCCGGTTTTGAACAGAGCGGACAGACGGCTGATTTTCATGCGCGGCGACAGGTGATTGAGGATCGCCGTGACCCCCGCGGCCAATGCCAGCGGCAGCGTCACCGACCGCACCAGCGCCGTCATGGTGCCGCCCGCCGCGACGATGGCGGGCTGGAAGAAAGCCGCCCCCGCCGTGCCGCCGACGGCGGCCAGCAAGGTCAGCAGCAAAGGAAAAAGCGCCTGCATCAGATCCGCCATCCGGGAAACGGCGTCCTGGGCCAGCAGGATGTGCTGGCCTAAATCCTGCGCCATACAGCCCGCCAGCAGCAGAAAGCACGCGGCGCTCAGGGTGTCGCCCAGCGCCTGCTGGGCAAAGGAAGCCCTGAGCCGCTGCATCACTCCGCAGAACACCGCCGGGACGATCAGCCGGGCCAGCCGCCACGCGCTGGCCGTGAGCGCGTTGAAAAAACGCGAAGCCAGCGAGCGCAGCAGCGTTTCCGCATCCAGCCGCATGCCGCCCTGGGCCAGTCGCAGGATGAGACTGCGGAAATCCTCGCCCTGGGGAAAAGCCTGTTCGTAGGCGGCTTTCCATTCCCGCAGGGGGAGGGCGTCCAGGGTGGTTTCCAGGACTTCATTCAGGGTTTCCGCCCGGGCGCAGGGACACAAAAGCAGGATCAAAAGCAAAGCAAGCAGGATTCTTTTCATGGAATCAACGATAAAGTCAGCTCCCCGATTTCGGAAATCAGCGGCAGCGTTTGCGCCATGAGCAGCATTTTTCCACACAGGGCCGCTTTCGCCGCCAGCCCGTCCTCGCCCGCGTCGCGGCAGGCCTGCGCCGCGAACTCCGTCACATAGGCCATGGCGACCAGTTTCAGCAGCAGCGTGACGGTCTGCTGCCCGATGCCCGCCCGTTCCGACAGGCTGCGGAGGGCCTCTACCGCCGGGGTGATATACGTGAGCGCGAAAAAAAAGAGCATCAGCCCCGCCGCCATCGCCGCCGCCGCTCCCGCCTGACGATGGGCTGAACGCAGGGTGAAGCTGAGCATCGCCGCCGCCGCGGCAAAGCCCGCCATCCGCAGCGCTTCCGTCATGGCAGCTGAAACACCGCCTGCACCTGGGCCAGCACGTCCCCCGCCAGGTTCACCACCATCATCACCACGATCAGGATGCCCGCCACCGTCGCCACCGTGGCGATGTCCTCCCGCCCCGCCTTTGTCAGCGCCTGGCAGATCACCGTCACCAGCAGCCCCACCCCGGCAATTCGCAGCAGCACATGGATTTGCAAAGCACGCCTCCTTTCCGGTGGAACCCGCTTTTGCGTCAAAAGCGGGTTTCCCCAGACCCCTACCCGAAAACCTGTACAGGGTTATACATCTTTTTTGATTGGTTCCCTATGGGGATGCTTTCAGCAAAATAGGATGAATACCGCCGCCCCGCCCAGCCAGCCGAGGCTGGTGTAAAGGCGGGTGTTTTTTTCCCGGGCTTCGCGGCAGGCGGAACGATAGACGGCCCACTGCGCCAGGGCATAGGAAAGCGCCTGGGCCTGCGCCTGGAGCGAAGGGGAAAAGAGAGACGCCAGGCAGTTCTGTAACGTGTCCCGTTCGGCGGAAAGCAGAAGGCCGTCCCAGGGCAGGGCGGCGAGCAGCGTATCCGTGGACGCGGCGGGCGTTGCCTCCATCCGGCGCAGCAGCTCCGACAGCACAGCGTTTTCTTCTTCCACGCCCCGACGCAGCACTTCCTTGAGCTCCGCCCCGCTGTGGTTCACGGCGGCGTCCATGCGGAACAACGCTTTTTCCCAGGCTTGCAGCATCCTGTCCCGCCGGTTCATCCGTTCTGCCGCGCTCCTGCCCAGCGCCACGCAGGCCCCGGCGCCCAGCACAGCCAGGGCAATCATGCCCCTGCCTCCTCGATCCGCGGCGCTTTGCCCGGCGAGGATAGAACAATGTACTTTTGAAATACTCCCTGCCGCAGCAGCGTTTCCATTCCCTGCCTTCTCATCACATCCTGAACGCTCCCCCCGTGAACCGTCGCCAGCGCCTGCACCCCGCACCGGCAGGCTTCCATCACCGCCGCCGCGTCCTCCGCGCCGCCGAGCTCGTCCGTAGCAACCAGCTGCGGCGACATGGCGCGAATCAGCAGCAGCAGGGCTTTCGCTTTCTCCATGCCCATGACCACGTCAGTGTTGGGGCCCACGTCCAGCTGCGGCGTTCCATTCCGGCAGGCGGCGATTTCGCCCCGTTCGTCGGCGATGCCCGTCTGCGTTCCGTCCAGGGAAGAAAGCCGCGCCAAGTCCCGCAGGAGCGTTGTTTTCCCAGACCCCGGCGGGCCGATGATCAAAGCGGAGCGTCCTTGCAGCCGTGAATATACATCCTTCCCAACTCCTTTGACCTCATGAGCCAGCCGCACGCACAAGCTGGTGATCTCTGTAAATCCCTTCGGCCCCATGACCCCGCATACGCCCAAGCGGTGCCCGCCGGGGAGCGGCGCGAAGCCCTGGGACAGTTCCGCCTGCCGTGCCGCCAGCGCGTGGCCCGTCAGCGCTTGGGCCGCCTGAATGATGTCGGCGGATGACAGCCGGTATTGTCCCTGCCAGACCCCGTCCGGCAGCGCCACCGCCGCGCCCTGCCCCGGACGCAGCCGCACTTCCCGCGCCTGTGCCCAGTCCACGCGCTCCCAGCCCGTTTCCCCGGGTACGATCAAACGCCAGTCCATGTTACAGGGTATGAACAGGCGCAAAAAAATATGCCTCCAATCCCGGAGGCGGCTGCTTTCAGCGGGGAGAAATGCGTCAGAATGTATTTTTATGAAGGATAAAAATCTCAACTTTCCCATAACGAAAAGCACGAGAAAGAGAGGAACCGCCTGAAAAAATAGCCCCCAAATTTAAACAGTTGACAAGAAAAAAGGCATCAAACTCTGGTATAATAAGGTTGCCTACACCAAATCCACCGAGAGGAGATGCCCACAACCATGTTACACCAGAA
>CADBKQ010000020.1:361-100221 GCA_902795275.1 uncultured Eubacteriales bacterium | reverse complement strand
TATTTGGTAACTTTTCCGACCATATTTTACATCTCGTCGGATTTCGATGCTTCCGGGGCGGAAGTGCACAAGTGGTAGTTCGTTCTACCAACTGTGCTATAGCCCCTTATTTGGTAACCTTTCCGACCATATTTTACATCTCGCCGGATTTCGATGTTTCCGGGGCGGGAGTGCACAAGTGGTAGTTCGTTCTACCAACTGTGCCAATGCCCCAAGGTCTGCTTCCTGATAATCACGAGGGTTTAACACCTTGCGAAATCAAGCGCTTAATTATATTATCACTAAACGAAGAAAAAAGCAAGCACTTTTTCAGGTTTTCTTTCTTTTTCTTTTGCGGATCAGTGAACAGGGGATTTCTGGGAGAAAACCATTCTTTGGATGCGAAAAAGCGATTCCACCAGAAATCCCTGAATCGTAACTTCATTGTCGAAAAGTTATGGACATATGTGCAAAATGGCATTGATTTTTTGTACTGAATGTGCTAAAATGCCAAATTAAGGGATGAAAATATTTTTTGCTTTTTTCCGTAACGTTTTGATTTTGCTTTGAAATGTCCGCCGACCGGGGCGCGGCAATGAATCTTCAGCATTTTTCCTAAACGTTTTGAGGATGGAAACCGGGGAAAACAGCCGCGAAAAACGCGGCGGAAAGGGGAAAACCGGGATGAACGTCAGAGTTGGGTTTTGCGTCATTTTATCCTTGATCGCAGCCGCCCTCGGAGTATGCTCCGTTCTGGCGTACAGATCGAATAAAAGCATCGGCAAATCGGTTTCCCTGCTGTGCGCGGCGCTGACTTCCCCTCTGCTGGGCAACCTGATCATCCTGCTTTCCACAGGGGAGCGGGCCGCTCTCTTCGGCTGGTATATTTATATTCTCGGCGTGGACGGGATTCTGTATACGCTGATGAATTTTGCGACAGAATACTGCAAAGGCGCGGGCAACGGCCAGAAGCTGCCTGTCGCGCCCTCGATCGCCCTGGCCGCGGACTGCGCGCAGCTGCTGCTCAACCCGGTTTTCGGCCATGCTTTCAGGCTGAAAAGCGTCACCTTAGCGGGCATGCCGTATTTCACGGTGGTGCCGCTGCTGGGCCTGACGGCGCATCGGGTGCTGGATTACATCATTCTGATGGCAGTGGCCCTGGTGTTTGCCGTCTGCGCGGCGAAAACGGTGCGGATCTACAAAGAGCGCTATATGGTGATCCTGATTTCCCTGATGGTTGTGGGCGTGTGGCAGATGATCAGCCTTTTCTCCCGGTCGTCGGTGGACTTTTCCATGATCAGCTACGGGGTTTTCGGCCTGCTTGTCTATTTCTTCGCCATCAAGTATCGCCCCCTGCGGCTGCTGGACCGGCTCCTTTCGGAGCTGGTTTCCGATATGTCCGAGGCGATTTATGTGTATGACCCCTCCGGCAGATGCATCTGGGCCAACGCGCCGGGCATTTCATTGGTTCGCATGGAGGATGCCAACCGGCTGGATACGGTTGAGGAGCATCTGGAAAAAATCTTTGGTCAAATCAGGCGGGACAAAGCCAATTGGGTGGAAAACAGAACGATCGGAACGGGAAACGACGCCCGCTACTACACGCTGGAAAAGCGTCTGGCCAGCGACGAGTACCAGCACATTGCCGGTTCCTTCCTGATCGTGCGGGACAACACGGAGGAGCAGAAGCACATCCAGCGGAAGCTGTACGAAGCCAACCACGACGCCCTGACCACCCTGTACACCCAGCAGTATCTTTACGCCCGCATTCGCAATATCCTGGACGAGAATCAAGACACAAAATACAATTGCCTGTTCCTGAACGTGAAAAACTTCAAATACCTGAACGATATGTTCAGCACCGCATTCGGCGACCTGGTGCTTTGCCGAATCGGCGACTGGCTCCGGGCCAGCCTGTCCTCCCGGTGCGTTTTCGGCAGGCTGATGGGCGATACCTTCGGCGTGCTGATGCCCTCTGACGAGTTCGACGCGGAAAAGATCGAAAAGGCGCTCAGCCATTTTACTGTATCCGACGGCAAAGTCGACTACCGCATCCAGCTGCATATGGGCGTTTACACGGTGACAGAGCCTGACCTGGAGATTTCCGTCATGTTCGACAGGGCCCATCTCGCCCTCTCTTCGGTGGGCAACGATTACCAGATGTGCATTGCCTACTACGACAAGCATCTGCGGGACAGCATTCTCTGGGATCAGCAGATCACGTCGGAGCTGTGGCAGGCGATAGCGCAAATGCAGATTCGGCCATTCTTGCAGCCCATCACCAACAGCTTTGGCCGGGTGGTCGGCGCGGAAGTCCTTGCCCGCTGGATCCATCCCAGGCATGGGGTGCTGTCCCCCGGCAGGTTCATTCCCACGTTTGAAAGGAACGGCATGATCGTGGAAGTGGACAAGCATATGTGGCGCTGCGCCTGCTCCATCCTTTCCGGCTGGAAGGGCCTTCACGACGATTTGTTCCTGTCCATCAATATCTCGCCCAAGGATTTCTATTACATCGACGTGGCGTCAGAATTCAAAAACCTCGTCAGGGAATTCAAGATTGACCCGGCTAAGCTGCGGATTGAAATCACCGAAACCGTGATGATGGCGGAGTCCAAGGAGCGCCTGGAAACGCTGAACGAGCTGCGCCGCGCCGGGTTCATCGTGGAAATGGACGATTTTGGCAGCGGGTATTCCTCCCTGAACCTGCTCAAGGACATGCCCGTGGACGTGCTGAAAATCGACATGGGCTTCCTGACCGACAAAGAAAACACCCAGCGAGCGAAGGCAATCATCGGCACCATCATCAAGCTCTCCGAGGATCTGGACATCACCTCGCTGACGGAAGGCGTCGAAACGCAGCAGCAGTTTATTCAGCTGTCCGGTATGGGCTGCAAGCTGTTCCAGGGCTATTATTTCTCCAAGCCGCTTCCGGTGGATAAATTTGAACAGTTCACGTTTCAAGCGCCTCCCGTCGCGTGACGCAGCCGATCAATGGAACAAAAAAGAAACGCTGAGGCCGTGCCCCGGCGTTTCTTTTTGCTATCATTCCGAACACAGAATCACGCTTTCAGGTAAAGCGCGCATTCGGGAATCTGCTTCAGCTCCTGCGCCACCAGCCCGGCGATTTGCTTCGCGCCATAGGCGTTGAAGTGGGTCTTGTCGTCGTGACCGTCGGGGAAGTCCGGGTGTTCGCCGGGAGCGAGGCGGACAAAGAGTTCCGCGGTTTTTTCTTCGCCCAATTGCAGGTACAGCTTCCGGCTGTCCAGCTTTAAATCGCAGAGCGGGAGATGTTCTTTGGCGGCCAGCTGGCGGATGGCGCGAGGATATTCCCCGTGGGTGTAGAGCATGTTTCCGTCGCCGACAAAGAACCGCCGGGACACGGGCGTCAGCAGCACGGGCAGCGCGCCCTTCTCCCGCGCGGCGTTCACATAGCGCATGAGCCATTCGGGAAAGGTGGTGTCCGGGTCGGTGTGGCGCTCGTCGTCCTTTTCGTCGTTGTGGCCGAACTGGATGAGCAGCATATCGCCTTTTTCCATTCCCTCCGCGACGGGCTGGAACAAGCCTTCCTCCCAGAAGCTGCGGCTGCTCCTGCCGCTGAGAGCGTGGTTTTTCACGGTCACGCCGTCCTTCACAAATTCCGGCAGCGCCCAGCCCCAGCCCCGGAAGGGCGGCGTATTGTCCTCCACGGTAGAGTCGCCGATGATCCAAATCGCAGGCATGGCTCACCAATCCTTCCAGACCTGATGCAGGTCGATCACGCACACCTGAGCCAGGCCGTTTTCGTCGGGGTTGGAGAAAAGAATCTGGTCGCCCTTGCGGTTAAAGGAGGGATGCTGGTGGTCGGCCCCGGTCTTGCAGGAGCCGGTAGAAGCAATCAGCTTGGCTTTCTTTGTCGCCCGCTCGATGAGCACCACGCCCTCCTGGATGCTGGTTCCTAAGTAGCTGATCCGGTCGGCGCAGAGCCATTTCTTGTCCCGGCTGATACAGGGGTGCAGCAGCTGGGTGGACGTGGCCGCCACGTCGAAATGCCGCCCGTCCTTATCCCCGATGATGATGTTGCCGGTGTGAACCTCGCCCTTGCTCCCGTCCACGAACCCGGCGGGGTCCAGCTTCATCATGGCCATTTCGCTGCCGTCCGCTGCCCAGACCTCATGGGTGATCCACTCGCTGGGGTGCTCCACGTAATAGGGCCGCACATAGCGCTCCTTCACGTCGAACATCCAGGTGCGCTGGAAGGCGTCGCCCTCAGTTTCGTGGATGTAGAAAATCAAGTTTTCGTCGGTGGGGCAGATTTGGGCGTGGCCCAGGCGGTAGTCGGTCTGGTACACGATTTCCGCTTCCTTACCGGGGTCGAGAATGACCAAGGCGTAATACTTATTCGCTAAGTGATAGCTGCACGCCAGGCGGCCCGTATTCGCGGCGGTTAAATGGCCGGTGATCTGCCCGCCCTTGGGCAGGTCGCCCACCTTGGTCATTTCGTTGGTGGTCAGGTCGACGGCATAGACCTCGGTGTCGTTTTTGCAGGTGTAGCCGATGTTCTTTTCCCGGTCGGTAGCGAAGCCCCGGTATTCGTCGTTCGTCACCTGAATCAATTCGCCGCTCTCCACGTCGGCCTTGTAGCACCCGCCGCCCAGCTCTTTCTGCATGGAATTCTTCATGAAGAAAAAGTATTGATCGTCCACGGAGAAGTTTTCGCACGTGAAGTACAGCTTCGCGTTCCGTTCCGGGCCGGAGGTGTACTTGCGCACTTCATACCCGGTCACGGCGTCCTTGTAGATTTGCATGAGTGGTTGCTCCTTATTATCGTAATATCGCCAAACAAAAGGAAACGGCGGGGCGTTGCCCCGCGCCCCACCAGGGTACTGAGTACCCTGGACCCGCAATTACGGAAGTTGCTTAAGCGCGTCAGTCAGGCAATGTTCCCTCTGTTGCTTGGAGGAACCGTCGATGACCGCCGGTGGCGGAAATCTCATCGGCGGTGAGATCAGCCGAAACGAGCAATGTCCGCATCAAGCGGACTTGCGACGATTGAGGCTGCGGATTTGGGGCCGCGGAGGCCCCTGCTTCGTCCTCGTCGCTCCCCTTAAAGCCTCACGAGTTCCCCAGCGGGAATAGCGATGGGTTCCTGATCGTTGACGGCAATCCAAATATCCTGGGCGTTGGGATTGCGGACAAAGCTGTTGTCGGCGGCGAATTGCAGGCGCGCGGCGTCCTCCATGTAGTCGATGAACTGGATGTTGGTGCAGTACCAGATGTCGTCCTTGCCGCCCATCATTTTGCAGAAGCCTTCGATCAGGTCCCAGTTGTCCTTGTCGTTGAATTCGTAGCTGTGGCCCCAGACGTACATGAGGTACAGGTATTGCCGCTTGAACAGACCAAGGAACTGCTCGCCCAGCTCCATCAACCGGTGGTTGTGGTGGCAGGTAGCCTGCCAGCGCAGGGGATTTTCCGGCAGGGCGAAGGAATCGGAAGACCCCACCACCCGGGAATACCTGATGCCGCAGGCGGGCAGCAGCGCTTCGATGTCTTTGCTCAGGGACCCGTTGGGATAGCTAAGTCCCCGGACGGGATAGCCGCACAGCGCTTCCAGGGCTTTCCGATCGTCCAGCACTTCCTGGGCTACTTCGGGCAGGGGGCAGCGAACGATGGTGGGATGCGTGACGGTGTGGCAGGAGACCTCATGCCCCGCATACAGGGTCTTCACTTCCTCGGGGGCGATGTGCCTTTCGTCACCCAGGAAGCCGCTGTTCAGGTGGAAGGTGCCCTTGATGCCGTATTGGTTGAAGATTTCCACAAGCTGCCGGTCATAGGTGCGCCCGTCGTCGTAGCTCATGGTGAGGGCCTTGTGCCTGCCCCCGGGATAGCAGGTATAAACTTTGTTCATACGTTCCTCCGCATAGAAGTGGGGCTGCCGCCCGTTTCCGTTGCGGCAGCCCCGATTGGGTTCAGTTGGGATTATTCAGCCAGCGCGGCATGATAAGCGGCATTGTATTCTTCGGTCATCATGTCGCCGCCCTGGGCAGCCCAGTCTTCCCAGGCAGCCTGCAGGCCCGCTTCGTCGATGAGGCCCGCGATGTACTGCACGGCAGCGTCAGAGATGATCTGGTTCAGCTGGGTGCCGAAGGCCACGGCGGTCTCGCTCACGAAGGGGAAGCAGGGGTCGGACACGGCGTAAGGAGCCAGTTCCAGGTTCAGGGCGTTGTAGCGTTCGCGCAGCTGGGTGACGCCGCGGTTCACGATGGCCGGAGGATTCTCCAGGTTGCCGGGAACGCCCATGCCCAGCTGGTTCAGGTCATGCAGGTACATCTTGCTGTTGTTGGAGGCTTCGTCGGTCTTGTCTTCGGGCACATAGCGATAGCCGTCCTCGTTGACCCACCAGGTCACGCCTTCGATACCGGCGTTCAGGGTGGTCTGGCCTTCGGGGCTGTTGCACCAATCCAGGAACTTCAGCACCTTGGGCAGGTCGGCTTCGGACACGCTCTTGGTGATCATGATTTCACCGGCAAAGCCGTTGTTCTGAGGCCAAACGGTCACGGAGCCGTCTTCCTTAGCCACGGGGCCGACGGTCTGGAAGATCTGTTCGGTGGTGCCTGCGTTGTTCTCGAACCATTCCTGCTGACGGTGGGCGTTGTCCAGGCAGTCAAAGCGCATGAAGGCTTTGCCGGTGCGCTCGATGTTGTCCCAGTCAGAGGTGGAAATCTGGGCGAAGTTGGGGTCGATGCCGCCGATCTCATACAGATGGCGCAGCCAGTTCAGGCCTTCCAGGTAAGCGGGGGACTTGTGGGCGGGATAGACGTTGCCGTCCGCGTCCACGCCCCAGTTGTTGGGCGCGCCGAAGGCCACGGTGATCACGTTGATGGTGCCCGCGGTGTAGGAGCACATATTCAGGGCGTAGGTATCCTTGCTGTAGCCAGCCAGCTTTTCAGCCAGTTCGGTCAGGTCGGCGATGGTCTTGACTTCCTTGTCAAAGCCCACTTCCTTGGCGATGTCGCAGCGATAGTAGATACCGGCGCGGGGATAAGCGCGGCTGCGGAAGATGCCGTAGATGCGGCCGTCCACGGAGATGTTGCGATACACGCCCGCGGTGCCGGCGGCCAGGTAAGGATAGCTTTCGGCGTCGGCGATGTAATCGGTCAGATCCCAGAACGCGCCAGCCCGGGCGGAGTCAATGATGGAGGGGCCGCGTGCGTCGGTAACGGCCATGATCATGGGCGGGTTCTTGTCCGCCAGGGTGGTGTTGATCAGGTCGCCGTAGGTGGAGTTGGGGCCCCACAGGATGTTCAGCTTCACGCCGGTTTTTTCTTCAATGTATTGCAGAATGGGGTTGTTCTCCGCCGCGAAATCCACGTCCACGACGAATTCGGGCAGCATCACGGTGATTTCAAAGGGTTCTTCGGCAGCGGCGAAGCTGGCCAGAGAAAGCGTCATCACCAGCGCCAGGAACAGGGCAACGAGTTTCTTCATGGTTCTTTCCTCCTTATTATTTGTTATCGTTCAGCGGCGCTCAGGGCCGCGGATAACCGGGATTAGGGATTAGGGATTAGGGATTAGGGATTAGGGATTAGGGATTAGGGATTGAAGATTATAATATGGCAATTGGTGAAGGGCAAATGTTTTTTGTGAAAGTGACTAAACTATTACCTATTGCCTATTGCCTAATCCCTATTGCCTTTTATCCTTTCAGCGCTCCCACCATGACGCCCTTGACGAAGTACTTTTGCAGGAAGGGGTACACGCACATGATGGGCACGGTAGAGACCACGATGACGGCCATTTTGATGGACTGCTCGGGAGGCTGGACGAATTCGGGGTCGAGGTTGTTCATGTCGCCCGCGGAGCCGTTGGACATGATGATCAGCTCCCGCAGCAGCACCTGCAGGGGCCATTTCTGCTTCGCGCCGGTCATGTAGATCATCGCGCCAAAGTAGGCGTTCCAGTGGCCCACGGCGTAGAACAGGCCGAAGGTGGCCAGCACGGGCAGCGACAGTGGAAGCACGATGCGCAGCAGCACGCCGATGTCCGTGCAGCCGTCAATGGACGCGGATTCTTCCAATTCCTGCGGGATGCCCTGGAAGAAGTTCTTCACGATCATCATGTTATACGCGCTGATCGCGCCGGGCAGCAGCACGCTCCAGAAGGTGTTTTTCAGGTTCAGGATGTTGGCTACCACGATGTAGCCGGGGATCATGCCGCCGGAGAAGAACATGGAGAAGATGACCATGTTCAGGAAGAAGTTCCGTCCCCGCAGCCGGGGTTTCGATATGGCGTAGGCCATGGTGACGGTGAAAAACAGGTTGATGGCCGTACCGCAGACCGTAATGAAAATGGAGTTGCCAAAGCCTTGCAAAATCTTGTTGGAAGAGAAGATGAACCGGTAGGCGTTCACCGTCACGTCCCGGGGGATGATGAACATGGGCCGGGTGGCGATTTCATACTCGGTGGCAAAGGACGCGCCGATGATGTAGATGAAGGGCAGGATGGTGGTGAAAGCCACCAGGGTCAAAAAGATATAGTTGAAGGCGTCGAAAATGCGGCTGCTGACCGTGGCGTTCTGCCCCACCGGGCCGGTGGATACGATCATTTTCTTGTGCTGGGGAGAGCTCATATTCGCTTCTGCCATGCTTCTTCCTCCTTCCTCAGTACAAGCCCTGCTCGCCCATGAGGTGGGCGATCTTGTTGGACGTGACCACCAGCGTGACGCTGACGATGGACTTCATCAGGCCGATAGCGGAAGCGTAGCTGAACTGGCCCTGCTGAATACCCTGCTGGTACACGAACACGTCCAGGGTTTGGGACGCCTTGCGGTTCAGGGGATTCGCCATCAGGATCAGGTGGTCATAGCCAGTGTCCAGCATGCTGCCCATGCGCAGGATCAGCATCAGCACGATGGTGGAGCGGATGGCGGGCAGCGTGATGTGCCACAGGCGGCGGAGGCGGCCCGCGCCGTCCACCATGGCGGCTTCGTACAGCTGGGTATCCACGTTGGTCAGCGCCGCCAGGAAGATGATGGTGCCCCAGCCGGTTTCCTTCCAGATCGTCTGGCCGATGATCATCCAGCGGAAGGTGTCGGGGGAACCCATGTAGTTGATGGGATGGCCCAGGATCATTTCCGTGCCCTTGTACACGATGCCAGAGGGGCCGAACATCACGAAGGTGATGGACACCACGATCACAATGGAAATGAAGTGGGGCACGTACAGCAGCGTTTGCAGCAGCTTCTTGTACCGCAGCGAGCGCATCTCATTCAGCATCAGCGCCAGAATGATGGGCGCGGGAAAATAGAAGATGATGTTCATGAAGCTCAGGATCAGCGTGTTCGTCAGGTACGTGACCCAGGCCGGGAACTTGAAGAAATACTGGAACCATTTCAAGCCCACCCACTGGCTGCCCAGCACGCCGGAATAGGGCACATAGTTTTCAAACGCGATCACGATGCCGAACAAGGGCAGGTACTTAAATACGATAAAATAGATCACGCCGGGCAGCAGCAGCAGGTACAGCCATCTGTCCCGCTTGATGTCCGCCCGCAGCTTCACCCAGTATCGCAATCCTGTGCCATGGAGCTTCTTCCGTTCCGCGGCCTTGGTGGTCATAGGCGTTCTGTCCTTTCAATTTTTGATAATTCTAAGCGTATAGTTCTAAGTTCTAAGCTATATAGTGGTCATACAATTGATATATAGTTGGCATTATACAGCTTAGAACTTAGAACTTTGAACTTAGAACTAATTCCAATATTCCTCATTCATCATTTCCGTCAGCATCAGGAACGTCAGGCCCTGGCCGTAGGCGGTGGGAGTGACGATGATCTTTTTGTAGTGCTCCAGGTCGTGGCCCATGCCGGTGCCGCCGGAAACGCCCTGCACCGCGCCGGTCTCGTCGATCTGATCCAGCACCGCGTGAGCGGAGAGCAGGCCCATCTGCGCGTACTGCTCCTGGGGCAGCCAGCCCAGCCGCACGCCCTTCAAAATCCCGTAGGCGATGGCGGCGGTGGCGCTGGTTTCGCAGTAGCATTCTTCGATGTTAATCAGCGTTGTATACAGGCCGTTCACCCGCTGGTATTTCCACAGGGCCAGAGCCTGATCCTGCCAGGCGGCCTTGATCATGCGCATGGCGGCGTTCTCCCGCTTGGTGATGTCGTAAAGCTCGATGGCCGCCACGGTGAACCAGGCGTTGCCGCGCGCCCAGAAGGCCTCGGCGAAGTTGTGGCGGCGGTCAAACGTCCAGCCGTGGTAGAACAGGCCGTTGACCTTGTTCTGCAAATAACGGATGTGGATGAGGAACTGGTACTCCGATTCCTCGATCAGTTCGGGCCGGTTCAGCACCACGCCGGCTTTCGCCAGGAACAGGCCCACCATGAACAGCGTATCGCACCAAAGCTGCTGGTAATGCTTGTTCCACACGGTGCAGTGCTGCAATCCGCCGTACTCGGTGCGCGGCATTTCCTGCATCACCCAGTCGATCCAGCTTTCGATCACGGGCAGATATTCGGGGTTCTTCGTTTCGTCATAGAGGCAGGTGAGCGCCAGCACGGGGGCGACCGTGTTCACGTTGCGGTGGGGCTTTGTTTCCCGGTGCAGCATGTCGTCGTACCAGCCGGTCAGGTAGTCCAAAATCTTTTTATCGCCGCTCTGCTGGTAGGTTTTATAGATGCCGTACAGCGCCACGCCGGTGGGCCACTCCCAGTTGTCCATGGTCAAATGGCCGTTGGAGGGATCGTTGCCGTCGGCTGCTTTCAGCATGTTCAGCACCTTGTCCGCGATTTCATGATAATTCGTTGTCATTCGCCGCACCTGCCTTGTGATTGTTAGCGCTTTCATTATACATTTCTCCCATGCTGTTGTCAATACATTTCTGAAATGTCTTAAAAAATTCATATTTTCGCCACCTGACGAATCTGTCACAAAATTTTTACGAAAACGCTTTCATTTTCTTCTTGATGAATGAAGGATTATCTGATATAATCGACAGCGAAAGCATGTTTTGGGGTTTTAAGTTCCAAGTTCACAGTTCTAAGTTCTAAGCCGGAAACGCCTATTACAAATTGAAGCAGACCAAGACCGACTCCAAATAGCTTAGAACTTGGAACTCAGAACTTGGAACTCCTACCTCACACCGAAAAGGGGTGAACCGCCATGTCCACATCCGGCAGCACGATTTACGACATCGCCGCGGAAGCGGGCGTATCCATCACCACGGTGTCCCGGGTGCTGCGGGGCAGCGGCGCGGTTTCCGCCGCCACGAAGAAAAAAGTGGAGGCCGTCATCGCCCGGCACAACTACCACCCCAGCGCCATCGCCCAGGGCATGACCAGCAAAAAGACCTACACCTTGGGCATGATCCTGCCCAAGCTGCTGAACCCCAACTATGCCATGATCTTTACCGGGGCCAACGACGAAGCCCGGCGCAGCGGCCACCTGATCAGCCTGTTCCCCTGGAGCAGCCTCAGCGACGAACGGCCCGCCCTGTCCCTGGCGAACCGGCGGATGGACGGGCTGATCGTGTGCGTGGAATACCTGTCGCCCGAGGGAAACGAACGGCTGCTGGAAACGCTCAAGGAGCTGCGGCAGTACATGCGCATCGTGCTGATCGGCTGCGTTCCATCCTATTATAGTTATCCAACGATTTCCTACCCGATGGCGGAGATCATGCGCAAATCGGTTTCCTACCTGGTGGGGCTGGGCCACGAAAAGATCGCCTTCATCGGCGGCACCGAGGAGGATCGGGACGAACAGCGCCGGGACGTGGGCTACACCCAGGGCCTGCAGGAAGCGCATCTGCCCTGCACCGCCTCCTACCGGGCTTTCTGCAAGGGCACCGCGGAAGCGGGCGAAGCGGCGCTGGAGGAGATGCTTTCCTCCCTGCTGCCCGCTTACTGGCCCACGGCGGTGATCGCCCTCAACGACCTGGTGGCCATGGGCTGCATGAACGCCGCGAGGAAGCGGGGATTGAAGCTGCCGGAGGATCTGTCCATCCTGGGCTGCGACAACCTGTTCTGCGCCCCGTACCTCTCCCCCGCCCTCACCAGCATCGACACCCGCCAGCAGGAATTAGGCGCCGATGCCGTCCGGCTCCTCCTCAGCGGAGAAGAAAAGCGGATGGACGCAGGCTGGGAATTTGTGTACCGGGAAAGCTGCGCCCGGTACGCTGGGCGGTAAAGCGGGAACTGTGAGGAGCATATGAACGATAACATCATGATGCCGGAGAATGCATGGACTTCCTGGATCAAAGAACTCCAAAACCTGTCGCAGTGCGCCTTGGCTTACTGCAAGGACAAGTATGATATCGAACGGTTTGAGCGCATCCGGGAAATCTCCGCTGAAATGGCGGCGAAGATCAGTGACCAACCGCTGGAAAAGATCAAAGCAGCTTTCTGCGCAGGAACGGGGTATCAGACGCCGAAGCTGGATACCCGATCCGCGGTATTCCGCGAGGGCAAGATTCTGCTGGTTCAGGAGGCCAACGGAAGCTGGGCGCTGCCGGGCGGATGGGTCGATTATGACCAGACGATCCGAACGAACGCGGCAAAAGAAGTGCTGGAAGAAGCCGGGATGATTGTGGAGCCTGTCCGCGTGATCGCATTGCTTGACCACAACAGGCGAAACGGCACCTTCTTCCCCAGCAATATCTGTTCCGCCTTTGTGCTGTGCAGGTATATTTCCGGAGATTTCCAGCCGAACCTGGAAACTGTCGGCTGTGGATTCTTTGGCCCGGAGGAGCTGCCCGAACATCTGGCGAATGGAAAAAGCAATCGGGAACAGATCAGAATGTGCTTTGAAGCTTCTGAGGACGAAAACTGGCAGCTGGTCTTTGACTGAGGTTTGGTATCCGATGATGCCAAGGCCAGACATGGCGCAAAAACAAAGCGAGGTATTTTTATGCATGAAGATTTTCACCAGGGCGGCTTTACCCTGCCCGGGGAAGCGGGGTATGAACAACTGACGCTGGAGCTGGCGAAGCGGTGGGGCGCTGACGTGATCCGGGACAGCGACGGAACCAAGCTGTCCGACGAGATTGTGAAGGCGGGCTACGGCATTTACTCCACCATCTGCATTATCCGGGAGCATAACGCTTTTGCCGAGGCGCATCCCGACAGCCAGCAGCAGACCTTCCTGTGCTCCGACCCGGTGATCGCCACGGGGGACAGCGTAACCATTCGGCCCCTGGACGGATTCTTTGACGAGCAGTTCCAGGTGAACGACAGCGCAGACGCTCTGCCCTACTGGCAGGTGTTCGACCGCACGGCGAACCGGGAAGTGCCGAAAGAAAACTGGAACTATGAAAACGGGGCAGTGACGGTCTCCCCCGCCCTGCCCTGGCACAGCTATACGGTTTCCTTCCTGGCCTGGCGGGTGTGGGAAGAAATCAACATGTACAACCACACAACCAACCACTGGACCAGCGAACACCTGCGGCAGCTGGATCCCCGGCATCCCCTGGCCTGGGAGTACCTGCAAGGCTGGCTCAAAACCTGGTGCCAGCAGAACCCCGACACCACCGTGGTGCGGTTTACTTCCTTATTCTATAACTTCGTTTGGATCTTCGGGTCCGACCTGCGCCGCCGCAACCGCTACACCGACTGGGCCAGTTATGATTTCACCGTCAGCCCCGCCGCGCTGAAGGCGTTTGAACAGCAATATGGCTACGCCCTCACCGCCGAGGACTTCATCAACCAGCGGAAATTGCAGGTCACGCACATGCCGCCCACGGCGCACAAGCGGGACTACATGGACTTCATCCAGGCGTTTGTGGCGGAGAAGGCCAAGGTGTTGGTGGACATTGTGCATGGCTACGGCAAGAAAGCCTATGTGTTTTACGACGACAGCTGGGTGGGCATGGAGCCTTACGGCAGGCGCTTTGCTTCCATCGGCTTTGACGGGCTGATCAAGTGCATTTTCTCCGGCTTCGAGTGCCGCCTCTGCGCGGGCGCGACGGTGCCGACCCACGAAATCCGGCTGCATCCCTACCTGTTCCCCGTGGGCCTGGGCGGACTGCCCACCTTCCAGGAAGGCGGACACCCGGAAAAAGACGCCATGGAATACTGGATGCACGCCCGCCGCGCGCTGCTTCGGCAGTGCGTGGACAGGATCGGCCTGGGCGGGTATCTGCATCTGACCCAGGGCTATCCCGCCTTCGTGGACGCCATCGAGCGCATCGGCGCGGAATTCCGCAAGATCAAAGCGCTGCAAAAGGATGGCCCGGCTTCCACCCTGCCGATTCGCGTGGCGGTGCTGCACACGTGGGGAGCCTTGCGCAGCTGGACGCTCAGCGGCCATTTCCACGAAACCTACATGCACCCGCTCATCCACATCAACGAAGCCCTGTCCGGCCTGCCGGTGGAGGTGAAGTTTATCTCCTTCGCCGACGCGGAAAACGGCGCGCTGGACGATGCAAATGTGGTCATCAACGCGGGCCGCGCCGGAGACGCCTGGAGCGGCGGCGACGCCTGGCGGAGCGATAAGCTGGTGGAAAAGCTGACGCAGTTTGTATACAAGGGCGGCTGCTTCATCGGCGTGGACGAACCTTCCGCCGTGCCGGGATACGACACCTTCTTCCGCATGGCGCACGTGCTGGGCATCGACTATGACACCGGCGCGCGGGTGTGCCACGGCAAATGGGAATACAAGCTGGAAAAGAGCCTGCGCATCCAGGCGGGTTCGGCGGGCCTCAAGGACAAGGAACACCTGTACCTCACCGACGGCAAGGCCCGCGTGCTGGCCGACGCGAACGGCATCCCGCAGATGACGGTCAACCGCTTCGGCCAGGGCTATGGCGTGTATCTGAGCGACTTCCAGGTGACGCATCAAAATACCCGCATGCTGCTGGACATTCTGCTCTTCGCCGCGAACATCGCCGACACCGCGCCTTACATCACCGGCGACTGCCGTGCGGAGGCCGCCTGGTATCCCGCGGGCCGCACCTTGGTCGTGATCAACAACAGCCATGAAACCGTGGAAACCACCGTTTCCCTGCCGGACAACAACTGGCTGAACGTGACTTTAGCGCCAATGGAAACCAAAGAAATCAATCTGTAAAGGAGAAAAACCATGGAACGCTTTGCCTGGAAAGGACGCATCAAGGAAGGGATGCAGGCGGAATACAAGCGCCGCCACGACGAAATCTGGCCGGAAATGATTGAACTGCTCAAGTCCGCCGGGATCAAAAACTACACCATCTGGAGCGACGGCCGCGACGTGTTCGGCTACTACGAATGCGAGAAGGGCATCGCCTTCGCCGAAAAGACCCAGGCGGAAAGCCCCATCGTGGACAAGTGGAACGAATACATGGACGACGTGCTGGAACTGGTCATGGACCCGGTTACCGGCGCGCAGCCCAAGCTGCAAATGATGTTCAAAATGGAATAGGCGGAGAAAAAATGCCGGAAGCCGAAAAAAGCATTGACAAAGTCCCCCCTGACACGATATAATATAGCCCGGTCACGATTGGAGGGATGGATTTGCTGCTGGATGTTTCCCGCGCCATGCGCGCGCCCGGCGAGGCGATCCCCTTTGAACATCGTGACGAGATCCCGCCTCAGGAGATTTTCGGTGAAACGGTCACGTTTGACGATGTGCTCCTGCGTGGGCACTTCTCCGGCGCGGAGGACAACCTTCGCATCTGGGGCACGCTCACCTGCACGGCCCATGGCCATTGCGCCGGGTGCTTAAAGCCGGTGGATTATCCGGTGGAAGTTCCGTTTGACGAGAACTTCGTCCGGATCACCCGCTTTACCCAGCAGGAGGAGACGCCCGAGGGGGAAGAAAGATGGATGTACGAGGGTTCCAAAGTGGAGCTTTCCCATCTGTCGATGACTCTGGCGGTGCTTGATTTGCCCATGCGCTTCGTGTGCGGCGATGACTGCCCGGCGCTTGCGGCGCTGCCGTCATCCTTTTTCGGCATTGCAGCAATTGCTGACAAAGGATCAGGAGGTGTAATTATGGCTCTGCCCAAAGGAAAAGTATCCAAGGCCCGCGGCCGTTCCCGTCGCGCTAATTGGAAGCTGGAAGTTCCCGCCATCGTGGAGTGCAAACAGTGCCACCAGATGAAGCTGGCGCACCATGTCTGCAAGCACTGCGGCTACTATGACGGCAAACAGATCGTCAACATGGAAGAGAAAGAAGAAAAGAAGAACGCGTAATTCGTCCTTCTTTCATCGGGAAAATGCCTTTGCGGGCATTTTTTCGTAACAGTCCAATATCCCTTGCTCAGTGAACGGAAGGAGTACGTTTCAAGGCACCCCCAAAGAGAGGCGGTTCACCGGCTGAAAGGCCGCCGGGGCAGCGAAGCGGAAGGTCGTCCGGGAGAGCGGCGGATGAACGCGAAAGCGCAGTAGTCCGCCCGGAAAGGAACGCACGTTACAGCGGCCATGAGGCAGTGGATTATTCCGCTGCGAAGCAAGGTGGTACCACGGGTCAATCCGTCCTTCGGGATGGAGTGGCCCGTGTTCTTTTTCAGTGTGGAGTGTGGAGTGTGGAGAGTGGAGTTTTATCATGATTTCCACATCTGCTCATCCGTGCAGCAAAGCACGGCTGTATTCACGATCCATAACTCCACACTCCACTCTCCACACTCCACACTTAAGAACATTGACGTCAGGAGGAATGAAGAATGCCTGAAGAATTCACCATGGAAAAAACCTATAATCCGCAAGCCATCGAAACGGAAACCTACAAGAAGTGGGAAGAATCCGACGCTTTTGCCCCGAAGATCGACAAGCGCAAGAAGCCCTTCACCATCGTGATGCCGCCGCCCAACGTGACGGGGCAATTGCACATGGGCCATGCCATGGATGCCACCCTGCAGGACGCGCTGATCCGCTATCACCGCATGAAGGGCGACCCCACCCTCTGGCTCCCCGGCACCGACCACGCCTCCATCGCCACCGAGGTGAAGGTGGTGGAGAAGCTGCGGAGCGAAGGGCTGACCAAGGAAAAGCTGGGCCGCGAAGGCTTCCTGGAGCACGCCTGGGCCTGGAAGCGGGAGTACGGCGGACGCATCACCCGCCAGCTTCGCCGCATGGGCGCTTCCTGCGACTGGAACCGGGAACGCTTCACCATGGACGAGGGCTGTTCCAAGGCCGTGCGCGAGGTGTTCGTGCGGCTGTATGAAAAGGGCCTCATCTACCGCGGCTACCGCCTGGTGAACTGGTGCACCCACGACATGACCGCCATCTCCGACGCCGAGGTGGAATACGTCGAAAAAGAGGGCAATTTCTGGCACATCCTCTACCCCGTGAAGGAAACGGGCGAAAAGCTGGAGCTGGCCACCACCCGCCCCGAAACCATGCTGGGCGACACCGCCGTGGCCATCAACCCCAACGACCCCCGCTACGCTCATCTGCACGGCTGCCACGTGATCCTGCCCCTCATCAACAAGGAAATCCCCATCGTGTGCGACGAGCACGCCGACATGGAAAAGGGTACCGGCGTGGTGAAAATCACCCCCGCCCACGACCCCAACGACTTCGAGGTGGGCCAGCGCCACAGCCTGCCCATCGTGCGGGTGTTCACCTACGACGGCCACATGACCGGCGCGGCGGACAAGGCCGAGGCCGACGCCATCTTCGCCGCGGGCAAGGCCAGCGTGAACGAACCCGAGGTGCTGGACTGCGGCAAGTACGCCGGCATGACCACCGACGAAGCTCGGAAGGCCATCGTGGCCGACCTGGAAGCCCTGGGTCTGCTGAAAGAAATCGAGCCCCTCAAGCATGAGGTGGGCACCTGCTACCGCTGCCATACCGTGATCGAACCCATGATGAGCAAGCAGTGGTTTGTGAAGATGGAGCCGCTGGCAAAGCCCGCCCTGGAAGCCGTGAAGGAAGGAAAGACCAAGTTCATCCCCGACCGCTTCGCCAAGATCTATTATAACTGGATGGAAAACACCAAGGACTGGTGCATCAGCCGCCAGCTCTGGTGGGGCCACCGCATCCCCGCCTGGTACTGCGAGGACTGCGGCAAGATCATCGTGAGCCGGGAAGACCCGACGGCATGTTCCTGCGGCTGCAAGCATCTGACCCAGGACGAAGACGTGCTGGACACCTGGTTCTCCTCCGCCCTCTGGCCCTTCTCCACCCTGGGCTGGCCGGACAACACCGAAGACCTGCAATACTTCTACCCCACCACCACCCTGGTGACGGGCTACGACATCATCTTCTTCTGGGTGGCCCGGATGATCTTCTCCGGCATCGAGAACATGGGCGACGTGCCCTTTGAAAACGTGGTCATCCACGGCCTGGTGCGCGACGCCCTGGGCCGCAAGATGAGCAAGTCCCTGGGCAACGGCGTGGACCCGCTGGAAATCATCGACCAGTACGGCGCGGACGCCCTGCGCTTCTCCCTGGTGATGGGCATCAGCCCCGGCAACGACACCCGCTACTCCACCGAAAAAGTGGAAATGGCCCGGAACTTCGCCAACAAGGTGTGGAACGCCAGCCGCTTCGTGCTGATGAACCTGGACGGCCAGGAAACGATTGAAGGCAAGGAACTGACCCTGCCCGACCACTGGATCCTGAGCAAGTACAACGAGGCCGTGCGCCAGATCAGCAAGAACTTTGAGGAAGCGGAATACGGCCTGGCTGCCCAGAAGATTTACGACTTCACTTGGTCGGAATTCTGCGACTGGTACATCGAGCTGGCCAAGGGCGGGCTGCTGGGCGACGACCCGCAGCGCAAAGCCGCCGTGCGCGCCGTGCTGCAAACGGTGCTCTCCGGCCTGCTGCGGCTGCTGCATCCCTTCATGCCCTTCCTGACCGAGGAAGTGTACAAGAACCTGCCCGGCGAAGCCGACGCCTCCTGCATGCTGGCCGACTGGCCCAAGCCCCTGGAAGCCTACGACTTCCCCGCCGAAGCCGCGCGCATGGAGGGCGTGATGGACATGATCCGCGCCATCCGCAACCTGCGCGCCGACATGAAGGTGCAGCCCAGCCACAAGGCCCGCTTGATGGTGCGCCCCGCCGACGGCTGGCACGACGCCTTCGCGGGCACCGAAGTGTACTTTGCCCGCCTCGCCAGCGTGAGCGCCCTGGAAATGCTGGAGCCCAGTCAGGCCATCAGCGAAAAGACCGTCAGCGCCGTGTGCCAGGCCGGTGAGTTCTTCATCCCCCTGGGCGAGCTGGTGGATTTGGAGAAAGAAAAGGCGCGCCTCGGCAAGGAGCGCCAGAACCTGGTGAACGAAATCGCCCGCGCCGAAGGCAAGCTGAACAACCCCGGCTTCGTGAACAAGGCCCCCGCCAACCTGGTGGCCGCCGAAAAGGAAAAGCTGGAAAAGAACAAAGAAATGCTCGTGGCGCTGGATAAGCGCATCGCAGAGCTGGGATAAATACAAACAAAAAAGCGGAAACCATTTCTTCATCAGCGGAATGGTTTCCGCTTTTTAGAATGAAACGTGAATGAAATCGTTCGATTTTGCTTGCTTATTTCAAGAAAATCGGTTAAAATAGAGGAGGAAGGGAGTTGATTATATGCAGGTTACCGCTACTGAATTCAAGCTGAACCTCGGCAAATATCTGGAGCTTGTATTAACGGAGGACGTTTGGATAACAAAAAATGGAAAGACCGTCGCAAAACTAATCAATCCCAATGTATCCGCGGTTGATTCCATCTCCGGCGTGCTTGCGGGAAAGGTGCCCCCGAAAATGGATCGGCATTCGCTCCGGGAAGAAAGGCTGTCTCGATATGAGGATCATGATTGACACAAACATCCTTTTGGATGTGCTCATCCACAGAAATGATTTTTTTGAAGACTCAAAAGCAGTTTTAAATCTTTGTGAGAACCGGGCAATCCAGGGCTTCATTTCCGCTTCGGCAATGACAGATCTATTCTATATCGCCCGGAAAGCCCTTGGAGGCATAGAGGAAACCTATCAGGTGATGAATTCCGTCTTGAATATCGTCCGGGTTTTAACCGTAACCAACGATGATGTGCTTCATGCGTTTGAAGCCAGAGCAAAAGATTTTGAGGATTGCCTGATGGCGACCTGCGCGAAATCAAATCACTGTGACGGAATTGTCACCAGGAACAAGAAGGATTTTTTGGATTTTGGCGTCGCACTGTTTTCACCGGCAGAATTGCTTGCCCGGTTTTCTTCATAAAGCAAAATAGAACACAGGGATAAGGAGTCCATATGTCATTTCATCATATTCCCGTACTGCTGAACGAGGTGCTGGAATACCTGAACCCCCAGCCGGGGGAGGTATACGCCGACGGCACCTTAGGCGGCGGCGGGCACAGCGAAGCGATTTTGAAAGCCATGGGAGAAACCGGCGTGCTCTACGGCATTGACCGGGACCCGGCGGCGATTGCGGCGGCGACGGAACGGCTCAAGGGGTACGCCGGTTTTCACGCGGTACATGGCAACTTCCACGACGTGAAGGAACTGCTGCCGGGCGTTCGGCTGAACGGCGGCTTATTGGATTTGGGCGTGTCTTCCTATCAATTGGACACGCCGGAGCGGGGCTTTTCCTATCACGAGGACGCGCCCTTGGACATGCGCATGGACACCACCCAGGGCATGACCGCCGCGGACTACGTGAACACAGTATCCGAGCAGGAGTTCTGCCGCGTCCTTCGGGAATATGGGGATGAGAAATGGGCGGCGAGGATCGCCCAAATCCTGATGGAAAAACGCGCGGAAAAGCCGCTGGAAACCACAAAGGATTTGGTGGCCGTGGTGGACGCAGCCATCCCCAAGGCGGTGCGCCGCAAAGACGAGGGGCACCCCGCCCGGCGCACCTTCCAGGCCGTGCGCATCGCGGTGAACGACGAGCTGGCCCCTCTGGAACAGGCGCTTCGGGACTGGGTGGACATGCTCGTTCCCGGCGGGCGGCTGGCGGTGATCACCTTCCATTCCGTGGAGGACCGCATCGTGAAGCTCACTTTCCGCAAGCTGCAAAACCCCTGCACCTGCCCGCCCAAGGCCCCCATCTGCACCTGCGGCAAAAAGCCCCTGGGCCGGACTGTCGGCGGTGCGATCAAAGCGGGCAAGGAAGAGCTGGACGAAAACAACCGGGCGCACAGCGCGACATTAAGAGTATTTGAAAAAGACGCTGGGGGAAACCGCTCTTTGTTGTCCGGGGCCTTCCGGCCCGGCCTACGCTGAAAACCAGCCCAAGGGCAGGTTTTCCAGGCGCTGCGGCCCCAAAGAGCGGTTTCCCCCAGACCCCTTTCCGAGAAAGCTGTAAAGGGGTATCAGGTAAAATGCTGCGAGGATGAAATAACATCAAGGAGAAGCATCTCATATGAGTACCCTGTATGTGGTCGCCACCCCCATCGGCAACCTTTCCGACATGAGCCCCCACGCCGTTGAAACCCTGAAAAGCGTGGGCCTGATTGCCGCCGAGGACACCCGGGTGACGAAGAAGCTGACCAACCATTTCGGCATCGACACCCCGCTGATTTCCTGCCACCGGCACAACGAAAAGGGCCGCGCGCCGGAGATCGTCCAGCGGATGCTGGAAGAAGATATGGACGTTGCGGTAGTCACCGACGCGGGCACCCCCGCCATCTCCGACCCCGGCACCGAACTGGTGCGGGCGGCGGCGGATGCGGGGATTCCGGTCATCTCCGTGGCCGGCCCGACGGCCTTCGCGGCTGCGGTTTCGGTCAGCGGGTTCGATTTTTCTTCCTTCACCTTTTACGGCTTCCTGCCCCGGGAGAGCAAAGAACTCAAGGAAAAGCTGCTGGATATTGGGCGCAAATCCGAAGGCGCGATTTTCCACGAATCCCCTCATCGGGTCAAAGCGCTGGTGGCGGCGATTGCCGAAGCCCTGCCGGGCGCTTTGTTATCCGTGAGCTGCGATTTGACCAAGCTCCACGAGCTGACCCTTCGCGGCGCGCCGGAAGAAATTCTTGCCGCCCTGGAAGCCAACGAGAAAAGCGAGAAAGGCGAATACTGCCTGGTGGCCGACCTGCGCGGCGTGCGATTGCCCGAGGAAAAGCCGGTGATCCAGGCCAGCCTGGAAGCCCGGATTTTTGACCTGGTGCTGAACGGCGCTTCCATTCGTGACGCCATGGACGCGCTGGTGGAGCAGGGCGAAAAAAAGAACGCGGTCAAGGCCGCTTCCCTCCGGGTCAAGGAATGGATTCAATGACATATTTGTTTGCCAGTTTTGCTCTGCCCTCCGGCAGGGCAAATTTTTTTACAAAAGGGGATTGACAAATATATCGTCACACGATATAATAGCATCACGATATATCGAACGGCGATATATCGAACCCCGATGGAGGTGAAGCGGATGCCTGATTCCTACGCATTGACGGAATCGACCTATTATATCCTGCTGTCGCTGCTCTCGCCCCAGCACGGCTACGGCATCATGCAGCAGACGGAAGAAATGAGCCATGGCCGGGTGCGGCTGGCGGCGGGCACGCTGTACGGCGCGCTGAACACGCTGTGCGACAAGGGCTGGATCATCCAGCTGCCGGTGGAGGACGGAAGCCGCCGGAAGGAATACAAGCTGACCGACCAGGGAAAGGCCATCCTGACCAACGAAGTAAAAAGACTCAAGGAACTGGCGGACAACGGCGAACGCATTCTGAAAGGAGAATGACCATGGAAAGCCGCAAGACGATTCGGAAATGGTTCTGGGTATGGGAATTTGAAAAGGAAGAAGCCTGGCTGAACGGCATGGCGCAGAACGGCTGGGTGCTGGAAAGCGTGGGCTTCTGCTCCTATCATTTTGTGAAATGCGAGCCGGGCGAATACAGCGTGCGGCTGGAAATGCACCCCTACGACGAAGCCTACGTCCAGTTCATGCAGGACACCGGCGCGGAGTACGTGGGCCGGATGATGATGTGGATCTACTTCCGCAAGAAGGTGGCGGACGGGCCCTTCGACCTGTTCTCGGATATTGATTCCAGAATCAGCCACCTGGACAAGATCGGCAAAATGCTGGGGATCATCGGCGGGGCAAACCTGCTGATCGGCATCGGCAACACGTTCAGCCCGGCGCGCCTGGGCTGGGTGAACCTGCTGTGCGCCACGCTGCTGATGTACGCCCTGGGCCGCATCCACGGCAAGAAGGAAGCGCTGGAAAAAGAACGGCTGCTGCACGAATGAGGAGGGAGAAACGATGAGCATAAAGAAAAAGCTGCATTTGGCAATTGTGATTCTGCTGGACGCGGTGGGCCTGGTGTTCCTGGGTATCTCCATCTTTGGCAATGAGCCGGGGACAAAATATTTAGCCATCGGCCTGTGCTGCATCACGGCGGGCAACCTGTTCAACCTGATTCAGATTTGGAAGCGGAGGAAGGAGAACAAAAGCGATGAAAAATAAATTCAAAGGAACAAACGGCATCCTTCTGCTCGGCGGCATCCTGATCCTGCTTTTCCTGGCGGTGCGGCTGATTGCCGGATGGATCGGCGGGCCGGCGGCCGACTTCATCATCGCTGCCCAGCCCTGGGTCCTGATGGCCATCGGCATCGCCTGCGTTGCAGCGGGATGGACGAATGATCAAAAGGATGAATGACAGTTCATTTCAACGCGAAACAACGTCCGATCATAGCCGGGGTCTCCCCCGGCTTTTTTCGGTTGCGCCGAATATGACCCCAAATAACGGGAAAAGGAACATTGTGGTCTTTCCAAAATAAGGTTATAATAACAAATGAGATCAAAAGGTATCACCGTTTTTACAATCTGAAAACCGGAAAGGAGCACGCAAATGATTTATTATGTGAACGCCCAGGCCTCCCGGGACGGCAATGGCAGCAAGGAAATGCCCTTCCACCATATCGACGACGCGGCGCGAATCGCCGTGGCGGGCGACGAAATCCTGGTCGCCCCCGGCATTTACCGGGAATACGTAAATCCCCGGAACGCCGGAACAGAAGATAAGCACATCGTGTACCGCAGCGTGGAACCCTTAGGCGCGGTGATCACCGGCGCGGAAACGCTGACCGGATGGGAGAAATACGAGGGCAACGTGTGGAAGGCCGTCGTGGACAACGGCGTGTTCGGAGCCTACAATCCCTACACCATCATGGTCTGCGGCGACTGGTACTTCGCGCCCACCGTGCGGCATACCGGCGCGGTGTTCCTCAACGACCGGATGATGTACGAAACCGTCACCCTGGAAGAATGCTGCGCGGGCGAGGCCGACCCCTGCGCCTTTAAGCCGGAGGAATCCACCTATAAATGGTTCACCCGCCAGGAGGACGGCAAAACCGCGCTCTACGCCAACTTCCAGGGCAAAGACCCGAATCAGGAAAAAGTGGAAATCACGGTGCGGCGCAACTGCTTCATGCCCGACCAGACCGGCATCGGCTACATCACCGTGAGCGGCTTTAAGATCGACAAGGCCGCCACCACCTGGGCGCCGCCCGCCGCGTACCAGGACGGCGCGATCGGCCCGCACTGGAGCCGGGGCTGGATCATCGAGGACTGCGAAATCTGCAACAGCAAGTGCTGCGGCATTTCCCTGGGCAAGTACCGTGACCCGGAAAACGACATGTACTTCTACACGAAGCATGTCAAGTCCCCCACCCAGATGGAGCGCGACGCCGTGTGCCGGGGCCAGTACCACGGCTGGCTGAAAGAAAAAGTCGGCGGCCACATCATTCGCCGCTGCGACGTGCACCACTGCGAGCAGACCGGCATCGTGGGCCGCATGGGCGGCGTGTTCTCCACCATCGAGGACTGCCATATCCACGACATCTGCAACAGCCAGCAGCTGGGCGGCGCGGAGACCGCGGGCATCAAGCTGCACGCCGCCATCGACGTGACCATCCGCCGCAACCACATCCACCACTGCATCATGGGCGTTTGGTGCGACTGGCAGGCCCAGGGCGCGCGCATCTCCCAGAACCTGATGCACGACAACATGAAGCCCGAAGGCATCCAGCACGCCCGGGGCGCGATGTTCAACTGCGACGTGTTCATCGAGGTGGGCCACGGCCCGACGCTGATCGACAACAACGTGCTGCTGTCCAAAACCTCCGTGGTGATTCCAAGCGAGGGCATCGCCTGCGTACACAACCTGATGCTGGGCAACTTCGGCCTGATCAATTCCGGCGTGGACAGCGTCGTGAACGGCCAGCGGGAGCCCCGCTACACGCCCTACCATATCCGCCACCGCACGGAGGTCGCGGGCTTCATGACTATCCTCCACGGCGACGACCGCATCTACAACAACATTTTCATGCAGCACTACCCCATCACCAATCCCGACCTGACCCCCCAGAACAGCGATTGGCAGGTGGTCGGCACCTCCTGCTTCGACATCTTCCCCACCTACGACGAATGGATCTCCCACTTCATGATGGGGCAAGAGCCCGACATGGGCGCGCTGGCCACCTACCATTTCGGCCACCTGCCAGTGTGGGTGGACGGCAACGTTTACCTGAACGGCGCGGAAGTGTGCAAGCATGAGAAGCATTTCCTCAAGCCTGAGAACGCCAGCGCGAAGGTGGAGCTGACCGAGAAGGACGGCAGGCCCTGCCTGAAAACCAACCTCTACGATTTCATTCAGGACTTCCGGGACGGCATCATCACCAGCGACATCCTGGGCTGCGCCTTTGAACCGGAACAGCGGTTTGAGAATCCCGACGGGTCGGAGATCATCTTTGACCGGGACTACTTCGGCAATCACCGGGGCCTGGATGCCCTGCCCGGCCCCTTCGCCAGCGCGGAGGACGCGGAAAAAGCGCTCTGGTAATCCGTAAAAACGCTGTCCTGCCGGGGCTGTCTCAAAGCGCCAAGAAAAGGCCTGCGAGGCAGCCCTTTTGCTATGCAATAAAAAACGAACCACTCTCGTATTGGGACGAGGAATCCTTGAAAACACAGAAAACGCGCCAGAGCAGCCATAAGCCGGCCTCTGGCGCGTGAACAGAAATATAGTGCGAAGCATTACGCCGCAGCGCGTTTCCTTGAAATGCGGGGAGGATTCGTCATGTACGGTGAATGAGCTGGCCCAGGGTTTCGTAGAGCCGTTCTGGCTCCACCGGCTTGGACAGGTGCGCGTCCATGCCCGCCTGGAGAGAGGTTTGCACATCCTCGTCGAAGGCATTGGCCGTCATGGCAATGATGGGGATTTCTTTGGCGTCCGCGCGATCCAGGCTGCGGATCGCCCGGGTCGCCTCCAGGCCGTTCATGACCGGCATTTTTTCCAGCTGATCCCTGGTGCTGGCGGGCAAATCGGGGTCGCGCAGGGCGATATTGTCCAGGCCGATGATGGCGTTCATCTGCGTGCGGATCTCATGGCTCATATTGGACAGGAAGCTGGTCTTGGCGCGGCTGGCCTGCTCGGAAGCCGCCAGCGCTTCTTTCAGCTTTTCCTGGTTGTCGGATAAATATAGAAAGAAACATGGCTTACGCGTGAGAGAGCGCAGCCTTGCCATTACGCAAAATCCCCGGCAGGTGCAAATCGCACGCCCGCCGGGGATTTGATATATTAAAGCCTTATATAGCCAGCTGTCGTAAAGGTCAGGCGCCGGTGGCGCCCCGCGTTTTCATCCTTACTGCCCGACGGCGCTTTCTTCTTCCTTCACCAGATAGCCGTCGATCTTCCGCAAAAACTCTGCCAGGTCTGCTTCGCCCAGCGTGCCGGTGTCCAGGAACATCCGGTTCCGCACGGAATACATCATCGCCATGATGCCCAGCGTGGATTTGGGGTCGATGCAGAATTTCTCCGAGCGAAGGAAGAAATCATTGTCGTATTCCTTGCAGATATTGCTCAGCCGCTCCGCAGCTTTCATGGAATCTACGTGAATGTGGATGATCATGGTTTTCATTCTCCTTTTCAGGAACCGATCTCCTTTTTTTGTTTCCGGAAACGTTTCCGGCGGCAAGCATGCTCTTTTCTCGCTTGCCTTGCGTAGTATACCACGGCCCGGGCGAAAATACAACTTGGCAAAGCGTACAGTCTTTTTTTGGCTGTTTTGGCGATAATGTATCATATGGTTTGGATATATACAATGTATGATGTGGTTTTGATCCGTCTATTGGTCAGAAAAGACATAAATGAGGGATTAGGGAATAGGCATTAGGGGAGACCACCAAAAGCCTTCCCCTTGAGGGGAAGGTGGCGCGTAGCGCCGGATGAGGTGTCCCGCCGCTTCCGCATGAAAAAGCGGCGGGCGTCAGGGAATGAGAGAATAGGAATGATAGATAAACACGATTACACGCATACACGGAGTTTTTCGCAACTCATCAGAAAAAAACGCCGGCTGGGAGTGGCGCTGTCATGACTTCGCAGGCGGGCAAGCAGAGCGCCCGCCGTCGCGAAGAACCTCCCTACGAAGTATCTGCCCGTTTGGATGTTTCCTATACAAGGAGATTCTTCGCTGGCTCAGAATGACAATAGGGAGTACGCTCCCTATTGCCTAATCCCTATTCCCTCATCCCTCCTCCCCCACTGTTTCTTCGCTGTATTTGCCCGCCAGTTTTTTGACATTCCAGGGCACATCTGATATAATGATGAAAGCGCCGCACGCCGGTACCCTTCCGGGGCTGGACGGGCGCGAAACCAAAGGATCCCCCATACATCGTCGGGTATCTGAAAAGAACTTGAACGGAGGAAAGAACCATGACAACTGCAAATCGGAACAACAAAACTGTAAAGCTGGCCATGTACGCCCTGCTGACCGCCCTGCTGATCGTGCTGGGCTACGTGAACATTCCCCAGCCCGCGGGCCTGTCGATCACCTTCAACATGATTCCCGTCGCCATCGCGGCCATCGCCATGGGCGTGCCAGGCGGCGCGGTGATCGGCGGGGTGTTTGGCCTGATCAGCTTCCTGCAATGCTTCGGTCTGGTGGGATTCAGCGGCATGGGCGCCGTGCTGGTGGGCATCAGCCCGGTGCTGACCTTCATTCAGCGGTTCGTCAGCCGCGTGCTGGTGGGCGTGCTGGCGGCGCTGGTGTATAAAGCGCTGAGCAAAAAGCTGAATGTATACCTGTCCTGCGTCATAACCGGCTTTTCCGCCGCCTTCTTCAATACGCTGCTGTTCATGTCCAGCCTGGTGCTGCTGTTCGGGAATACGGAATACATCCAGAACATGATGGCGGGCCGGGGCGTGATCACGTTCATCATCGCTTCTGTCGGCATCAACGCCGTGGTGGAAATGATCGTGGCCGCCGTGGTCACAGGGGCCGTGGGCGCGGCGCTGAAAAAAGCGAAGCTGATTTGATTTCCGGGAGAGGACGAAGCGGCTACACGCATACACGCAATTTTTCGCACCTCACTTCCCCCCACACACCGCGGGAGTAGCATTGTCATCCCGAGCGAAATGGAGCGCCAGCGAAATGAAGTCGAGAGCCTGCCCTGAGCATAGTCGAAGGGGACCTGTGAGCAGGAAGATATGTTGCTGGAAAAAACCTGTTTGTCTTAGGTCCCTCCACTCCGCTGCGCTTCGGTCGGGATGACAGTTGGGGTACGTCCCTAATGCCTATTGCCTAATCCCTAATCCCTATTGCCTAATCCCTATTCCCTACAAAGGAGAATCCCCATGCTGTTCACCCTCGACATTGGCAACACCAACATCAAAACCGCGCTGTTCGACGGAGCGGAGATGGTGCATTACTGGCGCTTGTCCACCACCCGGAAGTATACCAGCGACGAGCTGGGGGTGATGATCACCCAGCTGTTTGACCATGAGAAGATCGACAGGGGCCAGGTCGACGGCATCATCCTGTCCTCTGTCGTGCCGACGATCAATTTCACCGTGGAGCACATGTGCCGGGACTACTTCGGCATCGACCCCATGACCGTCGGGCCGGGAGTCAAGACGGGCATCGACATCAAGTACGACAACCCCCGGGAGATCGGCTCCGACCGCATCTGCAACGCGGTGGCGGCCTATACCCTCTATGGCGGCCCCTGCGTCTATATCGACTTTGGCACCGCCACCACCTTCGGCGCCCTGGACGAGAACGGCGCGCTGCTGGGCGGCTGCATCACCCCCGGCATCAAGCTGACCAGCGAAGCCCTGGTCAGCGGCACCGCCAAGCTGCCCCACTTTGAGCTGGTCATGCCCGAAAGGGTGATCGGCAAAACGACGATTGCCAATTTGCAGTCCGGCGTCATCAACGGCTATGTGGGCCAGGTGATTTACCTGGTCAACGAAATTCGCCGGGAGATGGGCTGCCCCAAGGCCCAGGTCATCGCCACCGGCGGCATGGCAAGGCTGATTGCTTCCAAGTCCGGGGTCATCGACCATATCGACGGCCTGCTGACCCTGAAAGGGCTCAGGCTGATTTATGAGAAGAACAGTAGTAAATAGGGATTAGGGAATAGGGATTAGGGATTAGGGATTAGTTAGGAGAACGTTCTCCGCCCGACGAGCCGCGTTTTTTTGCAGCGAGTTACGATTTTCTGCGCGTATGCGTGTAAGCGTGTATATCCCTAATCCCTATTCCCTAATCCCTAATCCCTGAATCCCTAATAAAGGAGAGAAACAAGCTCATGCGAAAAGTATCTGTTGGGTTCCTGGGCTGCGGCAACATCGGCTGCGGCGTATGGAAGCTGCTGAATGAATTCAAGGCCGACATGCTGCACCGCGCCGACGTGGAGTTCGACGTGAAGCGCATCCTGGTGCGGGACGTGAAGAAAAAGCGGGATCAGGTGGTGCCGCAGGAATTGCTGACCACCGACCCAAAGCAGGTCACCGACGACCCCGGCATCGAGATGGTGCTGGAGTTCATGGGCGGCGAAACCCCCGCCACCCAGTACATGCTCCGCGCCCTGGAGATGGGCAAGACCGTGGTCACCGCCAACAAAATGGCGCTGGCCCTGAACTGGCATATCCTCCAGGCGGCGGCGGAAAAGCACGGCAGCGGCCTGTATTACGAGGCCGCCGTCTGCGGCGCGATCCCCATTATCCGCACCACCCTGGATTCCCTCATGTCCAACCGCATCGAGGAAATGATGGGCATCGTGAACGGCACCACCAACTATATCCTCACCCGCATGAGCCAGGAGGGCAGCGACTACGCCGAAGTGCTCTCCGACGCCCAGCGCCTGGGCCTGGCCGAGCCTGACCCCACCAGCGACGTGGAGGGCTTCGACGCGGCCTACAAGCTGTCCATTCTCTCCTCCCTGGCCTTCCACGCCCGGGTGCCCTTCGACGTGATCTACCGCCAGGGCATCACCCAGGTGAGCGCCGCGGACATCGCCTTCGGCAAGGAACTGGGCTACACCTTAAAGCTGCTGGCCATCGCCAAGCGCAAAGGGAACGTGATCGACGCCCGCGTGCATCCCACCTTCATCCCTGACGCCCATCCCCTGGCCGCCGTGAACGGCAGCTTCAATGCCATTTTCCTCCACGGCCACGCCTGCGACGACATGATGCTCTTCGGCCGGGGAGCCGGCAGCGCGCCCACCGCCAGCGCGGTGGTGGCGGACATGCTCTACGCCGTGTCCCGGGAGACCCCGCGGCATCCCACCTTCCGCAACACCAACGAGCTGGCCGAGGGCCTCACCGTCACCGACGACTGGCATTGCAGCTTCTACGTGCGCCTCACCGCCAGCGACCGGCCCGGCGTGCTGGCGCACATCACCGCCTGCCTGGGCGACGAGGGCATCAGCATCCGCAATCTCATGCAGCGGGACGCCGTAGACGGCCACGCCCAAATTGTGCTGATCACCCACGACGCGGGCGAATGCGCCATCCGCAAGGCCCTCGCCGCCATCGCCTCCGACGATGTGAAGGTGGAGAGCATGATTCGGGTGGAGAGGTGATTTTAGGGATTTGGGATTAGGCATTAGGGATTAGGAATTAAGCAGCGTACCCCTGCTGTCATCCCGACCGCAGCGCAGCGGAGTGGAGAGCCTGCCCTGAGCAAAGTCGAAGGGGACCTGAGAGCAGTGCAATATGCTACTGGAAGAAATCTGTTTTTCTTAGGTCCCTCGACTTCATTTCGCTGGCGCTCCATTTCGCTCGGGATGACAGTCAGCGTCAACTCCTAATGCCTATTGCCTAATGCCTAATCTCTATTCCCTCATCCCGCTCCCCAAACCAAGGAGGTGCCGCGCATGAAAAAACGCAAGTCCGGCTTATCCCTGGGCAGCATCCTGACGATCTGCCTGACAATCGCTGTCATTGCCGGGTGTGTTTTTATGTTCGGCAGGATACGCGGCGGCGCAGACGCGGGGATGGACGCGCGGCGGATGATCGGCGCGGTGCACTCCTTCATGCAAAGCGCCGGGAGCGCGGCGCAGCCCCAGGTGACCGTGCGCACCGTGACCGTCACGCTGGCCCCCGTCACGCCGCCGCCCGCCACGCCCATGCCGGTGACGCCCGCGCCAGTGAACAACCCCTATGAACCTTTTTCCTTCACGCTGACCGCGGGCGGTCTGCTGTCCTTCCAGAGCGAAATATCCGATTCCGTCTACAGCAAAGCCGACAAGGCGCTGAATTACACGCCCGTGGTCGAGCCCATCCGTTCCAAAATTTACAGCGACGTGAACCTGGTCACGCTGCCCCAAACGATCAACACCGTTGACCGCAAATACAGCGATACCCTCGCACCCGCCGAAGCCGCCATTGCCATCCAGTCCATGGGGATCGGAGAAGTTGCGCTGGCCACCGAGCACATCCTGGACCAGGGGCGGCAGGGCGCCGAGAACACCGTTTCCGTGCTGGAAAGCCGCCAGCTGGGGACTGCGGGCGCCAACGCCACGGGCACGTCCCGGACGCGGCTGGTGCGGGTGAACGGCGGAACCGTCGCCATCCTCTCCTACACCGACGCCCTCACCTCCAAAAGCAGGAACGAGCTGGCAAAGGACAATTCCTTTTTCGCCGTCTACGACGAAAACATGGCCCGCGCCGATATTCAGAACGCCCGCAACCAGGGCGCGCGGTGCGTGATCGTGTGCATGTACTGGGGCAGGCAGGACGCCGCTTCCGTGACCACCGCGCAGAAAAACGCCGCGCATGCTCTGGCGGAAATGGGCGCGGACGTGATCCTGGGCACCCGGCCCAGCCGCGTGCTGCCCATGGAACTGATTTACTGCACCGGCCCCGACGGCAAGAGCCACACCGCTTTCGTCGCCTATTCCCTGGGCACGCTGCTGACGGAATCCCGCGAAGCCTACGACATCTGCGGCCTGCTGCTCCATCTGAGGGTGCGCAGCGATGAGCAGGGCACGGTGCATTTTGAAGGCATCGAATATACGCCCACCTATATCTGGCGGCAGAGCGTGGGCGGCCAGATGCAGTATCGCCTCCTTTGCAGCGCCGACCCGCCGCCCGAGGGCATGAGCAGCCAGCAGAAGCAGGTGATGCAGCGGTCGCTGGCCCGCATTCAGGCAGCGCTGAAAAACAGCCCGGTGAATTTGAGGCAATAGGGATTAGGGATTAGGGAATAGGGATTAGGGATTAGGGGAGACCGCCAAAAGCCTTCCCCTTGAGGGGGGCCGAAGCGCCCGGAAAACAGTCCGGTGGACTGTTTTCAGCGAAGGCCGGGCTGTCATCCCGAGCGGAGCGCAGCGGAGTCGAGGGACCTGATGGTGGGCCGCGCGGAACAAAGATGGAGAGCGATACCAAGCCAATTCGTGCGGCTCGGATGAGGTGTCCCGCCGCTTCCGTATGGAAAAGCGGCTGACGTCAGGGAATGAGGCATTAGGGAAAGAGAGCACAGAGGGGAGCAAAGGAAAAAGGCCACATGAATGATTTTCTGTTCGCGCTGAACACGGTACTGCCCCTGCTGCTGCTCATGTCGCTGGGCTGGTTTTGCCGCAGGATCGGGCTGCTGACGGAAGCGCTGGTCAAAGGCGTGAACCAGTTGGTGTTTCGGCTGTTCCTGCCGGTGAACCTGTGCGTCAGCGTGATGAACACGCCCTACGACACCGCCATTTCCGTGAACGCTTTCCTGCTGGCCGCCCTGGGGCTGGCGGCGGACTTCGGCATTCTGTTTCTGCTGATTCCACGCTTGGAAAAGGACCGGAAAAAAATCGGCGTGATGATCCAGGCCATGGCCCGCGGCAACTACGCCTTCTTTGGCATTCCGCTGGTGGCGATGCTGTTTCCAGGCCGGGATACGTCTCTGGCGTCCCTCATGGTGATCGTCACCATCCCGGTGTACAATATCCTGTCCGTGGTGGCGCTGTGCGTCTATGGCGAAGGCGAACTGAGAATCGGCAAGGTGCTGTTGAACATCCTGAAAAACCCGCTGATCATCGGCACAGCGTTCGGGTATCTGTTCTGGATGCTGCGCTTCCAGCCTCCCGCCTTCATCCGCACGACGATGATGGATCTGTCGAAAGTCGCCACGCCCCTGGCCCTGTTCACCCTGGGCGGAGCCATCCAGTTTGCCAGCGCGAAAGGCCACCGGAAACAGCTTTTGATCGCCGTGCCCTGGAAGCTGATCGTGTCGCCCCTGGTATTTGTGACGATCGGCGTGGCGCTGGGCCTGCGGGACGTGGCCCTGGCCTGCACCTATATCGCGTTCGGCGCGCCCACGGCGGTTTCCTCTTACCCCATGGCCCAGCAGATGGGCGGCGATGGCGAACTGGCCGCCGAATTGGTGGCAGCCACCAGCGCCTTCTGCATCCTGACCACCTTCCTCTTCGTGTTTGTTATGAAGAGCATGGGGCTTATCTGAGCCTTCTTGCCGCTGACAGCTGCTTTGTTCAGACAGAATACAAACCAGGGGCCGCACAGGCCCCTGCTTCGTTACCCTTCATAAGCATCGTTTCTCTGAGATTCTGGCTCCAAATGCCGGGCGCATGCGCCGGTTTCAATGTTGCCTCAATCTTTCTGCGTATCATGATCCTGGAAGGCGGTGAGGAAATGCGGGTTTTACTGGCTGAAGACGAAAAAAGGATGGCAACGGCGCTTGTGGCGCTGCTGAGAGAAGAAAAATACGATGTGGACCATATGGCGGACGGCGCGTCCGCGCTGACGGCCCTGGAGAGCGGCGTGTACGACATTGCCGTGCTCGATGTGATGATGCCCGAAATGAATGGCTTTGAAGTCGCAAGGCGCGCAAGAAACAGCGGCATCAAAACGCCTATCCTGATGCTGACGGCCAAGAGCCAGTTGGACGACAAGGTGGAAGGCCTCGACAGCGGCGCGGATGATTACCTCACCAAGCCCTTTCAGACAAAAGAGCTGCTGGCCCGGCTCCGCGCCCTGGGCCGCCGCAGCGCCAGCTTTCAGGACGGCAGCCTGCGCTTCGGCGATTTGTCCCTGGACACGGCTACCGCCACGCTTACCTGTGAATCCACCGGCCAGAGCGTCCGCCTCGGGGAAAAGGAACTGCGCATCCTGGAATACATGTTCTCCAACCAGGGCCAGATCATGACCCGGGAGCAGGTGGCCGTGAAAATCTGGGGTTTTGAAAACGAAGCGGAGTACAACAACGTGGAAGTGTACATGTCCTTTACCCGGAAGAAGCTGACTTTTGTGGGATCAAAGGTCGAGATCAAGGCCGTGCGCGGCCTGGGATATGAATTGCGAGGGTAAGATGTTCAGCAGATCCAGAAGAAAAATCATTCTCGCCATCATGGGGTCTCTGATCCTGCTTTTTGCCGTCACGCTGTCGGTGATCCTGTTCGCCAGCTTCCGGGAAGTCCGGCAGGAAAACATGGACATGCTCAAGCGGCACGTGGAATTGTACTATCTGGAAAAGGCGACGGGCAGCGCGGACGATGCTGTTCCGGAAACGCCGCCGGACACCGCTGACGCCCCGCCGCCCAAGCCTTCCGAGGGTGAACCGCAGACAGGCAAACCGCCCCTGGATCAAAAGCCGGACTATCAGCTTTCCACCTTCTATTCGGTTGCCTTTGGGGAAGATGATACCGTGCTTGCGGTGGATAACGGGGACAAGGACGTATACAGCGAAGACGATTTAATCAGCATTGCAAAGAACGCTCTGGCCGGGAACAGTACTTCCGGCAGAACCGGCAGCCTGACATACATCGTGAGCCGCAGGCCCAACTATACGCTGGTGGCTTTCATGGACAACACGGTATCGGAAAGCGGCCTGAGCACGCTGCTGCGGAATGTTCTGATCGTCGGCGGCGCGGCGATCGTGGTGATGTTCTTCGTATCCTTGTTTTTGTCCAAGCGGATCATCCGGCCCCTGGAAGAAAACGACCGGCAGCAAAGGCGGTTCATCTCCGACGCCAGCCACGAGCTGAAAACGCCGGTGGCGGTGATCGGGACGAACGCGGAAATGCTGGCCAGGGAGATCGGGGAAAACGAATGGCTGGCCAATATCCAGTACGAAAACGAGCGGATGGGCGGGCTGGTGAAGCAGCTGCTGGATCTTTCCCGGGCGGAAAACACGGAAACGCCCCTGGAGCAGGTGGATTTTTCCCGCGTCGTCACAGGGGAAGCGCTGGCGCTGGAAATGCTTGCCTTTGACCAGGGCAAGGTTTTCCAGACAGACATGGAGGAGGGCATCTTCCTCACGGGCAGCCGGACACAGCTCACGCAGCTGGCTTCTATTCTGTTGGACAACGCCATCCGGCATTCAACGGGGAATGAGATCGAAATCTCGCTGAAGCGCCAGGGCCATCATGCCGTTCTGACCGTGGTCAATGACGGCGCGGCAATCCCGCCGGAAAAGCAGGAGCGCCTCTTTGACCGCTTCTATCGGATGGATGAAGCGCGCACCAGCGAAGGCCAGCATTACGGCCTGGGCCTGTCCATTGCAAAGGCCATCGTCGAAAAACACAGCGGAAGCATCGGCGTTTCCTGCCATGACGGCAAGGTTCAGTTCGCAGTCTCCATGCCGATGAGTATTACTTCGGCAGTTGTATATTGCCGATGAGATTCACAGGATAAAGCGTCAGATGCAAGGCGGGGAGGGAGGCGATGCCGTAGCATCGGCGACTGACGACAACACAGCAGCTGGCGCTTTAGACAAGCAGATCACGGTAATATATAGCTGCCGGAGTAATAAGTAAAAAGGCAATTCACCCTGGCCACCGCCGGCTCCCAGGTGCCTGGACCGGCGTGGTACCATTGCGCAGCCGTGCTTCCGCCTGCTCCCTATGCCCGTATACAATTGTCAGGATAATCGGTTTTTTGTACGCAAAAAGGACTGCCTCATTGCGAGGCAGTCCCGAAAGGATCGGTTGAGGAATCAGTCCATCAGCATCATCATCTGGCTCAGCTGGCTCTGATGAATCGAATCTTTGATGTTCAGCATAGCGTATTGATAGGGACGATTGACCACGCTGCAGCGGCTGCAGAAGTACAGCACGAGGTGGGTATCACCGGGGAACTGCTCATTCAGGTTGATGGGCTGGTTCCGGTTGATCTTCAACTGCATCAGTCCTTCGGGCTCGTAGGAGTTCAGTTCGCCGATGCGTCCAAGCACCGTGAAGAATTCGAGGGTAATCTGGATCTGGTTGGGATACTTCAGCGTGTAATCCACAGTGAGGAACCCGTCGCGGATGGTCAGCGTAACCTGGCCCACGATGATCTTTTCGCTGGCGATCAGATCATAGGTTTGGACGCCGTTCATAGAAGCATCGAAGGGCGTGAACATGTACCATTTGTCGGTGCTGTTCGGATAAAGGTTGCTGCTGCGCAGTTCCGGGCCGAACGAACACACGGTAGCGTTCCAGCGTTCGGTATCAAGGTTTTCGGTCTGCGACAAACCGCAAACGGTGCAATGGCGCTCTCTTTGCCCTTGCTCCCAGAAAGTGGGCTGCTTGATGACCTTCCAGTCGGTCCACTTATGACCGGGAGCGGGAATGACCTCGTTCTCCACATGGGCCGCATTGCGCTGGCACACGCGGGTGCGGCTGCCGGAGGTTTCGCAGGTAGCGGCTTTGATGACCTGCCACTGTCCCCAGAGATGGCCCAGCGCATTGCCATACACAGCGTTCTGCTTCGTGCCGCAAACGGTGCAGGTATGGGTCTGCTCGCCGGCTTCGGTGCAGGTGGGCTCTTTTATAACGGTCCAGGGACCCCACACATGGTCGCCCTGGGGAATCACCTGGGTGTCAATCACCAAGCCGCAGCGGGCGCAGTATTGTTCTTTCAGGCCGGTGCTGGTGCAGGTGGCAGGCACCTTGATGCGCTCTTTCAGGTCGTGGCCCAGGGCGGGGATGACTTCCTTCTGTTTATGGTGGACGCTGCGAACGCACTGACGATGCCGCTCACCAGCTGTGGTGCAGGTGGCCTGGTTATCCACGATCCATTCGCCCCAGGCATGGTTGTTCAAATCGGGTTCGCCCATGGCTTCTTCCATCGTACGGCCGCACACCGAGCACTGGTAGATCCTGACCGCGCCTTTTACGCACGTGGCGGGCTCATCTCTTAAATAAACCCAGGTGCAGGCATCAATGTGCGTTTCAGAAGCCAGGCCCGCCGCCGTCAGGCACAGCGCAAGAGCCAGACATGCCGCAAAGAACGCAACTTTTGCAAATCTTACGGTCTTAAACATTTCCTCTTCCTCCTTGATTTTTACAGTGCGCCCTTTTCCGCGGCAGCCGCTGTAATGATGGTGAAGAAGCATCTTCCTCCCTTTCTCCGTGAAGAGGGACAAAACCTGGGGCTGTTCCCGGGCTTGAGCCACCCGGATGAGCTATGCAGGCTGCTTGGATCGGAAGGAATCATTCGCTGTTCTTCTTCATAAAGAATATACCATATCGTAAAGGAAAAATCAACTATTCTGAAAAAATATTTACAAGTATTTATCCTGTTTTTTTTCACATTTTACATAATTGTGAAAAAGTTATTAAGAAATTGTAACATTAAAATGAATTATTTTAACATTTCTCGCGGCAAAAGTCTTCCCTTTCCGGCATACGCTGTATTCCGGGGGAGGGGGAAAAATGCGGTTGAAGTGCGGAACATCAAACGGGAAGTCCGGGATATTGAAGCGCTGGGTCCGCCGGGCCGTGCTGGCCGCGCTGCTGACGGCGCTGATCCTGCTGCTGCTTGAAAGAAACCTGGAATCGGTAATTCTGGACATGGCCTACGCGCGGGCTGAAGCGATGGCGGTGGAATACATTCACGAAGCGGTGCGCGACGTGATGGAAGAAGCCGTAACTTATGAAGATATGATGACGGTGCAGACAGACCGGGAAGGCCGCGTGACCATGCTCCAGGCGAACGCGGTGCGCATGAACGAGCTGGCCACCGTGACCGCGCTGGAAGCCCAGTCCAAGCTGGAAAGCGCCGAAGCGCAGAGCATCGCCATTCCGCTGGGCGCCGCCCTGGGCGTGCCCTTCCTGTCGGCGCTGGGGCCGAGGATCCGGGTGCATATCGTGCCGGTCAGCGCCGTTTCCGCGGCGTTTTCCACGGAATTCGAGTCCGCGGGCATCAACCAGACCCGGCACAAAATCTATCTTTCGCTTCGCACCACCGTCCGGCTGGTCATTCCCAGCGGGGCACGGCAGGTTTCGCTGGGCAGCCAGGTGCTGATCGCGGAATCCATCATTGTGGGGGAAGTTCCCCAATCCTACGTGCAGGTTCCGGAGATGAGCGACGCGCTGAATTTTGCCATTCCATGAGGTCGAAAAAAGCGGGCGGCAGCGGTCTGATCGGGCAAAAAAGTTAAGAAACGGAAAAAAGGATAAAAAAATATGTAAAAAACCTTTTCTTTTGAATGAAAATCAATCCTCTTTGCTTGACAGGTTGGCTTTCTTGCACTAAAATAACCTATATAATAATTGATTGCTCCAGGCGCCCCGGCGCGCTTTTCGGAAGGAGGGATAGGGCAATGAGCTTTGCCCGCAGCATTTTCCGCCCCGCAGCATTTATTCTCCTGCTGCTGATTCTCATCTTTTCAGTGAGTACCTGTGCCCTGGCGGCGGATCTGGATCCGCTGACCTTTACCATCCTGGTTTCCCCCGACCAGCTCAGCGCTCCCGGGGAAGTGGCGGTGTCCCTGGATGTGGCGAACACCGGCAATGAAGATATGAAGCTGCCCGTCACCCTTTATGATCCGGACGGCGGTGTGGTCGCCTCCTTTGGCGACGGCGGCTCCTACCAGCTCAAGAGCGGGGAATCCACTTCCTGGAGTGGCACATGGAACGTGACGCAGCAGCAGCTGAACGCGGGCAGCCTTTCCTTCGAGCTGCGCTACCACCTGGAGGATGATACCGGCGCTCTGGCCGAGGTCAGCCGCCAGGCCACCGTCAAGCTGCAATATCTCGGTGAGCACGCAACCCTGTCCGTGAACCGGGTGATCAGCCCGGAAGTGGTTCGCCAGGGCGAGCAGGCTTCCGTGATCTATGAACTGACCAACAGCGGCAACGTGCAGTTAAACGACATCCGCGTGAAGGAAAATATTTCCAAGAAAACCCAGACCGTCAAATCCCTCGCCCCCGGCGATAAAACCACCGTGACCTTCACCTCCCACATCGGCAGCGCCGATTTAAAGAGCAACGCCACCATCACCTACAAATCCGCCGGCGACAGCAAAACGCAGACCGTGCAGATCGAGGACGCGGTGATTCCGGTGGCCAAGCCCGGGCTGAAATTCGTGCTGTCCACGCCTGCCGAAGCGGTGAATGTCGGCGACAAAGCCACGCTGGTGATGACCTTTATCAACGAAGGCAATATTTCCTACTCGAACGTAACCGTCGCCGACGCCAAAGCCGGAACGCTGGCCACCGGGATTTCCATTCCCGCCGGGGAAACCGTGACCGAGGAAAAACAGTTTATCCTCACCGAGAGCGTGACCTTTAAGGCCACCGCCACCCTGCCGGACAACACCGGCGAAACCAAGAAGCTCACGTCCAACGAGCTGCACATCGGCGTGTTTGACCCGGAAAAGCAGCTGCTGCTGACGCTGAACCTGACGGCGGATCAGGACACGATTTCCCACGAGCCGGCCGACGTGCGGTTCCATCTGATCGTGACGAACAACAGCAACATCAAAGCGGAAAAGATCGACATTACCCACGGCAAGACGCCAATCTATACCATCGCATCCCTGGAACCCGGCGCCAGCATTACCCTGGACCGCGACGCCCGCATCCCTCAGGCAGGCCAGTTCCGTTTTACCGCCACGCTGAAGGATACGCTGAACAACGAAGTCAAGTTTGACTCCAATACCATCCACATCGCTTATGCCCAGAACACGCCCGCGCCGACCACGGTACCGGTGGTCACGGTGGCGCCGCCCGATTATGTGACCAGCGCGCCGGTCGATCCGCTTCTGACCCAGGGCCGGGATGTGCTGCGTTATGTGATTCTGGGCCTGATGGGCCTGTTTGGGGCTGCGCTGGTGCTCTTTGCCATCAGTTCCCTGGCGCGGCTGAACCGCTACCGCAAATCCAAGGCCGCGTATGACCATCTTGATCTAGCCGAACGCCGCGATTATACCGAGCCGATGGACGACGAAGATTTCGACGATGCCGGCGACACGGAGAACATTCCCGACGAAGACACCGCCGAGGAAGAACTCAAGCCGGATTACAACAAAATGAACCCGGAAAAGGCCGCCATTCTGCCCCACGAAAAGCTGCTGCGCTCCGCCGCCGAGGGCGACGCCACGAAAGCGCCCGCACAGGAAGAAATGCCTTCCGTGGACGACCAGGGCGGTTACCGCGTGACCCGCACCAACACGCCTGCTGCTCCCAAGGCTGAGGAACCGGCTGCCGGCGAGGATGGTTCGGACAGTTTGCGCCGCCGCCGCCGCGCTTCACGCCGGGTGGATGAAGAATAAAAAACAAAAGATCACGCCCCGTCGGTTTTCCCGGCGGGGCGTTGTTTTTATCTATTTGTGGGTTCAAAGTAAAACTCTGTAAGGGGAGCATTTCTGCAATCCACGAAACAAGAAAAGGCTCTTTTCAATCACCCTTTATGGCTTTCTCGGAAAGGGGGCGTGGGGGGAAACCGCTCTTTGACCTCCAAAGAGCGGTTTCCCCCCACAATCTTTTGCAATGGGCTTATTTCTTTTCTACTTCATGAATCATTTTCAGCACCGGCAGGGTGCCGTCGGCGGGCGGGGCGGCTTTCAGGTTCCGAACCAGAGTATCCTTGTCCTTTTGCAATTCCAGGATGGCTTCATACAGCGTATCGCCGGTCATGTTCTCCTGGGCCAGCACGTGGCAAAGGCCGCGCTTGCGGAAGGATTCGGCGTTCAGAATCTGGTCGCCCCGGCTGGCTCCCTTGGGATAAGGCACCAGCAGCATGGGCTTTTGCAGGGCCTGGAATTCGCAGATGGCGTTGCTCCCGGCGCGGCTCAGCACCAGATCGGCGCAGGCCAGGGCGTCGGGCAGCTCGTCGGACAGGAACTCAAACTGCTTATACCCCGGCAGGGTATTCAGGCTTTCGTCCAGATTGCCCTTGCCGGTCAGGTGCAGCACGTCCATGGTTTCGAGCAAGCGGGGCAGCGCGGCGCGCAGCGCTTCGTTCACCCGCTGGGCGCCGATGGAGCCGCCCATCATGATCAGGATGGGGCGCTTGCCGGAAAAGCCGGTCAGCCTGAGCCCGCCCTCCCGGGTGCCGGAAAAAATCTGCGGACGCATGGGCGTGCCGGTGCAGGTGGCCTTCTGGCCCAGAGCCTTTGCGCATTCGGGGAAGGTAGTGGCGATGCGTTTGGCGAACTTGGAAGTGATCTTGTTCGCCAGGCCGGGGGTCAGGTCGCTTTCGTGGCACACCACGGGCACGCCGTGGAGCCACGCCCCAATGACCACCGGCACCGACACAAACCCGCCCTTGGAAAAGCACACGTCGGGCTTGAGCCTGCCCATCAGCCGTCCGGACTGAAACGCGCCCGCGATGACCCGGAAGGGGTCGGTGAAGTTCTTCCAATCGAAATACCGGCGCAGCTTACCGCTTTTGACGGCATGGTAGGTCACGCCCTCCATGGTCATCATTTTGTGCTCGATGCCTTCCTCGGTGCCGATGTAGTGTACATCGTAGCCCTCTTTCAGCAGGTGCGGCAAAATCGCCAGATGCGGGGTCACATGCCCCGCCGTGCCGCCGCCGGTCAACACAATGCGTTTCAACGCTTCATTCCTCCCTGAAGCCCCACTCCTGTCCGGGGCCTTATTCCTATTATATCAAATTGAGCGGGAAGATACAACAGGGCAGAAGAAAAGAGTACAGAGAGCAGAGTACAGAGTTCAGATTGATATACATTGCCAACGATAGAAAGCCCTATCGCGCACACTTTATGATCTGTACTCTGTACTCTGTACTCTGCACTCTGCTCTTTGTACTCTGAATCACTGCCATTTCCGAAAGGGGCATTTTTCTTTTTTGTACGCCGCCCGCAGTTCCACCAGGCAGCCGCAGCCCATACAGGTGCCGTTTTGCAATTGATCGCAAGCGGAACAGACACCTATGCGCTGCTGATACTGCGCATCAGACGCCTTGGCGCTTTCCGGGATTTTTGTCAGCAGCCCGGCCACATACTTTTCATAGTCCGCTGGGAACGCCTCGCGGAGGAGACAGCGCTTGCACTTTTTGTTTTCGGACATGTTCAAATGAATAGGCAATAGGGATTAGGGATTAGGCATTAGGGATTAGGGAGAGCCCCTCATGTCATCCTGAGCACCATGGAGCGAAGCGGAGGAGCCTGCCCTGAGCGGAGTCGAAGGGGTAAGCGAAGGATCTCATTACAACTGGATTATCCAAGCTGCATATCAACCAGCCTGGAGATCCTTCGCTGATCCCCTTGCTCCGCTGCGGGGATGCTCAGGATGACAAGCGAACAATCCCTATTGCCTATTGCCTAATGCCTATTGCCTAATCCCTACTCCCTCACTTCACTGCCAGATGCACCACGCTGCAAGGGGGCAGGGTGGCGATGAGGCCGTGCTTGGTGACGGTGAAGCTGACGAAGGGCTGATCCGCCACCTGATCGGGATCGTCGAAGGTGTTGTGGGCGTCCATGGCCCCGGTCAGCATCCGGCCCACCACATGGGTGGGATGCAGGCCGTTGGTTTCGATGGTGAGCACCTGGCTGTCTTTCAGGCCGGGATTCACCAAAGTAATATGCACAGTCCCGTCGGGCGCGATGGAGCAGGATTCCTGCACGGCGGGCAGCTTCACGCCGTCCAGTTCCACGTCCCCGGTCAGGATGTGGCTGTCCAGCAGTTCGTTCTCCTGGTGCTCCTTGAACAGCTTGAACACGAAATAGGTGGGCGTCAGCAGCATCCGCGGGCCTTCCGTCAGGATCATGGCCTGGAGCACGTTCACCAGCTGGGCGATGTTCGCCATGCGCACCCGGTCGCAGTGCTTGTTGAAGATGTTCAGGCTCAGACCCGCCACCATCGCGTCCCGCATGGAGTTCTGCTGGTAGAGGAAGCCGGGGTTGGTGCCTTCTTCTACGTCGTACCAGGTGCCCCATTCGTCCACGATCAGGGCCACGCGCTTGTCCTTGTCATAGCGATCCATGATGGCGCAGTTGCGGGTGATCAGTTCGTCAATGAACAGGGCTTTTTTCAGGGTGTCGAAGTAGTCCGCCTCGGTGAAGCCCAGGGCGCTGCCCTTGTGCGCCCAATCGTGGGGCACGGTGTAATAGTGCACGGACAGGCCGTCCATGAACTGGCCCGCGTTCTTCATCAGCGTTTCCGTCCAGTGGTAGTCCGCGCTGTTGGCCCCGGCGGCGATCTTGAACACCTTTTGTTTGCCGTACTGGCGCACGTAGGTCTGGTACTTGCGGTATTCGTTGGCGTAATATTCGGCGGTCATGTTGCCGCCGCAGCCCCAGGGCTCGTTGCCCATGGCGAAGTATTTGAGGGGGAAGGCTTCCTCGCTGCCGTTTTCCTTGCGCAGGTTCGCCATGGGAGACACGCCCTCAAAGGTCATGTACTCCACCCATTCATTCATTTCCCGCACCGTGCCGCTGCCCACGTTGCCGTTGACGTACGTGTCGCAGCCGATTTGTTTGCACAGCTCGAAGAATTCGTGGGTGCCGAAGCTGTTGTCCTCGGTGACGCCGCCCCAGTGGGTGTTTACCATTTTCTTGCGCTTTTCCTTGGGGCCGATGCCGTCCTGCCAATGATATTCATCGGCAAAGCACCCGCCGGGCCAGCGCAGCACGGGCAGGCCCACTTCCTTGAGCGCCTTCACCACGTCGGAGCGCATGCCGTTCACATTGGGGATTTCGCTGTTCTCGCCCACGTACAGTCCGCCGTAGATGCAGCGGCCCAGGTGCTCGGAGAACTGGCCTTGGAGGTCCTTGCTGATGTGGCCCTTGGTGACTTCCGTGTTGACGATCAGTTTGTTCATGGGGCATCTTTCCTTTCGCTGGTTTTTTGTGCAGTTTTTAAGTTCTAAGTTCTTAGTTCTAAGTTCTAAGCTGTATCGTTCTGAGTTTTTCAGTTACAATTTGCGGCTGTCATTCTGGCTTGGAACTTAGAACTTTGAACTTAGAACTAATTCTTTAGAACACTTTCAATCTGCTTCAATTCTTCTTCCGTCAGCGGCGGGGCGTTCAGGATGCTCAGATTGTCGATGATCTGCTCCGGGCGGCTGGCGCCGATGAGAGCGGAAGTGACCACGGAATCGCGCAGCACCCATTGCAGGGCCAAGTGGTGCAGCCTTTGCCCGCGCTGCTCGGCAATGTCTTTCAGCGCGCGAACTTTGTCCAGCTTTTCATCCGTCAGGGCGGCGGGCTTCAGATAGCGCCCGTCCTTCGCCATGCGGGAATCGGCGGGAATGCCGTCCAGGTACTTGCCGGTCAGCAGACCGTTGGCCAGAGGCGCGAAGCAGATGCAGCCCACCTTCTCTTCCCGGAGCACGTTGGTGAGGCCGTCCTCGATCCAGCGGTTCAGCATGGAATAGCTGGGCTGGTGGATGAGGCAGGGCGTGCCCAGGCGCTTTAATTCCCGGATGGCCGCCCGCGCCTGCTCAGGCCCGTAATTGGAAATGCCCACGTACAGCGCCTTGCCGCTGCGCACGATCTGATCCAGCGCGCCCATGGTTTCCTCGATGGGCGTGTCCGGGTCGGGGCGGTGGTGGTAGAACACGTCCACGTAGTCCAGCTTCATGCGTTTCAGGGACTGGTCGATGGACGCCATCAGGTACTTCCGGCTGCCGTGGTCGCCGTAAGGCCCCGGCCACATGTCGTAGCCCGCTTTGGTGGAGATGAACAATTCGTCCCGGTAGGGGCGGAAGTCCCGCTCCATGTGAAGGCCGAAGTTCCGCTCGGCTTCGCCGTAGGGCGGGCCGTAGTTATTGGCCAGATCAAAGTGGGTGATGCCATGGTCGAAGGCGGTGCGCAGCATGGCCTGCTGGGTCTCAAAGGGCGTGATGGCCCCGAAGTTGTGCCACAGGCCCAGGGAAAGAATCGGCAGCATCACGCCGCTGTTTCCGCACCGGCGGTACTGCATGGCGGCGTAGCGGGACGCATCGGGGACGTAGGGCATGAAATCACTCCTTATCGGTTCTTGTCGGACGATTCTCAACGGACGATCACATCGGCGGTTTCCACAGGCACGGCTTTTCTCAATCCCTCCAGGGAGCATTCCACCTGACAGCCGATCTTCCCCCCGCTGAACAGGATGGTATCGAAGCCCGGCGCGGTTTCGTGGATGACGGTGCGGAACTGTTTCTTCATCCCGATGGGCGAGCAGCCGCCGTGGATGTAGCCGGTGAGGGGCAAAAGCTCCTTGCTCTTGATCATCTCGATGGCCTTCTCCCCCACCGCGGCGGCGGCTTTCTTCAAGTCCAGTTCCTCCGCCACGGGCACCATGAACACATAATGGGTTTTGCTTTTGCCCACAGTCACTAAGGTTTTGAAGGTGCGGGCCGGGTCTTCGCCCAAGACCGCCGCCACCTCCACCCCGCTGATGGCCCCGGTGCCGCCGTAGAAATGCTCCTGATAGGGAATTTTTAAGCGCTCCAGCGTGCGCATGACGTTGGTTTTTTCTTGTTTTGGCATATTTCGTTCACTTCAAATCCGTTGTTTTGTAATTGCTACGAAATCACCTTTTATGGCTTTCTCGGAAGGGGGTCTGGGGGAAACCGCTCTTTGGCCCCCAAAGAGCGGTTTCCCCCAGCATTACTCCACGGGTTTTCCTTCCTCGATTAAGGAGAACATATCAATTCTCCGTTGGTGCCGTCCGCCCTCGAAAGGCGTTTTGACCCAGATTTCCACGATCAGCTTGGCCAGCTCCGGCGCGATGACGCGGCCGCCCAGGGCCAGCATGTTGGCGTCGTTGTGGGCGCGGCTCATCTTGGCGCTGTACGCGTCGGAGCAGCAGCAGCAGCGAATGCCCTTCACCTTGTTGGCGGCGATGGAAATGCCCACGCCGGTGCCGCAGAGGATGATGCCCCGGTCGCATTCCCCGCTGATGACCGCGTTGGCGGCGCGAACGGCAAAGATGGGATAATCCCGCGGGTCGCCCTCGTTGATGCCGAAATCCACGGTTTCGATGCCCAGTTCCTTTAAGGTTTCCTTGATCGGCTCCTTCAGCGGCACGCCCGCCGGATCGCAGGCAATGGCAAATTTCATGGAAAAAGCCTCCTTTACTGATAATGGAAAGATGTAATCCTATTATAGCGTATTTTGCCGCTTCCTTCAAGTACGCGCCGTCCAATAGTTTGCCGCGCAAAGCCAATTCTCCCGCCAGGCATTGACTTTTACACTTTACAGGAATAAAATAGAAAAGGAAAAAGCCTGAATCTGTCAGGAAGGAAAGAACGCATATGAAGGTTGTGCTGAAAAATCTGACGAAGCGGTTCCCCAGCCGCACGAAGAACGGCGCGGACGTGATCGCGGTGAATAACTTTGATTTTGAAATCCCGGACGGCAAGCTGATCGGCCTGCTGGGCCCCTCCGGCTGCGGCAAGAGCACCACGCTGAACCTGATCTGCGGCCTGGAACCGCCTACCAGCGGGCAGATTTTCTTTGGCGACGACGATGTGACGCGCCTGCCGCCGGAAAACCGGGGCGTGGGGCTGGTGTTCCAGAACTACGCGCTGTATCCCCATCTGACAGTGCTGGAAAACATCATGTTCCCCCTGCAAAACCTGAAAGGCCCGGAGAAAATGACCAAGCCCGCCATGCGGGAAAAGGCCATGACTGCCGCCAAGCTGGTGCAGATCGACACGCTGCTGGAACGCAAGCCCAGCGAATTGTCCGGCGGCCAGCAGCAGCGGGTGGCGATTGCCCGGGCGCTGGTGAAAACGCCCCGGGTGCTGCTCATGGACGAGCCGCTTTCCAACTTGGACGCCCGCCTGCGTTTGCAGACCCGGGAGGAGATTCGCCGCATCCAGCAGGAAACGGGCGTGACCACCATCTTTGTGACTCACGACCAGGACGAGGCCATGAGCATTTCGGACATGATCGTGGTGATGAAGGACGGCGTGGTGCAGCAGATCGGTGCGCCCCAGGAAGTATACGACAACCCGGTGAACCTGTTTGTATCCATGTTTTTAGGCACCCCGCCCATCAACGTGTTTGACGGGAAGGTGGAGAATGAAAAATTATATATCGGTTCGGAAGCGGTGCTGAGCGTGCCCGGCGTGAAAGACCAGCCCGTATCCGCCGCCATCCGCCCCGAGGGCTTTGTGCTGGACGAGAACGGCCCCTTCACCCTGAACCTCAGCCGGGTGGAGGTCATGGGCCGGGATACTAGCGTGGTCTCCACCCATCCCGCCAGCCGGAACGTCACCGTCCGTTCCATCATCCCCGCCCGGAACAAGGTGGACAGGAGTGCCAGGACCGTGCGGTTCAGCTTGCTTCCCGACAAGGTGTTCCTGTTCGACGTGGATGACGACCTGCGCCTGCCCTTTGTCGTAGAGTAAGGAGGCGCGGCAATGAATAAAAAAAGCATGAAGGGCTGGCTGTACCTGCTGCCCGCCATCCTGTTCCTGGGCTGCTTCATGGTGTACCCGCTGATCGACGTGCTGGTGTACTCCTTTGAGGAGGGTTACAATTCCGCCTCCCAGACCTACCTGGGCGTGGGACTGTACAATTATTCCTATGTGCTGCGCGACCCCTACTTCTTGCAGGCGGTGAAGAACACGTTCATCCTGGTCATCATCACCGTGCCGCTGTCCACCGGCATCGCGCTGCTGATTTCCCTGGGGCTGAACGCCATCAAGCCCCTGCGGAACCTGTACCAGACCGTGTATTTCCTGCCTTACGTGACCAACACCCTGGCCGTGGGCCTGGTGTTCATGATCTTATTCAAGAAAACCGCCTACACCGACGGCCTCATCAACCTCATGATTCAGTGGTTCGGGGGCCAGAGCGTGGACTTCATCGACGGGCCTTACTGGGCGAAGATGTTCGTGCTGTGCTTCTACACGATTTGGGTGGTTATGCCCTTTAAGATTCTGATTCTCACCAGCGCCCTGGCCTCGGTGAACCCGGAATACTACAGCGCCGCCCGCATGGACGGCACCCGCTCCTTCCGCATCTTCTACAAAATCACCCTGCCCATGATCTCGCCCATGATCTTTTACCTGGTCATCACTGGCTTTATCGGCGCGTTCAAGGCGTACAGCGACGCGGTGGCCCTCTTCGGCACCGACCTGAACGCCGCGGGCATGAACACCATCGTGGGCTATGTGTACGACATGCTCTACGGCAACAGCGGCGGCTATCCCTCCTTCGCCTCCGCCGCGGCGCTGATTCTGTTTGCCATCGTGCTGACCATCACCTGCATCAACTTGCTCATCAGCAAGAAGAACGTGCAGTATTAAGGAGGGGTCGCGGATGATCCAGAAACTGGACTTTGACAAGATCGAGCGCCGCGCCGCCAGCCGGAAGAAAGTCTTCCACGCCGTGGATTACTTCTTCCTGACGGTGTGGGCGGTGATGGTGCTGTTTCCCTTCTACTGGATGCTGCTGACCAGCGTGAAGAGCTACGGCACGTACAACTCCGAATACATCCCGCAGTTCTTCACCCTGTCCCCCACCTTCCAGAATTATATCGACGCCTTTACCACCGTGGATTTGGGGCGGTACTTCCTGAACACCCTGATCTTTACGGTAGTCACCACGGGCCTCATGATGGTGGTCATCATCCCCGCAGCCTTCGCCTTTGCCCGACTGGAATTTCCGGGGAAGCACCTGGCTTTCACCCTGTTCCTGTCCCTGATGATGATTCCCAACGAGCTGGTGATCATCACCAACTTTGTGACCATCACCAACCTGCATCTGCGCAACACCTTCACCGGCCTGATCCTGCCCTCGGTGACTTCGGTATTCTACATCTATTTGCTCAAAGAAAACTTCGAGCAGATACCCGACGAACTCTACCGCGCCGCCCGGGTGGACGGCACCACGGACTTCAAATACCTGCTGACCGTGATGATGCCCATTGCCAAGCCGACCTTAGTGACCATCACCATCCTGAAAGTCATCGAGTGCTGGAACAGCTACGTCTGGCCGCGGCTCATTACCGACGATCCCAGGTATTACCTGGTGTCCAACGGCATCCAGGAAATTCGCGAGAACGGCTTCGGCCGCGAGAACATCCCCGCCATGATGGCCGCCGTGGTGGTCATTTCCCTGCCGCTGATTGTTTTATTCTTAATCTTCCGCAAGAAAGTCATGGCCGGGGTGTCGAGGGGAGGTACAAAAGGATGAAAAAAATACTTGCGCTTTCCCTGCTCCTGACCCTCTGCCTGCTGCTCACCGCCTGCCACGGCAGCCAGGACACGGCGGCCTTCTCGGTGCCGGACACCTTCGACGAAACCCGGAACTACGAAATCACCTTCTGGGCCAAGAACGACACCAACAAATCCCAGACCGCCGTGTACGAGCAGGCGATCAAAGATTTTGAATCCTTGTATCCCAATATTCAAGTGAACATGCGGCTGTACACCGACTATGGCCGCATCTACAACGACGTGGTGACCAACATTGCCACCGCCACCACGCCCAACGTGTGCATCACCTACCCCGACCACATCGCCACCTACCTGACCGGGAACCACGTGGTCGCGCCGCTGGACGATTTATTCACCAACGCCAAGTACGGCCTGGGCGGGAGCGAACTTCGCTTCGACGGGCCGACGCAGGAAGAAATCGTTCCCCAATTCCTCAGCGAATGCAAGCTCGGCGCGTCCTACTACGCCCTGCCCTTCATGCGCTCCACCGAAGCCCTGTACGTGAACAAAACCATGGTGGAAGCGCTGGGATTCAAGCTGCCCGACAAGCCCACCTGGGACTTCGTCTGGGAGGTCTCCGACGCCGCCACCGCCAAGGACGCCGACGGCAATTTCCTGGTGAACGGACAGAAGACCATGATCCCCTTCATCTACAAGTCCACCGACAACATGATGATTCAGATGCTGCGGCAGAAGGGCGCGCCCTATTCCACCGCCGCCGGGGAAATCCTGATTTTCAACGACGCGACCAAAGACATCCTGTTCACCGTCCGCGACCACGTAGCGAACGGCGCGTTCTCCACTTTCAAAATTTCCAGCTACCCCGGCAACTTCCTGAACGCGGGCCAGTGCATTTTCGCCGTGGACTCCACCGCGGGCGCTTCCTGGATGGGGCCGAAGGCGCCGCACCTGGACATTGCCGCCGACCAGATCCGGGACTTTGAATTGGCTGTGCGGCCCATTCCCCAGTTCGACCCAGAGCATCCCGCCATGATCTCCCAGGGGCCGTCGGTCTGCGTGTTCAACAAGGACGACCCCCAGGAGGTGCTGGCTGCCTGGCTGTTCACCCAATACCTGCTGACGGATACGGTGCAGTCCGGCTACGCCCAGACGGAGGGCTACGTGCCCGTCACCACGAAAGCCCAGCAGTGCACGGACTACCAGGACTACCTTTCCCGCAAGGGCGAGGACAACGACCTGCATTACAGCGTGAAGCTGGACGCGGCGGAGCTGCTCATGGCCAACACCGGCAGCACCTTCACCACCCCCGTGTTCAACGGCTCCGCTTCCCTGCGCGACGCGGCGGGACAGCTGATCGAGGAAACCGCCAAGGCCGTGCGCCGCAAGAAAACCGTGGACGACACGTTCATTGAAAATCTGTACGGCCAGGTCAATTCCCTCTACCGCCTCGACCAGATCAGCGGCCGATCCGGTTCCATCCAGGACGCGAAAGCGAACCTGGGCCCATTGCCCGGCACCGCCGTGGCGCTGCTCTGCGCCATCGCCGCGGCGTGGGTGCTGATGGGATTGTATCTGCTGAAAACACAGATGAAAAAGAAAAAGCGGCGGTAAAGCGCTGTCATCATCCTAACCGTCGGCTGCGCGGCCTGCAATTTGAATAAGAAACCTGCTTGCGTATGGAAAATAACCCCATCAGAAAACGCTGGCGTATTCACTGCCGGCTGGCAGCGGTACGCCCGCGTCTGCTGTATCAAAACAAACATGCGTCCCTATTCATCCAGGCGCAGTTCCAGGAACCGGCGGAAAACGGTGTAGCCCTCTGCCTCGTAAAAGGCCAGGGCATCGTTGAAGGCCCACACGTCCAGCTCGATGCGGGAAAAGCCCTTCGCCTTGGCGTCAGCCTTCACGAAGTCTAGCAGCCGCTTCCCCACCCCTTGTCTGCGGTGCTTTTCGTCCACGCAGATTTCCGCGATATGGGCGAAGCGCTCGGCGTAGCGGTAGGGGCTTTCCGGGCGGTCGATATAATCCACCATCACCATGCCGATGATCTGCCCCTCCTCCTCGTCCACGGCGGCATAGCCGATGCCGTCAGTCAAATACATGTAAACGTGTTTCCGCAACGCTTCCCCGAATCCGGCTTTGAAATGATTGGGTCGGCCGCTCACGTGCAGCTCGTTCACCTGCCTGCGCAGTTCGTTGATTCGTTCCGCGTCCTCGGGTTTGGCAATTCGCACCATGTTCATTCCTCCTCCGGCCAGGGATAATGCAGCTCGTCCAGTTGCAGCCATTCTGCTTTTGCGTCGGTGAGAGCGGTGAGCTTGGCTGTTACTTCTTCCAGGTCATTGACCCGGATCAAAACGGTCGCCTCCACCGACGCGCCGAAGGAGGTGTCCTCCATGAGCAGCGGCAGCGATTTCATGGCGTAGCTTACCTTGTCCCACAAGGGATAAGGCACGTCCAGCAGCAAGCGCCGGGATAATTGCATCCGCACCACCTGGGCCGCGTCCAGGGCGATGGCGCAGCCCTTAGTGTATGCCCGCACCAGCCCGCCCGCGCCCAGCAGGATGCCGCCAAAGTACCGGGTCACCACCACGCAGCAGTTCACCACGCCCCGGGCTTTCAGCACTTCCATCATGGGCATTCCCGCCGTGCCGCCCGGCTCGCCGTCGTCGTTGTAGCGCATGATGCCCGCGTTCTCCCCGATCACGTAGGCGTAGCAGTTGTGCGTCGCGTCCCGGTGCTTTTCCCGGATGGACTTAAGGAACGCCAGCGCTTCCTCCTCCGTTTCGCAGGGGCAGGCGTAGCCGATGAAGCGGCTCTTATTGACGATAAATTCGTCACAAGCAGCTTGTTTTAATGTTTTGTAGTCGCCTGGCATGTGATACGCTCCATAAAAAACAGGTTATTCAATCCCATACAAGTGGTGCCCATGATAAATAAAAATCAAGGGCTTGCCATAGTTATCGAACACATAACCCAGATAAAACTCCCGCTGTTCAAACGGCTTTCCGGCGTCTCTGCCATCTGTAAAAAACCAGGCGGAACATTCAATTCCGCCAAGACTCAGACCGAGAATTCCCTGATAATCCAAGACGATTTGAAGTGAAGTCTCCAATTCAGACAAGTCGATGGGGTTTGGTTCTTTTGTCCACTCCTCCGGCACTTTCCAGTTTTGCACATCCACTGAAAACGCCATGATTTCATAACTGTCTTTGTATTTTAGCGGGTCCGTCCAACTGCAATAATCGATTTGTCTTAACCCTGCTGCGTTTTCCAAATGAACCGCTTTCAGCAGACGATTACGGTTCAGGCTGTTCTCGATGACCCGGAAAGCAAAAAGAGCAAGCAGAACAATCAGAAAAACGCCAATTAGAATGCGTATTCTTTTTTTGCTTTTCATTTCCTGATTGCCTGCCTTTCTTACGGCTTTCTCGGAAGGGGGTCTGGGGGAAACCGCTCTTTGGCCTCCAAAGAGCGGTTTCCCCCAGAAAATATTACTTCAAAATCACGCGGCAGTAATTCTTCTTGCCCTTGCGCAGCAGGATGCCGTCGGCGGGGAACTGGTCGGCGGAGAGGGTCAGGTTCACGTCGGTCACCTTGCTGTCGTTCATCACCACGGCGTTCTGCTGAATCTGCTTGCGGGCGTCGCCGTTGGAGGAGCACAGGCCGCAGAGGTTAAGCAGCGTGGTCAGGCGGGCGTCCTGCTCCATCTGGGCCTTCGTCCATTCGTAGGTGGGCACCTCCGCCGCCGCGCCGCCGGCGAACAGGGCCGCTGCGGCCAGCTGGGCCTTCTGGGCTTCTTCTTCGCCGTGGACCAGCTTGGTGCATTCAAAGGCCAGCACTTTCTTGGCCTCGTTGATGGCGCTGCCTTCCAGGGCAGAAAGGCGCTTCACTTCGTCCATGGGCAGGAAGGTCAGCAGGCTCAGGCACTTTTCCACGTCGGCGTCGTCCACATTGCGCCAGTACTGGTAGAAGTCGTAGGGGGTGCAGAGATTGGCGTCCAGCCACAGCGCGCCCTTTTCCGTCTTGCCCATCTTCTTGCCCTCATGGTTCATGAGCAGCTTAAAGGTGCAGGCGAAGGCGGCTTCGCGCTCCTTGCGGCGGATCAGGTCGGCGCCCGCCAGCATGTTGCTCCACTGGTCGTCGCCGCCCATTTGCAGGCGGCAGTTGTATTTCTTGAAGAGCTGCAGGAAGTCGTAGCTCTGCATGAGCATGTAGTTGAATTCCAGGAAGGTCAGGCCTTTTTCCAGGCGCTGCTTGTAGCATTCGGCGGTGAGCATCTTATTGACCGAGAACAGCGCGCCCACGTCCCGCAGGAAATCCATGTAGCCCAGGGAGCGAATCCAGTCGGCGTTGTTGACGATGTGGGCCTTGCCCTCGCCGAACTCGATGAAGCGCTCCATCTGCTTCTTGATGCAGGACACGTTATGGTCGATGGTTTCAACGGTCATCATTTTGCGCATGTCGGTCTTGCCGCTGGGGTCGCCGATCATGGCCGTGCCGCCGCCCACCAGCGCAATCGGGATGTGCCCCGCCCGCTGCATGTGGGCCATGGCGATGATGGGGATGAAGTGGCCGAAGTGCAGGGAGGTGGCGGTGGGGTCAAAGCCCACGTAAAAGACGGTGGGTTCTTTTTCCAGCTGCTTGTAGAGTTCGTCCTCAAAGGTGATCTGGGCCAGGAATCCGCGTTCGCGGAGGGTGTCGAGTACGTTTTGCATGTTGATTTCCTCCATAATAATATCATTGATCAAATGTTTGCATGATTATTTTTTCTGCGGCTTATACTCATTATCTGTTTCTAAAGCAACTGTCATTGTCATCCTGAGCGAAGCGGAGCCATAGGCGAAGCGAAGTCGAAGGATCTAATCGTTCGGGGTAAAACTTTTTTGGTGAATCATTCAGTATAAGATCCTTCGACTCCGTTCCGCTCTCGCTCCACTACGCTCAGGATGACAGTGTTGGTTGGTTTATGAACAGCAGCGAAAGCAATTACTTGTTTGCTGTAAACACGTCATTGAGTTTCTCCATCCCCTTCTCAATCTGCTCCACGGAGCACATGGAAAAGTTGAGGCGGAAGGTGTTGAGGTGTCCGCCGCCGGGATAGAAGTGAGTGCCGGGGACGTAGGCCACGCCCTTGTCCACGCATTTCGTCAGCAGCTTGGTGGCGTCCATGCCCTCATTCAGCTCAGCGAAGATGAACAGGCCGCCCTGGGGCGTGGTATATCGGGCGACTCCCCCGCACTTGGCCAGCAGCCCCAGCATGGTGTTCATCTGCACAGCGTAGCTCTGGCAGATCTCCTTCACGTGGGGAGCCAGCAGGCCGCGGCGCAGGTAAGCATCCACGATGGCCTGGTTCAGGTTGGCGGTGTGTACGTCGCTCGACTGCTTGCCGATGGTGCACTTGCGCAGCAGCGCCTTGTTCGCCGCCAGGAAGCCCACGCGCAAGCCGGGAGAAATGACCTTGGAGAAGCTGCCCATGAAGGCCACCCAGCCTTCGGTGTCGAAGGACTTGATGGAGGGAAGCTCCTGACCGGCGTAGCGCAGGTCGCGGTAGGGGTCGTCCTCCGCCACGATCACGCCGTACTGAGACGCCAATTCAGCGATCTTCTTCCGACGCTCCAGGCTGAGGGTGCGGCCCGTGGGATTCTGGAAGGTGGGGATGATGTAGAGCATTTTGGGGTGTTCCTTCTTGAACGCTTCCTCCAGCTCGTCCACTTTGATGCCGTCCTCGTCGCTGTCCACAGGCACCAGTTCCGCCTGGTACAGGCGGATGGCCTGCATGTTGCCCAGGAACGTGGGGTTCTCCACCACCACCTTGTCGCCGGGGTCGATCAGGGCCTTGCACAGCAAATCCATGGCCTGGGTGGAGCCGGTGACGGGGAGGATCTCATCCGCCGCGCAGTCGAAGGAGAACCGGTCTTTCAGGTACGGCGCCAGGCTTTCCCGCAGCGGCGCGTAGCCCTCGGTGGCCCCGTATTGCAGCAGGGTCTTGCCCTTTTCCAGCAGCAGTTCCTTCGCCAGTTCGGCGCAGGTTTCGTCCGGCAGGGCGCTGGCCGCGGGGTTGCCGCCCGCGAAGGAAATCATGCCCGGCACGGCCAGCAGCTTAAAGATTTCGCGGATGGCGCTGCCCGATATGCCGTCGAAACGGCGGGCGAAACGCAAGGTTGAAATGTCCATAAAGTGCCTCCTTTTTAGGTGGAAGGTAGGAAGTAGGAGTTTTTATCATGCTTTGCTTTTTATTCGCACAAGCTCTTGCTTGCGAACAATCATCCGGCTTTCTAAACCTCCTACTTCCTACCTGAATAAAAAACCGCCCTCACCCCGATAACAGGGGGAAGGCGGATGATCGCTGTACCACTTCCGTTCGGCAAAAACAAGCAGCTGCTTTTGCCCTCGTGTGCGCTGTAACCGGCGCGCCGGCGTGCCCCTACGCAGAGCTGCGCTCATTCAGGGCCGGGCTCCGGGAGGTAATTCGCCCCTTGGCCGCCGCCGTTTCCTTGCACCCACCGGAAACTCTCTTTCGCACGGACAGGCCGGGTTACTGTTTCCCATCATTGCCATGACCGCATTATAACGGATGAACGGGGAGAATGTCAAGAAAAAAACTTCGCTTTCTTGCGGGATTCCCCAAGATGTGCTATACTGATAGCGGCAACGGAGGTGAGCAAAATGGAAATGGCCGCGCGGGAAATGAAGCATTACAATGATTTGATGGAAAAGCTGAAGGGGCTGCTCCCCAGTTTAACTTCCGAAGAACTGCACGTTTTTGAATCCATGACCAACGCGTTTCTGGACAATCATTCCGCCGAACTTCGTTTTGAACCGCTGACGGAAGCCCAGATCACCGAAAAGATTGATACAGCCTTGAAACAGATTTCCGAAGGGCAGTACCAGGATTCCGAAGAGATGGAAGCGGAGCTCCTATCGGAATTTGGCCTGTAAGCACGGACGGGAGCGATTCGCCGAATGAAAAAATACAAGGTGCGCGTTTCCCTGGAAGCGAAGGAAGACTTGCGGGAAATCCTGCGGTATCTGAAATATGAACTCAAAAACGGCCAGGCGGCCCAAAGCGTCATGGCGGATTACATCAAAACCCGAAACCGCCTCGCCCTGTCGGCTGGCAGTCTGCAAGCGCCGGAGCCGGATACGCTTTGCGGCATGCGAAACCTGAAACGCATCAATTTCACCAGTCATGATTTCTTCCTGCTGTTTCGGCTTGAGGATGACATCGTTTATATCACCAACATTTTTCACCAGTCCCAAGACTATGAGAAAAAGCTGTAAACTCTCAGTGCTGACCTGCCCTGTGTTCAGACGAACCGGGGCGGGTTCATTTTTTGCTTGTCAGTTTGCGGATAACATGTATAATAATATCTGAAAGAAACATGGGAGGACAGGCATGACGGCACAGCAGGTATTGACGGCGCTGGCGGCGATCCGCGCGCCGCAGACCCAGGATGAATACGACCTTCACGGGCTGGCGGCGGACGCCTTGCAGCGGGCGGACATTGATTTTCGGCATGAAGCGCCGCTGGCCCCACGCTGCCGCATCGACTTTCTGTGCGGGGACGTGGGCATCGAGATCAAGCGCGGCAGGCCGGATGTGAACGCGGTAAGCAGTCAGCTCAGGCGCTACGCGGATTCGGGCAAGCTGCGCGCGATCATCCTGCTGTCGGAAAAGACCGCGCCGGGCCTGCCGGGGTTCGTGGCAGGGATTCCCGTGTATCCGGTCAGCCTGCAAAAGCTGTGGGGGATTGCGATTGGGGTAGGGGACGAGGATACTGTTTCTCCTATTGCTGTGGAACCATATCGCAGTTTGATTTCCAACCCACCCTCTTCTGTCATCCCGAGCGAAGCGGAGCGAGAGCGAAGCGAAGTCGAGGGACCTCAAACACAATCGGAAACCGAAGAAGGAGATCCTTCGACTCCGTTTCGCTCTCGCTCCACTGCGCTCAGGATGACAATCGGGGAGCCTGACGTTTCAATGGCTGCTGAACATCCTGCGTTTCCTGGTCGCATTTCTGTGCCAACTCATGACGAAAATGCGAAAACACAGAATACCCTGGAAGACCGCATCCTGCGGGACATTTCCAACGAGGATGTGCCGCCCTTCCTGCGGGACGGGGAACCCGCTTCCTACTATTACGGCACCCTGTCCTACAACGCCCGGCGGAAATGCTGGGTGATCAAGGGCGACCCGGGCGTAACAGAGCTGGCGAAGCGCCTGTTCCCCGGCAGCGACGCCAAGCGGGGCGAAGCGCGGTTCACGGCTCACCGGCGCATCATCGGGGACGTGAACTGGCTGATGATGCGCTACCCCTTGCAGGTGGCGGAGCGCGACAAAGAGCGCTGGCGGCAGGCGCTGAACCAAGCCCGGAATTATTACCGGGAACGGGAAAAAGCCAGAATCCTGACCATGGCCCCCCAGCCCTCCCCGGCTGTGTTCAGCGGCCAGCTTCGTCCCTTTCAGCAGCAGGGCCTGAACTGGCTGCTGCTGACGCCCCGGGCCTTGCTGGCGGATGAAATGGGCCTGGGCAAAACGGTGCAGGCCCTGGCCTGCGCGGCGATGGAGGGCATCTTTCCCCTGCTCATCGTGCCGCCGCCCCACCTGGCCCGGAACTGGATGGCGGAAACCAAGCGCTTCCTGCGGGTAAACGGGCGGGAACCGCGGGTGCACATCATCAAGGGCCTGACCCCCTATCCCCTGCCGGAAGCGGATGTGTATATTTTGCATTATCTATTGCTGCGGGGCTGGAAACAGGTCTTGCCGCAGATGAATTTCCATACCGTGATCTTTGACGAGGTGCAGGAGCTTCGCCGCACCGGAACGGAAAAGTACAGCGCGGCCAGCCTGCTGTCGGAAAGCTGCCAGCGGGTGATGGGCCTGTCCGGCACGCCCATTTACAATTACGGCAGCGAAATCTGGAACGTGATCAACATCTTAGATTTCCATTTCCTGGGCGACTGGGAGACCTTCACCCGGGAATGGTGCTCCGGCTACGGCAACCGCATCGTATCCAAGCCGGAGTTATTGGGCGACCATCTGCGGCGGGAGGGCCTGATGCTGCGCCGCACCAAACAGGAGGTACTGCCCGAACTGCCGGAAAAGCGGCGGCTGGTGCAGGAGATCGACGCCGACGACGCGCTGTACGTCCACCTCATGGCCCCGGTGTGGGAAAAGCTGTACCGCTGGAAACGGGATCAGGCATTGTCCGCTTCCGCCCGGGCGCTGCTGGAGGATCAGATTTCCCAGGAGGCCCGGCAGGCTACCGGACTGGCGAAAGCGCCCTATGTGTGCCAGTTCGTGAAGGCTCTGGTAAACGCCGGGGAAAAGGTGCTTTTGTTCGCCCACCACCACGCGGTGATGGACATTTACAAGAAAGAACTGAAACAAGAACGGCCCGCGTTCATCACGGGCCGGGAGTCCAGCGCCCAGAAGGAGGACGCGGTGGACAGATTCATGCTGGGCAAGACCGACCTGTGCGTGATTTCCCTGCGGGCGGCCAGCGGCCTGAATTTGCAGCGGGCCACCTGCGTGGTGTTCGGGGAACTGGACTGGAGCCCCGCCGTCCATTCCCAGGCGGAGGACCGGGCCCACCGCATCGGACAGAAGGATTCCCTGCTGTGCTATTACCTGGTCGCTCCCGGCGGCAGCGACCAGGACATGCAGGAAGCCCTGGGCCTGAAAGTCAGCCAGTTCCAGCTGCTCATGGGCGACGCCGCAGAAACCCAGGCGCAGGCCCAGGCGCAGGCCAATTTTGCAAGGCAGCATGTTGAGAGACTCATTCTGAAAATGAGGGATTAGGGATTAGGGAATAGGGATTAGGTAAAATGATTTAATCTTGAATTATCTGCGGGCGATAAATCGTCCCATACTGTGTCACTCAACCTTGAAATACATCCAGTATTCCTGCGGTTTCGTTCCTTGTCTGGATCGATTTCTCATCCCGCATCCAAATTCACGATTAAATTGGTGGAGCAATAAGATAGCGAATACGAGGGAACAGTTCTGTCATCCTGAGCGCGTTCGGCCGCGAAGGAACTCCCTACTTGTTATTGGTAAACGAGGGAGGTTCTACCCGCCTACGGCGGGCGCAAGCGAACGCCGTCCCCATCCGTATAGGGGACGGCTCAGAATGACAACTTAAATGATTCTGATTAGCTTGTTTTATTTGCGAGATATCATTCAAAGGAGGAGAAAAACATGGAGAACGAAGAATTGATTCTGCAAATCCAGGTGGCGTGCGACCCGGCCCTGAGCGTGAAGGGGCAGACCCGGGACATCGTGATGATTCCCTTTGGCGGCACGGCGTCCGGGCCGTACTTCACCGGGAAGATCATCGGCCCAGGCGTGGACACGCAGAAGATCGCAAAAGGCGGCGTTCCCGCCCTGTCCGCCCGCTACATGCTGGAGGGGACGGACAAAGCGGGCAGCGCCTGCCGGGTTTTCATTGAAAATGAAGGGAACTGGGGCGAGGGCTTCCATCCCATGATCGTGACGGACAGCCCGCTGCTGGCCGCCTGGGAAACCGCCCCGCTCCGCGCCACGGTGGAAGGGATTCCGGGCGGCGTGCTGGTGAGTGTCTTTATGGCGCGGGCGTGAACCGGAACCCGTAGAAGTCAAAGCTGCTGCCGGGGAGGAACACGAAGGACACTGTGCACTCGCCTTCCGGCACGTCCACGGGGAAGGTCTGCTCTCCCCTGCCGCGCTTGAAGCCGCAGGTGGACACCTTTGCCTCGCCCTGCCCGTTGGTGACGCGGAGGGACACGGTGTTGGTGTCCAGCTCCGTCGCGCCGTCCAGGGTCAGGTTCACTTTTCCGGCTTCCGCAAATTCCATATGATGGAAGGACAGCGTTACGTTGTTGCCGATATTCCGGACAGCGTCGCTGTCCTTTTTGAAGCTGTCGCCGTACAGCTCGTCGCAGTCCACGGCGCGGTTGTAGCGCAGGGCGCGGCTCTGGCGGGTGAAGGAGAAGCCCTGCATGTGTACCTTTTCATCCAGGGAGAAAGCCAGCGTATGCACCCCGCGCAGCGCTTCGGGCAGACGCCAGGTTTCGGGCTGGTACACGTTCCAGATGCTGGGCTTCTGGTAAGGCAGCTCGCAGAGGAAACGCCCGCCTCGGCCCGGCATGCCGTCCCAGAGCTTGAGGTGGTACAAGTTGCCGTTCAAGGCGAAGATGGGGATGGTGATTTCATCCGACCCCGCCGGGCCGAAGTCCACGTTGGTGAAGCCCACGGCGCTTTCGCTCTCCCGGGCGAAGGCGATGCCCCGGTCGTTGCCCACGCCCACGTCGCCCTCCCGCAGGTCGCAGAGGGAGGCATAAACAAATTCATAGGGATTCAGGCCCACCGGGCCGAAGCCCTCGGCGGAGACCTCGATCACGGACAGGATGCGGGTGTGGGGATAGCCGTTGTTCGCCGCGGCGCGGAGGTACACGCTGCCGTCGCCCAGGGCGGTGACGGTGACGCGATTTCCTTCCTGCGTGACTTTCATACAGGGCATATCCACCCCCTGGGCATTGGTGGCCCGGAAGCGGATGTCCTGCGATTGCGCGTTTTCGGGAGATACGGAAACGGCGAAGGAAACGGAAGGATGATCGGGGGTAAGGTGGGTATCCCCCAGGGCCTTCAAATCAATGCGGCGGATGAAGGTTGTTTCCTCCGTTTCCGTAGTTTTGCACAGGTCGGGGAAGCGGCGCGGTTCTTTCGCCGCTTTGTTTTCTTCCACATGCAGGGTGAGTTCTGCCGTTTCCAGGCCCTGTCCAGTGACCTTGACGCGGATGCTGCCTGCCTCGTTGGCCCCGACCATCAGCAGCAGCTTGCCGGAGAACAGGCGGCGGGATGTGACCTGGTAGCCGTCCGCGTCCGTGCTGTCGCCGTTGTCCATGCCCAGCAGCACGCCCGCGCCGCTGACTTCCGCGTGAATGCGATTCACGGCGTTTTCCACAGGCCAGCCGTTTTCGTCCAATGCCTGCACCGCAATAAACGCAATATCCCCGGAACAGGCTTTCAATGCCGTTTTCTCAGCGGAGAGGACGATCTTCTTTGCTTCCCCGAAGGAATGGCGCACGGCTTCGCACAGCACAGCGCCGTTTGCGTCATAGGCCACGGCTTTGAGTTCTCCGCTTTCATAGGGAACTGTCCAGATGGGCAGACTCCCTTCCGCGTCGCGGAGGTTCACCTTTTTCCGGCCCAGGGATTTCCCGTTCAGGAACAGTTCGGCCTCCGCCCCGTTGGTCATCACCGGCACGTCGATCAGCTGGCCTTCGTTCCAGTCCCAGGAAATGCCGATGTGAACCGTGGGCTTGTCCGTCCACAAGGCCCGGTAGAAATAATAGGCGTCCTTGGGGAAGCAGGCGGTGTCGGTCTGGCCGAAGTAGCAATTGCGGGTGTGGTAAGGCGTGGGCTCGCCGATGTAGTCGATGCCCGACCAGATAAACTGGCCCAGGGAATAGGGCGTGTTCAGGTCGTCCACCAGCAGCGCGCGCAGGTCGTGGGCGCCCCAGCTGGTGTTGGTGTTAAGCAGCGCGGAGCACTGCAAATCCTCCTCGGAGAGGATGGTTTCCTGCATCGGGAAATGGTAAATACCCCGGCTGGCCAGGAGGGAGCCTGTTTCGCTGCCGAAGATCACCCAGTCGGGATGCTGCGCGTGGTGGGCGGCGTAATACCTTTCGGCGTAGTTGTAGCCCGGCAGCTTGATGATGTCCGCGCACTTCTGCGCCCCTTCCCAGGGCATGTAGTTGCTGGCGAAGGTGACGGCGGCGTGACGGGTGTCGTGCCTGCGCACTTCGTCCATGAGCATCTTCGTCCAGTACTGGCCCCGGTCGGAAGCCTGCATATCATAGATTTCATTGCCGATGCTCCACAGGATCACGCAGGGATGGCACCGATCCCGCCGCACCCAGGACGCCACGTCCAGCGGGTAGGTCTCCGGGAAGAAGCGGGCGTTGTCAAATGCCGTTTTGGACAGTTCCCACATGTCAAAAAGCTCGTCCATCACCAGGAAGCCCATCCGGTCGCACAGGTCCAAAAGCTGCCGGGCGGGGGGATTGTGGCTGGTGCGGATGGCGTTCACACCCATGTCCCGCATGACCCGCAATTGCCGCTCCGCCGCCTTCTCATGGAACGCCGCGCCCAGCAGGCCCAGGTCGTGGTGCAGGCAGACGCCTTTCAGCTTCACGGGTTCGCCGTTCAGGAAAAAGCCCCGGTCCGGGGTGAACTCCGTCTGCCGGAAGCCCACGGCGATTTCTTCCGTCTGTTCGCCCAGAGTCAGCTTTAAGGTATACAAATACGGGTTTTCGACGCTCCAGGGGGTGATCTCCGAAAACGTCCAGGAAATGGAAGCATCCTCCATGCGTCCTTCCGCAACCGCTTTTCCCTTGTTATCCAATAGAACACAGACAGGCATTTCCTCTCCCGGCCCGGCGATTTCCGCGTCCACGGTCAGCATCCAGCTTCCGTCCCTGGATTCAGTGTTCACCTGGAACCCGTCGGGCGCCATATGCCAGGCGGGGAGCAGCAGCAGGTTCACGTCCCGGAAGATGCCCGCGCCGGAATACCAGCGGGAATTGGGGCTTTGGTGGCGGATATGCACGGCGATTTCGTTTTCGCCCGCTGCCAGCTTTCCGGTCAAATCCACAAAGAAGGGCGTGTAGCCGTAGCGGTGGGTGCAGATCATTTCCCCGTTCAGCAGCACGTCCGCGTCCATGTAGACCCCGTCAAAGTCCAGCAGCACGCAGTCCGCAGCGGCTTCCGAAGCGGAAAAGGTCTTGATATACCACCCGTCGCCGGATTCGTATAAATCCTCGGTCTGGGCGATGAGCCAGTCGTGGGGCAGCAGGACGTGCTGCTTTTCCGCCGCCCGCATATCGGCGTAGGCGCTCCCCAGGGGCAGCTTCACAAACTGCCAGCCTTCGTTCCACAGCTTTCGCATGTTTATCTCATCCTTTCATTCTGCTTCGCCGAACAGCAGCGCCAGCACCTGGACGGGGGCCATGTTCCCGATGCCCTCCGGGTCGGCAAGCGTTTCACGGTTCCAGGAGAAGCGCCCGCTTTCCGGCAGCTTCAGAGCAAAATAGAGGTCGGGGCTTTTGAGCGCGGTGGCGTAGCGCTCATGCCAGGCGGGGAAGTATTTGGTCATATAGCGGTCCGCCAGCCGGTACGCTTCGCAGCTTTCCTCCTTCCCCACCGCGCCGATTTGCACGCCGCCGCCGGGCTGGCCCAGACGGCTCATGGAGGGCGTGGAATGGAGAATCACGCCGCTGCCGTCCGCGCACGCGCCCAGCGAGATCCACACATGGCCGTCCATGCTCACAATGTCGCCGGGCCGCAGCGCCGAGGCCAGGGGTTCATCCTTCATGCACGTTCCCAGGCCCATGGCCGCGAAGCGTTTCGCCATGCCATTGGCCCCGCCCACATAGCCGGGCCTGCCGTTCTCCGTTTCCAGCGCGCTGTACACCGCCCAGCCCACATAGCCCGAGCAGTCCAGGCCCGCGTAATAATACTGGTTAAAGTCGCCGAAGGGATAATAGCTGGTTTTGGGGTCGCGGTTTTTTTCTTCCCCGTCCCGGTCTTTGTAGGTATACATCCCGTCCTGGTTCCGGAAAAAGCGCACCCACTCCGGCGATACGCCGAGCGTCCGCGCCTGCGGAGCCGTGCCCTCGTCCTGCCAGTTCCAGCCGCCGCCGAACACGTACAGCGTCGTCCCCACCGGTTCCAGGGCGGTGAGCAGGAAGTTTTTGACCGTGCGCACGCCGGGCGCGCCATGGACGGGCGGCGTATAGGCTTCGTCTGCCGCCGAATCCAATTCTTTAACCGCCGTCACCGCGCCGTCTTTGATGGTGATTCCATAGGGATACCCCACTTTCAGCGCGTTCTGCAAAGGGTAATCCGGGCTGTTTTCCAGCGGGAAACACGTTTCCAGGCCGTTGAGGAGGAAACGATAGGTGAGCCTGGCGGCGTTCGCCTTGGCCGTTCCTTCTGCTCCCCAGTCCTTCACGCCCAGAAAGAGCGCTGTTTTTTCCATCGTATCTGTTTTCATGCCGCTCCCTCACTTGTTTCTTTTCGATAAATCACCAAAACACGCGCCGCCGTTCCTGCGACAGGGCGCGTGTTTCTTTCAGGGCTGGTTTTCCTGTTCGTCCATCATGCGGGCGACGCCCATCACGTCGGTCACGGGCAGGCTGAACACGATGCCCTTGCCTTCGCTGTTGAGGCCCGCGCCGCGGGTGATGGCCTGCATGATCGGCACCTTCTTGTCGTGGGTCGTTAAAATCATCACCATTTCCTTTTCGGGCTGGATGGTGATGCCCAGGAACTGCGCCGCGTCCCGGGAGCCCGCGCCCCGGGCGTGCAGCACCGTGCCGCCCCGCGCCCCGGCAGGGAGGGCGGCTTCCATCACCAGGTCGGTAAAGCCGCGGTTAATGATCGTGATAATCAGATCGTGGCTGGGCACGTCGTTGGGCATAGCGTACATAGGCTTGCTCTCCTCCTGTCGGGCGTCCGGCGCGTCTTCGCCGGAAAGATAGTCCTTGGTCTGGCTGCCGCCCACGCTGCTCAGGGGCAGAAGAAAGGCGATGCCCCGCCCCGGCAGGTCGATGTCCAGGGCATAGCTGAGCTTGCGCAGGGCTTTCACGGCGGTGTCCCGCCGCATGAAGCTGAACACCACGTCCTTGGCGGTGTCCTTGAGGCCCAGCAGCGACAGAAGCCCCTGGTCGGCGGTCCCGTTGCCCAGGGCGATGAAGTGGGCCAGCACCCCTTCCCGCTGCAAGAGCTGGGCCACCCCGTCGCCTTTGCCCCTGTCCACGATGGTCAGGAGCAGGTTGAGTGATGCGTTAAGCATGTTGTTACCTCATCAGGCAAGTTTAGTTGAGGATAAGTTCTAAGTTTATAGTTCTAAGTTCAAAGTTCTAAGTTCTAAGCTATTTTGTTTCAAGTCCTGTAAATTGTCATGTGACACGAGACCAGCTTAGAACTTTGAACTCAGAACTTAGAACTTTTTACACATCATAGATTTCATCATCCACAGCGGCTTGGGCTTCCTCACGCCTGGCCTGACGCATCTTGCTGCGGTACACCAGGCCCAGGCCCTGGATGGCGACCAGCGGGGTCATGGCGACCATGGCGACCACGCCGAAGGCGTTCTCCAGGATGTTCCCGCCGATGGCCCCGCAGGCCCCCATGAACAGGGGCAGGATGAAGGCCGCTGTCATCGGCCCGGAGGCCACGCCGCCGGAGTCAAAGGCGATGGCAGTGAAGATGGGATCGACGAAGAAGGCGAGTCCCAGGGCCAGGGCATAGCCCGGAATCAGCAGCCACCAGATGGAAAAGCCCGTCAGCATCCGCAGCATGGCCAGGCCCACGGAAACCGACACGCCCACCGACATGGTTTTCATCATGACCGTTTTCGCTACCGCGCCAGATGTCACCTGCTCCACCTGCTCGTTCAGCACGTGCACCGCCGGTTCCGCGGCCACCACCAGATAGCCCAGCAGCATCCCCAGCGGCACCATCACCCAGCGCCAGGAGGACGCCCCGAGGATGCGGCCCAGGGTGTCGCCCATGGGCAGGAAGCCGATGTTCACGCCCGTCAGGAACAGCACCAGGCCCACGTAGGTGTACAGGGTGCCGATAAAAATCCGGTTCAGTTCAAAGCCCGGCAGGCGCAGGGTGAACGCCTGGAAGGTGAAGAACAGGATCACGATGGGACTGAGCGCCAGCAGCACTTCCCAAAGATATGTCGGCAGGCCCCGGCCATAGGTGAGCGTCACTTCGCGGGTGGTCTGCACCGCGGCGGCGGCGCTTTCCTGGGGCACGTTGGTCAGGTGCGGGAAAAACAGGCTGATGAGCATGATGCTCAGCACCGGCCCCACCGAGCACAGCGCCACCAGACCGAAGGAATCGTCCTGGGCGTTTTTGCTGGCTGTCACGTTCGCCACGCCCACGCCCAGCGCCAGAATGAAAGGCACGGTCATGGGCCCCGTGGTCACGCCGCCGGAGTCAAAGGCCATGGGGACGAATTCCGGCTTGATGAGCGCGCCGAGGAGAAACACCAGCCCGTACAGCCCCAGCAGCATCCATTTGAGGGGCCAGCGGAACAGGATGCGCAGCAGCGCCACCACCAAAAACAGGCCCACGCCCACGGCGACGGTCAGGATCAGGGCCAGGTTCGGCACGCCCTGCACCTGGTTGGCCAGCACCGTCAGGTCGGGCTCCGCCATGGTGATGAGCAGGCCCACCGCGAACGCCACGCCCACCAGGAACTTTACGCTCTTTTTCCTTGTCAGCATGGCCCCCATATGGGTGCCCATAGGCAGCATGGCGGTGTCCGCGCCCAGGGTGAACAGCCCCATGCCCACGATCAGCAGCGCCGCGCCAAAGAGGAACAGGCTCATGGTGCTCAGGTCAATCGGCACGAAAATCAGGCTCAGGGCCAGCACCAGCAGGGAAATCGGCAGCACGGAGGAAACGGCCTCCAGCGTTTTTTCTTTGAGCTTTTTGCTGGTGGTTTTTTTCTCCGGTATCAGCCGGTCAACCGGCGTCGCCCGGCGTTTCCTGCGCATCCGTTTCCCCTCCCTCCCCGCCGGCGTTTCCGGCATGGCGCATGCTCCACGCGCTGTCGTACAGCACCGCGCCGAAGCACACGATCATGGTGAAATAGTACGTGAAGAACCGCCACAGCAGCAGCGCGCCCACCAGCTTGTCCGCCGGGAACACGTTCTGGAAGAAGACATAGAAGCCGCCCTCCTGCGCCCCGGAAGCGCCGGGCAGGGGCGTGAACGACGCGGCAATAAACAGAAGGAATTGCAGCGTCATGATGTCAAAGTAGGAAAACTCGTTCATGCCCAGCGCCCGGTACACGCAGTAAGCGATGCTCATCAGGCCCAGCACCTGCAAACAGGCAATCAGGAACAGATGGAACAGGCGGATGGGATGGTGGGTGAGCATATCCACGGAGCTGTGGAAATCGTAAATCGCCTTTTCCGCCCGGTCCTCCATCTTCTGTTTGTCCCTGATGAGGCGCAGGGCGTGGCCCACATTGATAAAAAAGCGCAGCACACCCCGGACGATGTTCTTGTTGATCGCCAGCAAAATCACCGCCGCCACGGACAGGCCGTTGATAAAGAAGCCCACCGCTGTGACCCACATCGCCTCCCGCGGGCACTCGCTGAGCGGGCCGGGATTGAAGATCCACAGCAGCGCGCCCAGGGTCAGCAGCGCCATCTGGAACGTGAAAAACTTCACCGTCAGGCCGGAGCTGGTCAGTCCCGAGGAATAGCCCCGCTTGCGCAGGAAAAGCACCTGCATGGGCTGGCCGCCGGTGGCCGCGGGCGTGACGGCGGAATAAAAGCTGCCGATCATGCCGGTCAGGATGGACAGCCCCACCCTGATTTTCACCTTCTGCTGCCGGAAAAAAACATGCAGGCCCATGCCCTCGAACGTCATGAACACGCACCAGGACAGGACGGCCATGCCGATCCAGAACGGGTCGGCGGAACGAAGCGTGGCCCATGCGTCGTTAATGTCGCCGCCCTGGGCGCTGATGAACAGCACCGCGCCCAGGGTAATCAGGATAATCGCCGCGTTGATCAAATAACTCCGGGTCTGTTTGGAAAGCCGTTTGGACATCTTTTTAGAAGGTGCCTTTCTTTTACACTTTGTGCGGCCAGGCCGCCGACTGATAGTATACCATATCCGCCCGCGGTTTGTCATCTTTTTCTTTTGGCAGAAAAATCCCCTGCTTTCACAAGGAGAGCAGGGGGAAGAAACAATAAACTCCATCACCCTTTCACGCCGCCGGAGGTGAGGCCGGAGACCAGGTGCTTTTCAATCAGCATGAACAGGATGACCACGGGGATCGTCGCCAGCAGCGCGGAGGCGAACAGGTAATGCCACTCGATCATGTTGAAGGAGGAGAACTGGGTGATGCCCACGGTGATGGGCTTTTTGGAGGCGGTGGAGATCAGCACGGTGGAAATGGTGTATTCGTTCCAGGCGTTGATGAACACGAAAATCAGCGTGGTCACGATGCCCGGCGCAGCCATAGGCAGCAGCACCCGGATCAGCGCGCCCACCACCGAGCAGCCGTCGATGCAGGCGGCCTGCTCCATTTCCGACGAGATGGACACGAAGGTGCCCCGCAGCAGCCAGATGGCGAAGGCCTGGTTGAACGCCGCGTTGATCAGCATCAGGCCCATCACGGAGTCGTTGAGCTTTAAGGTGATCATCAATTGGGAAATACCCACCAGCAGCACCACCGGGGAAAACATCTGGCTCATGATCACGAAGCCCAGGAACGCTTTCTTGCCCTTGAACCGCATCCGCGCCATGGCGTAGGCCGCCGGGATGCCGCACAGCAGGCTGATGAGCGTGGCCCCGAAGGAGAGCAGCAGGCTGTTGCCCAGATAGGTCAGCACGTTGCGCCGCACGATGTCCTGGAAGTTGCCCCACTTCCATTCCACCGGCAGGATATGCAGGAAGTACATGTCCGTGGTTTCCGCGGGCGAGCGCAGGGCGGTGATGAACATCACGTAATAGGGATACAGAATCAGGACAGACAGGGCGATGACGAACGCGTACAGGCAGCCCCGGCCCAGGGCGTGGGACAATTGCGCGTTCTGCATCCGCAGCGCGCCGCACAGCAGCAGGAACGCCCCGGGCAGCAGCAGCCACATGCTGAGGGTGCAGCGGAAATCCATGCCGGACAAAAGGCCCTTCACTGCGTCCCCGGCTTTGCCGTTATACAGCAGCCTGTCCGCCATAGCCAGCTGCCCGGCAATGTCCGCCTGCCGCGCGCCGGAGAGCACCGTGCCGATCTCGCGGGTAAAGAAGCGGGTGATGCTCATGGAGAACACAGGCGGAATGAGCAGCGCCACAATCGCCAGCCCCACGGCCATGCCCTGGGATACGGGCGACTGCAGGAACGCCAGGGCCACTGCCAGGCAGGAAAGCGCCAGCAGGAGGAGCAGCAGCCGTCCGGCGGGCACGCCGCTGCCGATCAGCTGCCAGCCGGTAAAGCGCCCCTGGGTGGAGGCGGTGAACGTGACCATGCTGCTCTGGGTGCCGTCGGACTTGTCGCGCAAGGTGACGGATTCATCCAGCGCCACCTCGCCGAAGGCTTCGTACTCCGCCACAGCGGCTTCCACTTCCGTTTTGACGGTCTGGTACTTTTCGTCGCCCACAAAGGTGTTGGCGGACTTCTTCGTGTAGACCGTGGTGGTCGCCTCAAACAGCGGCACGGAGAGGAGAATCACAATCAGAACCAGCCCTTCGATGATCAGCATCGCGCCGATCCTGCGGGAACGGGGGCGCGCGTCGGGAGCTAACTTTTTCATAAGTCCTCCTCCTTCCGCATGGACACCATCATGTACACCCCGGCCACGATGCACAGGATCACAAACCCGATCACGGACAGCGCCGTGGCTGTGCCTTTCTGCTGGTCATAGAAGGCCCGCATGTACAGCAGCGTCACCATGGTGTCGGTCTTGTTGGCGGGCGCGCCCTTGGTGATCGTGTACACGATGGGGAAGGAATTGAACACGTAGATGATGTTCAGCACCGTGCTCACCGTCAGCGAAGGCCGCACCAGCGGCAGCGTCACGTGGCGCAGCTTCTTCCAGAACCCCGCGCCGTCCACCGTCGCCGCCTCGTAATACGCCGCGTCGATGCTCTGCAAGCCGGAGAGCACGCAGAACGTGACGAAGGGGATCGTCACGAAAATGCCCACGCCGCACTCCCAGGCGAACTCGATCTGGTAGGTGAGCCGCCAGTTGACGGCGTTCTTGATGAGCCCCATATTCAGCAGCACGTTGTTCAGGTTGCCGTACTCATACTTGATGATGTAGTTCCACACGCTGGCCTGGATCACCAGCGACGTGGCCCAGGGGAAAATCACGATGGAGCGGGCAATCTTGCGGCCGAAGAACTCCGTGTTCAGCGCCATGGCGATGATGAAGCCCAGCACCGTGGAAATGCCCACCACGCTGACCACCCACACGGCGGTGTTCTGCATCACGATGCCGAAGGCCTTGTCGTTGAAGGCGGCCACGAAGTTGCTGAACCCCGCGAAGCCGCCCACCACGCCCGCGCGGCTGATTTCGCTGAAGGACAGCCGGAATACGATCAGGATGGGGAACACCACAAAGACCGTCATTAAAATGATGCTGGGCAGCAGCCACAGATACGGCACCCACTTTTTGCGCACCAGGATCGTATTCATGGCGGGACCTCCTTTGGATGGATAGAGAACAGGGGACAGAGGGAAGAGTACAGAGTACGGATGATATGTTACTATTATCGGAACCAACGGACAAACATATTTTCGTGCGACAAACGTTGTCATCCTGAGCGCATCCGAACGCGAAGGATCTCAAAGTAACAAGTTGAATCAAACAACATACTTACCCAACAAGGATATGCTACCCGCCCTAAGGGAGATCCTTCGCTTCGCTCAAGATGACATGTAAGCGAACACGTTTTGGATACAGATGAAAGAAGGGCCGGTTCTCACCGGCCCTTGGTTTGCGGTTGTTACTTGGTGAGAGAAGCCTGGAGCTCATCCAGTAGGGTCTTCACGTCGCCGCCGGTCAGGGCGTTCTGTTCCACGTTGATCACGCCCATCTTGATGGCGTCCCAGTTGTCCAGGGCGGTGGGATAGAACTGGCAGCTGTCCAGCACCTTGAGCCACGCTTCAAAGGAAGGATTGGCTTCCACCAGCGCCGCCACGGAGCTGTTGACCGCGGGCAGGAAGCCTTCCATGGACACCCAGCCCACGTAGTTTTCGGGAGCGTAGAAGAAGGTGAGGAACTTGCCGATGGCTTCCTTGCGGGCAGCATCCTGTTCGGGGGTGAGGCTGTCGTCCTTGAAGGCCATCACGCGGTCCATAACGCCGGTAGCGCCGGGGTTCGCGCCTTCGTTGACGGGCAGGGCGGCGGTGGCAAAGTTGATGCCTTCGTAGCCCTTCTGGGCCAGGTAGTCAGGCAGCTGGTTGGGCGCGATCACCATGGCCAGCTTGCCCGCGCCGAACATATCCTGCAGGTCATAGCGGGTCTGGGTGGCGGGGTTGGGGTTGGTGTAGCCCTTGTTCACCAGGCCGATGGCGAAGTTGATGGCTTCCACGTTCTTGTCGCTGTTCACGGCGATCTTGCCGTCGGCGTCCACGAAGCCGCCGTCGTTGTTCCAGACGTAGTAGGAGAACGCAGCCTGGCCTTCGTCGGTGGTCATGTCAATGCCCCAGGGATACACTTCGCCGCCGTAGAAATCAATGATGGCCTGGCAGGCGTCTTCCAGCTCGGCCCAGGTGGCGGGAACCTTTTCCACGCCCGCTTCTTTCAGCAGGTCAACGTTGTAATACAGCGCGCGGGCGGAAGCCAGATCCGGCACGGCCCACACGGTGTCGTCGATCACGGACTGGGCGATGAAGGACGGGAAGAAGTCGTTGAACAGCTCTTCGGGGCAGTAGTCCTTCACGGGCAGCAGCAGGCCCTCCGCCGCGTAGTTGGCGAACACGTCGATGTTCAGGATGTCAGGCGCGTTGTTGTTGGAAATGCGGGTGGACACCACGCTGTACACGTCGTTCCAGGAAACCACTTCCAGGTTCAGCTTCACGCCGGGGTTTTCCGCTTCAAACTTGTCCACAAAGTTGGTGCCGTTCATGCCCTTGCCCAGGAACCAATCCTGCGTGTTGGGGCCGTACTGGCAGATGATCACGTCCAGGGTGATGTCGTCTTCCGCTGCGGCGAAAGCGGCGCAGCCCAGAACCATGGTCAGCGCGAGCAACAGAGCCAGGATCTTCTTCATGACAGATTCCCTCCATATAGATATATATTTCGCCGGTGCCTCCGGCGATTGGAAACGGAATATGAACACGTATTTATCCTTGTATAGGATACCGCTTGATGCGCGGTTTGTCAAGCTGTTTTTGTGCAATCTGGCTAATTTTTGCGTAAAAAAGGGAAACTTTTGCTTGACAAGGGGCAGCCGTGCCGCTATAATGAACGGTGAAGACGGAACCCGTCAAATTCCATATTTTACTGCAAGGAGGCTCTTAACATGAAAAAGTTTTTGGCATTCCTGCTGGTCGCCATCCTGGCGCTGGGCTGCATGTCCTTCGCCGCTGCCGAGGACCGCGTGGAAGCGGACCCCGAACTGGTGAAGGCCGCCCAGGCTGAGGGCGAACTGGTCGTGTACGGCTCCTGCGAAGAAGACTATCTGGCCGCCGCCTGCCATACGTTTGAAAAACTGTATGGCATCAAAACAGCGTATCAGCGCTTGTCCACAGGCCAAGTTCCTGGAAAAATCGAGGAAGAAAACGGCAATCCATCTGCTGACGTGTGGTTCGGCGGCACTAATAATCCCTATGACGCGCTGGCTGCCAAGGGCTTCCTGGACAACAGCTACGTGCCCGCCAACGCTTCCCACCTGCTGAGCGACCTGTACAAGGATCCTAACGGCTACTGGTACGGCATCTACACCGGCATACTGGGCTTCATGGTCAACAAGGATGAACTGACTCGCTTGAACTTGGAAGCTCCTCAGACCTGGGACGACCTGCTCAAGCCTGAATACAAGAACCTGATCTGGTTCTCCAACTACAACACCGCCGGCACCCCCAAGCTGGCCGCGAACCTCATGCTCCAGATGAAGGGCCATGACGAAGGCATCGCTTACCTGGTAGCTCTTGACAAGAACGTACAGCAGTACACCAAATCCGGCTCCGGCCCCAGCAAAAATGTGGGTACCGGCGAATGTGTCATCGGCATCGGCTTCCTACATGACGGTATCACCCAGATCCTGGACAACGGATACGACAACGTGGGCCTGGTAATCCCCGCCGACGGCACTGCCTGCGAAATCGGCCCCGTGGCCATCTTCAAGGGTGCCAAGCACATGAACGCCGCCAAGCTGTTCCTGGAATTCGCCCTCTCCCCCGATTGCGTGGAACTGGCTGACGACACCGGTTCCTATCAATTCTTGGTCATCGACAATGCTCAGCAGCCCGAAGCCGCCGCGCAGTTCGGCCTGACCCTGGACGCCGTGTGGGACGGCTATGACTTCGCCAAGGCTGTGGTAGAAACTGAGCAGAACGTCAAAGATGTTATCGAAGCCCTGGGCGACGCCGCCACCGACGGCCGCTTCAAGACTGAATAATTCCCGTATCAACTGAATAGTTTCACAAAGCAACGGAAGCATTCTTCCCCGCCCCGCCCGGGGCGGGGATTTTCAAATGAAAGAAAGGAGAAGGTGACTGATGGCAAAAGGTCAAAGCGCCCAGCTGGATCGAAAAAAGCTGCTGGCCGATCCCATCATGATGACCACGATCGTGCTCCTTATTACCTTCCTGACGCTGTTCATTCTCTATCCGCTGGCGATCCTGCTGGTGGACAGTCTCTACGGCAGCAACGGCCTTTCCCTTGATACCTTCAAGCGCATCTTCGGCCTGTGGACTTTCCGCCAGGCCATCACGAACACATTGAAGGTGGGCTTCGTGGTAGGCATCCTGTCCACACTGATCGGCCTCCTGTTCGCGTATGTCGAAGTCTACGTGCGGATGCGCAAAGCCGTGGGCGGTCTGTTCAAGGTTGTTTCCATGCTGCCCGTGGTCTCTCCCCCGTTCGTGCTGTCGCTAAGCATGATCATGCTGTTCGGCCGTTCGGGCCTCATCACCCGCTTCCTGCTGGGCATCTATGATAATAATATTTACGGCTACTGGGGCATCGTCATCGTGCAGACCCTGACGTTCTTCCCGGTGTGCTATATGATGCTCAAAGGCCTGCTTAAGAACATCGACCCTTCCATGGAGGAAGCGTCTCGTGACATGGGCGCGTCCCGCTGGAAGGTGTTCACGACGGTCACATTCCCCCTGCTGCTGCCGGGACTTGGCAACGCGTTCCTGGTCACGTTCATCGAGTCCATCGCAGATTTTGCCAATCCAATGTTGATCGGCGGCAATTATGACACGCTGGCCACCACGATCTACCTCCAGATCACCGGCGCTATGGATAAGGAAGGCGCGGCGGCAATGGCCGTGGTGTTGCTTTGCATCACGCTCGCCATGTTCGCCGTGCAAAAGTATTACTTAGAGCGTAAGACCGCCGCGACCCTGACCGGAAAAGCGAGCCGTGCACGCATGCTGATCGAGGACAAATCCGTCACCGTGCCGCTGACCATCCTGTGCTCTCTGGCAGCAGTGTTTGTCATTATGATGTATATCTGCGTACCCATCGGCGCGTTATTCCCCACCTGGGGCTATAAGTTTACGCCACTAACTTTTAAGTGGTTTGAACAAGTATTCACCAGATATAACGGCTTAAAGGCGTTCAGGGATTCCTTCGTGCTCTCCCTCATCGCCTCTCCGATCACCGCGCTTCTGTCCATGATCATTTCCTACCTGGTGGTTAAGCGCAAGTTCAAGGCTAAAGGCTTCATTGAAGCTGTTTCCATTCTGGCCATGGCCGTGCCCGGCACGGTGCTGGGCGTCGGCTACATCCGCGGCTTTGCCAACGGCCTGTTCCATACCGGTCTGCTCAGCGGCATTTACGGCACGGGTCTGATCCTGATCATCGTGTTCGTGGTGCGCTCGCTGCCCACCGGCACGCGCAGCGGCATTTCCGCCCTGCGGCAGATCGACAAGTCCATCGAGGAGAGCGCCTACGACATGGGTGCCAACAGCCTAAAGGTGTTCACCTCCGTGACCCTGCCGCTGATCAAGGACTCCTTCCTCTCCGGCCTGGTCACCGCCTTCGTCCGCTCCATCACCGCCATTTCCGCCATCATCCTGCTGGTGACGCCCAGCTACCTGCTGATCACGGTGCAGATCAACGAATTTGCGGAAAAGGGCGCGTTCAGCATCGCCTGCGCGTTCGCGACGATCCTGATCGCCATTACCTACGGAAGCGTTTTGCTGATGAACCTCATCATCAAATTCTTCGGAACCAGCAGAAAAGTAAAGGAGGTCGAATGACCATGGCCGATAAGCGCGTGAAAGAGCCCAAGGGCGTAAAGCTGGACCATATTTCCAAAATCTATCAGGATCCCAAGACCGGCAAGGACTTTTATGCCGTCCACGACGTGGCGCTGGACATCGTGCCCGGCAGCTTCGTGACGCTGCTCGGCCCCTCCGGCTGCGGCAAGACCACCACCCTGCGCATGATCGCTGGCTTTGAAAGCCCCGACGAGGGCGAAATCTACCTGGGCGGCGAGCCCATCAACGCCCTCACCCCCAACAAGCGGGACACCGCTATGGTGTTCCAGAGCTACGCCCTGTTCCCGCACTACAACGTGTTCGACAACGTGGCCTACGGCCTGCGGCTGCGGAAGGTGCCCAAGGACGAAATCAAGCAGCGCGTCACGGACATCCTGGCCTTGGTGGAACTCAGCGGCATGGAGCAGCGCATGACCAACCAGCTTTCCGGCGGCCAGCAGCAGCGCGTGGCCCTGGCTCGCGCCTTGGTCGTTGAGCCCGGCGTGCTGCTCTTTGACGAGCCGCTGTCCAACCTGGACGCCAAGCTGCGCGTGCAGATGCGCACGGAGATCCGCCGCATCCAGCAGGCCCTGGGCATCACCGCCATTTACGTGACCCACGACCAGAGCGAGGCCATGTCCATCTCCGACCAGATCATCCTGATGAAGGGCGGCGTCATCGCTCAGATGGGCAGCCCCACGGAAATCTACTATCATCCCAACAGCGAGTTCGTGGCGGACTTCATCGGCGAGTGCAATTTCTTAAAGGGCAGGGTTGCGTCCAGCACGTTCGGCCAGACCGTGGTGCAGCTGCCCACCGGCACGGCGGCGGTGAACACCGAGAAAGCCTACGCTCCCGGCGCGGAGTGCGAGATCGTGGTGCGGCCCGAGGCCATCCTCATTGCCGACGAAGGCATGCTGCCCTGCAAGGTGGAGCTGAGCTGCTTCATGGGCAGCTACCAGAACTACCACGTCCGCGTGGGCGACACGCTGGTCAAGATCACCGACAACTGCCCCGTCAATAAGAAAATCTACAACGTGGGCGACAATGCGTTCATCTCCTTCGACCCCGCCTGCGCGCACCTGCTGTAACATCCGATCAAAAAGAACCTGCCGTCAAAAGCAGGTTCTTTTTAATTGCTTTGAATTGGTCTGTTCTTACTCTGTCCTGAGCGCCACGACGGGGTCCTTCTTGGCGGCCATGCGGGAGGGGATGAGGCCGGCGATGAAGGTCAGCACCATGGAAATGCCCACCAGGATGAAGCCGGCGGCGGTCGGCAGGTTGGCCAGGTTGGGAATATCGGTGAGCCGGTAAATGATCAGGTTAATGAGCAGCACCAGCAGCAGCGTCACCACAATGCCGATGAACCCAGCCACGAAGCCGATGATCAAGGTCTCGGCGTTGAACACGCGGGAAATATCCCGCTTGCTCGCGCCGATGGCCCGCAGGATGCCGATTTCCTTGGTGCGCTCCAGCACGCTGATGTAGGTGATGATGCCGATCATAATGGAGGACACCACCAGGGAAATGGCCACAAAGGCGATCAGCACGTAGCTGATGGCGTTGATGATGGTGGTGATGGAGGACATGAGCAGGCCCACATAGTCCGTGTACCGGATTTTGTTTTCTTCCTCCGCCGCGTCGTTGTAGGCGCTGATGATGTCGTTGAGCTTGGCCTTGGACTCAAAGTTCTTGGGATAGAGGAAAATGGCGCTGGGGGAATCCACGTCGCTGACGCCCAGGGTGGTCAGGTTCTTTTGCAGGGTATTGTTCATATCCTCCGGCAACGCCATGCGCAGCACAGACTTGATGTCCTCCTTGCTCACCATGTTCAGGGCGAAGGAAGGAATCTGCTCCACGCGCTTCTGAATCTCCGCGTTCATGCCCATCACGCCGGAATACTTGTCGAAGAACTCGCTGACGGTCATGCTGTCCAGGGCGGCGAACAGGTCGGTCTGGTCGGTCTCGAAGGGCTGGCCGGTGAACACGTCGATGCCGGGGTTCGCCAATTGCTCCTGCACGATCTGGCTGTTTTTCACCTGGTCGAGCAGGTATTCCATCAGTTCAAAGCGATAGCCCACGCCAACCGTCACGGTGGTAGCCACGGCTCCGTCGGCGGGTTTCAAAATACCCACCACCTTGATTTCCATGCCGTTCTCGATCTTCTGCCGCATGAACTCCTCGTTCCGCTTGCGGCTGCGCCAGGCGGCGCCTTCCTTGCTGTAGTAATCGGTGTTCAGCAGCAGGCGGAAGCGCAGGTTCATGAGTTCGTCATAGGTGAACTCCATATCCTCGCTTTCGATGGGCTCGCCGTTCATGAGGGCTTCAAACATCCCTTTCAATTCGCTCTGGTCTTTCAGGCCCAGGGTATACAAGGCGTAGTCGCTCAGCTCATTCCGGGAATTGACGATGATCACCACCTCATCCATCTTTTCCGGCATGCGCCCCGCCAGCACCTTGTACTGGGCTTTGAGCAGCTCTTCATTGTTCAGCAAGGGCTGGAAGGCGTTCATGCGGGTCATGGTGGCGTTCATCATGGTTTCCTGGATGCCCGCGGTGTTGCCCATCATGCTCATCATGCTCATCATGCCGGTGGCTTCCAGCGTGGTGGAGGGATTCACCTGGATGGCCTGGCCGTCGTCGGTGAGGCGGTAGAGGGTCAGGGGCGTGCTGTACTCGTACTGAATGCCGCTGACCAGCTCGTTGACTTCATCCGCCCGGCTGTCCAGGTATTTCTTGAAATCCGTCAGGTTGTTTTCCGTCACGCCGCTCATCCAGCCGCTCATCAGCTTGGTCATGCGGCTGCCGGAATACACCTTGCCCTCCTCGTGATCGCGGGTGTCGGAGGAAATGTCCATCACGCCGGTCATCATGTCCGTCATGTCGATGGTGCGCTCGTCAATTTCCAGCGGATAGGAGGAAAGGGTGTCCCGTTCGATGCGCTCGATAAACATGTCCACGCCCGCGGAGAGGGACAGAATCAGCGCGATGCCGATAATGCCGATGGAGCCCGCGAAGGCTGTCAAAATCGTGCGGCCCTTCTTGGTCATCAGGTTGGTGAGCGACAGGGACAGGGCGGTGGCAAAGCTCATGGAGGGCTTTTTCCGTTTGCCGGTCTCCCCCGCTTTCAGCTCGGCTTCTTCGCAGGGCATGGAATCGCTGATCACCCTGCCGTCCAGCAGGCGGATGATGCGGCTGGCATACCGGTCGGCCAAATCGGGATTATGCGTGACCATGATCACCAGTTTGTCCTTGGAGATTTCCTTCAAAATCTCCATGACCTGCACGCTGGTTTCGCTGTCCAGCGCGCCGGTGGGTTCGTCGGCCAATAAAATGTCCGGATCGTTGACCAGCGCCCGGGCGATGGCCACGCGCTGCATCTGGCCGCCGCTCATCTGGTTGGGCTTCTTTTTCAGCTGATCCTTGAGGCCCACCTTTTCCAGCGCTTCAATGGCCCGGCGGCGGCGCTCGTCGCGGCTGACGCCGGAGAGCGTCAGGGCCAATTCCACGTTGGACAGCACGGTTTGATGCGGAATCAGATTGTAGCTCTGAAACACGAAGCCGATGGAATGGTTGCGGTAGGTGTCCCAGTCGCTGTCCCTGAACTGCTTGGTGGAACGGCCGTTGATGATCAGGTCGCCCCGGCTGTACTGATCCAGCCCGCCGATAATGTTCAATAAAGTGGTTTTGCCGCAGCCCGAAGGGCCCAAAATGGCGGCGAATTCCTTCTCGCGGAATTGCAGGTCAATGCCCCGCAGGGCTTCCACCTTCGTATCGCCCGCCTGATAATCCTTGGCAATGTCCTTTAAAACAAGCATCTTTCTGCTCCTTTCCTCCGCGTCTGCGCAGAGTGACAGTGTATTATAGCAAAAAAATGTAAAGAAATTATGAACAAGCACGGGAACACGGGAAAATTTTCCAAGCGCCGGGAAACCAGTTACACCGTCGGGTCGTCCCCTTCCCGGTAAGGCACGACGGCGGAGGCCACCACTTGGGAGGCGGGGTCGGCATGGACATGCTGATCGTCGAAGAAAATATGCGCGCCAAATTTGGACAGGATTTCCTTCTTGGATACGCCGCCCAGGAAAAACGCCTCGTCCACGCGGACATGCCAGTTCCGCAGGGTCTTGATGGCGCGTTCATGGGCCGGCGCGCCGCGGGAGGTGACCAGCGCGGTGCGGATCGGCACGCTCTCCCGGTCGGGAAACATGCCCTGGATATTGGAAAGGGTCATCAGGAAATTGGCGAAGGGACCTTTGGTAAGCGGTTCGTTGGCGTGGTCGCGTTCATGAGCCTGGAAGGCTTCAATGCCGTCGTGACGGAAAATCCTTTCCGCCTCCGCCCCGAACAGCACTGCGTCCCCGTCGAAGGCGATGCGAATCTGATCCACTTCTTTTTCCTTTCCCGCGGGCGCGGAAGCGGTCAGCAGCGTGCCCGCCGCAACGCCGGAATTGATGGCTTCCTGCACGTCCGGCGGGTAAGCGGACAGAAACAGATCGGTATTGAATGCGGTCAGGTAAGGGGCCACGGACGCGCCGCCGCTGAGCGCGGCCCGGGTAATATCCAGGCCGTAATGGCGGATGGAATTGAAAATGCGCAGGCTGGTATCGGGGCTGTTCCGGGACATGATGACCACCTCCACCAGCCTGTGTTCGGGGGCAAACTGGTTCAGGCGCAGGAACGCGCGCACCAGTTCAAAGCCCGCGCCGGGCTGCAGCGGCTTGTCTTCGTTCTGCACCTGGTAATCCGCATAGGCCGCCAGGCCCTGTTCCACAAAAATCCGATTCTCCTCTTCCAGGTCAAACAGCGCCCGGGACGAAATGCCGATCACCAGCGGTTTGGTCAGATCATACGCCATGCCGATGCCTCCTTTGCTTGAAGAACGCTGATTTGATTATACCATATCCGCCAGGCAATTCACAATCAGGCAGGATGGGAAAAGAAGAAGTTTTTTGCCTGCTTTACAGAATTCGGCAGGTCGTGGTATAATAACCGGGTGAAAGCAAACAGCCCACTCGGGCGATGGGAAATTGAAGGAGGAAAAACAATGGCACGGAATCAATTCGCCGGTTTTGGCGGCGGCCCCAATATTCAGCAGCTGATGCGCCAGGCCCAGAAGATGCAGGAGCAGATGACCAAGGTTCAGGAAGAACTGGACGAAAAAGTGTATGAAGCCAGCGCGGGCGGCGGCATGGTGACCTGCAAGGTCAGCGGCAAGCGGGAACTGCTGGAGCTGACCATCAAGCCCGAAGCCGTGGACCCCGACGACGTGGAGATGCTTCAGGATTTGATTCTCGCCGCGGTGAACGAAGCGCTGCGCGAAGGCGAAAAGGTGCGCGAGGAAACCATGGAAAAGATGGCGCCTTCCGGTATGGGCGGCATGGGCAGGATGTTCTGACATGGCGGAGAATGGCGATCCCATCGCCCGCATGGCGCTGCAATTGTCGCGCCTGCCGGGCATCGGGCAAAAAAGCGCCCAGCGGCTGGCCTACTATATCGCGGGCATGCCCCTGGACGACGTAAAGGAATTGGCCGCCGCCCTGTGGCAGGGGCGGAAGGCCCTGCGTTTCTGCGCCCGCTGCGGCAATTATACCCAGGAGGAATACTGCCCCATCTGCCTGAACGAAGAGCGGCACAATGGGCAAATTTGCGTGGTGCGCGACGCCCGGGACGTGGCCGCCGTGGAACGGATGCGCGACTTCAAGGGCCTCTACCACGTGCTGGGCGGCACCCTGTCCCCCATGAACGGCGTCGGCCCCGACGACATCCGCATCAAGGAACTGCTGCAAAGGCTGTCCACCGAGGACGTGCAGGAAGTCATTTTAGCCACCAACCCGGACATTGAGGGCGAGGCCACCGCCGCCTATATCGCCCGGCTCATCAAGCCCATGGGCGTGAAGGTGAGCCGCATTTCCTACGGCGTGCCCGTGGGCAGCGACCTGGAATACGCGGACGAAGTAACGCTGGCGAAGGCGATGGAAGGGCGGCGGGAACTGTAATGCTGCATTTTTATCATGGCGTGATGGGCTCCAGCAAAACGGCGCAATTGCTCATGCAGCGGTACAATTACATGCAGCTGGGCCTGAAGGTGGCGCTGGTGAAGCCCGCTATTGACACCCGCGTTTCGGTGAACACGGTGTATTCCCGGGTGGGATTGCAAGCGGAAGCCGACCTGGTGCTGGAGCCCGGCAACAGCTTCCGGGAGCAGGTAAACTGGCTGGCGGTGCAGCACGCGCATTCTGATTTCCAATATGTGTTTGTGGACGAGGCACAATTCCTCACCGAAGCCCAGGTGCAGGAAATGGCGGACATGGCTGACGAACTGGAAATCTTCTGCTACGGCCTGAAAACGGATTTCATGGGCCAGTTCTTCCCCGGCTCGGCAGCGCTGCTGCGTCTGGCGGAGGACATTCAGGAGGTCACCGGGTCGCTCTGCTGGTGCGGCAAAAAGGCCACCATGAACACCCGCGTGGACGGCAAGGGCCGCGTGATCAAGCAGGGCGCGCAGGTGCTGATCGACAATCAGAACGAGATCAAATATATCGGCCTGTGCTACCAGCACTGGCGGGACGGAAAATCCCACGCATAAAGACACAAAACGGAAGGCTGCGAAAGCCTTCCGTTTTATGTTGATGTTTATTACCAGCTTCCCTGGGCGTTGGCCATGGCCTGGGTCAGCGCGCCCATGGCGGCAGCCAGCGTGTCCGTGGACGGGCTGGAGGAAAGGAGACTGCTCAGGTTATTGATCGCGTACACCAGCGCGGCATAGGTGGGATGATCCTCCGGCGTATTTGCCAGCTGCTGGCGGGCGCTTTCCAGCAGCCGCAGGGCGTCGGATGACATTTGCTGGTTCAGCTGCGTCTGCTCATAGGAGAATACCGGCGTCTGATGCAGCACGCAGGTATGCGCCTGCATAAGGGCGTTGTTTGCGTTATTGTCGGTGGTGCGGCGGAGGCCGGCGTATTCGCCCAGGTAATCCGTCAGCACGCTGCTGTAGCTGGTGCCTGTAAACTCGTACAGGCGCGGGTGGCCGATGGGAATCAGCACCACGCCTTTTTTGCTGTGGGAGGGGCAGAAGCCCGTCGCCAGCATGCCGCTTTCATCGCAGATGTCGAGGATCTCATGCATCTGGCAAGCCACGACGGGCGCGGTTTCGGCGGGCCAGTAATCGGTGCTGGTGCCGTAGCCCATCACGTCATATTTGCAGGCGTCGGTCGCCAGCTGCCCGGATACGTTGCAGGTGGTCACTTTTTTGAGGCCGTAATCCTCCGCCCTTCCCTCCATGATGTCGTGGTTGGAAAGGCCCTGGTGAATGGGCTGCATGAAAGCCTTCCACAGCTTGGCGGCGCTGTTGCCGCCGGTAGTTTTGGAAGACAGGGCTTTGTAGTTGTCATGCCCGATCCACACCGTGCCGCAGTACCAGCCGGTGAGCCCGGCAAAGAACACGCCCTTCTGGTCGGAGTTGGTGCCCGTTTTGCCCGCCACGGTCTGGCCTTTGATCTTGGCGGCGGTGCCGGTGCCGGAAGAAACGGCGTCCTTCATCATGTCCACCGTCAGCCAGGCGGTGGAAGGCCTGAACACTTGCCGCCGAATCTGGTTGGCGTGGGCGTCGTAGATGGGATTCTTGTTGCTGTCGGCAATGCCCAGGAAGGTGATGGGGCTTTGATACACGCCGCCGTTGCCCAGCACGCCGAAGGCCACCGCCATCTCCACCGGAGAAATGCCGCTGCTGCCCAGCGCCAGGCCGAAGGGCGTGCGGTTGATGTGCTCTTCCGATACGCCCAGCCGCAGCAGAAATTCCGCTGAATTTTCCACGCCCACGATCCGCATCAGGGCGTCAGCCGCCGCCGTATTGTCGCTGCGCATCAGGGCTGTGCGCATGGTTTCGGGGCCGCGGTAGGAGGAGCCACCGTAGTTCTGGGGCCAGGAATCCTTGCCGTCGCTGCCTTTCCAGCCGGAAATGGGCAGGGGCATGTTGTACAGCACGGCGCCCGCGCCATAGCCGAATTCAATGGACGGGGCGTATACCGAAATGGGCTTGATGGAGGAGCCCACAGGCATGTTCATGTCCGACGCCCGGTTCAGGGTCTTGCGCTTCGTGGGAGGCGTCCGGCTGCCCACGATGGCTTTCAGTTCCCCCGTGCGGTAATCCAGCACCACGGCCGCGGCCTGGGGCTGGATGATTTCGTCATAGGTGCCGTCGGCGTTCCGGGCGCGGTAGACCTTATCCGCCGGGTCGCGCAGGGCGGGATAGTCGGCATAGGTTTGCAGCGTGCGCTCCACGGTTTCCTGAATCTGGGTGTCCAGCGCCAGGTACACATGATAGCCGCCGGTGCGCAATTGCTGCTCCATCTTTGCCCGGTTCTGGGAGGTATCCTCCAGGCCGTTGATCACCAGCAGGGTTTTCACCACGTCCCGGATGGCGTATTCCACATAATGCGCATAGGGATACAGCGCCGTGGAGGAGGGGGACTTTGCCAGCACGTTGGCTTTTTCCGGATCCAGCGCGTCCATGTACTGGTCATAGGAAATGAACTGGTTTTCGTACATGCAGCGCAGCACATAGTCCGTGCGGTCGTTGGTGATTTTCCGGTAATCGGTGGTGTCGCTCTGCCGGGTATAATAATTCCGGCGGGGATTATAATAATATGGGTTCTTGGTCATGCCCGCCAGCATGGCGCATTCCCGCAGGGTCAGGTCGTTCAGGTTATCCTTGCCGAAATAGTTGTAGGCGGCGACCTTCACGCCGTAATAGTCCTCGCCCAGGTAGATCGTGTTCAGATAGGATTCCAGAATCTCGCTCTTGGAATACTGGATCTCCAGCTGCATAGCCAGGTAGGCTTCCTGAATCTTCCGCTTGTAGCTTTGCTCGCTGGACAGCAGCGTGTTTTTGATCAGCTGCTGGGTGATGGTGGAACCGCCCTGCTGTCCGCCGGTGACAAAGTTGCTGATGAACGCGCCCACGATGCGCTTCACGTCGATGCCGTTGTGGGTGTAAAACCGGGCATCCTCCACCGCCACGAAGGCGTTTCGCAGCGTCAGGGGCATGGTGTCGATGGACACCATGATGCGGTTCTCCGTGCCTTTATAGTCGGTGATCAGGTTGCCGTCGGCGTCGTAAATAAACGACGTCTGCGCCTGATCGTCGATGGCAGTCAAGTCGAGGGTGGGGGCGGTTTCCATATAGGCTTTCGCCACGCCGATCACCGCGCCCAGGCCCGCCAGCATAAAAATCAGCACCAGCAGGATCAGGGTGCGGAACGAATTGACCGCCACCGCCAGAATAAACGAAGGCTTTCGCGTGCGGGGCTTGAAGATCGTGCGTTTGGGAGGCTCCTGCTCCTCGTCCGCATACTGGTCTTCGCCCAGCCATTCGCTGGAAAAGCCCGCGTTCTGGGCAGACACGTAAGGGTCCTGGCCCTGCGGCGGATAGCCGTAGTCCTCCTCCGGCGCCTCTTCCGTTTCCTCGGCGTATTGCGGCGCTTCGGCCTCCGCCTCATAGCCGCCTTCCTCCGCGGGATACGCTTCCCCATCCGCGCCGTTCATGCCGTCGATGGATTCATCCGCCATCCAGGGCGATTCCGCATATTGATCCGGATAAACGTCCGGTATTTCCGCGTTTCTCCTTTTCCGTCTCACAGCTGTTCTCCTTCATATCGCGCCGCATTGTCATGCGTCGGCAACGCCAGTATACCACAAATCAGGGGGAAAAAACAATCCCCGCGCAGATACAACGATCCAGGAGGAGAGAAGCCTGCCTGAAATCAAGAATGTTATGAAAATACATATATTGGAATTTCAAAAGTCAAGAACAGAATCGTTTGCAATAATACGCATTATTTTGCAAGAACGAAAGCATTTGTTGATTGAAAATGGCAACCTTTGCTGACAATTCCCCGGAAACTTGACATCCATTTTCCGGTAGATTATAATAACGAAGTTCATTTTTATGGACGACGAAACGCGCCGAATGAGGATCAACCGGGCGCAAGGAGGAAACAATCATGGGCAAATACTTTGGCACGGACGGGTTCCGTGGAGAAGCCAACGTCAACCTCACCGTGGAGCACGCTTTCAAGGTAGGCCGCTACATCGGATATTATTACGGACGGGGCCATAAGGCGCGCATCGTCATCGGCAAGGACACCCGCCTGTCCAGCTACATGTTTGAATATGCCCTGTCCGCAGGCCTGACCGCCAGCGGCGCGGACGTGTACCTGCTGCACGTGACCACCACGCCCTCCGTGGCGTATGTGACCCGCAGCGAACGGTTTGACTGCGGCATCATGATTTCCGCCAGCCACAATCCCTATTACGACAACGGCATCAAGCTGATCAACGGCAACGGCGAAAAGATGGCCGACGAAGTGACCAACCAGATCGAAAAGTACATTGACGGCGAGCTGCCCGAAGCGCCTTACGCCATCCGGGACAACATCGGCCGCACCATCGACTACGCCGCCGGGCGCAACCGCTATATCGGCTATCTGATTTCCCTGGCCCGCTTCTCCTTCAAGGGCGTGAAGGTGGGCCTGGACTGCGCCAACGGCAGCACCTGGATGATCGCCAAGTCCGTGTTTGAAGCCCTCGGCGCGGAAACCTATGTGATCAACAACACCCCCGACGGCGTGAACATCAACACGAATTGCGGCTCCACCCACATCGAGGGCTTGCAGAAGTACGTGGTGGAGAATCATCTGGACGTGGGCTTCGCCTACGACGGCGACGCCGACCGCTGCCTGGCTGTGGACGAACACGGCAACCTGGTGGACGGCGACCAGATTCTGTACATCTACGGCACCTACATGAAGAAGCGCGACAAGCTGACCACCAACACCGTGGTGTCCACCGTGATGAGCAACTACGGCTTCACCAAGGCTCTCAAGGATGCGGGCATTGACTGGATGGAGACCCAGGTGGGCGACCGGTTCGTGTACGAGTGCATGCGCCAGGGCGGCCATCTCATCGGCGGCGAGGAAAGCGGCCATATCATCTTCGCCAAGTATGCCACCACCGGCGACGGCGTGCTGACCTCCATCAAGATCATGCAGGCCATGCTGGATCAGAAGCTGCCCCTCTCCAAGCTGGCGGAGCCCGTGCAGCTCTATCCCAAGGTGCTGCAGAACGTGAAGGTGTTCGACAAGGAAGCGGCCATCAACAATCCCGCCGTGCAGGCGGCGAACAAACAGGCCATGAAGGAGCTGGAAGGCGACGGCCGCACCCTGCTGCGCAAGAGCGGCACCGAACCCGTGGTCCGCGTGATGGTGGAAGCCAGCAAGAAGGAAACCTGCCAGAAGTGGGTGGACTATATCGTGGACGTGATGAAGCAGGAAAAACTGGTCAAAGAATAAAAACAGGTAGGAAGTAGAAGGTAGGAGGTTTTCTATAGTCGGGAGATGAAACGCAATCCCGGCTTTTATGGATTAAAGCGTAATCATTATTCAACCTCCTACTTCCTACCTCCTACCTAAAAACAACGAACGAGGTGTCATCATGTATAAGACCAAAGACCTTTATGATCTTTCCCACACCCTTGCGGCCCCGCTGCTGGAAAAGACGGAATACCCCTGGGAAGCGCTGGACGGCATCAAGGACTTTATCCTGGCCCTGGGGCCGACCCTGCCCAAGGACGAATTTGACGAAGTGAAGCCCGGCGTATGGGTGGCCAAGGACGCGAACGTGTACCCCTCCGCCCTGCTGAATCCCCCCTGCATCATCGGGCATAAAACCGAGGTGCGCCACTGCGCGTTCATCCGGGGCAGCGCCCTGGTGGGCGACGGCGCGGTGGTGGGCAATTCCGTAGAAATCAAAAACGCCATCCTGTTCGACGGCGTGCAGGTGCCCCATTTCAACTATGTTGGCGACTCCGTGATGGGCTACAAGAGCCACATGGGCGCGGGCTCCGTGACCTCCAACGTCAAGAGCGACAAGACCCTGGTGGTCGTCAAGGACGGAAAAGAGGAAATCGCCACCGGCCGGAAAAAGTTCGGGGCCATGGTGGGCGACCTGGTGGAAGTGGGCTGCAACAGCGTGCTGAATCCCGGCACTGTGCTGGGGCCGAGGGCCAGCGTCTACCCCACCTCCTGCGTCCGCGGCGTGATTCCCGCCGACCACATCTTCAAAAACAAAAACGAAATCGTCCTGCGCAAAAAGTAAGCGGGATTGGAACGAGGCAGAGGCTGCATTGCCCTGCCTCGTTTTTCAAAAGCGCGGGAGGAGGCCGCTATGCGCATCGTTCTCTTTGAGGAAAAATACCGGGACGACCTGATCTTCATGGTGCTGGAGGCCAAGGACGCCATCGGCCGGGTGCCGACCCTGAACGAGGATTTATTGGACATCCGGAAAAATTATCTGGACAAGGGCGATATGTTCTGGCTGGCCCTGTCCGACGCAGGCCGCGTGATCGGCTGCATCGGATACAGTTCCATTCCCGGCACGGCGGATGTGCGGCTGCACCGTTTTTATGTGAAAGCCGCCATGAAACGGCAGGGGATTGGCAGCCGCCTGTATCTTCACGCGGAAAAGCATCTGCGGGAAAGCGGCAAGCGCGGCGTCCTGGTGCATTTGGGCGGCGCGGGTTACGAAGCCTCCCGCCTATTCTATCGGCATTTCGGCTATGAGTATGAACAGGATAAAAACTATATGAGAAAAACGCTGGAAAAATAGAGGATTCCGGGCATGAAAAGCGAATAATAAAATTATCCCGGCATGGAAAAAATAACATCAATACATCTTTTCAAGGAGGATGCAATTCATGGAACTGAAAGGCAGCAAGACGGAACAAAACCTGCGCGACGCGTTCGCCGGCGAAAGCCAGGCCCGCAACAAGTACACCTATTTCGCCTCCAAGGCCAAGAAGGAAGGCTTCGTGCAGATTGCCAACATCTTCACCGAAACCGCCGACAACGAAAAAGAGCACGCCAAAATCTGGTTCAAGCTGCTGGGCGGCATCGGCACCACCGCAGAAAACCTGCTGGCCGCCGCCGAGGGCGAGAACTTTGAATGGACGGACATGTACGCCACCTTCGCCAAGGAAGCCCGGGAAGAAGGCTTTGAGGACATCGCCAAGCTGTTCGAGGGCGTGGGCGCGATTGAGAAAGAGCATGAGGAACGCTACCGCAAGCTGCTGGCCAACGTGGAAGGCGGCCTGGTGTTCTCCAAGGACGGCGACATGATCTGGCAGTGCGCCAACTGCGGCCACATCGTGGTGGGCAAACAGGCCCCCGAGGTCTGCCCCGTCTGCGCCCATCCCCAGGCGTATTTCCAGGTCAAGGCGGAAAACTATTGATCCGGCGGCATTGCGTCTCCGGAAAACCCCTTCCCGAAAGAACGGAAAACATCGAAGCATAGCAACAGGGAGCGCCTCGCATGAAGCGCTCCCTGTTCTTTTGCGGAAGGTTATTCTTCCGGGTGATCGTCGGCGTTGTCCGGCGTCTGCATGGATTCCGCAATGTCCATCGGGTCAACGTCCGGTTTCGGCGTTTCCGCGTCGGCAGCGCCGTCGGGGGTTTCTTCCGCGGCGGTTTCCGCCTGTTCTGCTTTCTCCTTGGCCTGGGCGAAGAAATCGTCGACCGCTCCACGAATCTGTTCCCATTCATCCTGGGTCAGATCCTTCACCTTGTTGATGATTTCCTCCGCCTTGGGTTTGCAGTTCATGTTCTGGATGCCGTCGTTGACCGCCTGCCGGACCTTGTCGGCGGCGTCGGACACCACGGATTTTGCCTGCTGGTAAATGGGCTCGCCCTTCTTGGCGAAGGTTTCAATGGCCTCCTGGGTTATTTCCACGCCGGTGGCTACGGCACCCATGCCGGCCTTGACCATTTTTTTCAATTCTTCGGTGATCTGTTCCATCTTATGTCCTCCTTTCAGAGCGCCTCGTCAGGTATATCCATATCATCCCCGGCGACAGGATAAGTATGCCACAAATCAGAAAAATTGTCCCTGTTTTCCGTCTGAAAACCGCGCCTGACCCGCTGAATTGTCTTTACAGCAGTACGTGATCCAGCATGGCCGCGCCGATGATGCCCGCGTCGTTGCCCAAAGTGGCCGGCACGATTTCGGGGCAGCCGATCACGTCGTAGCCGAACACCGTGTCCTTCATCATGGCGCGCAGGGGACGGTACAGCAAATCGCCCGCGGCGCTGACCCCACCGCCCAGCAGCACGATCTGCGGCCGCAGGATGGTGACGAGGGAGCCGATGCCAACGGCCAGGGCTTTCACGTAATTGTCCAGAATATCCTGGGCCGCGGTGTTGCCCTGGCGCACGGCGTCAAACAGCATCCGGGCGGTGGGCTTGCCGCCGTTTTCGGCGATAAACGCTTTCAGGGACGGGACTTCGCTGTTGCTCAGTTCCCGGATGATGGCGGAGGCGGACGCATAGCTTTCCAGGCAGCCCTTCTTCCCGCAGGTGCAGGGAACGCCATCCACCTGGATGGTCATGTGGCCCGGCTCAAAGCCGCAGCCGTTGCCGCCGCGGTACAGGTGGCCGTTATAGATGAAGCCGCCGCCGACGCCGGTACCCAGCGTCAGCATCAGCACGCTCTGATAGCCCCGGCCCGCGCCCTGGAAGTATTCGCCCACGGTGGCGGAGTCCGCGTCGTTGGCCACGTACACGGGAATATCTCCCAGGTGCTTGGCCAGTTCCGCTTTGATGTCCTTGTTTTTCCAGCCCAGGTTGTTGGCGTAGATCACAATATCGCTGCCCGGCATCAGGCTGCTGGGTACGCCGAAGCCCACGATGCCCACATCGCCCAGGCTGAGGATGCCTTCCGCCAGCTTCGCGATGGTTTCTTCAAAGGTAATGCCGTGCTCCGTCGGAATGACCTTATGAGCCACAATCTCGTTATTCTCGTTCACAACGCCCAGCTTGGCCGACATGCCGCCCAGATCAACGCCCACTCTCAGTTTCATAAGAACATCCTCCATTTATCCTGCGAATCCGTATGCCGGTTGTTTTCCACCAGTATTTTACCAGATAACGCAAAAAAGGGCAACGGGGAACGCAGCAGAATTTTATTTGAACGTATTGGTTCAATCGAGGTACAAAGGAGGGATCAGGGAATAGGGATTAGGGATTCGATAAATAGTGTGCGATACAATGGGAAGTGCATCGAAAGAGCAAGACAAAATGACTATTCCCTAATCCCTATTCCCTAATCCCTATTTCCATTGACTGCTGAGCGCGTCCAGGCGGCTCTGGGCTTCGGGCACGCCCGCCTGGATTGCCTTCCGATACCAGGCGGCGGCCTGGGCCGGGTCGGCGTTTCCGCCAATCCCGTCACGGCAAGCGTCGCCCACAATCAGCATGGAGGCGGTGTCGCCCGCTTCGGCGGCCTTCTTGTACCAGGAAACGGACAGGGCCGGGTCGCTGAGCTCGTCAAAATAATCATACAGCGCGCCCAGGCGCTTCATGGATTCCACGTCCCGCAGCGCCGCGGCCTGCTCGTAATAGGACACGGCCTTTTGCAGATCCAGCATCCCGTAGCCCTCATAGCTGTACAGGTCGCCCAGGCGCTGGATGGCGTTCACCTGGCCCTTGCCCGCCGCCTGCTCATAAAACGCGGTGGCGCGGGGCAGGTCCACCATGCCGTAATGATCGTAGCTGCACAGGTCGCCCGCCCGCTTGGCGGCCTCGGCGTTGCCAAGCTCCGCCGCTTGGGCGAAATGCTCCAGGGCTTCGCCGGTGTTCTGGGCCACGTTGTCGCCATATTGGTACAATCTGCCGAGAATGAGATGCGCTTCCGCGTCGCCCGCTTCGGCGGCTTCCTCATACCAGGCCACCGCCGCTTCCGTATCCCGGATGGCGGGGCAGTTCCAGTACAGGTCGGCCAGGCGCTTCATGGCGCTTAGGTCGCCCAGCCCGGCGGCGCGCTCATAATAGTCGGCGGCCTTTTTCAGGTTCAGCATGCCGCTGTCCGCGCTGCTGTACAAATCGCCCAGGCAGCGCAGCGCCTTGAGATCGTTGTTGCTTTCCGCCGCCTGTTCATAATACAGCGCGGCCTTGCGGACATCCCGCAAAGCGCTGTCAGGATTCGCGTACAGGTCGCCCAAGCGGACCGCCGCGGCTGTATTGCCCTGATGGACGGCGACAGTCAGGAAGGCCTCCGCCCATGCTTCGTTCTTCTTTCCATCGGACGCATCCAGGTACAGTTCACCCAGCACGCTCACCGCGTTCAGGCTGCCCATGCCCGCGGCGATTTGCAGATGCTTTTCCGCCGCGTCCACGTCCTGGAGCCCGGAATCCCGGTCCAGCAGCAGCATGCCCAGGCGCTCATGCGCTTCCATGCTGCCCGCGTCCGCCGCTTTTTGAAACGCTTCGGCGGATTTTTCAACATCGCCCAGCTGGAGATACACCCGGCCAAGCCCGGTGTACGCTTCGGGGATGCCGGCTTCCGCAGCCTGGGAATAGTACGCAAGCGCCTGTTCCAGGTCTGCCGCTTCGCCGATGCCATTTTCGCTGTACCTTCCGGCTTCATAGCTGGCCTGGCCATGGCCCAGCTTCGCGGCCTGGCGGTAGTTTTCCAGAGCGCTGCGGTCATCCTGCCGGACGCCCTGCCCCGCTTCGTCCAGCTTCGCCAGCCGGTAATAAGCTTCGGCAACGCCGCCCTCCGCCGCCTGGCGGTAGCAGCCCAGAGCTTTTATGAAATTGGGGGATGTCCCCCGGCCCTGCTCGTAGAAAACAGCCAGGTTGTAATTTGCCCAGGCAACGCCCGCTTCGGCAGCCTGCTTATAGCAGAGCAGCGCCGCCTGGTCGTCCTGCGCCATGCCTTTTCCGTTGGCATACGCCAGGCCGATCTTCGCTTTCGCCTCCGCATTTCCCAGGCGGGCGGCGATGCGGTAGTTTTTCAGCGCTTCTTCGTCGCTCTGTTCCACGCCCCGGCCCGTTTCATAAAACACGCCCAGGTTGTAATACGCCCAGTCCACGGCCCTTTCAGCCGCTTTGCGGTAGTAGCCCAGCGCCTTTTCGTCGTCCTGCGCAGCGCCCTTGCCCGTGCCGTAATAATAACCCGCTTTGGCGCTGGCCTGGCCGTGGCCCAGCGCGGCGGCCTGTTCAAAGTACGACAGGGCTTTTTCGTCGCTTTGCTCTGTCAAATCGCCTTTCTCATAAGCCAGGCCCAGCTGATACAGGGCGTCCGGGCAGTCCGCTTCCGCGGCTTTCCGATAGCTGTCCAGGGCCTTCTTTTCATCGGTCCGGGCATAATACCGTGCCGCACTCGCATACGCCCAGGCATAGCCCGCTTCGGCGGCTTTCTCGAAGTACGACAAGGCTTTTGCGTCGTCCTGCTCTACCGACACGCCGTTCTGATAATAATGGGCGATCCGCCAGCAGGCGGAGGCATTGCCGTTTTCAGCGGATTGCAGATAGCATTCCGCCGCGCGATCCAGGTTCACCGGTTCTCCGCCCAGTCCTTTTGAATAATACTCGCCCAGGACGAACAGCGCGCTGCCGTGTCCCTCTGCTGCCGCGTAACGCACGGCGGGCAGGGCTTCGGCAAACTGCCCCTGTTCATAGCTGTCCATGCCCGTTTCATACACGGATACGAGCCGGGGCTTGCCGCAATGGGTGCAGAACCGGGTTTCGTTCAGCTTGCCGCAGCCGTGGCACTGCCATCCGCCGCGCACGAACCCGCAGTCGCCGCAGTAATTGCCGTCATTCTCCGCCCAGCAGTTCAGGCACTGCCAGGTTTCGCCGCCCTCCGCCATCGCGGGGCAGGCGAGCAGCAGCGCGCACAGAAGGCATATCGTTGCGATCCAGTCTTTTTTCATGTTCAGTCCCTTTCGCCGTGCCAGTCAATATGCTCCAGGAAATCATTTTTCTTTTCATCCGGGCCCACCGCCGTAAAATACAGGCCAAAGCGGGAATTGTCGTATTCCCTGTCGGACTTTTGAATGCTGAAATACGCCTGCTGGGTGCGGTGTTTGTCGTATGCTTCCTTGGTCAGGAACAGCGGCGTGATCACGCCGGTTTCATCCAGCGGACGGTTCCAGTCCATCACCACCTGGTTTTCCTGATAGCAATGGATATACAGCTTCTTCACCTGCCAAGTGCCGTAGAGCTGAACGGATTCGGGATCGTAATTGGGGTCGGCGGCCAGCGTTACGCCCTCCGCGGTCATATGCACGGTGGCTTTGTGCTGGCCGTGGCCGTATTCCCCGTTAAAGTCCTGGGTGACGATCACCTCGGGCTTGTATTGGCGCAGCGCCCGCACCAGCAGCTTCTGCGGGTCGTACTTGGCCCATCGGGATTCCGCTTGCGTGATGCTCATGCCCTGCTCATCCGGCAGGCCCAGCACAATGGGATAGCCCCGCAGGCCCGCCGTCCACAGCCCGTCCAGGGCTTCGCGCATCCGCATGCGTTCGCCCTCAGCGGTGTACAGCACGTTCACCTTCGCGCCCCGGGCCGCGTAGTCCGCCAGGGTGCCGCCCAGGAACAGCAGCTCGTCGTCCTGATGGGTGCTTACCAGCAGCAGATCCAGCTTTTCCGGCGATGGCCCCCAGGTCTGTACCGCGTGGCGGGAATAATCATCGGCGTACACCCGCACGGTGGAAAGCGCCGCGTCCTTCCCCAGCGGCGTGATCACGGCCCTGCAGGTGTCCGGCGTCAGGGAAACCCAGTCGTTATAATACACCGTCGTGCGGGTCTCCGAGGAAATCAGCTGCCCGTCCGCGTTGAACAGTTCCGCCGTAAAGGAATCAGGCTTCACGTTCCATTCCATCGTCAGCAGCACGGCCTGGGCCGCGGGGGGAATGCCCACCGTGACGGCGGAACGGGCGACGGTGCTCAGCTTGGTATCCCGCAGCTGATCCGGCAGGGAGCACATGCCGGTCACGCTTTTGGGCTCGCTGTTCTCTCCGAACATGTACACGGGCGAACGGAACAGCACCACCCGCTCCCCGTCCGCGCTGCCCTGGATCGTCAGGGTCTTTCTGCCGCCCTTCCATTTGGTCAGGTTCAGGGCCTTTTTCAGCTTCGAGGGGCTGATGGTGTCGGTGGGCTTGTCCAGCGGCGCGATAAAGGTGTATTCCACTTCAAACGTCCGTTCGTCCCACAGGTACAGATACACGGTATCCAATTTCCTGTCCGCGTGAATGGCGCCCTTCAGCTCCAGATGGGTTTCCTTGCGGAAAGGCACGGGGTCAACCAGCGCCGCGTCAGGGTCGATGGCTTCCCGGATCTCCTCCGCGCCGGGCGCGCCGGTGAGCTTTACCTTTCCCTGCGGCACATAGCCTGTCCTGCCATCCGCGAGCACGGTATAAAATTTCCCATTGTCTCCCACCACGGTCAGCGTTTCTCCCTCTGAAAGCGTAAGCAGCTTTTCGGAGGAGGTTTTGGGCTGGCTGTACACCGGCACGGAGCGCTCTCCCTTCGCGGGCGAGCAGAGCGTGTCAAAAGAGGGGGGCACCGGCATTTCATCCGCCAGCGCCGGGCTGAAAGACAGCAGCGCCGCCAGCGCCAGCGCTGCGAGACAGGGAAGAATCCTTATAAACCAGCCTTTGCTTTTCATTGCTTTTCCGTCGTTGCCTCTTCCGCTTCGTCGTCTGATACGGCCATTTCCTCTTCCGTCAGATCTTCTTCCGCAAATTCTTCGATTTCGGCCAGCGCTTCGTCGGGCGTCAGCCCTTCTTCCCCGGCGTACTCTTCCACGGACTGGGTGTCGAGGCCGTTCATTTCCTCCGGCTCCTCATCCGCTTCTTCCGCTTTCTGCTTCTTCGCAGGACGCGCGGGCTGCATGCGCTGCACGTCCTCCAGCGGATAATCCTTCTGTTCCGTGCTGTCCCCCTTGGGAATGCGCACCCGAACGGTTTCCTTGAGGATATTGAGATCGACCACCGTGCCCGCGCCGTCCGGGGTCATCACGTCGCGGCCGATGCGCGGCATGCGCTTGCGAGTGGCTTCGTAGTGATCTTCTTCATATTTCAGGCAGCACATCAGCCGCCCGCAGATGCCGGAAATCTTCGTGGGGTTCAGGGACAGGTTCTGTTCCTTGGCCATTTTGATGGACACGGGCTGGAAGTCGCCCAAAAACTGGGCGCAGCACACCGGCCTGCCGCACATGCCCAGGCCGCCCATCATCTTGGCCTCGTCCCGCACGCCGATTTGCCGCAGCTCGATGCGGGTGTGGAAGGCCGCTGCCAAATCCTTGACCAGGGCGCGGAAGTCCACCCGCTTGTCGGACGTAAAATAGAACAAAATTTTGCTGTTGTCAAAGGTGTATTCGCACCCCACCAGCTTCATCTGGAGCTTATGCTCCTGCACCTTTTTCTGGCAAAGCGCCAGCGCGTCCTTTTCCTTGGCGCGGTTCTCCGCGTCGTGCTGGGCGTCGTCCGCCGTGGCGATGCGGATCACCTTCTTAAGCGGCGGCGTGATCAGCTCGTCGCTGACTTCCTTGACTCCCGTCACCACTTCGCCGTATTCGATGCCCCGCACGGTTTCCACGATCACCGCGTCCCCGGCGGTGGGCCAGAAAACGCCCGGATCAAAATAGTAGAGCTTGCCCGCGTTCTTGAAGCGGACGCCGATTACACTTGCCATGTTTTCATTTCCTCCGATATGGTCTGCATAAGTCCTTCCGATAATGCCGCCCAGCCCACGTTGGCGTTCTTCCAGCGGCGGGCGGTTAAAATGGCTTCCAGAATCCTGCGCAGGGAAGCAGGCGGCGCGTCCTGCCAGGCAGGGGGAAAATCATCCGCCCGGTCCGTATCGCCCAGCGCTTTGGCGTGGAGCAGGCCGCGAATTTCCTGCTCCAGAATATCCAGCAGCCTGTCCCCCTGGTCCTTCTGGTCTTTCAGCGCCTGAGCCGCGCCCGGCAGGGAAGCGGCGCTCTTCACGGATAAAAAGCTGCGTTTCACGGTTTCCCTGGCCTGCCAGTAAGAAGCGTCCTCCTGCATCTGCAAGGCCCGGCCCAAACTGCCCTCGCAATAAACGGACAGTGCCTGGGCGCGCTCCGCCGGAACGCCGCGTTTCAGCAGCGCCTTTTCGATCCTTTCCGGCTCCCAGGGCTGCACCCTGACGCACCGGCAGCGGGAGCGGATGGTGGGCAGGATGGCGGATTCCACGTCGCAGGTGAGCAGGAAATACGTATCTTCCGCCCCGTCCTCCAGCGTTTTCAGCAGGCAGTTCTGCGCCTGCGGCGTCATCTTTTCGGCGTTTTCGATCACCACCACCCGCCGCCCGCCTTCCAGGCTGTGGCGGCTGAGGGTGTCGATCATCCCGCGCAGCGCGTCGATCTTGATGGTCTTCTCCTTCGGCAGCGGCGCGGGAAACAGGGCGTCGGGATGGGTGCGGGACAGGAAGCGTTTGCATCCCCGGCATGCGCCGCAGGGCTTGTGCTCCGCGTCCTCCGTGCCGCTGCAAAGCAACGCCTGGGCCAGCAGGCGGGCAAAGGTGCGCTTGCCCACGCCGCTCTCCCCGATCAGCAGAAGAGCGGAGGCCATCCGCCCGTTCAAAAAATCATGCCAAAGGGCAAGGAGCGTTTCGCTCCCCGCCGCGCATTCCCGAAGCGTCAGCTCGCCCATACGCTCAATATTTGACAAACTGATCCACCGCTAAGATAAAGACCGTTGCGCCGCCCACGGTGACTTCGATGGGATAGGAGGCGTACATGCCGGAAGCCCCGCCCATGGTCACGGGCGACGTGGCGATCTGCTTGCGGCTCTTGCACACCTTCTCAATGATGCTCAGGCAGTCCTGCACCCGGCTGTCCTCCACGCCGGCCAGAAGCGTGGTGTTTCCCGACTTCAAAAAGCCGCCGGTCGTCGCCAGCTTGGTCACGCTGAATCCGTCGTTCATCAGATGGCCGATCAAACGGGATGCGTCTTCATCCTGAACAATCGCAATAATCAGTTTCATAAAAAGCTCCTTCCATGCCTTTGCCGGCGTCCATGGGATTTATCTTTTATTGCTTTCCCCTTTTCGTCCTCATTGCAATGCAATCAGAACCTTTGGATCCATGATTATTATACTACATGAACCCCGAAATATCAACCGCAATCCTTTCCCGAATCCCATTCCTCTGAAAACCGTGCGGCAATGATATTGATATCCATTGATGGTACGCCATGATTTCAAGGGCAACAAGTAATAAGGAAGTATTTTCCTGCTTCCATCGAAACTGAGGCTTGTCTTTCGGGGCATCTTCCTGTATAATCATGGCTGAGTCCGGGAAAGGAGCATAAGCCAATGAACAGCAGGAAGGATGTTCTCAGATAAACTGAATACAGGTGCATTGCATGACCGAGGAACGCAAGCCTCTTGTTCAGTGTACCGTTTTTGAGTGACTTCTGGCAGTGGGAACCGCGGGCCGCAGCCACATAAAGGAGCTGCTTCGCTGCGGTGTTTTTTGCCCATATTTTTCGGCACTGTATGAAAAAAGGCGCGTTAAGCATGGGGGATATTTGTGATGGATAAGAAAACGGCAATGGAAAACCTGGCCCGGGCATTGCAGGAAAAGGACGGCTTCAACGGAGCGTGGCTCTATGCGGAAAAAGGCGAGATCGTGTCCAAAGGCGCTCTCGGCTTCCGGGACCCCGAAGAACGGCTTCCGATCACGGAGGACACGATCTTTCAGCTAGCTTCGGTCAGCAAGACGTTCACGGCGGCAGCGGTGATGCTGCTGATGCGGCAGGGTCTGCTCTGCCCGGAGGACGAGATCACAAAGTTCTTTCCGGAAATCCCCTGCCCGGGCGTCACGGTGCGGCACCTGCTCACCCACACCAGCGGCGTTCCCGATTACTTTGACGACGCGGACTGGTTCATCAACATCTGGAAGGAAGAAAAACGGGTGCCGGGCAACGACGAGATCCTGCGTTTCCTCTGCGAGACCAAAGCGAAGCCGTACTTCGCCCCGGGGGAAGGCCTGCATTATTCCAACACCGGCTACAACCTGCTGGCGCTTTTGGTGGAACGGCTCTCCGGCGTTCCCTTTGAAGCGTTCCTGCAAAAGAATATCTTTGAACCCGCCGGCATGGCCTCCACCCGCTGCTGCCATATCCGCAGGGACGGCGTTCCTTTTGAGCATTATGCCCAGGCGACTGTGTTTGAGGGCGGCAAATGGGTGGCCGACGTGGACTCCAACCAGGACGGCGACGTGGTCGCCTTTGACGGACTGAACGGCGACGATTATGTGTACACCAACATCTTCGACATGCTCCGCTGGGACAAAGCGCTGCGCGAGGGCAAGGTGCTCACGCCGGAAGAACAAAGGCTCATGTACACGCCTGGAAAGCTCAATAACGGCGAGGACGCCGTTTACGATGAGGACGACGGGCTGGGCTACGGCTTCGGCTGGGGCATTGGACACGACGAGACGTACGGGCTGATCGTCAGTCACAGCGGCGGCATGCCGGGCGTCGCTACCTGGTTCGAGCGCTTCATCGACGCGGATCGGGTGCTTGTGATCCTCAGCAACCGGGACTACAGGGACGTCAGAGCATATCTGGGCTACTGGAACGGCATGGAAGCCATCGCAAGGGATAGGGAGCCGGAGCCCATTGTCTCCATCGAGGATATTGCTTTGAAGAACCCTGACAAGTCGAATTGGGACAGCTTCTGCGGGAAGTATGAGCATCCCGGGGACGCCGATTTCATCATTGACGAGGTCTTCCTGAAGGACGGCGGTCTTCACGCGAAGGCCATCGACGAAGACGGGGATGAACTGGCATTCAGGCTCTACCCCATCGGGGAAAACGAGTTCGGCCGCAAGGGCGGCATGCTCAAATTGACTTTCGGCGACGGATGTCTGATGTACGACGATTTCACCTGCAAAAAGCTGTAAGAACGGCATCGATCAATCGGTATTTCGGAGGTAAGCATATCATGATACACCTTGAAAAAGTAGACCACAGAAACGTTTGGGACATCATTGAACTGGAGCCTTTTGAATCGCAGTATCCTTTCGTAGCATCCAACGACGAAAGCATCATGGAAGCTTACATCGCCGTCACGTCGGAGGATGCCTACGCCTATCCTTTCGGCGTCTACAATGACGATACACTGGTGGGATTCCTGATGATCGGGTATAACGAAGCCGGAATAGAGCTGAACGCGCCAGAATCCCTCAAAGGCAACTACAGCCTCTGGCGTCTGATGATCGATAAGAATCATCAGGGCAAGGGCTACGGCAGGGAAGCCGTGCGCTGCGCGCTGGAGTTTGTCAGGACGTGGCCCCACGGAAAAGCGGAATACTGCGTCCTCTACTACGAACCAAAAAACGAGGTGGCAAAGAAGCTGTACGCCTCATTCGGATTCGTGGAAAACGGAGAAATGGACGGCGATGAAATTGTCGCAGTGCTGAACCTGTGACAATCTCAGCAAATTCCGGTATGTGAAATCCAATGAATATAAACTGTCTACCTTTTGTCTGCCAATTGGGTTTCATCTTTGTTTTTGTAACTGCAAAAAAACCCTTGTGAACCATCGATTCACAAGGATTTCTGTGGCGCCTCAAGAAGGACTCGAACCTACAACCCTTCGGTTAACAGCCGAATGCTCTGCCATTGAGCTATTGAGGCAAAAGGTGGATGTTACTCCACCTTAT
>CADBKQ010000020.1:0-353 GCA_902795275.1 uncultured Eubacteriales bacterium | reverse complement strand
TCCGGGCCGTGTCCAGCCAAGTACCATCGGCGCTGAAGGGCTTAACTTCTGTGTTCGGTATGGGAACAGGTGGAACCCCTTCGCCATTGCCACCGGAAACTGTATCGTTGTTGGGGGGCTGAGGTCGGTGATTGCTCACTCATCATACTTGCCCAAGGTACCGTTCTTTCCTCTCGGAGTCTTTCTCTCCGCCGGGGTTCCTTTCGGTCTGTCCCCTGCCTCCGGGCTGCTCACCCGTTTCGGCCACACTTTCATGTGTCAAGTTCAATGCGTGCTACGCTTCTTTGTGCTTCCGCACTTTCCGCGCCCGCTGTCGCACCTTGACAACTGCACAAGTGAAAGACGATTGTGTG
>CADBKQ010000019.1 GCA_902795275.1 uncultured Eubacteriales bacterium | reverse complement strand
GATGGCGGCGGTCAGGGTGGTCTTGCCGTGGTCAACGTGGCCGATCGTGCCGATGTTTACGTGCGGCTTCGTGCGCTCAAATTTTTCCTTTGCCATGGGGATTTCCCTCCATTTTCAATCAGTTATTGTCAGTTGCGTTTGCCGACGACCTTTTCTGCGACGCTCTTGGGCACTTCCTCATAGTGGTCGAACTGCATGGTGTACATGCCGCGGCCCTGGGTGCGGGAGCGCAGGTCGGTGGCATAGCCGAACATTTCGCTCAGGGGAACGAAGCAGTGGACGCTCTGTTCGCCCAGACGGGATTCGATGTTGTCGATGCGGCCGCGGCGGGAGTTGATGTCGCCCACCACGTCGCCCAGGTACTGGTCGGGCACGATGGCCTCTACCTTCATCATGGGCTCCAGCAGCTTTTCGTCGGCCTTTTCCAGTGCGTTCTTGAACGCCATGGAACCGGCGATTTTGAAAGCCATTTCGGAGGAGTCCACCTCGTGGTAGCTGCCGTCGATCACGGCGACCTTGAAGTCCACGACCTCGAAGCCGCCCAGCAATCCGGAACCGGCCGCTTCCTGAATGCCCGCGTCGATGGGCGCGATGAATTCCTTGGGAATCACGCCGCCGACGATCTTGTTTTCGAACAGGTATCCGGCGCCCGGCTCCTGCGGCTCCATTTCGATGACGCAGTGGCCGTACTGGCCGTGGCCGCCCGTCTGACGGACGAACCGTCCCTCGGCGGTGACCTTCTTGGTGATGGTCTCTTTATAAGCCACCTGGGGCTTGCCGACGACGGCTTCCACCTTGAACTCGCGCATCATGCGGTCCACGATGATTTCCAGGTGCAATTCGCCCATCCCGGCGATGATGGTCTGGCCGGTTTCCTGATCGGTATAAGTCTTGAAGGTGGGGTCTTCCTCCGCCAGACGCTGCAGCGCGATGGCCATCTTTTCCTGACCGGCCTTGGTCTTGGGCTCGATGGCGACCTGGATGACGGGGTCGGGGAATTCCATGGATTCCAGCACGATGGGATGGCTCTCGTCGCACAGGGTATCGCCGGTGGTGGTGTCCTTGAGACCCACAGCCGCGGCAATCTCGCCGGAATAGACCGTTTCCACGTCCTCGCGGTGGTTCGCGTGCATCATCACGATGCGGCTGAAGCGTTCCCGCTTCTTCTTGGTGGAGTTATAGACGTAGCTGCCAGCGCCGATGGTGCCGGAGTAAACACGGAAGAAGGCCAGCTTGCCCACGAAGGGATCGGCGGCGATCTTGAAGGCCAGGGCGGAGAAGGGTTCCTTGTCGTCCGCATGGCGGATGACTTCTTTTTCGCCGTCCTTCACGAAGCCGTGCACCGGAGGCACGTCCAGGGGGGAGGGCAGGTACGCCAGCACGGCGTCCAGCAGGGGCTGTACGCCCTTGTTGCGGTACGAGGTGCCGCACAGCACCGGGGTCAGGGAGCAGGAGAGGGTGCCGGTGCGCAGGGCGCTCATGATTTCTTCTTGGGTCAGCTCTTCGCCGCCCAGGAATTTTTCCATGAGATCGTCGTTCTGCTCGGCAGCCGCTTCCACCATTTCCTCGCGGAGGGCCGTCGCTTCATCGAGAAGCTCGGCGGGGATTTCCTCTTCGCGGATATCCTTGCCTTCGTCGTCGTAATAGACCTCCGCCTTCATCTTCACCAGGTCAATGATGCCGCGGAACGTGGCTTCCTTGCCGATGGGGAGCTGAATCGGCACCGCTTTGGTGCCCAGGCGGGTGCGCATCATATCCACCACGCGATGGAAGTCCGCGCCGGTAATGTCCATTTTGTTGACGTAAGCGATGCGGGGAACATGGTATTTATTGGCCTGACGCCAGACGGTTTCGCTCTGGGGCTCCACGCCGCCTTTGGCGCAGAAGACGGCCACAGCGCCGTCCAGTACGCGAAGGGAACGCTCAACTTCGACCGTGAAGTCCACGTGGCCGGGGGTGTCGATCAGGTTGATGCGATACCCTTTCCACTGGCAGGTGGTGGCGGCGGAGGTGATGGTGATTCCGCGCTCCTGTTCCTCCTCCATCCAGTCCATGGTGGCCGCGCCCTCATGTACTTCCCCCAGGCGGTGCGTCCTGCCGGTATAGAACAGAATGCGTTCGCTGGTGGTGGTTTTGCCCGCGTCGATATGGGCCATGATGCCGATATTGCGAACCTTGTCTAACGGGTGACTTCTTGGCATGGAATTGCGTTCTCCTATTTCTTAACAGCTTCTTTTCGCTCAGCTGCCTCGCGGCGTTTGGCCGCCGTCAGCTTACCAGCGATAATGGGCGAAAGCCTTGTTGGCTTCGGCCATGCGGTGCATTTCTTCCTTGCGCTTGACAGCGTTGCCGCCATTGTTGGCGGCTTCCATCAGCTCGTTGGCCAGGCGTTCCGCCATGGTCTTTTCGCCGCGCTTGCGGGAGAAATCCACGATCCAGCGCAGGGCCAGGGTCTGACGGCGCTCGGGCCGGATCTCCACAGGCACCTGGTAGGTGGCGCCGCCGACGCGGCGGGCCTTGACTTCCAGCTGAGGCATCACGTTGTTCAGCGCCTGCTGAAACACTTCGTTGGCCTCTTTGCCGGTCTTATCCTTGATCGTCTCGAACGCCTGGTAGCAGACCTGCTGGGCCACGCCGCGCTTGCCGTCGAGCATGATCTGGTTGATGAGCTTGGTGACTACGACCGTTCCGTATACGGGATCGGGGAGCACTTCGCGCTTGGGAATAAATCCACGACGGGGCATGTAGTTCCCTCCTCAAATTTTCGCCGTTTCCCTTCGGGCCGACCACAGCATGTCAGCATCATGCCGTTCCGTTGCTCGGTGCGGGGCGCGTTTTTCAGGCGGCCTGCGGATGGATGTTCCAACCATCCCGCGGTTCCTTCCCTCCTGCGCGCCGGGGCAGCAGCCCACGGTCAGGGGAGCGGGTTTTACTTCTTGGGACGCTTGGCACCGTAGAGCGAGCGGCCCTGCATACGCTTCGCAACGCCGGCAGTATCCAGAGCGCCGCGAATGATGTGGTAACGAACGCCGGGCAGGTCGCGCACACGGCCGCCGCGGATCAGCACGACGGAGTGCTCCTGCAGGTTATGGCCGATTCCGGGAATGTAGCAGGTACCTTCGATGGAATTGGTCAGGCGGATTCTCGCGATCTTGCGCAGAGCCGAATTGGGCTTCTTGGGCGTGGTGGTTTTCACGCTCAGGCATACGCCGCGCTTTTGCGGGCACCCTTGCAGGATGGGCGCGGTTGACTTGTTGACAACCTTTTCTCTTCCCTTGCGGATCAACTGATTGATCGTTGGCATGGAAGCACCTCCTATATATTTCGGAGCCGGGTTTACGGTCTCCTCCTATAACATCCCCGCAACCCTCGGGGATATATAGTCAATGTTGCCAATCAAATGGACAGGTCCATTTGATTGGATTTGTAGATTTTCCTGTGACGCTGCGCGTCACGGCCGGAAAAACTGAGAGGAATGAAAATTTCCTCCCGCATCGGAGATGCTCCGGAAATTTTCTCCTCGCGCGTACACGCCGCGCCTGCGGATTATGGTCGAAGGCTTCGCCCGCCTTCGACGCATCCGGCAAGTTTGATTGCCTGATGCTTAATCCGTAGTTGGGGTCTTTCGTATCGCTGCGGCGGCGGAAGGCACGTCCACCCGGCACAGGGTGGCCAGCTCTTCCATGGCGGCGATCAGCCGGACGGGGACGCCGTTTGCTTCGGCTTCCTTTTCCACCTGCTGTCTCATCCGGGGATCGGCGTCCATGGCGACGAACACCATTTCCGCGTTCCCTTCCCGGACTGCGCGCAGCGTCTGCCGCACGCCCACCACGCGCATTTCGCGTTTTTTCAGCCGTTCGGGCATTTTTTCATCCCTCCGAAGCCGATAAAAAGAACACCGTTGTCCGCACACGGCAGGCAACTATAGCATATTATCATATTTTGCAAGGAATTGTCAACGGTTTTACAAGAAAAAAATGAGAGAAAACCTCACAAATTTGCAGCCCAAAAACTGTCATGCGCAATCCGGGAAAAGCCGGGCCAGGAAAGACAGTTTTGAACAGGTAGGAGGTAGGAAGTAGGAGGTAGGAAGTAGGAGGTGAGATAATGATTGCGCTTTGAAATGTAAAAGCTGGGCTTCCGTTTCATGATCCGACTATACTAAACCTCCTACCTCCTACTTCCTACTTCTTGCCCCCTGCCTCTCACCTTAAGCTCGCCGCGGCCTTTGCCACCGCGTCTCCCTCTGCCGCGCTGCCCTGGGCCATGTCGGGCTTGCCGCCGCCGCGCGCGCCGGTGGAGCGGAGCAATTGGGCCATGTCCTGCTTCGCGCCCCTGCCCCGGGCGAACACCAGCATTTGCCCCTCTCCCTTGGGGCAGGAGAGGAGGACGATGGCTTCCGGTTCCTTCGTCAGTTCGGAAGCGGCTTTCAGCAGCGTGTCATGGTCGGCGAAGGGCAGGTGAGCGGCGTAGACATTGCCGCGTTTTCCGGCGTTCAGCACGTCCAGCGCGGCCAGAACCAGGCGGTCTTTCAGGTCTTTGCGCTGGGCCATGGCCGCTTCCCGTTCGCGCTTTAATGCCTCCAGAGCGCTGTCGAAGTTCGCCGAGACCGCCGCCGCCATATCCCCGGCGCACTGATACGCCTTCCGGAACAGCGTTACCGCCCGCATCCCGGCGACGAAGCACAGGCGCATATTACCCCGGGAGGGCGTGCAGGAAAGGATTTTGATGGGGCCGATTTGCCCCGTGGTGGAGGGATGCGTGCCGCCGCAGGGAACCATTTCATAATCCCCCATCACCACGATGCGCACGTGCTCTGTCACCGTCGGCTTTTTCCGCGCGGGCAGGATTTCCAGCTCTTCCGGAGTAGGGAACCAGCAGCGGATGGGATCGTCCTGCTGAACGCGGCGGTTCACCGTATCCTCCAGCGCCGCGATCTCCTCCGGTGTCAGGTGGGTGCGTCCGTCCGGCAGGGTCATGTCGATGGTGCTGTTTTCCCGTCCCAGGTGCAGGCCGATGGTCACGCCGCCGAACATCTGCAACGCCGCGCCCGCCAGCATGTGGTCGCCCGCGTGCTGCTGCATGTGGTCGAAGCGCCGCGCCCAGTCGATTTTTCCGTAGACGCTCTCCCCCACGCTCACCGGCCCGTCCAGCCTGTGCCAGACGGTTCCGTCCTCCACCTCCACGTCGGTGATATGCAGAATTCTTTCGCCAATCTTCCATGTTCCCGTGTCAAAGGGCTGGCCCCCGGAGGTGGGATAGAACGCCGAACGGTCCAGCGCCGCCCACCCGCCGGGCTTCACGGCAACGATTTCCCCGTCGAATTCCGTCAGGTAAGCATCGTCATAATACAGTCGTTCCGTCATTTTTCACGAGTCCTTTATTCCAGTTTTTACCTTTACAGCTTTCTCGGAAAGGGGTGCGGGGGAAACCGCTCTTTGGCCAACAAAGAGCGGTTTCCCCCGCAAAATTATAAGCCTTTATAGAGCAAGTCGCGCAGCGTGGGATGAATCACGTCGTAAGCGTAGCCGAAGGAGCGCACGTGCATGGCGAAGAAAGCGGACAGGTGGTTCACCGGGTCGATCACGGCCCAGGAGCCGGCCGCGCCGTCCCAGCCGAATTCGCCCTGCTGGCCCCGGCCACCCAGGGAGTTGTCCACCCGGGTGCGCACGCCCAGGCCGTAGGAATAGCCCTTGCGGTTCCAGGTGTCGAAGCTGGCGCGGGCCTTAGGCCCCAGCTGGTTGGCGCTCCAGAGCTGGATCATCTTAGGAGACACGATCTTCTTTCCGTCCGCGGAAGTACCGTCGCAGGCTACGGCGTCCAGGAAGGTGATCAGGTTCTTTACGTCGCCGATCAGGCCCGCGCCGCCGCTTTCATAGTTGAGCGTCAGGCGGTAGCAGTTGTCGTCCGGGTCCATGGGGGTGAAAGCGCCGTCCTCATGGTGCATCATCTGCACCGCCTGGCGCTTGCGAAGCTCCGGGGTCAGGGCAAAGGAAAGCGTGTCCAGGCCCAGGGGCGCAAAGATGTTTTCTTGCAGGTATTCGCCAAACGTCTTTCCGGACACCACTTCGATCACCGCGCCCAGCACGTCATGGCTCAGGCTGTACAGGAAGTCGTCGCCGGGATCGAATTCCAGCGGCTCCTTCGCCAGCGCATCCACGATCTGGCGGGTGTTGGCCTGGCGGTTCGTTTCCTTGAGCACCGCTTTGATGGATGGCGCTTCCAGGTTGTAATTCAGCCCGCTCTGCATGCTCATCAGGTGCCGGATGGTCATTACGCGCTTCGCCGGGCGCACGCCGTCGCCGTCCTTGACGGTCATGCGGGCGTAAGCGGGCAGGTAAGCGCTCACCGGGTCGTCCAGGTTGATTTTGCCCTGTTCAATCAGCTGCATGACCGCGCAGGTGGTGAACAGCTTGGTGCAGGAAAAGAGCCAATAGGTGTCGTCAGGCCGCACGGACTGGGTTTTCGCCGCGTCGCGGAAGCCCGCGCTGTGGCGGTAAAGCAGCTTGTGGTTCTGGTAAACCGCCATGTCGCACCCCGGCACGCCCAGGGCGGGAATAGAATCCAGGTACGCCGTCAGTTCCGTAAAGTCCATGGTTCCCGTCTCCTTCGTGTTTTAATTTGCCGCCCTCATGATAGCGCGGTTTTAAGGGGATGTCAATTGTGAATTCAGAAACACTTTCAATCACGAAGGAGGGATTAGGGATTAGGTAATAGGGATTAGTCATTTTGTTTTACTCTTTCGTTTGCTTCCAATTGTATCGCACACTATCTTCACTAATCCCTATTCCCTAATCCCTAATCCCTTTTTATAACTTAAAGTGTCCTACCCATCAAAAAACGCGCCTGCGAAAAGCAGGCGCGGGGAAAGTTCGATCCTCAGTTATTGCAGGTCGGTGCGGATGATGTAGACCGTCATGGCTTTCATGCCGTCGGGCCGCAGATCGTAGCCGCCGTTCCGGGCGTTGTCGCGGGTGGATTCATACAGGCTCAAAGCGTTGGGCAGCACCGTTTCCACCAGGGGCAGCAGCTTTCCGGCAGCGGTTTTTTCCGCGTTGGTCAGGGTGTCTTTCAGGGTTTGGGTACCGGCAGACTGCAAGGTTTCAGCGCCGGTTTTCAGCTGCACCGCGCCGTCCTTCAGCTGGGCCATGCCGGCGCAGAGCTGGTCGGAGCCCGCCGCGGCCTGGGCCACGCCGTCGGTGTAGGCTTTCACGCCCGCCACGAACTGGCTGAGCTGATCCAGCTGGGCTTTCAGGGCGGTCAGGCTGTCGCAAGCGGTCTGAGCCTGGGCGAGCTTTTCTTTGACTTCATCGGCATTCAGCGCGGCCTGCACCAGGCCCTGGATGACGCCCTGCTGCACCGGGTTGATTTTCTTTTCCGCCACGGCGGCCTCATATTCCTCGACCGTCATGTTCAGGTTCGCTTTCTCCAGCACGACTTCCATAATCTTCTTCTTTGCCGTTTCCTGAACCGCTTCGGGGGAAAGCTGGGCCAGCGCGCCGTCCAGCGCCTCGGCGTAGTTTTCTTTCGTCAGGGCGGGCAGGGTAATGCCGGCGGCGTCCAAGCCGGAGGCGGCAAGCTGTTCGTTGGCGGTGTTCAGGATGGCGTCAAAAATCTGGGACGCGCCGCCGTTGAGCAGTTCGTTGTTGTCGGTCAGCTGCTTAAGTCCGGCGTTCAGGGCATCGGCGCCGTCCGCCGCCTGGCCCATGCCGTCGCTGAGGGCCGCCGCGCCGTCCTTGAGCTGCAAAGCGCCGTCGTTCAGCTGCGCGATGCCGTCGTTCAGTTCATTCAGCTTGTCGACGATCTCCCTGGCCTTCGCGTTTTCCGGCGCGGGCAGCGCGTCGCCGTTCTTCATGGCGGTGAGCAGGGCGGGCAGCTCCTCCAGCACCTTGCGGGGATCCAGCTGGATTTTCCCGTCCACCCGCTGGAGCACGGAGTCGATGGGGTCGGCGGTGGTCATAGTCATCATCCAGTTGAGATCCACGTGGTCCGCATGGAAGGAAGCGGTGAAGCTCTCCGGCAGCTCGATGCCCACCTTCGCGTCCACGCCGGGCACCGCCCAGCCCACCAGCACCTGCATGCCCATCTCGTTCAGCATGGTGGCATTGGTCAGCTTCAGGTCGGACACGCCGGTCTGGGGCAGGGGCAGCAGCGACACCGCTATGGCAGGCACCTGCTGGTTGGTTTCGTAGGTCACGGTAATAACGGCCTCGCCCGTTTTGTCTTTTAGCTGCGCGGCGGTCACGGGTTCGCCGTCCAGGGTGATGCGCACGGAGGGCAGGATGGCGGGCAGCTTATCGGAGGTACCCTGGTACGTGATGTCGTTTCCGTTGGCTTTCCAGGTCAGGGTTTCGCCATCCAGGGTAAAGGTTTCGTCGCCGTCCACGTTTTCGATATTCATCAGCATGGTGCGGTCGGCCAGTTCGTCCAGTTTGTCGCCGTTTTCCAGGCGGATGTTGTCGGTGAGGGTTTTCACGTTTCCCTCGGGATCGGCCACGATGAACACCCGTTCATGCTTGGTGGTTTCCGCCAAGGCGGATACACAGCTCAGCGTCAGGGTCAGGGCAAGCAGCACAGCAAACAGCCGTTTCATGATTATCCTTCTTTCTGAATATCAATTTACAATCAACGGAAAAGAGCGTTCAGTTCCTGATCTTTCTCATATCAAATGTCGTCCTGACAATCACCTTATCCAGGAGCAGCAGCACGGTGGGCAGGAGCAGCAGCACCACCGCCACGCTCATCAGAGCGCCTCGGGCAATCAGGCGGCACATGGAGGAAATGATCGCCACGTTAGAGTACAGGCCCACGCCGTAGGTGGCGGCGAAGAAGCCGATGCCACTGACCAGCACGCTCTGAGCGCCGGACGACACGGCCTTTTCCACGGCCTCCCGCTTTTCCATGCCGGACAGGCGGTTCTGCTTATAGCGGGTGGTGAGCAGGATGGCGTAATCCACAGTCGCGCCCAGCTGGATGGTGGAAATCAGGATGGGGCCGACGAAGGGCAGTTCTTCCTTCATATAATAAGGGATGCACAGGTTGGCCGCGATGGCGAACTCGATGATGGCCACCAGCAGCACCGGCAGGGAAACGGACTTCTGCACCACTGCGATGATCACGAAAATGGCGATGATGGAAATCAGGCTGACCACCGTGAAGTCATGGTCGGTGCAGGCGATCAAGTCCTTGGTGCAAGGCGCTTCGCCGATGAGCATGCCGCCCGCATCGTACTTTTTCAGGATGGCGTTCAGCTCGTCGATCTGGGCGTTCACCTCGTCAGTGGAAATCACATATTCGGAGTTAATCAGCATCAGCTGATACCGCTCGCCCTTCACCAGCCGCAGGATGTCCTTGGGCACGAAGGATTCGGGAATGCCCGCGCCCAGGATGCTGTCGATGCCGATGACCTCCTTCACGCCGTCCACCTGCTCCATTTCCGCGGTCATCTTCCGCACGTCCTTCTGCGGCACGTCGGCGTCCACCAGCAGCAGGTGGGTGGTGGCCATGTCGAAGGTCTCCGCCAGCTTCTTGTTGGCGATGATGGATTTAAGCTCCGGCGGCATGACCTTGCTCATGTCATAGTACACGTTTACATTGTTATAGCCGTAGAACGCGGGTACCAGCAGCAGCACCAGCGCCACCGCCAGCGCCTTGTGATACTTGCCCACGAACCTGCCCAGGCCCGTCAGGTTGGGCAGCAGCGGCTTGTGGCTGGTTTTTTCGATGGGCTTATCCAGCAGGCGGATCACGCAGGGCAGCAGAATCACCGTGCCCAGCACGCCCATCACCACGCCCTTGCTCATCACGATGCCCAGGTCGCGGCCCAGGGTGAAGCTCATGAAGCAGATGGAGATGAAGCCCGCCACGGTGGTCAGGCTGGAGCCTAAGATGGAGGTGAAGGTCAGGTGGATGGCGTTGGCCATGGCCTCATCCTTGTCGTCGGTCAGGGCCTGCTGCTCCTTGTAGCTGTGCCACAGGAAGATGGAATAGTCCAACGTCACGCCCAATTGCAGCACCGCGGCCACGGCCTTGGTGATGTAGCTGATTTCGCCGAAGAAATAATTGGTGCCCATGTTATAGAGAATGGATATGCCGATGCACGCCAGGAAAATAATCGGCAGCAGGAAGGAGTCCATCGTGATGGTCAGCACCACGGCGCACAGCGCCACGGCAATGCCCACGTAAATGGCTTCCTGATCCTCCACCAGCTGCTTGGTGTCGGTCACCACGGCGCTCAGGCCGGACACGAAGCACTTTTCCCCGGCAATTTTGCGCACCTCGTTGATGGCCGTCATGGTTTCCTCGGCGGAGGAACCCGCGTCAAAGAACACGGCGGACAGCATGCAATCGCCATTCTGGAACAGCTTCCGGTAGTTTTCCGGAATAATGTCCAGCGGAATCATCCCGTGGGTCAGGGAAGCGTAGCCGATCACGGACTCCACGTGTGGAATGTCCTTGAGGGCAATTTCCATTGCCTCCTGCTCGCGGATGGTCATGCCCTCCGTCACCAGCAGGGAAAACGCGCCCTTGCCAAAATCCCGCAGCAGGATCTCCTGCCCCTTCACCGTTTCCAGGTCCTGGGGCAGATAATACAGCAAATCATATTTGGTCTTGGTGGCGGCCATGCCCAGCACGGCGGGCACCATCAGCACAAGGCACAGGAGGATGACCGGGATTCTCCGCTTGACCAGCCATTTCGCAAAGCCTTTCACAAAATTTCCTCCCTTTCAGGTTTGTTTTTGAACATCGTGTTGACTTTCTCAACGATTAGTATTATAATCATATCCGTGATTGAAATCAATAATCAAATTGATTATCAATCGTTTGTTAATCAACAGAATCTGCTTAAAATGGAAGTTATTCAACAAAAACGGTAAAAACTGTTGATTATCGTTCGACTCAAGAAAGAAGGCCATTCCATGAGCACCCAGGAAAAGAAAGAAGACCGGCGCATCCGGCGCACAAAAAAACTGCTCACCCAGGCGCTGACGCAGCTGCTCCAGGAAAAGCAGGTAAACGAGATCACGGTGAAGGAGCTGACCGATCTGGCCGACATGAACCGGGGCACCTTCTATTTATATTACCGGGACATTTTCGATATGCTGGAAAAGATCGAAGACAGCCTGTTCGACGGCCTGAGCCAGATCGTATCCCTGCCGGAGGACGCGCCGGCCACGGACGTGACCAAGCCCATCCTGCTGGATTTATTCCGCTTTATTGAGGAAAACCAGGAGGTCTGCCGGGTGCTGCTCAGTGCCAACGGGGACATGAGCTTCCTGCACCGGCTGAACGAGGTGGTGCGGGAAAAGTGCAAGAACGCCTGGGACAGCCTGTACGCCCGGGAAGCCGGGGAGGAAGAATTCGACTACCATTACAGCTTCGTGGTGTTCGGCTGCGCGGGCCTCATCCGCGCCTGGCTGAACCGGAACTGCAAGGAATCCGCCGAACAGATGGCCGCCCTGGCGGACGCCATGATCTGGAAGGGAAGCCTGAATGAATAAAACCCGCCAGCAGGCAAATGTTTTTAGCGGCAGTTCAGCCGTGGCTTAATGGACGTTTTAAAGCACTATCCAAAAGCCTTCCCCTTGAGGGGAAGGTGGGCCGCGCGGAACAAAGTTGGAGAGTGTGGCCAAGTCAATTCGCGCGGCTCGGATAAGGTGTTACCGTGAGGCGTTGCAGAAGTTGCTTGAGCGTATACCAGCTTTCCACCTCATCCGTCAGGCGCGAATTGTCTCCGACACATTGAGCCAAGATGGCTCCGCGCCTGACACCTTCCCCTCCGAGGGGAAGGCTTTGAATAGTGATTGAAAGCGCCCAATAAAAGCATCGACAGAATAGATACATCAATTGTCCGGGTTAAACAATGTGCATCCCATCTGCCGGAAATAGCGGATTCTTTCTTCTATATCTTTGGGCTTGACTTCAAAATATTTTGCCAGGCAGGGGACGCAGTAAAACGCTGTCGCGCCCCGGTTGATGAGTTTTTTCGTCACGGCGGTTTCGTCCCGGGTGACGGGCCTGCCGCAGGATACGCAGACCGCCGTCATGCCTTGACGATCTTCGCCGTCAGCACCCGGCTGCCGTGGGCGGGGATCATGAGGTGGTAATAATCCCGATGTACGCCCAGGTCTTCCCCGGTGATGGCGTCGGTCAGATGCAGGCCCAGGCCGCTGCCGTAAGGCAGGCCCGCGTCGGCGAAGATGAAGGGCAGTTCCCCGCGCTTGGGTGCGAAGTTGAAGTAGCCCACCGCGAACTCGCCATCGCTCATGTGCTTGAACAGGGTCAGACCCGCGTCGGGATAATCGTGCCACCAGGAGTTGGTCTCCGGGTCGTATTCGGTGTTCAGCACCCGGCCCTTATACACGGGGTACGGCACGCGGCATTCCGCGTCCTGGCTGATGCGCAGCAAGCCCTTATTCAGCACCAGCTTTTCGGAAAATTCGCTCATGTTCCGAACGTCGCCGCCCAGCATCAGCGGCGCGCCCAGCATGCACCACAGGGCGAACTGGGTCTGGTAATCGGTGTCGGTACAGGCTTCGCCCAGGGCCACGTTGCCCTTGCCGTACATGCCCACCGTCAGCATGTCGATGTCGTTGAAGCACTGGGGGCCGCTCATGCAGAAGTTGTCCAGCTGGGAGCGGGCGATATTGGAGAAGGACTTGAAGTTGTCCTGAATGTCGCCGGTGGAGCGGTACATGTGCACGCCGATGGACTTCATCCACTGCCAGGGCGCGTCGGTGCCCCAGTTGCAGGCGGCGAAGAGGATTTCCCGGCCGGTGGCCCGCAGCGCCATGGACATGGTGGCGTAGCGGTTCTTGCCGTCGCCGCTGGCGGGGAAGTTGCAGAAGTCGTATTTCAGATAGTCCACGCCCCAATCCGCGAAGGTCTGGGCGTCCACGAACTCATGGTCGTAGGAGGAAGGATAACCCGCGCAGGTCTGTACCCCGGCGCAGGAATACATGCCGAACTTGAAGCCCAGGGAATGCACGTAGTCCGCCAGGTCTTTCATGCCGTGGGGAAACTTTTCCGGGTCGGGTACCAGGCGGCCTTCGCTGTCCCGCTCCTTCAGGCTCCAGCAGTCGTCGATCACGATGTAATTGTATCCCGCGTCCAGATAGCCCTTTTCTTTCATGGTCTTTGCGGTTTCCCGGATGAGGGCGTCGGAGATGTTCGCGCCAAAGGTGTTCCAGCTGTTCCAGCCCATGGGCGGGGTCAAAAGATTCATGGTGTTTCCTCCGTTCTTGCTGTGTTGGCTGTATTATAACATATGAAAAGCCGCTCCTTCAAGCAGCTTTTTTTATTTTTATCAGAAGAATCCATTCCCATTTTTATAGCATTTATTTTGATTTTGTGGCTTCTTTATCCCATTTCTTATCCATCTTTATTTCTGTATTTTCTATATATGTGGCGATCATTGACCATTTTAAGGAAATAGAAGCAAATTCAATACGCAAACATAACGGTTCACCGATTGATCGAACCGTCCGTTTTCGCCGTCTATAAAGGTGAAAACATGTTTTCAGTAAGGATGATGGTTCATGACCGAAGCGGAATTTGACCGGCGGGTGCGCGGGATGGAGCGGCGGATGTACCGCACGGCCCGGGCGATGCTGAAAAACGAATTCGACTGCGCCGACGCGATGCAGAACGCAGTGTTCGCCGCGTGGCGGAGGCTGTCCTCCCTGCGGGACGAAGAGCGATTCGAGGCGTGGCTGATGCGCATTCTCATCAACGCCATCCGGGACACGCAGCGGCAGCAGGCGCGAAGGAAAGAAAGCCCGCTGGAGGACACGCATCCCGCCCCGGAAAACGGGTGCGACCTGGATGTACAGAACGCCCTGGAAGCCCTGCCGGAAAAGCAGCGGCTGTGCGTGGCGCTGCACCACCTGAGCGGTTATTCTGTGCCGGAGATTGCCCGGATGCTCACCCTGCCGCAAACCACGGTAAAAGGCCGCATCCGGGAGGGACTGAAAAAAATGAAGCAGATGCTGGAGGAGGAGGAACCATGAACGACATGCGCTTTGATACCGTTTATCCCTCCGTGCCGGAAAGCACGCATCTGCGGCTGGAAAAAGCATTGGAGGAAAAGACGAATATGAAAACCAAGAAACTGATCAGACCGGCAACTGTCGTTGTGATTGCCCTGCTGCTGACGCTGTTGATCGGCGGCGCGGCCTACGCGGCCACGCAAACGGGCGTTTTGCAATATTTGCTGAACGGTCAGGAGCCGCCCGAACAATTACGAAACATGGCGCAGCACATGGAATATTCCGCCGAAGCGGACAACATCCGGGTGGATTTGGACAGCCTGGTGTTCGATGGCGACCGGCTGGCGCTGTCCTTCACTGTGGAAAATCAAAAGCCAGATGATATGGCCCTGGTCACGCTGGACGGAGTGTACCTGGAGGGGGACTGGATCGGCATGGAGTTCGGCAGTTTGGAGAACCAATGGCTGCCTGACATTTTCCGTATCGACGTGGCGGGAGCCGAGCGGAATCCCGTCGGCGGCGGCTGCCTTGCCCGCGCCTTGGAAAAGCAATATACCGGCGTCATCCAGGGTGAAGCGGTGTTCACCGTGCAGCGCCCGGAGAGGCCGATGGTGGTGTGCGACCCCTGGATGTGGTACGATTACGACGCGGTGTTTGGCATAGATGAAAACAGCAACTACGGGGGCAAAGAGGATTTCAGCTATCGCCGGGAGCAGATTCAGAAAGCCGGGCTGACCGTCGCCCACCCCTTCCAGATGGACGCGCGGTACTGGTATCAGGAAGGGTATACCGTGGTGGACGCCAGCGGCCAGATGCTGATGGAGGAAGAGCAGAACCGCTATCTGGTGCCGGAGGAATTTGGCGCGTACCCCGCCTATCACCAGACGGCCATGTATCCCACCCAGATGAAGCAGACCGCAGAGATCCGCATCCCCTTTACCCTGGATACCGACGCCGCGCGGGAATTCCGGGTGGACGCGCGCATGGAATTTGAACTGCCCGACTGCCGGGTGAAGGTGGAAAAGTGCGCGCTCTCGCCCCTGTCCACCCTGATTGAGTTACGGCTATATCCCAACGAAAACACCCCGGAAGCGGCGCTGGCCCTGGCGGAACGCTACGGCTATCCCGCGCTGCTGGATGAAAACGGAAGCCTGGTCGAATTTCTGGAAATGGAGGGCGAAGGCAACTGGAACGGGGCCAGCCAGGATGAAGATGGAAATTACTACACGGAAATTGACTACGCCTGGGGCGGGATGAAGGTAATCCCCCGAGAGCTTCATTTCGCCTTTGACAGGGACGAATTTCCCTACCAAGTCCCCGAATCCCCTGACCCGGACTTGAACCGCATTTTTTCCGAAGACGTCGTGATTCCGCTGAAATAAATGCATTGCAAGCCAAACCGCCTCCCGGATTCTTCTGAACCTCGTGAGGCGGTTTCTGTATATTTCATGATCTACCCATTTACATTTCACTGGCCAGATTGTCAAACAGCGTATATTCGCCCAGCCAGGCCAGCTTGACGGTTCCCAGGGGGCCGTTTCGCTGTTTGGCGATAATGACCTCGGCGATGTTGTCCGGGGTCTGTTCATCGCGCTTATAGTAGGCTTCGCGGTGCAGGAACATCACCACGTCGGCGTCCTGCTCGATGGAGCCGGAGTCGCGCAGGTCGCTCAGCATGGGCCGGATGCCGCTGCCGCCGCGCTTTTCGTTGGCGCGGGACAGCTGGGCGCACGCCACCAGCGGCACCTTTAATTCCTGGGCAATGGCTTTCAGGCTTCTGGAAATGTTGCTGACCTCCACCTGCCGGCTTTCGGCCTTGTTGTCGGAGCCCATCAGCTGCAAATAGTCCACCACGATCAGATCCAGCCCGTGATCCATCATCTGCCGCCTGCACCGGGAGCGCAGCTGCCCCGGCGTGAGGCCGGAGGTGTCGTCGATATACATTTCGCTGGCAGCCAGCGGGGCCAGGGTGCGGGCCAGCTTCATCCAGTCCTCGTCCCGCAATTGCCCCCGGCGCACAAGCTGCATGCTCACCCGCGCGTCGCCGCACAGGATACGCATGGCGATCTGCTCCCGGGGCATTTCCAGCGAGAACACCGCCACCTTGAAACCCTTGCGCACGGCGTGGGTGGCCATGTTGATGGCGAAGGAGGTTTTGCCCATGGACGGGCGCGCGCCGACCAGAATCAGTTCGCCGCCGTGCAGGCCGGTGAGCAGGCTGTCCAGGGCATAAAAGCCCGTGGGCACGCCGGAAACGCCGCCCTTCAGCCGGGCCAGTTCTTCCATCTGCTCGTAGGTGCGGGTGAGCACCTCGCGGATGTGCTGCAATTCCTCGCCCACGTCGCGCTGCATCACGATGTCGAAAATCTTTTTTTCGGCCATGGCCAGCACCTGGGGCAGCTCCATTTCCTGGGCGTAGCTGGCCTGGGAGATGTCCCCGGACGCGGCAATCAGCCGCCGCAGCGTGGACTTTTCCGCCACGATGCGGATGTAGTCCTTCACGTTGGCGGTGGTGGGCACGAACTGGGTCAGCTCGATCAGGTATTCGATGCCGCCCACGCCGGGCAGCGTGCCGCGGCGGCCCAGCTCCGCGTTCATCGTCACCAGGTCCACGGCGGAATGCTGGTCGGAAAGGGCCTTGGCGGCCTCGAAAATGGCCTGGTGCGCGGGTACGTAAAAGTCATCCTTCACCAGAATCTCAGTCGCCGACGACACCGCGCCGCTGTTTTGCAGCATCGCACCCAGCACCGAGCGCTCGGCTTCGGTGCTGTGGGGCGGGATGGGGGCGAAGGATGAGACGGGAGAGTCCATGGGCGGTTCCCCTTTCATGGTGAAGTAGGGAATAGGGATTAGGGAATAGGGATTAGGGGACAGATGATCTTATTGGTCGAGTAAAAACGAAAGAAGCTCCATCACTTGACTGCTTGTACCGTTTGCCACGCTTATCTTTGTTCTCTCGTTCTCCTAATCCCTATTCCCTAATCCCCGATGTATTCACGCTTCCCCGCCCGTCACCCGCAGGGTCATCTTGGCGCTGATCTCGGGATAGAGCTTCACCACGATGTCGGTTTCGCCCACGGTGCGCACGGGTTCGCCCAGGTCGATCTTTTTCTTGTCCACTTCCACGCCATGCTGGGCCAACAGCGCGGCGGCGATCTGTTCGCCGGTGATGGAGCCGTACAGGCGGCCCTGGCTGCCGCACTTGGCAGCTACCGTGACCACCTTGCCCCGCAGGGAGGACGCTTTCTTTTCCGCGGCCAGGCGGCGTTCGGTCTCGCGGGCGCGCTCGGCGGCCTGCTTCTTTTCCAGTTCCTTGGCCGCGCCGGGAGTGGCGTCCATGGCGAGGCGGCGGGGGAACAGGAAGTTCCGGGCATAGCCGTCGCTCACGTTCACGATCTCCTGTTTCTTGCCAACGCCCTTAATGTCCTGCAGCAAAATCACTTTCATGGAAATATATCCTCCTTTGGTTCCGGCGGCTTGCGCAGCCCCCGAGCATTATTCATTTGGTCAAAGATGCCGATGAACATGAGGAACGGCGTGAGCATCAGCAGCAGCGGCACCAGCACGCGCCAGAACCGCTTCGTTCCCCGGCGCTTCTGCATGAAGTTGATGAACGCCGCGCCCTGAATCATGAAAACGCTGGACGCTGCGCCGTAGAGCATGATGCCCGCGATTTTGAGCGCGTAGGCGCTGCTGAACCGGAGCACGTAGCCGCCGATCAGCGCCAGGCCCACCTGCCAGCCGATACCCCTGGGCAGATGCCAGGTCTGGAAGGGCGGCATCTCTAAATCCGGAAAATCCACCGGCTGCCTCTCCCCCGGCTCGTCCCGCCGGAACGCCCGCTTTTCTTCCGCCAGATAGCCGAAGCGCAGCGGCAGCAGCAGGCAGGCCACGCCGCCCAGGATGCTCTGATTGGCAATCAGGTTGGGAATCAGCAATTGCAGCTGTTCCGTGATCATCGTGCGCACGGAAAGCAGCATGTCCGCCCGGGCGGCGTCGGACAGGGTGAAGCTGTACAAGCCGGAATGCACCGCGTTGTCCCGCAGGCTTTCGCTCAGGTCGATCAGGCCCGTGGCATAGAACTCATACAGCAGCAAATCGCCCATGTCCCAGCGTTCCAGGTAATCTGCCACGATATTGCCCGCGGCGTTGTACAGGTCTCCGCCCGTCATCCTTTGGCAAATCGCGAACACCAGCGCCAGCGCCGCCACATGCACTCCGATCAAAATGGGGCAGCTTCTCTTGAATGGCACCCGGAACCACACCAGCGCCAGGAAACCACCGACGATCGGCAGCACATACAGCGCGCCCAGCAGCAGCCCCGTGGGGCCCATCAGGGTGGTCATGGTGGACAGGGCCGTGATCAGGCCGATCAGCATGGGCAGCACGCCGCAAACCGCCGTGACCAGGCACAGCGCCAAGGGCAGCAGGTAGGCCGTCAGCAGCACCGCATACACCGCGGGCAGCGGGCCCAGAATCTCCCGCCCCGGCAGGAGAAGAATATACGGCAGGGAAACCAATAACGCGCCGACCACAGCGGCCTTCACCGACCGCACGGCGGGAAGCGGATGTTTCATAAAAGGAACCTCAAAAACCATTCTGCATCATTTGGTTATCATTCACCGCTTCTATTGTACGTTTTGATCTCCTTTTTGTCAATCTTGAAAGCGGAAGAAAAACAAAAACGCCGGAGCGGAAGCCCGGCGAGATGAGGGATGGGAGGAGGGATTAGGGATTAGGCATTAGGGATTAATAAATAGTGTATGATAAAACTTGGAAACCAACGAAATAGCACATCAAAATGACTAATCCCTATTCCCTAATCCCTAATCCCTCACTTAACGCTCCCTTTACTCCCCTTCCACTTTCTCCGCATCCGCTCCGAGGGCCTTGAGCTTTTCTTCCAGGCCCTCGTAGCCGCGCATGAGGTGGCCGACGGGGTCGGAGAGGACGGTTTCGCCCTGGGCAGCCAGGCCCGCCAGCATGAGCGCGGCGGCGGCGCGCAGGTCGGTGGCGGAGACGTGCGCCCCGGTCAGGGTATGCCCGCCCTGGATCAGCGCCAGCTGGCCCTCCACGCGAATCTTCGCCCCCATCCGGTTCAGCTCCACCACGTGCATGTAGCGGTTTTCAAAGATCGTTTCCAGGAACACCGACAGCCCGTGGGTCTGGGTCGCCACCACCATCAGCGGGGCCTGCATGTCGGTGGGGAAACCGGGGTAGGATAAAGTGCGGGCCTCCATGGGATGCCGGGCCTTGCCCCGCAGGCGCAGGCCGCGGCCGTCCTCCTGCACGATCACGCCGGATTCGGACAGCTTGAACAGCAGCGCCCGCATGTGGTCGGTGCGCGCGCGTTCCAATAAAACGCTGCCCTCCGTCAGCGCGGCGGCGCAGGCCAGAGTACCCGCCTCGATGCGGTCGGGGATGGGCGTATACTCCGCGCCGTGCAGGTGATCCACGCCCTCCACAATAATGTTCGCCGTGCCCGCGCCCGCGATGCGCGCGCCCATCAGTGTCAGAAAACGGCAAAGGTCGGTGATCTCCGGCTCCTTGGCGGCGTTCTCGATGCGGGTGACTCCCTTCGCCAGGGTGGCGGCCATCACCAGGTTTTCCGTCGCGCCGACGGAGGGAAAGTCCAGGTACACATTGGCCCCTTTCAGGAAGCCGCTTACCGTGACCGTGCCGCCCTCCTGTTCCACCTTCGCGCCTAACTTCTGCAGGCCCTTTAAATGTAGGTCGATGGGCCGCTGCCCGATGGCGCAGCCGCCGGGCATGGTGAGGCTGCAAGCGCCGTTCCGCGCCGCCAGCGGGCCTAAAACCAATACCGACGCCCGCATGGTGCGCAGCAGGCCGTGGTCGGCGGGGCTGTCCACCGCCAGCGCCCGCACCCGCGCGTCCGTTCCTTCCGTTTCCGCTTCCGCGCCGCAGGAGCGCAGGATGCCCAGCATGTGCTCCACGTCGGTCAGGCGGGGTGTTTGATGAATGATCACTTCCTCCTGGGTCAAAAGCGCCGCGGCGAAAATGGGCAGCACCGCGTTCTTCGCCGTGCTGACGCTGACTTCGCCCGATAACCGGGGCGAATGGCAAATTCTGTACTGGGCCATGGGGCACACCTCCGCGAAGAAAAATCCGTTTCGCGGTCATTGTGCCCGGCGAACCGCCGCCGCTTTCCGCTGGAAACGCAGCGCAAACCCGCTTCCAGCAAGTTTTTTTCAGCATAAGCGTTTCTCATTCCAGGCTTTTCGATTCCCTCCCAGCCAATATTTTTATGTTGGAAAAGGATTCCTGCTGTTTCCATCTTTACAGAAAGATCATATCATGATATAATTTTACTATAAAATTGATATGAAAGGGGATTGTCCTATGATGATTCGTCCATCCGCCGCTCTGCGCAACGACTACGCGGCGATTTCCGAGCTGGCGAAAACCACCCAGGAACCGATCTATATCACCAAGAATGGCGAAGGGGATTTGGTGGTGATGAGCATTGAGGCGTATGAACGCCGTGAACAGCTATTGGAACTGCGCGCTTCGATTCTGAAAGCAGAAGAGCGCCGTCTTTCCGGAGTCAAAGGGAAGAGCCTGGATGCATTTGAAGAAGAACTGAGGAGAAAACACGATGCAGCATCAGATTGATTTACAGCCTGAGGCAGAGGATGATCTAAACAGTATTTATAGCTGGTCTCTGCTGAATTTTGGGCGGGAAACGGCTGATAAAACGATGGGTTCGATTCTTGCGGGAATCAGGCGGCTGCAGAGCTTTCCTTTTTCGGGTTCTTTGACGCCGGATGATTACCTGAATAAAGAAGGATACCGGATGCTTATCGTAGGCCGTCATGCAGTCTTTTATAAAATAGTCGGTGAAATCATTCCTGTCTACCGCGTCGTGGATACCCGCAGAAAGTATTCCAAGCTCTTTTATGAGTGATGAAGCCGGAGGTTCCCATGGGTCAATTCGTATTGAAAGCACCTTATACCGCGCGGGGCGACCAGCCGCAGGCGATTGAAGCGCTGGCGCGGGGCGTGGAGGCGGGAATGCCCGCGCAGGTGCTGCTGGGCGTGACGGGCTCAGGCAAGACGTTCACGATGGCGTCCGTCATCGAGAAGGTGCAGCGGCCCACGCTGGTGATCGCCCACAACAAAACCTTAGCCGCCCAGCTGTGCAGCGAGTTCAAGGCGTTCTTCCCGGACAGCGCGGTGGAATACTTCGTTTCCTATTATGATTACTACCAGCCCGAGGCTTACATCCCCTCCTCCGACACCTACATCGAAAAGGACGCCTCCGTGAACGAGGAGATCGACCGCCTGCGCCACTCCGCCACCGCCGCGCTGAAAGAGCGCAGCGACGTGATTATTGTCGCCTCCGTGTCCTGCATTTATTCCATGGGCGACCCCAGCGAGTACGAGGGCCAGATGATTTCCCTGCGGCCCGGCATGGAAATGAGCCCGGAGGAGCTGCTCCGCCGCCTGGTAGAGATTCAGTACGAGCGCAACGATGTGGCGTTTGAGCGCGGAAATTTCCGGGTTCGGGGGGATACGGTGGAGATCATCCCTGCTGGGCAGCGGGAAAATGGCATCCGGGTGGAGTTTTTCGGCGACGAGATCGACCGCGTTGCGGAGTTCTCCGTGGTGGACGGACATTTGCTCCACACCGTGCAGCACGCCGCCATCTTCCCCGCCACCCACTACGCCACCAGCGTGGAGAACCGGGAGGAGAACATCGCCCAGATCGAGCGGGACATGTACGCCCAGAAGGCCGCGTTCGAAGCGGAAGGCAAGCTGCTGGAGGCCCAGCGCATCGAGCAGCGCACCAAATACGACGTGGAAATGCTGCGGGAGATCGGCTTCTGCAACGGCATCGAAAACTACAGCCGCTACTTCGACGGACGCAATCCCGGCGACCCGCCCTATTCCCTGCTGGATTATTTTCCCAAGGGTTTCCTGGTGATGATCGACGAAAGCCATGTGACGGTGCCGCAGATCCGCGCCATGTACGCGGGCGACCGGGCGCGGAAAAAGATGCTGGTGGAGTACGGCTTCCGCCTGCCCTCCGCCTTCGACAACCGGCCCCTGACCTACGAGGAATTCAGCCAGCGGGTGCAGCAGGTGATTTACGTTTCCGCCACTCCTGCGCCCTATGAGCGCGAACGCGCCAGCCAGATCGTGGAGCAGATCATCCGGCCCACGGGGCTGCTGGACCCGAAGATCATCGTGCGCCCCGCTACCGGCCAGGTGGACGACCTGGTGGGCGAGATCCACAAGGTAACGGAGAAGGGCGAACGGGTCTTGGTCACGACCCTGACCAAGAAAATGGCGGAACGGCTGACGGATTACCTGGACGAGCTGGGCATCCGGGTTCGCTACCTGCATTCCGACATCGTGACCCTGGAGCGCACCAAGCTCATCCGGGAGCTGCGCATGGGCGAATACGACGTGCTGGTGGGCATCAACCTGCTGCGCGAGGGTCTGGACCTGCCGGAGGTTGCGCTGGTCGCCATCCTGGACGCGGACAAGGAGGGCTTTCTCCGCTCCGAAACCAGCCTGATTCAGACCATCGGCCGCGCCGCCCGCAACGTGGAGGGCCGGGTGATCATGTACGCCGACAGCCCCACGGACTCCATGATGGCCGCCATCGGCGAGACCAACCGCCGCCGCGCCATCCAGGAGGAATACAACCGGCAGAACGGCATCACGCCGGAGTCGGTCAAAACCGCCGTGCGCGCGCTGCTGGAAATCACCGACAAAACCAGCGAGGAAATCGGCGGCGACCTGGACGCGGAGGAAAAGGACGAGTGGATCAAGCAGCTGGAGGACCAGATGCTCACCGCCGCCTCCGAGCTGGACTTCGAGAAAGCCGCCAAGCTCCGCGACCAGCTCTTCGCCCTTCGCGGCGACGCGCCCATGGACAAGCACCAGCCCTCCCGCAGAAGGCGGGAACGCGTAAGAAAAGCCGAGCATTAACGAAGCAGGGGGAAACCGCACAGTCTTTGTGGCTGCGCGGTTTTTCTTATACGCCTGCCATGGAAAACAGTTTGGCAATGAAAGCCCACTGCACGCTTAGAGGTACGCGCTTGTAAATCCAGCTAATTTTTCAGAAAACTTCTAAGGTAAACCATGTTATTGTCAGGGTCATAAAAACTCATGTTGATCGCGCCCCATGGCCTTTTTGCGGGCGGTTCGATGATTTTTGCGCCCAGGGACAGCACTTTTTCATACGCTTTGTCAATATCATCCACTGTAAATGCCAGGCAGATGTTTTGATTCTGATTGTTCTTTTCCGTTCCGTCATTGTACACCGTGCGCGGTTTCCTCGGCAAGAATAAACTGATGGATTTCATCGCTGCTGCTTTCTTCCACACCAAGCAGCTGCCTGTAAAAGGAGGCGAGTCTTGGTACATTATTTGTCAGTAAACATACTTCGCCGATTTTCATATTGCCCTCCGTTCAATCATGATACGCTGTTTGATCATCAATTTCTTTCTTCATTTCCTTGACAACCTCCCGGATGCGCTTGTTGTCTGTATCGATCACAATATCTCCCGGACAGGATGGCAGATGCAGCCAGTAATAATTCGTTTCGCCTTTGTCGCCGCGCCTGTCGTGGCGCTTATTCAGCGTTTCCTCCGAACAGGTGAGCGTAAAGGCGATGGTTTCGTAATCTTTCGCCGTAATCCCTTTCAGAATGCTTTCACGGATTTGGGGATCTGTCAGTACAACCGACGTAAAGAACACGTATTCAAAATCCGAATCCAGATAGTTGGAAAGAACAAAGGATATGCTTTTGTCCCCGTTGCGGAGCCGACTGTCCGTGACGGAAAAGGGATGCACGCACCAGCACCAGTCCCCGTCCAGATACGCGCTGTTGTCATAGCTTTCAAAGAGCCGCGTGCCCACGGCTGTTTTGCCCACGCAGGGGGAGCCGCTGATAAGGATCAGTTTCTTTTTCATCGCCCGACTTTCTCCTTTGCTGTGTATCTGAACAGTGGGTCGCCATTTTCTTCCGTGCCATACCGCACCATGCCGCCCTTTTCCATGGCCCGGACGGAGGCGATGTTCTCCTTGGCACAGCCGCCGTGCACGCTTGGAAGCGCATAGTCCTCCATGGCAATCCGCAGCAGTTCCCTGACGCATTTGGTTCCGTATCCCTGATTTTGGTATGCTTCATCCAGCAAGATGAAGATTTCAGGCTCCGAGTGATCCCTCGTGCCGTCCAGCCCGCACCAGCCCATGATCGTTCCGAGGCGCTCTTTCCCGCACACCGCGAGGCAGAGGTGAAAGAGACAGCCCTTCGCATTCCTTTCGTAATTCCCGCGCATATAGGCGATGGCTTCCCGCGCCTCCGCGTCAGAAAGCGGATGATGATCGGCAGGCCAGGTTCGGGTGACCTCTGCCAGATCATCCTCTGTGACGAAATGCAGGATCAGGCTTTCTGTTCGATAATCCATCATAAACCTCCGATATTTGTATCCGTCCGGAATTCTGATATAAGCTCTGATATGCTCATCTTTCGGGCGCTCGATGATTCCTGACGTATTCTTCAGATTTCCTTCCGCGGCGATGATCGTGTCTCTGGTGCTTTGCAGGACAATGCCGATATGGTCATGCTCCCGGTTCTCGAAAACCCTGTCATAGAGGACGATATCGCCCGCTTCCGGTACGAAGCTTTCTTTTCCTTTGCGGTATGCTATCCGAGCATCGCCTTGCGCAAATTCTTCCCAGGCGACACAGCCTGCCAGATGGCAGGTTGTACATTCATCCGGCCTGATGGGAATCTCAAATCCCGCTTCCCGGCAGCAGTAATACACGAATGCCGCGCACCATAATCCGTCGGCTTCTCTTAGCGTCCACTTCGGGAAAAACCGGATGACCGGCTCAAGATTTGATTCTTTCCCCTCCATATATCCATGAAAAGGAAGCTGAGCCGCTTTCTCGGCAACCTTCGCCAGGTATTCTCTTGTTGCCTTTTCCATGACAATCCTACTCCCGCGCCATACAGGCGTATAGCGTGACCCGCTTATTCTCTTCCCCGGCGTTCCCAACCTTGAAAACCGTCAGAAGCTCTCGTCAGTTCTTTCTGACGTAGATCAGGACAAAGTTCAAAATCTTGTCCAGTCCTTTTTGCAGGAATTCCCTGTCGCGGATACCGTATTCATGTCCCGAATCAAACCACTCCTGCCAGGCGATGTCAAAGCATTCCGCTTCCTTCACGGAAATTTCGCACGTTCCGCCGCATTCGTTTTTCAGCAGTTCTTCCCACCATGCCGCTGTCTTGAACAGCTGCGCGTCGTCCCCTTCGGCCCACGTTTCAAACAGCTGCTTCATGTCGCCCTCGGGCTGTTCCCTGAGTCCCGGAACGGCGATCATCACATAGCCGCCTTTTTTGACAAAAGGCAGTATTTTATTTGCAAACACACCTGCCTTACAGCCGAAATAATGATAGGCGTCAACGCTGATGATGGCATCGAAATAATCCTGCGCAAAGGGCATATCCATGGCGTCGCCGTGGATCGGGATAATCTTGTCTTCAAGCCCGTTATCCCGGATCCTCCGGTAGTTTTCCGACGCGGGAATCCACAGATCAAAGGCGTACACGGTATCCGCGTCCGTTTCATTGGAGATAAAAAAGGAGGTCAGGGCAAAGCCGCATCCCAGATCCAGCGTCCGGTGAAACGGAACATCGGATGGCTTTCTGCGAATCAATTCATCCAGCAGGCGGAAGGAATTCGGCCCCATCAGATAGTCCTTTGTAAAGTATTTCCGGTATTTCTCCATATTGCTCATTTTCGTTTCCTCCATTATTCTGCCAAGCTGGTGATAAATGCTGCGATTGTCTTAGCGGTTTCATCCGGCGTCTGGTTTTCGGTGTCGATGAACAGCTGATATTTGCCCCGGTTCCGGCCGATCCACTGATTGTATTCGATGTGGGGGCGGATGGCTTCGTCCGTGGTAAAGCCCCGATCCTTTGGCCTGGCCCGCAGGCGCTGATCAATAATCTGATCCTTTGCCCACAGCGCGATATGGAAAGTGGCGGTCAATGCCTCCGGCACGGCGGCTTTCGTCATGTAATCATGGGGAGCCATGCAGGTAACGAAAACCAGGTTTCTTCCATCGGCGATCCTGAACGCTTCCCGCAGCGTGTCCGCTCCGTACTGCCCTTCCCGTTCGGTGCCGGAATAGTCCCACCAGTTGAGGCCGGCTTCGTCCGAATCGACGCAGGCGTACCGATCCGGGGCCAGCCTTGCCGCCAACTCGTCCTTCATGGTGGATTTTCCGGCCCCGCAGGCGCCGGTGATGATAAACAGTTTCATGGTCTTTTGCCCCCTATCTCCGTATCACGGTGTAATCCGCCATCTCCATGATGAGCCGCAGCTCGGGCAGGGATGATCTGGATTCCCCACTTATACACCGCACCGACGGATACCCCCAGCGCCTCTACCAGCTGTTCCTGGGTCAGCCCCCGCTGTTTCCTGTACGCCCGGATGTTTTCCGCGATGCTTGTCTCCATGCCTTCCTCTTCCTTCCTGCTGATAAGGACATTATAGGACAGAAATTGGGAACGGTAAAGAGATCAGCGTTATAATTCTTCTGGTATTTTCCCATCTTGCGTTAAGTTTCCTCATAAGCGGTAAGGGGCAACGCTGGGGAACAGCTTTGGGGTGCCCATGAGATTATGAGAGCGGAGTAATACCTCATGGTATTGCTCCTTTTTCAATGCGCAAACCTGAGAATGCCGGGCGGCAGCATCAGCTTCCCCTGGAAGCCTTAATACTAAATACCTTCTAAAAGATTGAAAGATTCGGGATGAAGGGAGGCGTAGCAGCGCTACGTTGACCGGAGTGAAGCACAGCCAGGGCGGAAAAGACGCCCGAAGATTCAAGCTTTTAGATGGGATTTAGTATAAGTCCCGGGGAGCTCGACCCTCGGTCACGCCTTCGGCTTACTGCATCGCGGTGAATCGTTTCATCAATTTGTTTTCCCAAGCTCTTGACACGTGACCGATCGTTCTCTATAATAGAAGAAATCGGACGTTCCCTTTGATGCCGAAATGCTGTTTATGGCGAAGGGACGCATTTCAGCGGCAGCATCCGATATGGTTTTTCAGGATATAGATTGATGAAAGAATGGAGATGAAGCACGGATGAGGCTCCTGATTCATGACCGAAGCGAAGAATTCAGCCAGACCATGAAGGGGAAATTCGATCAGGTCATTTATGCCGACGGAAAGTACGCTCCCTGCCAGGGCTGCTTTCATTGCTGGACAAAATCTCCGGCGGCCTGTGAGATGAAGGACGCGCTCCAGGAAATCTGCCGGGTGATCGGCCAGGCCGACGATCTGACGATCATCACGGAAAACTGGTACGGCGGTTACAGTCCGGCGGTGAAAAACCTGCTGGATCGCTCCATCGGCACATCGACCCCCATGAGCACCTATCGGGGACGGGAAATGCACCATACGCTCCGCTATGGAAAGCACCATCAATGGCGGGTGGTGGTTTATGGCGATACCACGGACGGCGAAAAGAAAACCTGGGCGCTGACAGCGAAAAAGAACGCCATCAACGACGGCTTTCAGCAGTCCGAAGTCAGCTTCGTGACAGACTTAAACGAACTGGAGGCGAATGCGCTGTGAAAACCGTTCTGATTGATTGCAGCCCGAAGAAAAAACTCAGCGCGTCCGGCTTCATTGCGGGGTTCACAAGCCTGTTTGTCATGGGCGAAAAGAAGAAAGAAAAGCTGCGGACGAAGGCGGACTGGAGCAGGGTGCTGGATGCAGTGGCGGATGCGGATAACGTGGTTTTTTCCATGCCGCTGTATGTGGACGGCGTTCCGTCCCACATTCTTCCATTCCTCAAAGAGATGGAGCTTCGCCGCCGGGAGAACTCCCCCGACATGAATGTCTATGTGATTGCCAACAACGGCTTCATCGAGGGGAAGCAGAATGAACCGCTGATGCAGACCATGGAGCATTTCTGTGAACGCAGCGGCATTCGTTGGGGCGGAGGGCTCGGCATCGGCGGCGGCGTCATGATGAACGTCATGCGCATCATGCTGCTGGTGTATCTCGCGCTCGCCGTATTCAGATTTGTTGCGGCCGGGATTCTGGGAAGCTGGCAGGCCGGGCCCTGGATCGTATTCGGGAAACAAACGGCGGCGATCCTTCTTCTGTGCTGCGGAATCATTGCCTTCGATATTTGGCTTGCCTGCCGCATCAATCAAAGAAAGGAATACGGAAAGCATTATACGAGAATCATGCTGCCGTCCTTCGTTTTCATTTTGTGCGCGGATCTGTTTTTCATCATTCTCTCGGTCATCCAGGGCGGCATCTTCCGGGGCTGGTTCTCCAGGAAGAAGCCAACGCGGATGACAAATTGATATCCGGACAGGAGGCAAAATCGAATGGAGTATTGGGACAAAACCACACTGAAGGAACTGGACGGGCAGGAGAAGATATGATTGATCTGAATGAATATTTGCCCCAAATGATTGCGGAATGCAGCGCTGTCTTCGGTGACAGGCTCCTGTATCTGGGCTTGCAGGGCAGTTATCTGCGCGGCGAAGCGAACGAACACAGCGACATCGACATCATGGCGATCATCGACCATTTTTCCGTCGCGGACATGGATGCGTACCGTGCCGTTCTTGAAAAAATCGGGCACACCGAAAAAGCGTGCGGCTTTATCTGCGGCAGGGAGGAAATGGAGCGCTGGAATCCCTTGGAGGTCTGCCAGCTTCGGCATACCACAAAGGATTTGTACGGGGCGCTGTCCGATTATCTTCCGTCCGCGTCGAGAGCGGATGAAATCAATTACGTCAAATTCAGCCTCGGAAACCTGTATCACGAGCTGTGCCACCGCTATATCCACGCGGACCGCGCAAAGAATGTCGTAAAGTTCCGTGCTTCCTGCAAAGGGCTGTTCTTTCTGATTCAGAACCTGCATTATCTGGAAAGCGGCAGCTTCCTTTTGACAAAGAAAGAATTATCGGCGTCGGTTTGCGAGGAGGACCGGGCGATGCTTTCAATGGCCGGACTGCCGGACGGTTATGATTTTGACGAAGCCTTCTCCTCCGTGTTCCAGTGGTGCCGGCATGCATTTGTCCGTGTGGATCAGATGAAATAATCGGCGGCGCGCGCAGAGCCGAAAAAGATGAGAGCGCTTCATGCTGTACGCTTTTCAGGCAACAGCATGAAGCGCTCTTTACATTTGGGGGATTACTGTTTTTTCTTACGTTCCCGGGCTGTGACCTTGGCACACAGAACGGTCATGTCATCGGCGGGCAGGCCGTCCTGCTGCATGAGGGCCGCCCGAAGCAGGGCGTCGGCAATCAGCTGAGGGGGCTGCTCCCGGTTCCGCTGCAATATTCCGGGGATTTCCTCATTGCCCGGCAGCGCATCCGTCACGCCGTCGCTGACCAGCAGCAGCACGTCCCCCTCCCCCAGCGTGAAGCTGTGTTCCATGGGCACGGCGTGCTCGATGATGCCCAGGGGCAGGGCTGCCCCTTCCACGGTATGCATCTTCTGGCCTTGCAGGATATAGGAGGCGCAGGCCCCCAGCTTGTTCATCACGGCCTCCCCCGTCCACAGGTTCATCACGCAAAGATCCACCGTGGCGAACTTTTCCCCGCCCGTAGCGGACAGCATGGCCCCGTTCACGGCCGTCATGGCCTGGGTTCTCGTGTAGCCCGCTTCGAGGCAGAGGGACAACAATTCCAATGTTTTCCTGCTCTCTTCCTGCGCGCCCGCGCCGTGGCCCATGCCGTCGCTGAGAGCCAGCAGTTCGCAGCCGCCCGGCAGGCTCCGGGTCAGCACGGCGTCGCCGTTGTCGGGCTTTCGGGGAGGACGATGCCTGCTTTCCCGGTTCACGGCGCAGGCGGTGGCCATGCCGGTGGCGAGCGTCATGGGCGGCTCCTCTTCCAGCACCACCTGGCCCTGTTCCTGACGCAGTACGCTGAGCGGCGTGCGCAATTGCAGGCTCAGCCGCGTCGCCAGGTTATCCCCCGCGGGCAGCGGCAGGGTCAGCGGGTCGCACCGCAGGCCCAGCACCAAATGGCCCTCCTCGCTTTTGGCGAATGCCGCGTGGCCCGGAAAGCGCAGCGACTGCAAGGCGGACTCCGTTTTGGACAGCCAAACCGCTTCCTCTCCCCCTTCGCCGCCTCCCAGCGTGATGGTCTGCACGGCCTGGGTGATGGCGTTCAGGTGCGTGCGGAGCATGTCCCGTTCGTATGCCGCGCACATGGCCTGCCGCGTCCGTTTTTCCCGTTCCTCATCCAGCCGCGACAGCAGGCCGGGCAGGCGGGCAATGCGCGGACACTGGGAGAAACAGCGGTTGATCACCTCCAGATCTTTTTCCGTGTCCCCGCTCCTGGCCGTCAGTTCCTCCATGCCCGCCTGGGTTTCCTCGGCATTTTCGTGCCAGCAGATAGGCAGGCGGTCGCAGTCCGCGCAGAGCTCCTCCGTCAGCGTGGCGCACTCCTCCTCCCGGTCGGCGGGCGCGACCCGCGGCGACGGCAGTGCGTCCGCCATGCGCTCCACGGACTGGAGCCACTGGTTGATTCGCATGCGCATATAGGCGTTTTCCCGCGGCGCAAACCAGCTGATTTGCCGCGCGATTCGCCCCAGCCGATTCAGCAGGCGGCCCGGAAGCAGGCAGAAGCCCAGCCCCGCCGCCATTTCCGCGCCCAGCAGGAAAGGATAGAACCTTCCCGCGATCAGGTAAGTGCACACGATGGCCCCCAGGGAAAACACCAGCGCCGCCAGGGGCCTGCTCCTTCCCTGGAACAGCCCCGCCAGCACCGCGCCGAAGGTCAGGTTCACCAGCAGCAAAGCGCTCTGTCCGCTGACCAGCAGGGCCAGCCCGCAGCCCAGCCCTAGGCACATGCCCCACGCGCCGCCGCAGAGCCAGGACACCGCCAGCACGCACACCGCCGCGCTCAGATACCCCAGGTTGACATCAAACAGCGACAGCCGCCCCAGCCCCGCAATGATCAGCAGGAAGGGCAGGAACAGGCACAGCAAATCGTCCTGGGTGATTTTGGCCGGCCTGTCCCGGCGAAGCTGCGCGCACCGCCGCAAGGCCGGGAAAGAGGCCAGCCCCAGCACCACGCCGGACGCGTACAGGATCACCGACTGGCCGTCGGGCGAGACGAGGATGGCCGGAAAAGCCCGCCCGATCAGCAGCGCGGTCAGCAGCAGATACATCTGCCCTTCGGTTTTCCGGATCAGCCGCATGAACACACAGCAGCACAGGCACGCCCCAAACTGGCCCGCGTCCATGGGCAAGCGCCACGCGACCCGAAAAACGAGCGCCGCCGCCATGCCCAGGAGCGCGCCTTGGGGACGCGCGTTTTCATACAGCAGCGCCGTCAGCGCGCTGATGGCGAAGGTGCCGGGCACAGAAAAGCACTGGGCCAGGCTGAGCAAAAAGAACAGTCCGGCCATCGGCAGTGGGCGGATCAAGGCCGCCGCTGTTTCGCGCATGCTTTTCCGGGGCTGCTTCCCGGGCGCATTCCATGTTTTGTACCGTCTGACCTGCGGTGTTTCCAGGTCAATATCCATCTGTTCCACGCTTCCGCCTCCATCCCGCATGAATACGATCATCATAGCGTTTGTGTACGGAAACAGGCGTCGAACCAAGGTAAAAAGAAAGTCGAATCCGGCGAAAGCAGCCACAAAAAAGAGCCGCGTTTCCGCGGCTCCTTTTTTACGGGTAATATGGATTTATTTGCCCGAAGCGAACAGGATCTCCAAAACCTTCGTAAAGAAAGCCTTCATGGCTTCCTCGTCATCTTCCGTAAGGTTCTTCGCGGCTTCCACCAGTTCGGTCAGCGCTTTGGTTTCTTCGCTCTCCGGATCCTTCTCCATGGCTTCCTTCAGGAGCTTTTCCAGTTCGGCTTTCATTTCCTCGATTTCGGAACCGGAGGTGGACTTGGTCTGCTCGGCGTTTTCGTTCAGTTCGCCCAGGAAGGCCTCCAGTCCTTCGCCCAGTTTGTTAAGCTTTTCGCCCGCTTTTTCCTTGATGGTACCGAACAGTCCTTTCGCGGACTCGCCCAGATCAGACAGCTTGGATTTCACTTCGCCCACGGCGGAGGTGATTTCTTCTTCCATCCCGGTGGTGTCAACGCCCAGGCCATTGAGTAAGCCCAGCACCGCGGATTCGGCGGATTGTTCTTCGCCGCTGTTGCTGCCGCCCAGCAGGCCGCCCAGCAGAGCTCCCAGGCCTTCCAGGCCCTCCGCGTCGCCGAACGCTACGGCAATGAGTTCATCGTCGGTCATGATGTGGTCCAGGGTGCAGCCCTTGTCAAATTCAATGGTGCCCTTGTAGTTCTTGATGGTGCCGCTGACAGTGATGACGTTGCCCTCTTTCAGGGTTTCCGCGCCTTCACCGGAGAGGCGGTAGCACTGCACGAAATAGTCTTCCAGACCGGGCACGGCGATGTTGACGGTGATGTTCTTGTATTCCTCACTATACGCGGAGGGAATGGCGACGACGAGGCCCTTCATGGTAGAGGGACGGCTCATGGCCGCGCCTTCTTCCAGGGTGCCGTGGGCGAACAGGGCCACCCGGGCAGACTGGGCGTACATGGTGGGGATGATCACGCAGCCTTTGTCGAATTCAATGGTGCCCTTGTAGTTCTTGATGATGCCCGCCACGGCGATTTCCATGCCCTCTTCCAGGAAAGCGGCAATATCGCCGGTGAGGCGGTAGCACTGGATGGGCTTATCGGCCAGATCGCCCACCTGGATATTGACGGTGATGTTCTTGTATTCTTCGCTGTAGGGGGAGGGAATGGCCACAACCTTGCCGGTGAGGGCGGTCATGGCGGGCAGTTTGTCGCCGTCCTCCAGAGTGTAAGCCAGGTTCACGATTTCCTCTTCCGTCATCAGGTCCAGGTTGATGGCGGCGGGCACCACCCGGTCAAAGGAAATCTGGATGGAGTTTCCGGCGGCGTCCAGGATGGTGGCTGTCAGCTTGTAGCTGACTTCCTTGGGGTTGTTTTCGTCCACGTCGATCTTCACCAGGCCGCTTTCCTCGCGGACAACAGCGATGGTGTCGGAATCGGTGGTCCATTCCACGGTGAACACTTCGCTGTCGCCGGGCACGGAACCGATCACTTCATAGTCCTTGGGAGTGGAGGCGGGCTTGTTCTTGTACATCAGGTTGATGTAGCTGCGGGCGTCCTTGAGTTCCTGGGTTTCTTCGGCCAGGGCGGGGCACAGGCTCAGTACCATGCACAGCGCCACCAGCAGAGCCAGCATTTTCTTCATTGTTTTTTCTCCTTTTATTTAGTCCAGGAAGGTAATTCCCTCCTGGGTGTAAACGCGGATACAGGATTCGTCGTTGATGCAGTCCACGATGCCATGAACCCGAATGATTTTGGATGTCGCAATCCCGCGTTCATCGTTCACGACGTTTTCAAAATCCTCCGCCGAAAGCATCCGTCCCGTTTCGTCATACAGCGGCGGAGTATACACTTTCACGCTGTCCTCTCCGCAGTCGCTGCATTCCAGGCAGAACAGGCCGTCGGGATTCGCTTCGATCAGCTTGGCTTTCACCGTCATGGAAACGGAGGTGTCCAGCGCCAGGCAGGCGAAGGGATAGGATTCGTCTTCGATGACGGCGGACTGCCAGAAGGTTTCCGGGTCAATTTCCGTCCACGCGGGTTCGTGGCCTTCGCTGAGTTTTTGGATGTTGCCGGGGTCGTTGGGCTTCATCATGCGGTAGTTGAGGCCGGCCACCTGCCAGGATTGGCCTTTCTCGTAATACTGCACCGTGCCCACGATGCGAACTTCGTTGCCGACGGTGAGCACGTCCAGGCCCCCGGCGCTCATGTTGTTGCCGTAAAAAGCGGTGAAGCCGAAATACAGGCCCGTTTCCTCATCGAAGTCCTCGATGAACACCGCCTTTTTGTGGTTCACGGTGATGACGCCGGTGAAGGCCACCTTCTTGCCCTCGTAGGCTTCGGGATGGAGCCGAAGCTCCTTGATGGTCAGCTCGATGGCGTCGCCGTAGAAGAAATCGGGGTCCTTTTCGCTGGAATAGAGACACAGCTTGTTGGCCTGCGCCTGGGCGATGGCAGCCTGGCAGATGTCGCCGTAGCGGTTTCCACCGGCGTTGTAGCCCAGGGCCAGGCCGTTTTGCAGCAGCTCGATATTCAGGTTGCGGTAGGCCGTTTCCCCGGCGGGCCGGTACCACACCCACACCAGATAGCGGACGGAGGTGGAATCCGGGTTCCAGGTTTCGCTGTCCGATTCAATCAGGATGGAATCGGCGCCTGTCAGCTTTTCCTTGGTGAACCTGGACGCCGCTTTTCCCCATTCCTCGATCCTGCCGGTGGATTCCGGGGTGTTGATGCCGATGTAGCGGGCTTCCAGCTTGCCGTTGGGAGAAATGGTCAGCGGCACGTTAAAGTGGGTGGTGTCGCCGTCCACGAAGGTTCTGACCGTGACCTCCTGCTTGGCGGTTTCGGACTGCATGTCCAGGCTCACGGAACCGGCCCAGTCCACGCAGGTCGCCAGTTCAGCGCTTCCGGTCATACAGAAGGAAACCGCCAGCAGCAGAACGGTCAGGAGGGCAATGGTTCGCTGTTTGCAATGCTTCATGTTGCCCTCCTCTCAACCCCTTACAGGCTGTAATTGCACTTGTCGATGGCGTTCTGGAAGACCTTCTCGATTTCGGCGTCCACGTCGCTGCCATCGGGAATGGTCAGGCAGGCGGGCAGCAGGGCGGCCACTTCGTCACGGGCGGTGGAGGAGCCGTTGAAGGCGGGAGAGGTGTAGTAAGCGTCCTGCTGCTCCAAGCAGACCTTGGCGCTCAGGGCGGACACGAAGTCGCCGCCGTCGGCCTTGGCCAGGAAGTCAGCGTACACTTCATTGTCGGTCACGGACTTGATGACGGGCACATAGCCGGAGGCCATGGAGAATTCCGCCTGGAAGTCCACATTGGTGGTCAGGAACTTGACGAACAGCCAGGAGGCGATGACTTCCTGCTCGTTGGCCTTCTTGAAGATCACCAGAGAGGGGCCCTGGGAAATGACCTTGCGGTTGTCGGGATTGGCCTGGGGAATGGTGGCGATGCCCACTTCAAAGGGATAATTGCCATCGTCGCCCTTGGCGGGACGCTGATAGGTGGCGCCGGCGGAGGAGCCGATGCTCATGTAGCTGCGGATCTCGCTGGTGGAGGTGAACAGGCCGGAGGTGTAAGCGCCGTACAGCTTCTGGGTGGTCAGGTAGCCTTCCTGATACCATTCACGGAACTGTTTGACGAATTCCCGGTTCTCGGGGGTGTTGAACAGGAAGTGGGGTTCGGTGGCGCTGGTATAGGGGGTGTTCAGCTGTTCGGTCATGGTGATGAACCAGTTGCCCTCGCTGTCATAGCCCAGCGGGATGCTCATGGGGTCGATTTCCACGATCTTGGCGCAGACCTGCTCCAGCTCGTCCCAGGTGGTGGGCACGGCAATGCCGTTGGCGTCGAAGAAGGTCTTGTTGTAGTACAGCACTTCGGTGGACTTGGACAGCGGCATGGTGTACATTTTGCCGTCGCCGTATTCCATACCTTCGTTGTAGTAGCCCTCAATGAAGTCGGCCTTCTGTTCCGCGGTCAGGCCCAGGATCTCGGTAGTGCCGTCGGCGCGGGTGATTTCGGCGTCGCTGTCGATGTACTTGTCCAGGGTCTGCACGGCCTTGGCCAGGTTGTACAGGGCCACGTGGTCGGGATAGCAGTAGGCGATGTTGGGCTGGGTGCCCACGGTGATTTCGGTGGACACCTGGTCGCGCACGTCGTCGTAGCTGCCCACGGCGGTGTACTGCACGTGGATGTTGGGATAGAGCTTGTTGAACTCTTCGATATAGGCGTCCAGCACTGTGGTCAGGTTCGCGCCCATGGTATGGTAGAAGGTGATGGTCACGTCGCTGCCGTCATAGGCGGGAGCGGCTTCGGCAGTGGCGAAGCTGCATACGCTCAGCAGCATCACGAGAAGCAGGAGCATGGAGACGATTTTCTTCATCTTGAATTTCCTTCCTTCCTTTTTGGTAGTTGATGTATGTAATAGGTTGGACACCATATTACCAGAATTGGTCGTTCTTCTCCTTGCAGCAATGTCGTTACAAGCAATCTCAGCCAAGCAGCTTTCAAGTATGTAAGTAGCTATGTCATCCTGAGCGCATCCGGACGCGAAGGATCTCTTTGCTGGGCTTTATTATGCTTGGTTAAACAATTTACTTTGAGATCCTTCGCGTCCGGATGCGCTCAGGATGACAGTGTTAGTTGATTTTATAAAGTCTCTTTGTTGGTGTTGTTTCGTCAAAAGTTGGCAGTATTGTCCTCAAGAGGAAGCCTTTTGGATTTTACCCCTTAATGCCGCTGCGGCTCACGCCGGACATGATGTACTTGCGCAGGAACACGAACACCAGGAACAGCGGGGCGCTGACCAGGGCCACGGCGGCCATCTGGACGGGGTAATTCACGTCACCCGTGGTGTCGGTGAAGGCGTTGCGCAGACCGTTGGTAATCAGCCGATGCGCTTCGTCGTTGGCGACCAGGCGGGGCCAGATGTAGCTGTTCCAGGCGCCCATCATCTTTAAAATGGTAATGGAAATCAGCGTGGGCAGGGCCAGGGGCACCATGACCTTCCAAAGGTATTTTAAGTCGCTGGTGCCGTCCACCTTGGCGGCCAGGTACAGTTCATTGGGAATTTGCAGGAAGTTCTGCCGCAGCAGATAAATGTAGAACACGCTCACCAGGAAGGGCACGATCAGCACGGTGTAGGTATTGCGCCAGCCCAGGTTGGTGACGGTGGCGAAGTTGGTGATGGTGAAGAGCTCGCCGGGGATCATCATGGTCGCCAGCAGCGCGGCGAAGAGCAGCTCCTTGCCCTTGAACTCCAGGCGGGCAAAGGCGAAGGCGGTAAAGATGGTGATGACCAGGGACAGCAGCGTGCTCACGATGCCCACGATCATGGTGTTCTTGAACAGCACGCCCAGGCTGGCCGTGGTGAATGCGTCGGCGTAGTTGGAAATCAGCACCTGGGCGGGCCAGAAGGTGGGCGGGCTCAGGCGGTATTCCGCCAGGGATTTAAGCGATGAAATAATCATCCAGTAGAACGGGAACAGCACGATCGCCGCCATGATGAGCAGGAACAGGTACACGCCCGCCTGGGACAGGAATTTCGTGACCTTCTGCTTTCCGGAGGTTTTCTGCATATCCCGGGCATGCATCACCTGCATGGTATTCTGTGACATACCGAACCCTCCTTCCTCAGTAGTGGACGCGCTTCTTGCTCACCCACAGGTTGATGAGGGTGACCACAAGAATGATGCCGAACAGGATCAGCGCGGCGGCGCTGGCCCGGCCCTGGTTGTTGCTGGCCAGGGAGTCGTAAATCAGCCCGACCATGGTGTTCAGGCGGTGGGCGTCATGCACCGGGCCCATGGATTCGCCGAAGATACCCACGATGGAGGTGTACTCCTTGAACCCGCCGATGAACCCGGTAATGACCACGTAGGCCAGCATAGGCGACAGCAGGGGCACGGTGATCTTGGTCAGCACCCGCCAGCGGGGGGTGGAGTCCACCTTGGCGGCTTCGTAATACTGCTTGTTGATGCTGGTGAGGCCGCCCAGCAGGATCAGGATCTTGAAGGGCAGGGCGTTCCAGACGATGTACACGATCAGCACGAACATGTTGGCCCAATAATCCGAGCCGGAGTTGATCCAGTTGACCCAGTTCCCGCCGAAGAAGCGGATAATATCGTTCACGATGCCGTAGCTGCTGATCAGCGGGCGGCGGGTGCCCACGCTGCCGATCACGTTGAACATGGCGGCGAACACCATGCCGATGGCGATGGAGTTGGTCACGTAGGGCAGGAAGAAGATGGTCTGCAATACCTTTTGCAAAGGCTTAATGGCGTTGAGCGCCACGGCAATGAGCAGGGCCAGGATGGTGGACACCGGCACGGTAATCAGGCACAGCAGGATGGTGTTGGTCAGCGCCTGCTGGAATTCCGCGTTCTCCGCCACCTTCACGAAGTTGCCCACGCCAAAGCCGAACGCGGTTTCGCCGCCGATCTTCGCCAGGCCGCTGTAGTCCTCCATGAAGGCCATGGCGACCGTGTTGATGATGGGCCACACGGTGAACACCAGCAGCAGCACGATGGCGGGCGCCAGGTACAGCCAGGCTTTCCACTGTTGTTTGCTTTCTACCATATCACTTCACCTCAAAATAAATCCGCTCTTCGGTTTCCTTGTTGAAAATGAAGATCTTATGGGGCTTGATGTCGTACCGGACGAAATCGCTGGAAACGTCCACCTTGTTGTCCGCGTTGATGATGGAGCGCACGAAGGGATTGGCGCTGGCCTCGTGGGTGGAAACGATGCTCACGTCGCGGCCCATGACCTCCACGTTGACGGGCTTGCACTTGAGGGGGCCGTTTTCGCTGAGCACAAAGCCTTCGGGCCGGATGCCCACCATGACCTCCTGGTCGGGAACCGTCTGAATATCCATCACCGCGTCGGAGCCGATATAGAGCGTGCCGCCCTTCACATGGCCGTTGAACACGTTGATGGGCGGCGTGCCCAGGAACTTGGCGACAAACAGGTTGGCCGGGTCGTCGTACACGTCCTGGGGCTTGCCGATCTGCTGCACGATGCCGGTCTTCATCACCACGATCATATCGGAAATGCTCATGGCTTCTTCCTGGTCGTGGGTGACGAACACGGTGGTGATGCCCGTTTCCTTCTGGATGCGGCGGATTTCCTCGCGGGTCTGGAGGCGCAGACGGGCGTCCAGGTTGGACAGCGGCTCATCCAGCAGCAGCACCCTGGGCATTTTCACCAGCGCCCGGGCGATGGCGACGCGCTGCTGCTGACCGCCGGACAGCTCGCTGGGCTTGCGGTCCAGCAGCTGGTCGATCTGCACCAGCCGTGCCGCTTCTTCCGTGCGCTTGAGCATGGCGTCCTTGTCCAGCTTGTCCTTGCCCTTCAGGTTCTGCAGGGGGAACATGATGTTCTGCTTCACCGTCAGATGGGGATACAGGGCGTAGTTCTGGAACACCAGGCCGATGCCGCGGTTCTCGGTGGAGAGCTCAGTCACGTCGTCGTCGCCGAAGAAGATTTTGCCGCTGGAGGGCTTTTGCAGGCCGCTGATCATGTACAGCGTGGTGCTCTTGCCGCAGCCGGACGGCCCCAGCAGGCCGATCAGCTTGCCGTCGGGAATTTCAAAATTGAAATTGTTGACGGCCACCACTTCCTCGTTGCTCTTCTTGTTGCGGCTGGGGAAGATCTTGGTCAGGTTTTGCAGGACGATTTTCATACGCGATCCCTTCCTCCTTTGCAGATGGGGTATTGAACATATGCATCAACGCGCGCCCGGTGCGAGGCGGCGGTTTGGAATTTGATTCAGAGTGAGGAGTTAGGAGTGAGGAGTTAGGAGTGAGGAGTGAGGAGTTAGGAGTTTTATATAGTGGAAATAATATTAAAAAAGCAGCTTGTGTGAATGAAAGGAACACTATATAGCTCCTCACTCCTAACTCCTAACTGTTATAGCTCCTCACTCCTAACTGTTCTTCTCCCGCTCCGCTGCGTCGGCGGCGATCTGCGCCTTGAAAGCAGCGACCTCTTCGGGGGTTTCAAAGATTCTCTGGCTGGCCCAGTCAATGGCGACGGTGTTCGCCAGCAGGTCGTGAATGAGGGAATTGGTATGGGTGAAAATCATCACCAGCGCTTCGGTCAGCAGGATCAGGCCGATGACAATTGGCCCGACCACGCCGATGGTGCCCCAGTAAATCATGAGAATGATTAAGACCGGTATCATCGTCTCGATGGTGTACTTGCCTAAGATGGAGCGGATGAACAGCGTCGGCCCGTGTACTCTTGTTCCGTCTGTTTTCATCAGGCCCAGGCCGAAGATTTTCTTGCCCACCGTCTGCCCGTCGCCCAGCTTCAGGGGAATGAAAAACTCCCAGACCAGATAAGCAAAAAAGAATCCCAAAGAAACGATCAGCACGGACAGTTGCAGCATCATCTGATGGGCGCGCAGCGCTTTCACGTCGGCGTTCAGCGCGGCAAAGGCTTCATCCACGCGCTTCGCTTCCTCCGGGGACAAGGCTTCGTATTCGGTCAGGCTCATGCGCAAATCAACCTGGTACTCCTGCCCATAGCGCTCATAGCTTTCCTTTACGGTCTGGCTGTAACCGTCGTATCCCAGCAGCGCGGACAGGCCCCAGGCGAACAGCACCGCTAAAATGCCCAGCATGATTCCGTCAAACAGGAAGGCGGAAATGCGCTTCCACATGCTGGCTTTCTGCAAATCGTAGGCCATGGGCGCTTTCCCCCTCCCGCGCTTTTTCTGAACGAACACAACGAAACAAATTCACTTGATTGTATTATACAAAAAAATATCAAAAAAATCTATACTATTACGAAATTTTAGAAATTGTGCAAGAATCAATCCTGTAAAAAAATGGAGGAAACCAGCTTCGCCTGGTTTCCTCCGAATGAATTATAATTCCACGATCTCCGCGTTGTCGATGGCGGCCTGAATCAGGGCTTCCTGCTCCAGCTGGCCTTCGCCCTTCTGGATGAGGGCTTCCTTGGGCTTGGTGGCGGGATGGCGGGGAGTGAACACAGTGCAGCAGTCCTCATAGGGCAGGATGGACGTGTCATAGGTGCCGATCTTCTTGGCGTACTCCATGATGTCGATCTTGTCAAAGCCGATGAGGGGCCGGTACACGGGCATGGTCTTGACCACTTCGTTGGTGGTGATGAGGGCTTCCATGGTCTGGCTGGCCACCTGGCCGATGGACTCGCCGGTAATCAGCGCCATGGCTTCTTCCTTCTGTGCGATACGCTCGGCAATGCGCATCATGTAGCGCCGCATGATGAGGGTGGTGTAATCCTCCGGGCACTTTTCGTGAATCTGCATCTGAATCTCGGTGAAGGGCACCACGTACACCCTGAGGCCGCAGCAGTATTCACTCAGGATTTTCGCTAAATCCAGCACCTTCTGCTTGGCGAACTCGCTGGTGTAGGGGAAGGAATGGTAATGCACCGCCACCAGCTGCACCCCGCGCTTGGCGATCATATAGCCCGCCACGGGGCTGTCGATGCCGCCGGAGAGCAGCAGCGCCGCCTTGCCGCCGGTGCCGACCGGCATGCCGCCCACAGCGGGATACACGGAGCAGTACAGATACGCCTGGTCGCGAATTTCAATGGACAGCACGTGTTCGGGCTTGCGCACGTCCACCTTCAAATGGTCTTCGTTGCGCATGAGCACGTACTCGCCCACCTGCATGTTGATCTGCGGGGAGGTGAGGAAATAGTGCTTGTCCGCCCGGCGGGCTTCCACCTTGAAGGTGCCGGACAGCCCCTGCATCAGCGCGTTGGCCTGTTCGCAGATGCCCTCGAAATTGTCCTTTTCCATTTCGATGGCGGGTGCGATGGAGTGGACGCCGAACACCTTGGCCACCCGCTGCATGCAGCCCTCCATGTCCTCCGCGTCGCTGATGAACACCCGGGCGTCATGGAGCCACACCTGGCCGCCGAAGGGCTTGGCCGCCTCCTTCACCCGCTTCACCAGCGCTTTCAGAAAGTAAGGCCGGTTCAGGCCCTTCAAATAGATTTCGCCGTAGCGAACCATGAGCAGTTTGCGCATAAAATGATAACCCCTCTTATCGACGTTGGTATTTGGATAAAATGGCGTATTGCCGCTGAATCGCCGCTACCGTCTGCCGCATTTCCTCCGCCGTGTTTTCCGGCGACAGGGAGAAGCGCAGGGCGGATTCGGCGTACTTTGGCGGCGTGTGCATGGCCTTGAGCACCGGGCTGATCCGCTGCTTATAGGAGGAGCAGGCGGAGCCCATGCCCACATAGACGCCCTCGCCTTCCAGCGCATGGAGCATGGTTTCCGAGCGAACCGGCGGCAGGGACACGTTCAGGATGTGCGGCGCGGACACGTCGCTGTCCGGAGCCGGGCCGTTGACCGCCGCTTCGGGAACCGCTTCCTGGATGAGGCTCCACAGCAGCAGCTTGTTTTCCCGCATAGCGTTTTCCCTGGGATAGGCCGCAATCGCTGCCAGCAGGCCCGCGATGCCCGGGGTGTTTTCGGTGCCGGAGCGAAGCTGGCCCTCCTGTCCGCCGCCCACCTGCCGGGGATTGAGCTGTACCCGCGGCCCCATCACCAGCGCGCCGATGCCCTTTGGCCCGTGGATTTTATGGCCGGACAAGGCATAGGAATCCGCGCCCACGGCGGTCATATCAAAGGGCACCCGCAGGAAGCCCTGCACCCCGTCCACATGGAAATGGGCGGCGGGAGCCTTTTCCTTCACCAGCCCGGCGATTGCCTGCAAGGGCTGGATGGCCCCGGTTTCGTTGTTCACCTGCATGCAGCAGACCAGCGCCACCTGGTCGGAAAGCAGCTCTTTCAGCGCTTCCAGGTCCACCAGACCCCGATGGTCGTAGGGCATTTCCACCGGCTCCAGGCCGCAGATCTGGCAGGCTTCCTTCACCGCCGGATGCTCCCCGGCGCTGAACAGCACTTTTCCCTGCCGCGCTTTCGCCGCGCGGCCGAAGATCACCAGGTTATCCGCTTCCGTGCCGCCGGACAGGAACACGACTTTGCTCCCCATGGGCGCGTGGACGGCTTTCAGAATCGCGTCCCGGCAGTCCCGCATTTTTTTCTGCGCCGCCAGGGCGGGGGCGTACAGGGCGGAAGGATTGTAAAACTCCTCCCGCATGCACTTTGTCATCGCCTCCACCGCTTCGGCGCATACCCGGGTGGTGGCGCTGTTGTCAAGGTAAATGGGCATGGTTTAATCTCCAATGATAGTCAAGGGATGAGGAAATAGGGATTAGGGATTAGATAAATAGTGTATGCATGAAGAAATTGGAATGGAATGCTTATCGCTGTAAAACGAATCTCTATTCCCTAATCCCTATTCCCTCAGTTATTTTGCCACACTCCCTGCGGCAGGTTCTTCTTGATCAGGCCGATCATTTCCTCACTGGGCTCGATGATGATAATGCGCTTCTGGCCTTCCTTCTGGAAGTAGAAATACAGCAGGTTGGCTTCCCGGTTCAGGAACCAGTTGGTGCGCTTGATGCCCTGCATGTTGATGTAGCGGTTGAAGGAGCCGGACGACACCAGGCCGCAGGCTTCCACGTTTTTGATGTTCATGGTGCCCAGGTTCTTGCGCTTTTTGTTGTTGAACACCTGGGCGAAGTCCATCTGGCCGTTGGTAAAGGTGTATTCATACTCCGTCTTCACCCGGTCGCGGAAGATGAACATGCCGAACGCCGCCGCGCCGAAAATGACCATCCGAATCAGCACCATGAAAAAGTCCATGCTGAACCCCGTCTGCTGGAGCACCGCGCCGATGGTGGCGAAGTCCAACAGCGCCAGCGCGCCGAACAGCACCATCACCACGTTCGCCATGATATAAGTGACGGTCTGCATCCCACGGTTCTGTTTGGTTACCACTTCTTCCAGGAAAGCATCCATGATCAGGTTCCTCCTTCAATCAAATAAAGAACAGCGTGATGAGCGCGCCCACGATGACGCCGCCCAGCACTTCCAGCGGGGTATGGCCCACCAGCTCCTTGAGCTGCTTTTCGGTGATGGGCTTGCCCTCCACCAGCACCTGGGACAAAATCTGGTTCAGCACCTCGCCCTGCTTGCCCGTTTCCCGGCGCACGCCCATGGCGTCGTAAATCACCACCGCCGCCAGGGCGAAGGACAGGGCGAACAGCGGCGACGCCACGGTTTCCTTCACCGCGATGCACAGCATCAGCGAAAACACGAAGGCGCTGTGGGAGGAGGGCATGCCGCCCATGCCGAAGCAGCGCCGCCAGTCCAGCTTTTTATCCAGCCACAGGGAGATGAGCACCTTGATCGCCTGGGCCACGCACCAGGAGAGCACGGCGCATTTGAGCGGCTCGTTCGACCAGAGATCCGCAAAGAATTGCAGCATTCGTATCCCCTCGTTTCCTTATTGCGCGCGGTGCAGGGTGGACAGCGCCAGCGCCCGCAAAAACGCGGCCTTTTCCCCGAACGGAGCCAGCGCCTCCACGGCCTGATGAATATGCGTTTCCGCGTCCTTCCGCGCCAGTTCCACGCCCACGCAGGCGGGCCAGGTGAGCTTGCCTTCTTCCTGATCCTTGCCCAGGGTCTTGCCCATCAGCGCGGGGTCGCCCTCCAAATCGAGCAAATCGTCCACGATCTGGAACGCCATGCCTAAGTGGAAACCGTAGGCTCTGCCGGCTTCCACGAGCCTCTCTTCCGCTCCGGCTAAAATCAGCCCGGCGGTCAGCGGCGCGGTGAGCAGGGCGGCGGTCTTGCCCTTGTGGATTTCCTTCACTAGAGCGATATCCGGCTCCGCGCCTTCGTTCATCACGTCCAGGGTCTGGCCCGCCAGCATCCCGCCGACGCCCGCTGCCCGGATGATTTCGCCCATGGCATGGAAGGCCTTGGGGTGTCCCGACGCCGCCATGATCTCCACCGCGTGGGTCAGCAGCGCGTCGCCCGCTAAGATGGCCAGCGCTTCCCCGAACACCACATGATTGGTGGGCTTGCCCCGGCGCATGGTGTCGTTGTCCATGGCGGGCAGGTCGTCATGAATGAGGGAATAGGCGTGAATCATTTCCAGCGCCGCGGCGAAGGGCAGGGCCGCTTCCGCGTCTCCCCCGCCCAGCTCGCACGCCGCCAGCAGCAGGCAGCCCCGCAGGCGCTTGCCGCCGTTCAGCAGGCTGTAGCGCATGGCTTCCCGGAGTTGTTCCGGCGCGCCGGTGATCGGCAGCTTGTCCAGATAATCTTCCAGCCGCGTTTTGTACGCGTTCAGCATTTCTTTGTCGTTCATGGCGCGTCCTCCATGGGAACTGTTTCGCCTCCGGAGAGCTCCAGCATCCGCTTTTCCGCGTCGGAAAGCTCCTGCGTCAGTTCCTTGCTCAGCTTCATGCCCGATTCATATGCGGCCAGCGCTTCGCTCAGGGGCAGGCTGCCGCCCTCCATTTTCCGCACCAGCCCTTCCAGCTCCATAAGCTTTTCTTCAAACGAGGCTTGCTTCTTCGCCAAAGGGATCCCCCTTTCGTTTTTCCAGAACGCGCACGTCCAGCCGCCCGTCCTGCAACAGCACGGTCATGTTTTCCGGCGCCTGCTCCACGCTGGTGACGGCTTCCCTGCCGTTCAGCAAAATGGCGTAGCCCCGGTTCAAAGCCTGCCGGGGGCCCAGGGCGTTCAATTGCTCGGTCAGCTGATTCGTCTTGTTTTTTAAAATGGTGAACTGCCGCTCCATCAGCGCTTGCAGCCGGTGGCCCAGCAGGTCTGCCTTTGCCTGGGCGTCCCGCATCAGCGCCGCGGGATGCCGCGCGGCCAGCCGCTTTTCGCACAGGGCCAGGCGGGACTGGCGGGCCAGCAGGCCGTTTTTTGCGGCGCGGGTCATGGCGTCCCGCATCTTCTGAATCGTCGCCAGCAGCGCTTCCCGTTCCGGCACGCACACCTCGGCAGCAACAGAAGGCGTCGCCGCCCGCACGTCGGCTGCCAGATCGGATAAAGTCACGTCCACCTCATGGCCCACGGCGGACACCACCGGCACCGGACAGGCGGCGATGGCGCGAACCACGATTTCCTCATTGAAGGCCCACAGGTCTTCCAGCGAGCCGCCGCCGCGCCCGACGATGATCACATCCACATTCGGCAGGGCGGAGATTTCCGCGATGCCCTGGGCAATGTCCTCCGCCGCGCCTTCCCCCTGCACCTGGGCGGGCCGCAGGATGATCTGCATGGCGGGGAAGCGCCGCCTCGTCACCGTGGCAATATCGTGAATCACCGCGCCGCTGCGGCTGGTGACCACGCCGATGGCCCGGGGCAGCAAAGGCAGGGGCCGCTTCTTCGCCACGTCGAACAAGCCTTCCTTCATCAGCTTGTTTTTCAGCGCTTCCAGCTTCAAGTACAGTTCGCCCACGCCGTCCCTGGTCATGGACTCGGCGTAAAACTGGTACTGTCCCCGCTCGGCGTACAAGCCCACCGCACCGGTGAGCACCACCTTCATGCCGTTTTCGGGCCGGAAATCCAGGCGCATGTTGTACTGCCGGAAGCAGACGCACTGGATCATGCTGGTCTCGTCTTTCAGCGTAAAATACCAGTGTCCCGACGAATACTTTTTGAAATCGCTGATTTCTCCCCGGATGCTGAGGAAGCGAAGGGACGGGTCGCTGGCAATGGCCCGGCGGACATAATCGTTCAGTTCGGATACGGAAAGCGTCCAGGCCATATCAGCAAACCTTTTTCTCGGCGGCTTCGATCACGTTTTCCATCAGCATGCAGATGGTCATTTTCCCCACGCCGCCGGGCACCGGGGAAATGTACCCCGCCACCTTTTCCACGCTCTCAAAGTCCACGTCGCCCACGACCTTGCCATCCACCCGGTTGATGCCAACGTCCACCACGGCAGCTCCGGGCTTCACCATGTCAGCAGTGACAAAACGGGGCTTGCCCACGGCGGCGACCAATATATCCGCCCTGCGGGTATGGGCCGCTAAATCGGCGGTGCGGGAATGGCAAATAGTGACGGTGCAGTTTTCATTCAGCAGTAGCATGGCCACGGGCTTGCCCACGATATTGCTGCGGCCGATGACCACCGCTTCTTTCCCGGACAGCGGCACGTTCCAGGCTTTCAGCATGGCGAGGATACCCTTCGGGGTGCACGCCGCCACGCCCTCCTGACCGGTGAACAGCTTGCCCGCGTTTTCGATGTGGAAGCCGTCCACGTCCTTTTCGGGGACGATCAGCCGCAGGGCTTTGGTTTCGTCCAGATGCTTCGGCAGCGGCAGCTGTACCAGAATGCCGTCCACGCCGTCGTCCCGGTTCAGCTTTATAATCAGGGCTTCCAATTCTTCCTGGGTGGTCTGCTCGGGCAGCAGGATCGTGTCGCCGCGAATCCCCAGGGCTTCGCATGCCTTGCCCTTGTTGCGCACATAGACCTGGCTGGCGGGGTTCTCGCCTACCAGGATCACGGACAGGCCGATGGTCTTTCCCTTTGCTCTCAGCGCGTCCACCCGGTTTTTCAGTTCGGCCATCATCTTTTCCGACAGGGCTTTTCCATCTAAAATAATCGCCATGGTCATTCAACCTCCATGGGAAAGAATTTGTGTAATCCGATCAGCGCCACGCCCACGGCGTTGTCCCCCGAAAACTCCGGGCGGCCAAAGAAGAAGTTCAGGCCCGTGCGGCGCTTTTCGTTCCGTTCCAGCAGCATCTTTCGCAGAAGCGCTGACGAAGCCACACCCCCGGCGACCAATAAATCCTTCACCCCGGCGCTTTCCGAAGCCGCTGCCAGCAGCCGGTGTACCGTGCGGCAGAGCACGGAATACACCTCCGCCGCCACGTTTTCCCGAGGTTCCATGGCGGCGATCATGCGCAGGAGCTGCGCCTCCGCCCCGGACAGGTGGCAGTTCAGCCCATCCATGCTCACCGGCACCTGGTTTTTGCTTTCACCCTTTACAGCCAGTTCTTCCAGGTACGGCCCGCAGGGGAAGGGCAGGCCCAGCGCCACGCCGATTCTGTCCACCAGCTGCCCCGCGTGCAAATCAACAGAACTGCCTAAAGGCTGGATGCTTTCCCCGTCCATCAGCAGCACATCCGTGGTGCCGCCGGACAGATGCAGGGCGATGAACTTTCCCGCTGCCAATCCCGTCCCATACTTCGCGGCGGCGATATGCCCCCGCTGGTGGGTGGTGGTGAAAAACGGCACGTTCAGCGCCGCGGCCAGGGCTTTTCCGTGGCTGACTCCCACCTGGAACACGGGCATATAGGAATCCTCCCCGTCCCGGGGCGAGGCTGAGGCGCACACGCAGGAGACGGGCTCCGGCAGGCTGTTCAGCAGCGGCAGCAGCACATCCGAAATCTGCCTTACATGCGCAAAAACGGCCTCGCTTTGGCGAAGGCCGCGTTCCCCTGCCGCAACGGGCAGCAAACGCCGTTCCTGCCGTGGAAGTTTCCCCGGCACGCACAGCGCGGCGGAAGTGGTATAGCAGCTGGTGTCCAGCCCCAGCGCCAGCATCAGGCGTCGGCCTCCGGCTGCTTTGCGTTCCGTTCAGCCAGCAGCGTGGACAGCACGCCGTTGACGAACTTGCCCGCCGTGGGCGAATCGAACTTCTGGGCCAGGGCCACGGCTTCGTTGATCACCACGGCGTCGGGCGTCTCCTTCGCATAGCAAAGCTCCCACGCCGCCACCCGCAGCACCGCCAGATCCACCTTGGCGATGCGGTCCAGCGTCCAGCCCTTGAGGCACTTTTCGATGGAAGCATCCAGGGCTTCGGCGTTCGTTTCCACGCCGCTGAGGATGGCGCCGATATACTGCTGATCGTCCTCCTCGGGGGCAAACTCAATCAGGCCGCGCAGCGTTTCTTCGCCGCCGTCGCCGCCCAGCATGTTTTCAAACACCATTTGCACCGCGGCCGCCCGCGCTGATTTCCGAGCCATGGGTTTTCCTCTCCGATCTTACGTGAAATATAGAAATTGGCAGGCGTTATTCCTGGCTTTCGTCGTAGGGATATTCATCGGGCTGCGCCGTTTCTTCCGCTTCCTGGTTCGTCCTGCGGGGTGCTTTTCCCGCGCCGTGCCGCGGCTCGCGGTAAGCGACGGCGGGCTTGGCGGGAATCAGGCGATTGACCAGGTCCCTGATCCATTCGCGCTTGTCTTCCACCCCGCCGATGAACAGGCCCACGAGCATCAGCCCGAAAATGAGCAACGTTTTCCAAAAGCCGATGCACAGAAACAGCAGCCCCAGCAGCATGGCCACCCCCGCGGAAAACACCGCGCATTCCGGGGTGCCGATCTGGAAAGCCTGATGCAAAAACGATCTTCCGCCGTTATTGTTCATCCTTCTGTTCCTCCGCTTTTGCTTCTGTTTCAGGCGCGGAAACCGCCTGCTCTTCCTTCGTTCCTTCCTCCGGCTTTGGCGGAGCGGGCACGATGGTGGGCTGTTCCGCCTGGCAGAACAGGCGCTGGTGCATGGGCGCTTTCTCCGGCTCGTTCTCTTCCTCTTCCTCGATCTCGGCCACCAGAAGCGGCTCATCCTTCGTGGATTCCACGATCACCCGCACCTCGCGCACTTCGATGCCGGAAGCGGCCACCAGGTACTGCTTGATCTGCTTTTGCAGGGAGGCCACAGCCAGCGGAATGGAAATGTTGTTGGCGAGGGAAATATTCAGCTCCACCACCACGCCCTCCCGGGCGCTCATGATGCTCATGGAAATCAGCTGAATCTCCTCATGCAGGTCAATGCATTTTTCCACCAGGTTTTCGATGGCTTTCACCGCAATGCGCAGTTCGCCGGTATCGGTGCGCTGCACCACATAATCCTTCCGCTGCATCACGTAGCGCCGGGGCAGCATCAGCAGATAGCCGCCGAACCCCGTGCAGACGAAGCCCAGAACAGTCACGATCGTGCGATGGACGGCGGACATGTCATTGTTCTTGGACAGGCCGCCGGTAAGCAGCGACAGGCCTACCAGCAGCACCGCGACCGCGCCGGCCAGAAGAACAATCCTGTCCCAGAATCTGAATTTCATACAGGCCCTCCCTTCTTTGCCGAAAATGAACCGGGAGCGTCAAAAGGAGAAACGCTCCAAGGCCGGGCAACCCCGGCGGTCAGGAACGCATCCGGGCCTGGGGAGGACGCTTTGGCTTTTTGTTCTGAGGTTCCGCCGCATCCTTCTGTTCGTCCTGGGCGGGAGCGGCCGCGCCGTCCCCTTCCAGCTTTTCTTCCTCAGCCAGGGTTTCCGCGTCAAAATCGTTCTGCTCGGCAGCGGCTTCGTCCCGCACGATCTCGTCGTCGCCGGGGGCGGGCTTTTCCTCGGGCTTCGCGTTTTCCGCCGCATCGGTCAGCACGGGCTTTTTGGAAGCCTCCAGCAGGTTTTCTGTGGCCTTGCGTTCCATTTCAAAGCTGACGCCCTGTACATGTACATCCACCTTCACCACATGCAGTCCCGTCAGGCCTTCCAGGGCTTTGCGCACGTTTTCCTGCACCTCGACGGCTACCTTCTGGATGGGCTTGCCGTATTCCACGATCATATAAATATCGATGGCGGCTTCCTGGCTGCCCACCTCTGCTTTGACGCCTTTGGTAATATTCTTATTGCGGCCCCAGATGTCGCCGATGCCGCCGGTGACGCTCATGCCGGCCACGCCGTCCACTTCGTTGGCGGCGACGCCCGCGATGGTGGCGATCACTTCATTGGCATAGCTGATGGTGCCGCCGTTCTCCAAATCCACGTCCACTTTGACGGGGAGATTTTCTTTCTTGGGTTGTTTCTGCGCCATGCGAAAAAACACCTCCTTACAAGGATACCTCAGTATAGCAGATTTTTGGGCGTTTGGCAATAAAAAATGTCAGGAATACGGAGTTGTGCGAACGCGGCCCGCTTCCCGTATTTCAATCTTGCCATCTCAGCAAAAATTCGGCAGGCTCCAAAATAAAAATCAGGCGCTGATTTCCAGCGTCTGACTGAGTTTATCCCTTGACCGCGCCGCTGACGGTCATGGCTTGTTCAACCCTTTCGGAGAACAGGCAGTAGAGCAGCACGGCGGGCAGGGAGGCGATGACCATGGTGGCGCCCATGCTGCCCCAGTCGGTGGTGAACTGTCCCTGGAAGAAGAGCACGCCCAGGGGCAGGGCCTTGAGCTTGGCGGTGGTGCCCACCAGCACGTTGGCCAGGATGAATTCGTTCCAGCAGGAGAGGAACAAGTAAATCAGGATGGTGATGGTTGCGGGGGCGACCAGGGGAATGATGATGTGGAAGTACAGCGGTACGTCGTACTGGGTCCAGGCGTTCACGTAGTTGGATAGCTGCCATTTGAGCGGAAAGCCGAAGGGGTTGGTGACGAAGATTTCCTCGTTGCTCTTGAAGGAATAGAAGATGCCGCTATTACTTCCACTCCGGCACGGCCAGCCACGCTTCTTCCAGCCTGGCCTGCCAGGAATAATCCTCCATGGCATTCAAGACCTTATAGGTTCCATCCTCCGACTCGGGCAGGTTTTCCCACCACGCCATCCACTGCTTATCCAGGGCAAAGTATGCCTCCATCTCTTCGGAGGCGGCGGGAATGGGTTCTCCGGCCGCCCAGAGCAGGATACTGTTTCCCGGCGCGCCCTGGCGAATTTCGCTGATGGACTGGTTCCCGCCGCTGCCGAGCAGGGTCATGAGCGCTTTTGTTCCCTCCCGCGCCGACTTGCTGACCGCGTGAAGGGGCGCGGCGGAATAATACAGGTAGCAAACGGTTCTGTCCCCCTCCACTTGCTCTGTGCCGTTTGTCTGGGTATCGAAGTTGATGCCGTGCATTTCCGCCGTCACGGCAAGGCTGCCATCCGCCAATCGGGCCAAGCTGAGGGAATACAGGCTGTTATCCACCGGCACGGAATACCGGTTCACGAGCCGGTCATAGGCAAGCAGCCCGCCGAACGCCGCCGCCGCGCAGAGGATCACGCTCAGCGCAATAGCCGTCAGGCGGCGTTTCAGCTTTGTTCTCCGCATGGCTTTGAGGGCGTGGATAAACTTCTTCTGTTCTTCCTCGTATTCCATCCGCAGCCCGTCGGGAAGCGCGGCCTTCATGGCGTCATACTGCTTTCCGCATGCTTCGCAGGCGGCGATGTGCTCCTCCACCATTTCCCGGCTCTCATCGCTGGCCGCCCGGTCCAGCACCAGCGGCATTAAATCCCGGACGATATTGCAATCATTCTTTTTCATTTTCATTCTCCTTCATCGCGTCTTGCAGCATTTGCCTGGCGCGGTAGTAAGTGACCCGCGACCAGGCTTCGCTTTTCCCGAACAGCCCGGCGATCTGGGCGTGGCTCAGGTCGCAGAATGTCCGCAGGGTGAACACTTCCCGGTAGGGCTCCTCCAGCATATGCAGCACCCGGTGGGCGATCATCGCCTGGTCTTTGCGGACGATCCGCTCCGTGAAATCCCCCGGCGCGGGAAGATCGTCCGGCAGCGGAACCGCGGGCTTTTTCTGTCTCAGCGCGTCGTAATACAGGTGCCTGGCGATGCCGCAGAGCCAGGTGTTCAGGCTGCTTTTTCCATCAAAATGGTCGATGCTTTTGACCGCCTGGTAAAACGTTTCCTGCGTCAGTTCGCGCGCCAGCTCCGCATTGCCGCACAGCCGCGTCAGATACGCGGCGACGGCGCCGCTGAATTCGCGGTAGATGCTGTCCATGTCTGCCGTCGTGTCCACCTCCTTTCCGTTCGTACTGAAAGCCGCTTTCATTCTGTTAGTCGCAGCGGAAGAAGAAACGTTACAAACCTTTGCACATATTTTAGTGCGGCGCTGCACGCAAGTCAATGCCGGAACCCGCATCCGGGACAGAACAAGCCCAAGCCTGAAAAATCTCCCGCAGGAGAATAGCCCCTGCGGGAGTTTGCCGTTCTATGATTGTTTCAGCGGAAAATCGCGTTGATCATGCTGCCGTCCACGGCGTTGAATTCCGCCCAGCTTACATATTCCGCTTCTGCGCCTGCCTCCTGATACTGCACCTGCCAGACCGGGGCGAACACCATGCCGTCCTGCTTGTTCTCGGCCCGGAGGGGCACATAGGTCAGGGCGACCCGCTGGATGGACGCGATTTCTATCCGGTCCCGCGCCCGGGCGGCTTCCTGATACAGGCGGGAAACCGCTTCCTCCGGAGCGATCAGCTTGTCGGGCGTACCGGCTTCCTCGCCCCGGTTGTACATGCAGCGAAGGTCGGCGAACACGATGCCCCGGCTGGTGACGAACAGATTCAGCTGCTGGCGTCCGTCCGTGACCTGGGTCACGCCCAGGGGCGTATAGATCAGATAGTAGCCTTCGTCCTCCGCAGTAGCGGCGGCGTAATCCTGCCGGGGAGAATTGCTGTACCCTCCCCCGTCCTCGAACCAGAAGTGATTATACGCTTCCCCGAGGGTATGAATGCGCTCCACGCTCATGTCCAGCGCCCAGGCCAGTTCAAAGCCACGGAGGCCCAGCTTGTCAAACAGCGCTTCCGCTGTTTGCTTGGCCTCCTCCAGCGAAATCTTCGTCAACTGCTCGTGTTCCAGTTCAGCGCCCTGCGCATAGGCATATCCTTGGTACACGCCGGAGGCGATGCTGGCGATTCCCATGGACATCGCATGGCGGGGGAGGAGAGAAGGCTCGATGTTGGGATTGGATGTTTCACGTTCCCGCCAGTTGTAATCAAAAAGCTCCCCCGTATTTTCCGCGTACCAAACGGTTTCGGGACTCAATCCCAACACCGCGTGATCTTTAAAGGTCATGTACGTGGCGGACTCCATTTCGGCAATACCGCTCTGGTTGAACCATTCCGGCTTCACGGTCTTGGTGAAGTCATTTTCCACGGCGCGGCAGAGGGGCAGGGTGCCGGTTTGCTGATACGTTTCGGGAACGACGAGTTCATAGCCGGTCAGCTGCATCTCCTCCGGGGGAATCTCCTTCGCGTTTTCGGCGGCAGGGGTTTCCTTGATCACCACGGGTTCAAATTCCACCGTCCAGGATTGCGGCTTCACCGCGTCGTTCTTCACCATGCCTTCGGCTGTCCATTCGTCCACGTCGATGGAAAGCTCCATCCGGTAGGTGGTTCCGTCCTCCAGGGCGTAACCGCCGCTGGTTTCAAAGGAGAAGGTGATGCTGCCGTCCTGATTGCGGATATTGTACGCCCCGGCGTCCCCGGCATTCACCATGGAGCCGCCGTCCACGCCGATTTTTCCGGGCCAGCAGTCGATGGACAGCAGGCGGCCTCCGGCGTTCCGGGCCTGCTGGACGAGGGCCTGCGCTTCTTCGCCCTTGGCAACCTCCTCTATATCCCATGCATCCACGATATCCATGGGAACCAGCACGTCCTTTGCGTCCTTCACCCGGGCCGTTCCCACGCCGTAGATGCCGCGATCCTTATAGACCACTTCATCCAGCGTGAACGCGACGCCGCTTAGTTCCACCGTTTCCCCGATCTGCGCCACTTTGCCGCTTTCCAACCAGTCGCCCAGTTCCCGGTTCCAGTGCTGCCCGAAGAACGCGGCTACCTGGGAGGATACCAGGGCGTAAGCGGTTCCCATCAGGGCGATGCCCAACACAATGCTCAGCACAAGCGTGAGCGAAATCTTTCTTTTCACGGGTTGTTCTCCTTTCGCGTTGGCAAGAACCCGCTGCGTCAGCCATGGATCTTCCCGCACATGCGCAAGGGAATTCTGAACCGCTTTCTGCACTCTTTCCTGTTCTTCACGCAGGGTCATGACCGTCACTCCCTTCCAAAGCAAAACGCAGTTTATTTCTCGCCCGGTTCAGCCGGCTGGCCACGGCCTGGCGGGAGATGCCCAGCGTCCGGGCCGTCTCCTCATAGGTCATGCCTTGCAGCCAGCACAGCAATGCTACTTCTTTCAATTTCACGGGCAGCCTCATGATTTCTTCCGTCAGCTCCCGATCCCCCTGATCCGCCGGGGCGGCGCGCTCCGCCATCATGTCAACGGACACGGAACGGTCCACATGCCGGAACCATCCCGACCGGTACACATTCTTGCAGGTATTGATAGCGATGCGGGTCAGCCAGGTCTTTTCGGAAGCGTCCGCCCGGAAGCTGTCCAGATTCCGATAGGCTTTGATAAATGTTTCCTGTACCGCGTCTTTTGCCTGCTCTTCATCGTGCAGATACAGGATGCAGAGCCGGAGCAGGGGAAGCTGGTACAGGTTGACCATGCGCTCGATTCTCGCTTCCTTGCTGTCAGGGCCCTTGACAGTCTCCATGGCAGCCTCACCACCTTTCACCTATTAGACACAGCATTGCGCACAAAACGCAACATGATCATAAAGTTTTCTTCAAAATAGCATCGATCGTCGGCTGACATGGGGTATTGCAACGGTTCGCTTTCAAGTGGAAAGAGAAAAAGCAAAGCCGCCTTGCCGGGCCGGCGCGACAGGATTACACCCCTTGCGGTTCCGTCTTTCAGGCGGCCCAAGGGGTGTTTTTGTGTCTGGATGTTCTATTTTGTTTTCCTTCTAAAGCATTGCCGTTTACGGGCGGCTTTTCCTCCCGGCCCGCCGGGGTAAAATGGGAGCAATCCTGTTCAGTTTCCAAAATGATCCATGTCAAGCGGGCCGCCTTCAAGCTCCTTGTCCAGATCCATACAAGTCACAAAATGAAGATCCCCGAAGGTGTCATGGTGGCGCAGCCTTGCCTGCGCGATCACTTCTTTCACAGTGCCGTGCTTTGTCACAATCCGAAAGCGCAGGCGGATCTGGTCGCCGTCGTTTTTCCCGGCGAATCTCTCCCGGCGTTCCTTCATGACCCGCTCATAATCCTCCGGATGAATCAGATTCCGGAACAGTCCGAGAGAAAACCTGTTGAAGTCTTCCAGGTTTTCGCAATCGAAGGGCCGAAAACACGGCGGTGATGAACAGAAGCACGCCGATCCAGTTGTCCTTCAGATAATCCTGCAAGGAAACCTTCTGGTTCGTGTACATGTAGGAGATCAGCGCGTATTCCATGTCCTCGCCGGGAGTCAGGTTGGCGATCTTATTCAGGATGGAATACAGCTCCGGGTTATCCTCCTAAAAAACTTTTGTGTCTGGAAGGCTGGGGATGCTTGCTCTTCACTGCCCACATCTATTCAACATATTATTATACCCAAAAAAGAGCGTGATGGCAAGGGGCGTTTTCATCCAATTGCAAAAATCGCCGAAAAAACGCCGGACGGCTCCGACAGCCCTCCGGCGCAAAGGATTCAAATCCACAAAGGAATCCGGGCCCGTCTCAAAGGAGACAGCGCCCGGTTTCGTTTATTCGGCGGGATGCACCAGGAACACAGAGAGGCAGGTCAGCGTGTCTCCATCGCCGGGGAAAAACACAGACATGACGATGTTGCCGTCCTCCAGCAGTTCGATCACGAAATCCCGGCCGCCGCCGTCCTTGCCCCGCAGCTGGCCCGCTTCAAAGGTATAGGGCATTTCCACCGTCACGAACTCGCCGTTTTCCTGCTGAACGTCCTGCGTCACCATGCCATCGGCAATGGTATACGGCATGAAGTTGTAGTCATAGGAGCCGAACAGCGTCTGCTCGTCGACGTATTCCAGATTGGCAAAGGCGACATTTAAAACCCATTCGCCTTCAAACGCAGTCTCCTCCACCGTGGTGCTTTCATCTTCCATCACCACGGCGGGCATGTCTTCAAAGGCTGGAATTTCCATATCCGCCAGGACGGCGCACGACGCGCACGCCAGGCACAGGGCCATCAGAAGCGCAATCAACCGTTTCATTGAGCTCTCTCCTTATAATTGAATCGTCCCGTTCCCGATCATGCGGCCATTTTCGCGGCTGAACAGCATGATGTTGTCGCCGGAGAAGGAAAGGCGCACTTTCTGGCCGATCTTGTACACCACGCCGCCAAAGACCACGGCGGTGAGCAGGAAGTTGCCCACGCGGATCTTCACCGTGGTTTCCATGCCGGTGGGCATGGCGCTGAACACTTCGCCCTCGATGGCGCCGCTGTCGTCGATCTTGATGAACTCCGGCCGCACGCCCAGCACGAAGTCCTGGCGGGTCGGCGCGGGGCGCTTTTCTTCATTGTCCACCACCCTGGCGATGTTATAATTGAACACGGTGTCCTTGTTGGTCTTTTCCACATAGCCGGGCTGCTTGGCGCGCTCATCCCGCTTTGCCTTGATTTCCGCCTGGGCCTTGTCGTCCTGGGCGTACCAGTCGGCGATTTTCAGGCCGCCGTTGGGGAGGAAGGACGCTTTGTGATCTTCCAGGATGCTCAGGTTCAGCGCGCCGTTTCCGTCCTGGGTGCCGCTGGCTTCGATGAAGTTCACGGCGGGGTTGCCCACGAAGTCCGCCACGAACAGGTTGTTGGGCTTGTTGTAGACGGTGAGCGGCTCGTCGTACTGCTGCAAAACGCCGTTGTCGATCAGGCAGATGCGGGTCGCCAGGGTCATGGCCTCCATCTGGTCGTGGGTCACGTACACGAAGGTGGAGCCGGTGGACAGGTGCAGGCGCTGCAATTCAGAACGCATCTCCAGGCGCAACTTGGCGTCCAGGTTGGACAGAGGTTCGTCCATGAACAGCACGCGGGGCCCCGGGGCCAGGGTGCGGGCGATGGCCACGCGCTGCTGCTGGCCGCCGGACAGCTCGCTGGGATAGCGGTCCATGAACTGGCCGATCTTCACGATGGCGCTCACCCGATCCACGGCCCGCTTGATTTCTTCCTTGGTCAGCTTCCGGGCGGGGGCCTTGCCGGTTTCGTCCCGGACGACTTCGCCCGCGTCGTTCACCGCTGCGCCGGATTCGTTGATGTTGGACAGGCCGAAGGCGATGTTCTGGAACACGGTCATGTTGGGCCACAGGGCGTAGTTCTGGAACAGGAAGCCCACGCGGCGCTTGTTCGGCGGCACATTGATGCCCATTTCGCTGTCGAACATGGGCACGCCGTCAATGGTGATGCGGCCCTCGGTGGGGGTTTCCAGGCCCGCGATCATGCGCAGGGTGGTGGTTTTGCCGCAGCCGGAGGGGCCCAGCAGGGTCACAAAAGCGTTATCCTCGATGGTCAGGTCCAAGTGTTCCACGGCGTAGTAGCTGCCCCAGCGCTTGGTCACGTCCCGCAATTCGATTCTTGCCATATGTTTTCATCCTCCACAAATTGAAATCGGAGCATTGTGTTATTTTCCGCCGCCGATACCGGCGTCCAGGCTGGCGCCGGTCAGCTTGTTGACCAGCGTGTTGAACAGCAGGATCACCACGATCAGGATCAGGTTGATGCCGCTGGAAAAAGCGTACAGGCCCATCTCGTCGAAGTAGCCCAACATGGTGGTGATGATCTTGCCCTGGCCGCACAGCAGCATGAACAGCGTCAGTTCACGCAGGCAGGTCATGAAGGGCAGCAGATACCCGCTGATGATGGACGTTTTCTGGATGGGAATGATGATGCGGGTCATGCGCTTCCACCAGGGGATGTCCTGGATGATGGCGGCTTCCTCGATTTCGCCGGACAGCTGCATCATGGAGTTGAGGGCGCTGCGGCTGGCGAAGGGGATGTACTTCACCGTGCCTGCCAGCACCAGCAGCAGGAAGGTATTGTAAATGCCCACGTTGGAGCCGAACACGAAGAAGGCGACGCCCACGGCCAGGGACGGCATCAGGTAGGGCAGGAAGGCCATGTTGTTCACATAGGCCGCCCACTTGCTGCGGCGGTTCTTGCTGACGCAGTAGCCGATCAGGGTGCCGATGGTGCCCGCGCACAGGGCGCACAGCACGGCCACGATGAGCGTGCCGCCGAAGGCGTTCCAGATCTCGCTGTTGAACAGGATGCCCTTCTGGCCGTACATGCCGTTCTCCGTCACGTTCTCCGCCGTCATCCACCATTTGGTGGTCATGTGGCCCGCGATGCCGTTGGTGAGGAACGAATAGTCGCCGGGGTTCGGCAGGAAGGTTTCGATGGCGAACAGGATGATGGGCAGGATGCCGGTGGCCAGGGTGGTGATAAAGAAGATCACGGCCACGATGTATTTGCCCGACCGCAGGTTCACCACGCTGGTCTGGCCGGACTTGCCGGTGACGGTGGTGAAGTTCTTGCGGCCCGAGGTGGTGCGCTGGTTCACGATCAGAATCAGGAAGCCGAACAGCATCATGATGACCGCCAGGATGCTGGCCTGGCCCGCGCGGTTGGAGCTCATGCCCACGTACTGGGTGGACAGGGTGTTCAGTTTCAGGTAGTGGGGGATGGGGTAGGAGCCCATGGCGCTGGAGAACACCAGCAGGATGGTGCTCAGGATAGCGGGCTTCACCAGCGGCAGCGTCACCCGCAGGAAGGTTTTCCACCTGGGCGTGTTCAGGATGGTGGCCGCTTCTTCCAGGTTGGCGTCCATGTTGCGGAAAATGCCGCCGATGAGGATGTAGGCGAACGGCGCATAGTGCAGCGCCAGCACGATGGACACCGGGAAGATGCCCTGGCACCACCACAGCGGCATGTGTACGCCGAACACGGAGGTGAGCAGGCCGTCGTTGCCGCCGGTGACCACGTTGCTGTTGAACAGGTTCTGCCACATCACGGCCAGCGTCCACTGGGGCATGATGTAGGGGAAGATGAAGATGGAGCTCAGGTATTTTTTCAGCTTCAGGTTGGTGCGGGTCACCAGGTAGGCGAACACGCCGCCGTACAGGATGGCCCCGAAGCAGGCGAAGATGCTGATGAAAATGGAATTGAGCAGCGGCGTCCACAGGTAAATAGAGGCCACCGACCGGGTAACGCGCTCCCGGCCCACGCGGGTGGTAATATTGTCGGTAAACAGGTTGGTCCAGTTATAGGTGGTGTAAGTCTCACCCATCACCTCCACCTGGGCGTCGGCGGCGTTGGCGTTGGTGTCCACGCTGCCGGGATGCAGCCGCACCGTGTCGCGCACGATGGTGACCATGGGGAAGATGGTGGTGACCGTCAAGATGATGCCAAGGGCCAGCAGGATGGTGTTCTGCGGCTTGGACAGGTACGTCCAGATGCTGTTCATCTTCCTGCGGAACCTGCTCGGCTTGGGGGATGCAAGGGCTGTCATGCTTTACCTCCCTTCAGGATAGCGCATAAGCAAAGGGGCGGCGTGCCGGGCAAAAAGCCGACGCGCCGCCCGCAAAGTTCAAGGATGTTTGCGAACAGTCAGCCAATCCTTACTTGCTGCTCACGATGCCGTCGATCCAGTCGCTCATGGTGCCGGAAACGGAAGCGCAGTAAGCCGGGTCTTCCACCACCAGATGGCCTTCGTTCAGCCACCAGTCGTAGCCGCGGTCGTTCTTGGCGGGGTAGGTGTCCACGCCGTCCACGTAGCCGTCCTTGCTGTGATCCTGCATGCAGGCGGGCACGGGAGCATAGCCGCCCATGTCCTTGCCCCAGGCCTTGAAGCCGTCCTTGGTGGTGGTCATGAAGGCGATGAGGGCGCAGGAGGTCCAGGGCAGGGGGCTGGTCTTGGTCAGCATCAGGTAATGCTTGTAGGCATAGCCGCCAATGCCGGTGTAGCCGTCCTGATAGGCGGCGACGGTCACGTTGTTCACGGAGGATTCAGCGGTTTCTTCCACGCTGCGCAGCTTGGAGTACACCAGCAGGCCCGCCTGGCCGGCGGCGGACTTGGTCACCAGGGTGTTGCAGATGGGGCCGTCGTCGGTCTGCTCGTTGTACTTTTCGCACCAGAGGTACACCCAGGCCAGGCCGTAGTTGGCGTTTTCACCGGTGATGCCCAGGTCTTCGGCGTCCAGCTTCATGTCCTCGATGAGGGCGTCGTATTCTTCGTTCTTGCCCGCCCAGGCTTCATAGGCGTCCTTGGCCCAGGTGGCGTACTTTTCATTGGTCATCATGTACAGGAAGTTCTTGCCGACCAATTCGCTGTTCACGCCCATGAACAGGGGCGCTTCGCCCTCGGCCACAAAGTCCCACATGTTGGTGTAGGTCTTGTCGGTCAGGTTGTTGTATTCAAACACCTTGTTCAGGGTCTGCAAGGCCAGGGGATTTTCGTTGTTTTCCTTGGCGACGCCCTCCGCCTCGGTCCAGTCCTTGGGCACGAAGTTCAGCAGGATGCCGGTGTCCAGCATTTTGCTCTGGATCTGGTTGCCATCCTGGATCAGGGTCATGGACATGACGTGGTTCGCGCCGTTCACGTCCTCGGTCAGCTGATCGAAGATTTTGTTTTCCTTGGGCTGCTGCCAATCCCAGTTCAGGGTGTAGGAGGGATCGATCTTCTGCAGCTCTTCCACGAACAGGGGCAGGGCGGATTTGCCGCGGCTGGAGTTGCCCACGGCGTAGAAATCCTTGCCGTTGGATTCTTCAATGGCTTTCTTGAACAGCTCTTCCAGGGTCATGGTCTGGGCCTGGGCGATCACGTCCTCGGTGGATTCCGCGAACGCGAAGGAGCAGGAGGTCAGCGCCAGGATCAGCGCCAGCATAAGCACAAACAGTTTTTTCATAGGTCAGGCTTCCTTTCGCTATTTGTTTTTATAGGCGGCTCTCCCGCCGCCCGATGTGCTTATTATACTCTTTTATACCAAATTGGTCAAGCGGAAATCAGCAATTATTCACAAACTGTTCATGCCGTTGAAGCGCAACGCCGCTTCCGCTCCGTCCCTCCGGCTGTGGAATGCAACGCTGTATTTCAGCGGCAAACCTGCATTGTACTTTTTTTGAATTAACGCTTTACAGATCGGAATCCCAAGTTTATAATTTTCCCTGGCAACTCCATACAGAAAGGAAGAATGAAAAAATGAAAAAGACTGTTGCTTTCTTGCTTGCCGTGCTGATGCTGGCCGCCTGCTCCTTTACGTCCGCGTCCGCGGAGAGCGACAAGTATCTGGGCGTTATGCTCTCGACAAACGTCATGTCCCTGGATACCAACCTGGCCACCGACGGTGAATCCTTCGAGGTCATCGCGGACTGCATCGACGGCCTGATGCAGATGGACGCGGACGGCGCGGCTGTCCCGGCCATCGCGGAGAGCTATGATCTGTCCGACGACGGCACGGTATACACCTTCCACCTGCGCGACGCCAAATGGGAAAACGGCGCGGATGTGACCGCCAACGATTTTGAGTTCGCCTGGAAGCGCATCGCCAAGGAAGCCGGCGAATACGCCTACCTGTTCGACACCAGCGTGGGCTGCATCAAGAACGCCGACGCCATCATTTACGAAGGCGCCGATCCCGACACCCTGGGCGTCAAGGCCCTGGACGCCAAGACCTTTGAAGTGACCCTGGAAGTGCCTGTTTCCTTCTTCCCGAGCCTGATGTATTTCCCCACCTTCTATCCCATCAATGAGGAATTCTACAACAGCCTGGAGGAAGGCACCTACGGCACCAGCCCCGAAACCTTCCTGAGCAACGGCGCGTTCGTGCTGGAGAGCTACACGCCCGGCACCGCCACCCTGTCCGTGAAGAAGAACGAAAGCTACTGGAACGCCGACAGCGTGAAGCTGGCGGGCATCAAATACCAGGTGGTGGGCTCCTCCGATAACGCCCTGACCGCCTTCCGCAGCAACACCCTGGACGTGGTATCCATCAGCGGCAACCAGGTGGCCGCCGCCGAAAAGGATGCCGCCCTGGCCTCCAGCCTGAAAGTGACCGGCGCGGGCTACATGTGGTACCTGACCTTCAGCCAGACCGCCAACAACGCCAACGGCCTGCTGGCCAACAAGAACCTGCGCCTGGCGATCACCAACGCCATCGACCGCGATTCCCTGGTGGAAAACTATGTGATGGACGGTTCTCTGGCCACCTACACCGCGGTGCCGCCGCAGTTTGCCGCCAGCAGCACCACGGGCGAGGATTTCAGCGCCGATCAGGACCGCTTCCTGGATTACATCGGCTTCGATCCCGACAAGGCCGCCGCGTACTTTGACGCCGCCAAGGAAGAACTGGGCCAGGATGAATTCACCTTCACCATGATCTACGGCAACAACGAGGGCGACGAAGTGGCCAAGGTGGCCCAGGCCATCAAGGAAGACCTGGAAGACCTGCTGCCCGGCCTGACCATCAACCTGCAGCCCATGACCAAAGCGGAGCGCCTGGACAAGATGCAGAATGACAACTACGAAGTGGCGCTGACCCGCTGGGGCCCGGACTACGCCGACCCCATGACCTACCTGGGCATGTGGATCACCGACAACAGCAACAACTACGGTTTCTGGAGCAACGCGGAATACGACCAGCTGATCAAGGACTGCACCACCGGCGCGTACATCCATGATTACGACGCCCGCTGGGCCGCCCTGCTGGACGCTGAAACCATTGTGATGCAGGAAGCCGTGATCGCGCCTCTGTATACCAAGGCCAACGCGAACCTGATCGCCGCGGGCGTCCAGGGCATCCAGTTCCACCCCGTCGCGCTGAACCGCGTGTACAAAGCCGTCGTGCTCGAATGATTCGGGCGCAATAAACCGGTACCAAGCAAACAGAGCGGTCTGTGACCCAGGCCGCTCTGTTTTCCACTTTTTACGAAAAGGAATTGTTGACTATGCTCAAGTACATTCTCAAACGTATCGGCATGGCGGCGTTGACGCTGCTGATTATCGTGTTCCTGCTGTTCTGGCTGGTGCGCGTCATGCCGGGAAACCCCTTCCCTTCCGAGCGCATGAATGCCGTCCAGATCGCCAACAAGCGGGCGGAGCTGGGCCTGGACAAGCCCATTCTGGTGCAGTTCTATGAATATATGAGCAAGCTGCTGCAGGGAGATTTCGGCAAGGGTACGTCGCTGTACAACGGCGCGCCGATCAAAACCGTGCTGTCCACCTGCGTCTACAATTCCTTCCGCATCGGCGGCATCGCCATTCTGTTCGGCACGGCGGTGGGCCTGCTGCTGGGCATCACGGCGGCGCTGAACCGGGGCAAATTCCTGGACGGGTTCTGCACCGTGTTCTCCATTATCGGCGTATGCGTGCCTTCCTATGTGTTCCTGATTTTCCTGCAATACAATTTCTGCTTCAAGATTCCCTTCTTCCCCTATTTCTTTGACCCCGATAATTTCGGCTTTTCCTGCCAGCTGCCCGCGTTTTCGCTGAGTCTGTTCACCATCAGCACCATTTCCCGCTTCACGCGGAACGAAATGGTGGAGGTGTTTGACAGCGATTACGTGCACCTGGCGGAGTCAAAGGGCATGTACGGCCGCAAGCTGGTGCTTCGCCATGTGCTTCGCAACGCGCTGATCCCCATCGTCACAGTGGTGGCGCCGCTGATCGTGGATCTGCTCACCGGCTCCCTGGTGGTAGAAAAAATCTACGGCATCAACGGCATCGGCAAACTGATGGTGGACGCCATTGCGGGAGAGGGCATCGATTACAACTACGTGCTGGCCCTGGGCATCCTGTATTCCGCCCTGTATATCGGCATCATGCTGGTGGTGGATCTGCTGTACGGCGTGCTTGATCCCCGTATCCGCGTGGCGGCCAAGGGAGAGGAGAGGTAAGACATGGCAGAGAAAAACATGACTGTGGAAGCCGCTTCCGGGGCCTACGTTCCCGTGGAAGGAGATTTTGAGCTGCTTCACCGGCAGGATCTGCAGGTGGACAAGAACTTCGCCTCCCAGGGTTACTGGAAAGGCGTGTTCATCCACTTTTTCAGGAACAAGCGGGCCGTGGCCGGGCTGATCATCATCACCGTGATCGTGGCGCTGGCCATCTTCGGCCCCCTGATGAGCCGCTTCGGCTACAAAGATATTGTGCAGTTCCGCAACGAAAAGAACAAGCGCGTGGTGGCGAAGGGGATTTCGCCCCGCGTCCCGTGGATTCATGAGCTGCTGACCGGAGAAAAATACGACGACAGCTTCAGCGAATACACCTTCCTCTTCGGCACGGACGACCTGGGCCGCGACCTGTGGACCCGCACCTGGTACGGCGCGCGGGTTTCGCTGATCATCGCTTTCGTCACCATCTTCATCGACATGCTGATCGGCATGAGCTACGGCTTGATTTCGGGCTATTTCGGCGGGCTGGCGGACAATGTGATGCAGCGCTTTGTGGAGGTGGCCAACAGCGTGCCGCGGCTGGTCATTGTGTCGGTGCTGGCCATCTTCATGCCCAAGGGCATGGGGCTGGTGATCGTGGCGCTGCTGCTGACCGAATGGATCGGCATGAGCAAAATCTCCCGCGCCGAGATGCTCAAGATCAAGGAGCAGGAATATGTGCTGGCCAGCCGCACCCTGGGCGCGGGCCACGCGCACATTATCTTCCGCGGCATCCTGCCCAATACCATCGGCCCCATCATCACGCAGGTGATGTTCTCCATCCCCACCGCCATTTTCACCGAAGCGTTCCTCAGCTTCGTGGGCGTGGGCATCGTGCTGCCGCAGTGCAGCGTGGGCACCTTGATTGAGGACGGCTTCAACAACATTACCACCCTGCCCTATCAGATCCTGCCGCCCATCATTGTGCTGGCGCTGCTGATGCTGGGCTTCAATTTCATCGGCGACGGCCTGCGGGAAGCCCTGGCGCCCAAGCTGGAAGACATGTAAGGAGGATGAAAGCATGAGTGAAAGCACAAAAGCCATCCTCGCCGTGAAAGACCTGGATATTTCCTTCCGCACCAACGCGGGCCTGGTGCACGCCATCCGCGGCGTGACCTTCGATATGGAAAAGGGCGAAACCGTGGCCATCGTGGGCGAAAGCGGCAGCGGCAAATCCGTTTCCTGCAAGGCCATCATGGGCTTGCTGGACAGCAACGCCATCGTGAACAAGGGAGAAATCTGGTATACCTACACCGACGAAAACGGCCAGACCCAGAAGGTGGACCTGCTCAAGATGCCCAAAAAACAGCTGCGGCAGAAGATCAACGGCCAGCACATCGCCATGGTGTTCCAGGATCCCATGACCAGCCTGGACCCCACCATGACCATCGGCAAGCAGATCATGGAAAGCATCCTGCTTCACAAAAAAACGGACAAGGCCGCCGCCCGGGCCAGGGCGCTGGAATTGCTGAATCTGGTGGGCATCACGGATGCGGAAAAACGCTTCCGCCATTATCCCCACCAGCTTTCCGGCGGCATGCGGCAGCGCGTGGTGATCGCCATTGCGCTGGCGGCAGACCCGGATGTGCTCATCTGCGACGAGCCCACCACCGCCCTGGACGTGACCATCCAGGCGAAGATCCTGGAATTGATCAAGGATATTCAGCGGAAGATGGGCCTTTCCGTCATCTATATCACCCACGATCTGGGCGTGGTGGCGAAGGTAGCGGACTATGTGGACGTGATGTACGCGGGCAAAATCATCGAAGTGGGCAACGTGAACGAGATTTTCTATGAACCCGCCCATCCCTACACCTGGGGCCTGCTTTCCGCCATGCCCGATCTGGATACCAACGACGAACGGCTGTACTCCATCCCCGGCAGCCCGCCGAACCTGCTGCACGAGCCGCAGGGCGACGCTTTCGCGGACCGCAATTCCTTCGCCCTGGTCATCGATAAAAAACAAGCCCCGCCGTTCTTCCAGATCAGCCCCACCCATAAGGCGGCCACCTGGCTGCTGCATCCTGACGCGCCGAAAATCGAAATGCCCAAAGAATTGCGGGCGCGGCTGGAGAGCGCCCGCAAGGAGGTGGAAAAATACCTATGAGCGAACCTCTGCTTCAGGTCAAAAACCTGGTTCAGCATTTCCCGGTGTCCCGCACCTACACCGTCAAGGCGGTCAACGGCGTATCCTTCTGCATTTATCCCGGCGAAACCTACGGCCTGGTGGGCGAAAGCGGCTCGGGCAAAACCACCATCGGACGGAGCGTGATCCGTCTGTATAATCCCACGGCGGGAAGCGTGCGCTTCCAGGGCCGTGAAATTTCGGGCAAGCTGGATTCCGCCACCCGCGAAATGCTGCGGGCGGACATGCAGATGATTTTCCAGGACCCCATGGCCAGCCTGAACCCGCGCAAGAAAGTGGCCGACATCATCGGCGAAGGGCTGGACATCCACCACCTGGCCGGAACCCGCCAGCAGCGGGCGGACCGGATCAGCGAACTGCTGAAAAGGGTAGGCCTTTCCCCCGAACACGCCGTCCGCTATCCCCATCAGTTTTCCGGAGGCCAGAGGCAGCGCGTTGGCATCGCCCGGGCGCTGATCATGAACCCCAAACTGATCATTGCCGACGAATGCATCTCCGCGCTGGACGTATCCATCCAGGCGCAGGTGGTGAATCTGATGAAGGATATTCAGGAGGAAACGGGCTGCGCTTACCTGTTTATCGCCCACGACCTGTCCATGGTCAAATATATCTCCGACCGGATTGGCGTGCTGCATCTGGGCTATATGGTGGAATCAGGCACCAAGGAAGAGATTTTCTCCCATCCCATCCATCCCTACACCAAATCCCTGCTGTCGGCTATCCCCTATCCCAATCCCGAAGTGGAAAAGCGCCGCCACTCCCTGACCTACGATTACGCCTCCAGCGGCATTGATTACAGCCAGGGAACAGAGCACCTCGTAGGAGGCACCCATACCGTGCTGGCCACCGACGAGGAATTTGCCGAGTGGAACCAGTGAACGGTACCCATAATACCCATAAGAAATAACAAAAGCCGGGCGGGAAGCCCGGCTTTTTGGATTCTTCTCCTTCACTTCTGCGGCTTGATCAGTTCCCGCGTCACTTCCAGCACGCCGCGGTGCTTTACCTCTCTCGGTTCAAACCGCACCGCGTTATATATACGAGCTGCATCACGGCCCCGGCGCCGAACGTGCTGATCAAGGTTCCGATTCCCACCGGGCCGCCCAGCAGCCAGCCGAGAAGCAATACGACGGCCCAGAGCAGGATTTCCACCAGGCCGATGGGCAGCTTTGGCATCCGCTTTCCCAGCCCGACCAGCAAAGCGTCCCGGGGGCCGCAGCACTGCGCCGCTTTCATGTAAATCCACATGCCCAGCGCCATGAAAACAAAGCCGATCACCATGAGGACGATCCCCATCCACAGGTTCTGATTCTCCGGGAACGGGTTGAGATCATTATACATCTGGACAAAGTTTCCCGTCAGCAGGGCGTCGATGATTGTGCCATAGCCGATTTTTTCCCGCTGGGCAAGATCAATCAGCAGGATGATGACGGCCATGCAAGTCATGGACAAGCCATAGTTGAGCGGGGTGTGCTTCGCGATTCCCATGCCCAGGCAGTCCCACGGCGCGAGGCCGATGTTGGCATAGATGGTCAGGTGGACGCCCAGGGAGAATACGAGCAGGCCGGCAACGATTTGAAGCCATTGAAGGAAGATCGTTTTTCTGGTCATAGGGAAATAAACCTCGCATCCGTATAGATTGCAAGGATGATTTTACCATATGGGAGGCGGCGATGTCCACATTGTCTTTGTTTTTTCCTTGGCTCCGTTTCTGCCGTTCGGATCACAGGCATCTGTTCCGATGCCCATCAAACGGAAGGCTTCATCCCGATTTTTTCAATACGGTTTTCCCCAGCGTCGTTTTCAGCAAGTCAATATCCACAGGCTTGGACAGGTGGGCGTTCATGCCCGCCTGGAGGCATTCCTTCACGTCCTCTTCAAAAGCGTTCGCTGTCAGGGCAATGATCGGGATGGTCTTGGCGTCGGGCCGGTTCAGCTTTCTGATTTCCCGCGCGGCGGTCAGGCCGTCCATGACGGCCATCCGCATATCCATCAGAATGGCGTCGAAATGGCCGGGCTCGTTTTTCTCAAACAGTTCCACCGCCAGCCGGCCGTTCTCCACCCATTCTGTGCCGGCCTCCTCCATCTCCAGCAGGTCGATCAGAATCTCCGCGTTCAGCGGCTGATCCTCCGCAATCAGGAGATGCAGTCCGGCGAGAGAGGGCGCGGCCTCGGCCTGTTCCTCCGGATTCGGCGCTTCCTGCACCAGCCCTAACGGAATGGTGACGGTAAACTCTGTGCCCGCGCCCTTTTGGCTCTGTTGGCGCTCTGGGCTTCCTTCGCCGACGTGATCGCGAGGCTCTTGGCGCTCTGCGTATAAATCACCGAAATGAAAATCACGGCTTCCAGCAGCGTGAGGAGAACCAATAATGCCAGAACGATTTTCAGCGGACGGTAGAACACTTCCGTATTGATGAGGGACAAGGACTGCCAGTCCCCCTCGATCCGCTCCGCGTAGACCATATCTTTCTGCCCGTGGAAGCTCACCACGAACTGCCTGCCGCTGTCATGGTACAGCTTATCGGCCAGCACCGCGCCCAGGGTTCCCGTTTCGTCCAGATAATTCCTGCCCAATTCGGCGCGGTCTGAATGCGCGACGACCTGGCCGGATTTGCTCAATACCAGGCCAAAGCTGTCCGGGGACTGCCGCGTAATGTCCTCTGTGATCTCCTGCACGCGCTACAGGCTGACATCCAGCGCCACCACGTTGACCCCGTCGGAAAGCAGTGTTGCGATGGTGGTCAGCACGGTTCCCGTATGCTCATCGAGATAGGGCGTGATGAACGTCACGTCGCCCGGGTCGGCGATCGTTTCCTGATACCACGGGCGCTCTGTTGGCACAAAAGCCTCCGGCGGCACCCAGCCCACGCCGTCCAGGTATTCCCCGTTGATCCAGCCGTACAGGCCGGTATAATCCTTGTCGATGGCCTTTTTGATGCTGGCAGATTCCGCGGTGATATAATCCAGGATCTGAATGGCCCCAAGCTGGGGAAGCCCTTTACAGATCCGGCAGAAGCCAGGAGGCACAAGAAACTGGAATGGCTGGAATCCGGGGAACAAGGAGAGATTGAGCGGAACTTTGGCGTTGGAAAACGCCGCTATTCACTGGATTGTATTGTTACCAAGCTCAAGGAAACCAGCGAAGTGATGATCCATTCCATTGTGATCTTCATGAACCTGCTCAAGAGGCTCCGGCTTCTTTTGCGCTCTCTTTTCAGCTGGCTTCAAATTATGATTCAGAGCCAACTGGTAGAGGCTGATTATGCTCTCGACTGAAAAATGGCATTTGTGCAGGAGACACTATTATACCGAAAAACGGGCATTCCGCCATGTTCATTTTTGCGCTGTTGAACTGATATTTTTTGATATTTCATTTTTTTGATTGTCGTTTCCGGTTTACATTTTTCCATTATCATTTTTTAATTTTGTTTTGCGCAAAAGAATTGACAAAGAATTGAAAGGCATGTATACTGAGAATACAGCGAAAGGGGGGAAGATATGGACGAATCGCGCGTCATGGATCAATTGCGCACGCTCAACGAAAGCGAGCTGTTCTACCGTGCATACCGCCTGGCGAAGTTTTCCCCCAGCGGGTTTGAAGCGTTCATCCAACAGATTGACCGGGAGCAGGTGCGGCGGCTGAATCTGCTGGTGCCCGAATGGCCGGACACCATCCAGGCGGAATACCTGGAAAGCCAGTTCTTTTCCCCCGACCGGCGGGTGGGCATCCACGTGTCCAAGCACAACTGCTATACGCCGCCGGTCCCCCACCACCACAATTTCTTTGAATTGTTCTATGTGCTGGAGGGCCGCTGCTCCCACCAGATTCGGGAGCATACCTCCGCCATGTCCGCGGGGGATCTGTGCTTCATCCAGCCCCGGGTGACCCACGCCCTGGACGTGAGCGACGAGAGCGTGGTCATCGACGTGCTGATCCGCAAATCCACCTTCCGGCATTACTTCTACAGCATCCTGCAAGGGGACAATCTGCTGGCGAATTTCTTCATGAGCACCCTGTACAGCGAGCGCGGCATCGACTACCTGATCTTCCACACCGGGGACGACCCCGAACTGCACCGGGCTTTCGTGGAGCTGTGCGGCGAATACATGGAAAAGCAGGATTACTATTCCGTGCTGGTGAACGCCATCGTGACCAAGATTTTCGTGCTGCTGCTGCGGAAATACATGGACGCCTGCGAACTGCCGCAGGATCAGTTTCACGATTCCCAGACCGCCGTGCGCATCGCCCGGTAT
>CADBKQ010000018.1 GCA_902795275.1 uncultured Eubacteriales bacterium | reverse complement strand
CGAGCCGCCGCCGCCGATGGCCGAGCGCAGCGCTGTGATGGCGGAAGTTAATTCCGCGCCATGGTGATTGGCGGAAGTATAGGCCACTTCCTGCGCAACCGCGGCCAGCTTTTCCAGCATCGTGTCCATGGCCGAAAAGGCCGCGTCATAGCCGGTTTTCGCGCTTTCCAGCGTGCCGACCCGCCCTTCCAGCGAAGTCAGGGCGGACGCCGCCGCTTTCCCGGCGATGGCCTGTTCGTTCGCCGCGATCTGATCCTCCATCGCGTTGAACGGCGCGGCCAGAATCACGTCCCCCGCCGTGAAATTGTGTTTTGTGTAGCTCATGTTTTTTCCCCTTTATTTCTGTTATTGAAACACAGTCGTGTCAAAGACCGCTGTGCCGTATCGTGAATCCGACGGCCCGGGCGTTTCGCCCCCCGCGTTCTGCTCGTCCCCGTTCGCGGGCATGATCCTGCGCAGCAGCAGCGCCATGATCAGCGTTTGGTAATCCATTGCTTTCCCTCCCGTCAACTCGTGGCGCTGTCCGCCAGCCAGTCTTTCCAGCCCCCGGCAGCCGTTTTCATCCACACGTGCTTCCCGTCATCCGTGTACGCCATGGTCCCCGGCAGTTCCTCCGAAAGCAGCGCCAGGTCGTTCGCGCCGCGCACCATGACCATTTCCACCGGCACGTCCCGCGCAAGGTTTCCGTCTGCGTCCACATAGCTGGTCATGCCGCTTGTGATACTCCGTCCGGCATACGCTCCCCAGTTGTACCTGCTCATTTCATCCTCTCCTTTCTCAAGATCGCTCGAATCATTATTCCCGTTCGTCTTTCTGCGCTTCCCCATCTCCTTCCTCTGCCCGTATTGTCCCATGCCTGTTTGCCGGATGAGAGCCCCCCACACAAAAACATGGTTCGTTATTCCCCGGCCTGTTCTTCCTTCTCAAACTCCGTCAGCGTCAAAGGCGTCCATGGATGCTTCCTGGGCTCGCGGATGAATTCGTTCAACCGCTTTTCCATCGCCGCGTTAAACCGCTCCAGCAGCTCCGGGCTTGGCAGGTGTCCCACGGACTCCGCATATTCCCGAATCCTCTCCCCCGCCAGCCGCCTCCCGACCTGAACCCACGCCGGGCATGCGCCGGGCTCCGGCGTCTGCGTCCGCTCCTCCGCCACAATACACACCCGCGCGCCTCCGCAGTCGTATTCCGCAAGGATTCTGCTTTCCGTTTCCGCCATGTTCCCGCCCCCTTCCCTCCATCCTATGCGCCGGGTTTTCATGGCATCATCGCAAACCAATTTGCCTGTCCTTGTTCAAAAAGTACAAGATGAAACAACTGCGCGTTCCCCATAATATTTTCAGTTTTGATCTGATACACTTTTGATGGAAAGGACTGTTCTCTCCTTTAATCCGTTCAAAGGAAGTGATTTCTTGCCCTACTGTATGTATCTTCGCAAATCCCGCGCCGACCTGGAAGCGGAAGCCCGGGGCGAAGGCGAAACCCTGGCCCGCCATCAGCAAACGCTCACGCTCCTGGCTGAACGGCTGAACCTGTCTGTTCCTCCCGAGGCCATTTATCGGGAGATCGTTTCCGGCGACACCATTGCCGCCCGGCCCATGATGCAGCGGCTTTTGCAGGAAGTCCAGGAGGGCAAGTGGGAAGGCGTGCTGTGCACCGAGGTGGAGCGCCTGGCCCGCGGCGACACCATCGACCAGGGCATGGTGGCTCAGGCGTTCAAGTATTCCGGTACCAGGATCATCACCCCGGTGAAAACCTACGACCCCGGCAACGAAATGGACGAGGAATACTTTGAGTTTTCCCTGTTCATGGCCCGCCGGGAATACAAGGCCATCAAGCGCCGGATGCAGGCGGGCCGCGCCGCGTCGGTGCGGGAAGGGCATTATGTGGGCGGCAAGCGCCCTTTCGGGTATGAGGTCGTCAAGTGCAAGGGACAGAAGGGATACACGCTCCGGCAGATTCCCGAGGAAGCCCGCATCGTGCGCCTGGCGTATGACATGTATCTCCGCCAGGGGCTGGGTGCGTCCGCCATTTCCAAGCGCCTCACCGCCATGGGCGCGACGACCTTGAGCGGCAGAGAATGGGACGGCGGCGCTGTGCGAAACATGCTCCATCAGCCGGTTTACGCGGGCTATGTGCAATGGCTCAAGCGCGAATCCAAAAAGCAAAAAACGGACGCTGGGATCGAAACCCGGCGTTCGCTCTCCGATCATTACATTCTGGCAAAGGGCCAGCACGAGGCTATTATATCAGAAGCGGATTTTCAAAAGGTGCGGGAAATCGCCCTGTCCCGCCGAAGCGTCGCCCACGTGGAACCCCGCAGTATTGCCAACCTCCTGGCCGGGCTGTGCAAATGCGGGGTCTGCGGCTATGCCATGGTTCGCCGCCCCAATGCAAGGGGCGTGTTCCTCTGCTGCCGAAAGCCTGCCTGCGCAAACAGTTCTGTGTATCTGGACGTGGCTGTGTCCGTCCTGCTGGCCGGGCTAAAAGCCTGGGCGCCTGCATATGACGGCGCAGCGCCGGTTTCCCCCGCGCCGCCCGCGCCCAATCGCGCAGAGGAGATCAGCGCCGCCCAGGACGCTCTGTCCATGGCCCGCCGCCAGCTCACCGCCGCCCAGGAGATGCTGGAACGCGGCATTTATTCCGTCGCCGAATACGTCAGCCGCCGGGAAGCGCTCCGGCTGAAGATCGAATCCACCGAAGCGGAGATCCGGCGAATCGAAGACGATGTTCCCAAGCCCGGCTCAACAGCCGCAATCGGGCAGGCCATCCCCCAGATTCATCGCTTCCTGAATGCCTGGCTGTATGCCCTCACCGCCGCGGAGCAAAACGCGCTGCTCCGTTCCATCCTCTCCCGCGTGGAAATCAGGAAATCCGGCCCGCTTCTCAAGTCGCAGAACCCCCGCGAACATCTGGAAGTTTTTTTATTCGTTTCGCTGACACATGCGGATGAATGATGAATTCTTCTCCCTGCCTTTGTTCCCGCCCGCTACGCTGTGCGACAATGAAAACTTCGGCAACCAGGGCATTCCTCTCAGCGCGACTAACAGCGGCAACAGCTGCTGCAATAACTGCGCGAACACCTGCCGCACCTGCGGAAACCGCTGATCAGCAAACAAATCGCCATGGCGGGCATGCCTGCCATGGCGATTCTTTTCATCCTTGATTCAGTTCTTCCCGGAATTGATTCAGTTCTTTCTGATTCCCCAGCACGAAATGGTTTGGCTCGATTTCGCACCACACGGGCTGATCCGCGCTGTAATCGTGCATGGATTCATCGTAAATCAGCGGCGGGCCCTCCTGTTTCAGATCGGGCGAAGGCGACGGCACGGCGGACAGCAGCGCTTTCGTGTAGGCGTGCAGCGGATGGCGGAACAGGGTTTCCGTGTCGGCCAGCTCCATCAGCAGCCCTTTGTGGATGACCGCGATGCGGTCACAGATGAAGCGCATCACGGACAGGTCGTGGGAAATGAACAGGTAGGTGAGGCCCCGTTCCTTTTGCAGCTCGGCCAGCAGGTTCAGCACCTGGGCGCGGATGGATACGTCCAGGGCGGAAATGGGCTCGTCGGCGATGATGAATTCCGGCTGCATGATCAGCGCCCGGGCGATGCCGATGCGCTGGCGCTGGCCGCCGGAAAACTCGTGCGGGAAGCGGCTGGCGAACTCGGGCAGCAGGCCCACGTCCATCAAAGCCTGGTGCACCATCTCCTGCCGCTGCTCCTTGCTCAGCCCCTTGTGGCTGTTGTACAGGCCCTCCGACACAATATAGTCTACCTTCGCCCGTTCGTTCAGGGAGGCCATGGGATCCTGGAAAATCATCTGGATTTTGCGGGTGATCTCCCGGTCCAGCTCCTTGCTGATTTTCCCGTTGATCTTCTGGCCCTTGAAAATCACCTCGCCCCCCGCGGTTTCGTAGATGCGGATGATAGCCCGGCCGATGGTAGTTTTGCCGCTGCCGGATTCACCCACCAGGCCGAAGGTTTCACCTTTAAAAATATCAAAGCTCACGCCCTTTACTGCGTGGAAGGGATGGCGTCGGGTGCCGAAATCCACCTTCAGATCCCGCACGGACAGAAGCGGTTCTCTCTGTTCGCTCATAGGCTCACCTCCTGACGAAGCCGCTTCAGCACCGGCGGAGGCTCCACCTTCGGCGCGTCGGGGTGCAGCAGCCAGGTGCGGGCAAAGTGGGTGGGCGATACCTCAAACAGCGGCGGGCGCTGTTCAAAGTCGATTTTCAGGGCATGGGGATTGCGGGCGGCGAAGGCGTCGCCGTGAATTTCCTGGAACAGGCTGGGCGGCGTGCCCTGGATGGAAAACAGCTTTTCCCCCTTGATGCCCAGCTGCGGCAGGGAGGACAGCAGCGCCCAGGTGTAGGGGTGCCGCGCGTCGTAGAACACTTCCCGCGCCATGCCGATTTCCACGATGTCCCCGGCGTACATGACCGCCACCCGGTCCGCCACGTTGGCGACCACGCCCAGGTCGTGGGTGATGTACACCGTGGTCAGGGAATACTTGCGCACCAGGTCGCGGATGAGGTGAAGAATCTGGGCCTGGATGGTCACGTCCAGGGCGGTGGTCGGCTCGTCGCATATGAGGATTTTCGGGTTGCAGGCCATGGCGATGGCGATGACCACGCGCTGCCGCATGCCGCCGGAAAACTCGTGGGGATACTGTTTCGCCCGGCGTTCCGGCTCGGTGATGCCCACGTCGGTCAGCAATTCGATCACCCGTTTATGGGCTTCGCCTCCGGTCACATGCTGATGCAGGGCGATGGCTTCCTCGATCTGCGCGCCGATGGTTTTCAGCGGGTTCAGGCTGGTCATGGGGTCTTGCAGCACCATGGCGATTTCCCGGCCCCGGATGGTCAGCCATTCCTTTTCCGTCTTGAACTGCGCCAGATCCTGGCCGTTGTAGAGGATGCTGCCGCTGTCGATCCAGCCGTTCACGTCCATGAGGCCCATGAAGGTTTTCGTCAGCACCGATTTGCCGGAGCCGCTTTCCCCCACGATGGCGAGGGTCTCTCCCTTGTATAAATCCAGCGACACGTCCCGGATGGCGTGGAGCACTTTGCCGCGCAGGGAGAATTTCACATTCAGATGCTGCACCGACAGGATAGGCTCCTGATCCATGAAAACTCCCCCTTTACACGTGATTCTTCGGGTCGGCGGCGTCCGCGAAGGCGTTGCCGAGAATGTAGAACGAAATGGTGATGATGGACAGCACGATCGTCGGGAACACCAGCTGATAGCTGGCGGAGGTGGCCAGCAGCTTGCGGCCCACGTTGATCAGGTTCCCCAAAGAAGGAATGCTCACCGGCAGGCCCAAGCCAATATAGGTGATGAACACCTCGCTGCCGATGGCGCCGGGAATGGACAGGGCCATGCGCAGCGTGATCACCGACACGAGATAAGGCAGCAGGTTCCGGAAGATGATGCGGAACGTGCCAACGCCTAAGCACCGGGAGGCCAGGTTGTAGTCCCGGTCGCGGATGATGACGATCTGGTTGCGCACGAACCGGGCCATGCCCACCCAGCCCGTGATGCTCATGGCGAAGATCAGGGTGGTGACGCCGGGGCGCATGATGTAGGAAATCAGGATAAGGACAATGGTGGTAGGGATGTTGTCGATCACGTTGTAAACCTCGGTCAGCAGCCGGTCGAGCGCCTTCACATAGCCCCACAGCACGCCGATGAGGATACCGATGATGGCCTGGAAGATGGCGACCATCACGCCGATGGTCAGGGACGTGCGGGTGCCGCTCCACACCATGGCCCACAAGTCCTGCCCCGCGTTGTTGGTGCCGAACAGGAAGGGGCGGGTGTCAGGCAGCAGCCTCAGTTCCGCTTTTTCCACGGTGACCGCCGTGCCGTCCTCCCGGATGTCCAGGGAGGATTTCCTGACAAACAATTCATTGCCCTTGTTGTTGGTCATTTCCTTCGGCGCGGTGAACAGCTTCACCGCCAGGTTGGATTTGGCCTTGTAGGGCGTGTTTTCGTAGTCTTCGGGCAGTTTCAGCTTGGTGGTGAAATCGTTCTTCACATAGCCGGTCTGCCCGTCGTATTCCACCTTGCAATAGTCCGCGCCGTATTCCAGCAGGGTAAACTCCTTCCGGCCCGGGATGGTGGCCAGCAGGTTGCTCACCGCCGCCCATTCTTCGTCCTCCCAGGGCGTGACGATCAGCAGCGTACCTTCCTCCGCGGTTTCCACCACGTTGGTCAGGCCCGGCTGGATATTCATCATCTGGATGCCGGTGACGGGATGGTTGATGACCAGGTTGGATTTGAACTGGCCGGGCAGGTAAGGCTGGATGATGGTGAACACCAGCAGCACGCCCAGCACGATCAGCAGGCTCATGGCCACGCGGTTTTTCAGGAAAGCGCGGAAGGTGCTGCCCCAGTAGGAGTAGTTGGAATACCCCGTTTTTTCCGCGGCCTCGCTGTCGTAGGAGGCGAACTCCAGCATGGATTTTTCAATCGGTTCGGAAAGACGGTCCTTTACGCCTTTCATCAGCGCGCCCCCTCCTTCCTGTTCAGGCTGATGCGCGGGTCGATGATCGCCATCAGGATGTCGCCCAGGATCATGCCGATGATGCCGATGCAGGAATAGATCATCACCAGGGCCTGCACCATGGGGTTGTCCTGCTTGCTGATCACGTCCACCAGCAGCCCGCCCATGCCGGGAATGGAATAGAGGGATTCGATATAAATGGAACCGCTGACAGTGTACAGAAGCGAGGTGGGGATGTACTGGATCATGGGGACAAAGGCGTTGCGGAACACGTGGCGCATGGTGATTTTCTTGCTGTCCACGCCCTTGGCCCGGGCCAGGCGCACATAATCCTTGTTCATTTCATCCAGCATGTACCGCCTAAGCCACATGGCGTAATAGGCGATGTTGCCCAGCGACATGGAAAAAACAGGCAATATCCAGGACACCCAGTTGCTTTCCTCAAACAGCATGCTCACGTTCAGGGCCAGGGAGCCGTAGGATTGCAAATAAATATAATATACCGCCGCGGGGACGGCGTTCACCAGCACGATAAACACCGTGCCGAATTTATCCCAAAACTTGTTTTTGCTGCGGGCCATAGCCGCGCCCAGCGGAATGCCCAGCAGCATGGAAACTGCCATGGAGAGCAGGCCCATCTGAATGGAAATGGGGGCTTTGGCGGCGATGATCTGGGTGATGGGCACGCCCCGGCTGTAGCGGGCGGAGGTTCCCAGATCGCCGTGGAGCAGACGCACGAAAAAATCCTTGAGCTGCACCAGGATGGGGTCGTTCAGGCCCATCTGATCCAGCGTGGCTTTGATGACGGCTTCATCCAGCTTGTCGATGTTCTCAAAGTATCCGTCGATGGGCATCTGGCGCACCATAATAAACACCAGCGTCAGGATGATCACCAGCGTCAGAATGGATTGTCCGATGCGCTTGAGCAGGTATTTTGCCAAGGTTTCAGCTTCCTTCAATACTCGTATGCGGCAGGAGAAGCGCGCCTCTCCTGCCGCAGCGATTATTTGTGGTTGAATAGGAATTCCGTGCCGCAGCGATTCCGTATTGTCAGAAACATGCAAACGGTCCGCTTGTCATCCTGACCGTCGCGAAGCGACAGGGAAGGATCTCCTCCATACGATTGAAATGGGGTACGACGAGGGAGGTCCTTCCTGACCGCTTCGCGGTCGTCAGGATGACATGGAAAGGTTTGTCCTTTTCAGCGGCTTGACTTGAACCCGTCGAGGGAAAGTTCCGTTACTCCGCCTTGTCGCGGGCTTCCATGTAAGCGTCGTAAGCGTCGTAGTAAGCGTCGGTGTCCATGTAGGATTCCAGCTTAAACTGACCCTTGTAGCGGTCGGTGGAAATGCCGAAGGGAGCCATGGGGCCGGAGAAGGGATCCAGCAGGGAAGCGGTGTAGCCGCCGGAGCCGTGGCCGAAGGGCATCACGAAGGCATGCTCGATCAGGTAGGCTTCCGCCTTGGCGAAGGCTTCATAGCGGGCGGGGATGTCGTTGGTGATGGCCTTGGCGGCGTCCACCAGGGCGTAGTACTCTTCGACCTGGGGATTGCCGGACTTGTCGATGAAGTTGTACTTGTTGCCGGCGGTGAAGGGATCGGTGAAGGTCTCGGGGTCGGCATAGTCGGGGCCCCAGTTGCAGTTCATCATGCCGTACATGCCGGTGCGGCGGGCGGTCAGGTAGCTGGTGGAGGGGCCGGCTTCAATGACCACGTCGATGTAATCGGTGCCCAGCACGCCTTCCAGCTGCTGTTCCACGATCTGGGCTTCCTGGTCGGAGTTGTTGGCGGAAGCGTTGGGGTTGTAGAGCAGAAGGATCTTAATGGGGAAGGTGGCGCCCGCTTCGGTCAGTTCCTGCACGGCGGCTTCCTTGAAAGCCAGCGCGGTCGCGATCGTATCATCGTTCATCACGTCGCAGTCCGCCTCAGTCCAGGCGGCCAAGTCGCCCATGTTCACATAGTCCACGCCGTCGATTTCGCAGAAGAAGGGAGGCGTGATGGTGTTGTACAGCATCTTGTCGGGGTTCTCGGCGTCCAGCAGGGTCTTGGCCTTGATGCGGTCAAAGGCGGCGATGACGGACCAGCGGAAGTTTTCATTGTTCACGGCGATCTTCCAGTTGTCCGGCTCATAGATGGCGTCGAACTGGGGATCGAAGTTGAAGGTGTAGAAGTAGGAATAATAGTCGGTGTCATAGCGGACGGGATGGATCTTCGCGGCCTTTTCCTCGTCGGCCAGCCAGTCGGCGGTGAGCTCGTTGCTCAGGGAAGCGGAGTCCACTTCGCCGCGCAGATACAGCTCGGCGGACACGGTGGCGGCTTCCTTGTTGTACTTGGCCACGATCTCGTCGATGTGTACATTGCCAACGTCCCAGTTCTTTTCGTTCTTGCTCAGCACCCGGATCTCCTGGGGCTTGAACTGGCTCAGGTAATAGGAGCCGCAGTACAGCAGCGTGTCGTTGCCGGTGGCCAGGCCGAAGCCTTCGCCCTTTTCCAGCAGGAAAGGCTCATACACGGGCATGAAGTTCACGTAGGTGAGCATGGACAGGAAGTAGGGCACGGGATGGCTGAGGGTATACTGGAGGGTGTAGTCGTCCAGGGCCTTGATGCCTACGGTGTCCCAATCCATGGCGGGAGCGGGCTCCGCGCCTTCCTCAGGGGTGGCGGTACCCATGTAATAGGCTTCCGCGCCTTCGATGACGCCGTAGAGGATGTCGGCGGTGGAGGAGGCGTTCTGGGCGTTGAGGATGTACTTGGCGGCGGCCACGAAGTCGTTGGCGGTCACGGGGGCCACTACTTCGTCATTGCCGTCCACCCAGTTGGCGTCCTGCCGCAGGGTGAAGGTCCAGGTCAGGCCGTCCTCGGAGTTTTCCCAGGCGGTGGCCAGAGAGGGCTGCATGCGGCCGTACATGTCGTACTCCACCAGGGTGTCGATCAGGTTGGCGGCAATCGCGAATTCGTTGGTGGTGGAAGTGATCAGATAATTCAGGGTGGTCACTTCACTGCTGTACAGCGTGGTATAGGTGACTTTGTCTTCCGCCGCCGCGCCGAAGATGCCAAGCAGCATCACTGCGCAAAGCAGCAGGGAAATCAGTTTCTTCATTCGGGTTTTCTCCCTTCCTTATTTCTGAGCGCGGGAAATGATGCCGCCCGCGCCGTCTTGGGGGTATCATATCACGCATTTCATTTGAATGCAATACAATGTACAATTTATAAACAAAAACCGGATTCACGCTGAAAACGTCCGGGGTTTCTCAGCATGAATCCGGCAGGATGATGAAATCAATACAAAGAAAGAACAGCGTTTACCTGATTTTGGCATGCAGGATGGGCGACAGCGGCTTGTAAATCAGCCCGGTCACCACGCTGAGCACCACGCCCTTGAGCAGGTTGAAGGGGCCGGTGATGAGCAGAAGCAGCTTCCATTCGCTGTCAATCCCGCCCACGTTGGCGAATTTCAGGATGCCGTTCATGTCCATATGGTACGCGCCCATGTAGAAAGGCAGCATAATGAACTTGTTCGCCAGCACGCCCGCGACCACCATGCACAGCGTGCCGACGGCCATGCCGACCAACGCGGTCTTGCGGGTTTTGTTCCGGTGGTAGATCACCGACGCGGGAATCACCAGGGCGGCGCCCATGATGAAGTCCGCCAGGTCGCCCACGCCCGCGCTGGTGGTGCGCAGCAAAGCCAGGCAGCATTTCAGCGCCAGGATGATCACGCCCGGCACCGTACCCATGGAGAACGCTCCCAGCAGCACGGGAATGTTGCTCACGTCCAGCTTGTAAAACGCCACGATGGGCACCTGGATCAGGAACAGGATGAAGGAGATGGCGGTCAGAATGGCCATGCGGGTCAGATACGGGGTGGAAAAGATGTTGGGTTTCTTGGCATTCGCGGACATAAAAAATCCTCCTTGCTGATTGGCACCGCCCCCTTCGGCATCTTCGCTTTCAGGGACGGACGCGCCAAACGCGGGAGGCGTTTGATTCCGGTTCTTCTCTCATCCAGACTGTACTGTCGGCATCGGAATTTCACCGAATCGGCTGAACGGTTCGTTCAGTTCGCGGGCTGTCACCGCCGGTAGGGAATTTCACCCAACCCCGAAGAAGCAAAAGTGGCTTGTGCGATTTTCGGGTTTATTATAACGCGGCGGGGGAATTACGTCAAGAAGAATTTGTGGGGGAAACCGCTCTTTGAAGGCCGAAGAGCGGTTTCCCCCACTCCCCCTTCCGAGAAAGCCATAAAACGTGGCAATCATCATATCATCCAAATTCCGTGTTGATTTTCTTTACTTCTTCCTGTATGATAGGGAAAAACGAAAGCATCAGGAGGCGCTTATGAAACCCGAACAAAACGATCTGTTGCAGGCGCAAAAGCTGATTTCCTTTATCGAAGCGAGCCCCACCAGCTTCCACGCCATTGAAACCATCGAAAAAGAGCTGGCGGGCTTTACCGCCTTATCCGAGCGGGAAGAATGGCATTTGCAGCCCGGCGGGAAATATTACGTGACCCGCAACCGCAGCAGCGTCATCGCCTTCACCCTGCCGGAAGGCCCCTTCCGCGCTTTCCAGCTGATTGCCAGCCACTCCGACTCCCCCACCTTCAAAATCAAGGAGAACGCCGAAGTGGTCGTGCGGGACAAGTACGTGCAGCTGGACACAGAGCGCTACGGCGGCATGATCATGTCCACCTGGTTTGACCGGCCCCTGTCCGTCGCCGGGCGGGTGATCGTGCGGGACGGAGCGGGCGTGCGCACGAAGCTGGTGAACCTGAAACGGGACATGGCCATCATCCCCAACGTGGCCATCCACATGAACCGGGAGGTCAACAACGGCTACAAGTTCAACCCCGCCGTGGACACCTTTCCCCTCTGGGGAAGCAAGGACGCGAAGGGCACCTTCAAGGCGGAAATCGCCCGGGCAGCAGGAGCGGAAGAAAAGGACGTTTTAGGGGCTGATCTGTTCCTGTACAACCGCACGGCAGGCACCGTCTGGGGCGTGCATGAGGAATACATTTCCGCGCCGCGGCTGGACGACCTGGAATGTGCCTTCGCGTCCCTGGAAGCGTTCAAGCGGGCAAAGCCGGGGAACCACGTGAACGTCTGCTGCGTGTTCGACAACGAGGAAGTGGGCAGCACCACCAAGCAGGGCGCGGATTCCACGTTCCTCAGCGACACGCTGCGGCGCATCGTCCTGGCCCTGGGCGGCAGCGAGGAAAGCTATTACGCGGCCCTGGCCGGCAGCTTCATGCTCTCCGCCGACAACGCCCACGCCATGCACCCCAACCACCCGGAATATTCCGACGGGGAAAACAAGACCTTCATGAACGAGGGCATCGTGGTGAAGTTCAACGCCAACCAGAAGTACACCACCGACGCGGTGAGCGAAGCGGTGTTCCACGCCATCTGCGACAAAGCGGGCGTGCCCGTGCAGCACTACGCCAACCGCTCCGACCTGCCGGGCGGCGGCACCCTGGGCAATATCTCCGGCTCTCATGTGTCCATCAACACCCTGGACATCGGCCTGGCCCAGCTAGCCATGCACAGCTGCTATGAAACCGCCGGGGTGAAGGACATTGATTACATGATCCGAGGAATGCGCGCCTTCTACGAAACCGAGATCGACAGCGCGGAAGACGGAAGCTACCGCATCGGTTGATTTACTCAAACAAAAAGCTGACGGGAACGCCTTTCGTCCCGTCAGTTATTTTATTGGAATAAAGCGGCAATCCAGTCCAAGGACAATTCCTGTTTGGGCGCAAAATCCGGGGATGTCATATAGTCATAGACGGCCTGCCGCAGCGCCTTTGCTTCCGGGTACTGGTTCAGATGATGCAGGCCCAGGGAGGATACCATCAGCTTTCCCCCGCCGCAGCGGCATTCAAACAGCTTCGCCATGGGCCGCAGGAAAGCATAGGAGTCCATTTCCGCGACAATAGCGTCGACGCGCTCCGGCAGGATCATGGCCCGGGTGTTCGCCATGGGCCACCACTGCCAGTTGCTGAAATTTTCCGTGGGGAAACGCCGGAACAGCGGGTGTTTTTCGTCGATCAGCTGGCCCATGCCGCCCGCCTGGGTGGGGAAGGTACACACCGACCAGAAGTCCGGGCTGAACTGGGTGGGGATGGAAGAAGGCAGCGCTGCTTCCGTGGCGTCGGGGGCCAGAAACACGCTGCCGCCCGCGGCCAATACCCGCTTCGCCGTTTCGTCCAGCGTCCGGCATTCGTAAACGTTTTCGGGGCAGACCGGCTGAACGTCGGGATAGACCCAAAGGGAGTATTCGTTTTCCTCGCCGCAGAAGGACAGGGTCAGGGTCAGCTTTTCCGGCTGTTCCATCCCTGGCAGATTGATCTGCAGCGCGCCAAGGGATGTGAGCCCGTCCGCGGGCGCGACAGCAATGGGCAGGAAGCCGTCGTCGGAAAACGTTTCTCCCGTCAGCGTCCAGACGCAGCTTCCGGCAAAATTGGTTTTTCCGTAATTCGCCATTTGAATGTCCGCTTCCAGGGTTTCGCCCGCCGTATAGGTGAAGCGGGGCAGCAACGCCAGGGGCAGCGCGTCCCGGAAGAAGGAGCGGAAACGCTCGGGCCGGGCGAAATCATACGGCTTGGGCTGCAAGTGGCTGTTCATCATGCCCACCAGCGCCGTCCCCTGGCCCGGGAAATCCTGCAGGCCCAGCAGAGAAATGCCGCTGAAATCCTTCGTGCGCAGGGCGGCTTCCACTTCGGCGCGGTAGCACAGCAGGGCGCTTTTCCCCGTGGCCGCCACCATGCGCTTCCAGTCCTTTTCCAGGTCCTTTTCCCGCACCTTCCTTTGGATATGCTTCAGGTTTTCCGGGCTGGTGACGCCCTGAAAAGCGCCGATCTCGTCAAAGTCCGGCAGCGCTTCATACTGCCCCACCTCAAAGGAAAACACGGGCTGTGGAGAATCCTTCCGAAGCGCGTCCATTTCCCCGTCGAAGTTCCGGCGGGCATTGGGATACTCCTGATTCAGTTTTCCCCGGAACTCCGCCGAAGTCAGACGAAGCTGCCGCCCCCGGTCGTCGGAGGCGGTGAAGAAACCGCTGGACTGATCCGGCCCCAATGCGCCGTAATGCGGGTTGGAGCCGTTGGCGTAGATGCGGGTGTCATCGTAGCCCTTCGCTTTTTCCAGCAGATGATCCATGAAGGCATGGCCCGCTTCGTCGGCGTGGAGCTCGTTGCCGAGGGTGAGCATCACGAAGGACGGGTGGTTCGCCAGGGTTTTCAGGATCTGCGTCAGTTCGGTTTCGTAATAGGCTTTCGCTTCATCGCTGGCGAAAGCGTCAGTCGGGTTCCAGTGGGACAGCTCCGGCTGCATCAGCATCCCCAGTTCGTCGGCGGCGATAAACGCCGCCTCCGGCGGGCAATGGCTGTGGAACCGCAGGCAGTTGACCCCATACGACTGATAACGGCGGATAATGCTTTTCCAGGCTTCCGCGTCCATGGGGATGCAGCCTGTTTCCGGGAACACGGCGCAGTTGGCTTCGCCCCGCAGGAAGATCCGCCGCCCGTTCAGGGTCAGGCAGCCGTTTTCCGCCCGGAAGTCCCGCACGCCAAAGGGGACGGTTTTCGGCTCCATACCGCTCATTTCCACCGTAAGCTGATACAGATTTCCTTCGTCGATCTCCCATCGGCGGATGTTTTTCCGCATCTTTAAGCCTTGCAGGCGGATTTCATTTTCCCCCGGTTCCAAATGAACACTCAGCTCCGCCGGTTTCGCCAGCGCCTCGGAAGCGAGCCGAACCATCCCGTGATACGCTTCTTGATGATCAACCGCAATCCATACGTCCAGGGTATCGCCCCGCGGATAGACCCGCACGGCAGAGATGAAATCCGGCTCCTCCACCCGGAGGCGCACGTAGCCCAGCAGCCCGTTCCAGTTGGTCTGGGTCTCGTCGGAGGCGGCGGAGGAATACACGATGGCGTCCCGGGGCCAGCCGGGATAGCTGTTGTCGGAAAGGAACACAAATTCATCCTCGCCCGTCGCCAGGCCCGTCACCTCAAACACGTAAGGTGCGGACAGGCAGGCGGGCGAAAACAGCGGCGCTTCCCGTCCGTTCACCAGCAGGCGCAGATGCCGGGCGCGTTCGCATTCCACGAACACCCGCTTGCCTTCCGGTACTTCCCACTGAATGCGCCGGGAAATCTTCGCCTGGCCTTCAAAGGTATGCTTCCGGGTCAGGCGGGTCACGATGGGGTCGCCGGGCTGCCAGAAGCCGATGCGCGCCACCTCGTCCACCTTCCACTGGTTTTTCGGTTCGTCGGGAAAGCCGATGCAGCTTTCATCCAAAGTCCCCGGCAGGCGCATTTCGCCGCGCATGCCGGGGATTTCGCAAGTCCACGATCCGGATAGATCGAAGTATTTCATTCTGCTTTCTCCTTACCGATGCCTGATCGGCGCGTTCCCATGGTAGGCCGCGTCCATGATGCGGGTGGTTTCCAGCGCGTCCGCGGAAGTGACAAAGGCGGGTTTTCCCGCTGTCAGCCGGGCATAGAAATCCGCGATGAACTGATCGTGGCCCGCGCCCCAGTAATCCTTCCCCACGCCCTTGCCGGCGGAATAGTCCTCCACCTTCGCGCCGTCCTCCGTGAGGAGGGTCAGCCGCGCGCCGTCCATGTGCATTTCGCCTTTTTCCAGGATCAGGTGCAGATAGATGTTTTCATTGGTGGAAGCGCAGTTGGTGCAGTAGAAAACAAACCGGTTTCTGTTTTCGTTTTCCAACAGCATATCGCAGGTGTCTTCCGTTTCGATCACGTCGGCCAGGCGCTTGGCGGTCATGGTGGCCGATCTCAATGTCAGCCCACCCGCCAGCCAGCGCAAGAGATCAAGCGTGTGAACGGACTGATTGATGAGGGAAGAGCCGCCCTCCGTTTTCCAGGTTCCGCGCCAGGGGCAGGAGGCGTAATAGGCTGCGTCCCGATCCCAGCACACGAACGCGCTGCCGCCGATGACCCGGCCCAGCGTTCCCCCGTCGATGATTTCCTTCATCCGCAGGGACGCGCCGTTGTAGCGGTTCTGGAAGCAAATGGTCAGGGTCTTTCCGGATGCCTCCGCCGCCCGCTGCATGGCCTCCGCTTCCTGGATCGTCATGCCCATGGGCTTTTCGCACAGCACGTGCTTGCCCGCTTTCAGCGCGGCGATGCTGATGGGCGCGTGCAGGTAATGGGGCACGCAGATATGCACCGCGTCAATATCCGGGCGGGCCAGGAGATCATGGTAATCCGTGTATCCATCCGCTCTCTGCGCGGCCATGGCCTTTTGCAGCTTTGCTTCGTCAATATCGCACACCGCCCGAAGCGCCGCGTTGTCCGTTTTTCCAATCGCGTGAAAATGATTGCCGGAAATCGCCCCGCAGCCAATCACGCCAACGCCGAATCGTTTCATGTTTTTTCACCTCTATCAATTGCCGCCGATTGCATTCAACCAGCGATAGCCTTCAAAACTGCCCCAGGGTCTGGGTGACATACCATTCTTTTCCATCCGTTTCCATCACGATCCTGCCGAAGCCCTGGGTCACATAGATCATATTCCGCCGCTCCACCTGGTTCGCGGCGGGCTGCGTATTGCTGAGCCAGTTGGTGGCAAACACCAGCTGGGGGCTGACGGTTTCCAGAAAGTCAATTTCCATGATGCTGTAGGCGTGATGCGGGAATTTCAGGATATCCGCTTTCAGCCATTCATGGGGCACCTGGTTCAGGATGCCCATCTGTGCGATGCTCTCCGCGTCGGCGGTCAGCAGCAGCGAAGCCTCGCCGAAGGTAACGCTGGTGCAGCAGCTCAGTTCATTCGGCCCTTTGCCGTCCGCCCACCAGAAGAAGCGCAGCGTCGCGCCGCCCAGGTTCATTTCCTCGTTCTGCTCCAATTGGTGGATGGGAATCTCTCGCCCGCGGAACTCCTTCAGCGCGGTGCGCAGCATGCTGTTTTTATAGGTATCGGGGAAGCTGGTGATGAATTCATCGGTGGTCAGGCCCTTGCGGATGAGGCGGTTAATGCCCTTCAAATGATCCTCATGGGGGTGGGTGTTGAACACATGGGGAATATGCACATGCCCGTCCTCAGCGGTCAGGCCCAGTTCGATAAACGCGTCCATCAGGTGGTTGGCCCATTTGTCCATGGCCCCGTCCACCAGCATGGCGTCCCCGCCGCATTGCAGCAGCATACAGTCGTTCACCATGGTCTTGAACACGGTCAGGCGCAGCAAGTCCCGCTCCTGCCAGTCCTCGGGCGGGGTTTCGTTGAAGTGCACCGGCGCGTCGGCCAAGGCGCAGGCCGGAAGCAGGCAGAGAAGAAAAACACAGCAAAGGCTGATAATCCGTTTCTTCAATTCCGTCCTCCTTGTTCTATAGGGCAGCGCATTTTCCGTCATACGCCCTCCGTGGCTTCCGCCAGCGCTTCTTCCGCGTCCTCCCAGTCGGTGTAGGCCTGGGCCAGAGCGTCCTTGAGCCGTTGGTATTCCTTCGCGGCGGCGGCGGCCTTCTCCGGGTCGGTATACACCTCGGGGGTCGCCATCAGCGCTTCCTGTTTTTCAATGGCGGCTTCGGTGTCGGCAACGGTTTTTTCCGCCTGCTTGACCGCTTCCTTCAAGGCTTTCAGCTGTTCCTTGGCGAGGCGGAGTTTCCGCTTTTCCTTGCCCGCTTCGGTTCGGGTCATGTCGGCAAAGCGCGGGTCCTGGTTCTGCTGGGCCTGTTCCCATTGGAGCTTGGCCATGTAGTCGTCGAAGTTGCCTAAGTATTCCTTGATGCCGTCCTCCGTCAGCACCGCCACGCGGGTGGCGAAGCGGTTGATGAAGTAGCGGTCATGGGACACGGCCAGGATGGTGCCCTCGAAGTTTTCCAGGGCGTCCTCCAGCACTTCGCGGCTGTCCATGTCCAGGTGGTTGGTGGGCTCGTCCAGGAGCAGTAGGTTATCCTTGTGCAGCATCAGCTTGGTCAGGGCGACCCGGCCCTTCTCGCCGCCGGAGAGGGTGTGAATGGGCATGAACACGTCCTCGCCCGTGAACAGGAACAGGCCCAGCGCGCCCCGCACCTGGCTCTGTTCCAGGCGGGGAAAGGTGTCCCACACCTCGTCCAGCACGGTCTTGTTGGGGTGCAGGCCCTCCTGCTTCTGGTCATAATACCCCGTGTCCACGTTCGCGCCCCAGCGGACGGAACCGGTATCCGGCGTTTCCTCGCCCATGAGGCACTTGAGCAGGGTGGATTTGCCGATGCCGTTGGGCCCCAGCAGCGCCACCCGGTCCCCCGCCCGGAGGGTCAGGTTCACGTTTTTGAATAAGGTTCTGTCCCCGAAGGATTTGCTGTAATCCCGGATGAACAGCACGTCATCCCCAGTACGGCGCTTGGCCTCGAACCGGAAGCGCACCTGATGCTCGTCCTCCGGGCGCTCCAACCGCTCCACCTTTTCCAGCCGCTTTTCCCGGCTCTCGGCGGCCTTGATGGACTTTTCCCGGTTGAAGGACTTATACCGGGCAATGATGGCTTCCTCCCGGGCAATCATCTTCTGCTGCTGTTCCCAGGCCCGCATGCGGATCTCGAACCGTTCGGCGCGTTCCTTCATATAGGAAGAATAGTTGCCCGTGTACTGTTCCAGCGTCCCCAGCAGCAGTTCGGAAATGTGGGTACACACATGGTCGAGGAAATAGCGGTCATGGGACACGACGATCAAAGCGCCTTTATACTCGGAAAGGTAATGCTCCAGCCAATCCAGGGCGGACAAATCCAAATGGTTGGTGGGCTCGTCCAGGAGCAATAAATCGGGCTTCTGCAAAAGCAGCTTCGCCAGGCACAGCCGCGTCAGCTCGCCGCCGGACAGGAGGCGCGCGGGCTGGTCGTACTGTTCCTTTTTGAAGCCCAGGCCCGCCAGCACGCCCTGGATCGAGGACTTCCAGGCATAGCCGTCGGCCTTTTCAAAGGCGTCGCTCAGGCGGGCGTAGGTCTCCCCCATGCGTTTGAGCTCTGTTTCCCCGGCTTCGGACATGTCGTGCTCCAGCGCCCGCAGCTTTTCTTCCATGGCAAACACGGGCTCGAATACCCGCTTCATTTCCTCAAACACGGTGCTGTCGCCCTGGGCCCGGTACTGCTGTTCCATGTAGCCGATGCGGATGCCCTTCATCAGGGACACGCTGCCGCCGTCGGCCTGCTCGCGGCCCGCTAAAATATTCAGCAGCGTGGTTTTGCCGCAGCCGTTCACCCCCACCAGGCCCATCCGCTGGTGATCCTGGAGGGTCAGGTTCACGTCCTTTAACACCGCATTGCCGCCGAAAGCCTTGTGGAGATTTTGTATCGTTAACACAATCATGATAATAATTCCTTTGCCAAAACCCAAAGAAAGGGCTGACGAAGAACTGTCAGCCCTGGAAAGCCGCGCGATACGCCCCGGTTTATTTCACCAGCAGCATCACAATCGCCAGCACCACGAACACGATGGAAGAAACCTTGGTGGCCATAGCCAGCTTGCCTTCCAGGGTATTGTTCTTGTTCTTGCCGAAGAAAGTCTCGCTGCCGCCGGTCAAAGCGCCCATGCCGTCAGAATCGCTGTCCTGCATCAGAACGGTCACGATCATGACCAGGGCGGAAATAACCATCAGAATGTCCAGAATTACTTCGATAGCGCTCATGTAGATTGTCCCTCCTTGAAATAGCACAGATGGTATTCTATCACAGGTTGAAAGAAAAAACAAGCATAATCCAGAAAAAAGTGGGAAAAAGGAAGAATTTTTTAGTTATCCGCCTTGATCCCCGTCTGGTCCTTCCGCCAGCGTTCGGAGAAGATGAACCACGCGCCCAGGCACACGCCCGCGGCGGAGGCGGCGGGCCCGGCCAGGCCCACGCCCATCAGTCCCCATCCCAGCACGGAGCCGAGCAGAATCGCTACGGGAATGCGCAGCAGCAGCGAGGACAGCGAGGCGTTGATGAGGGTGAACTGGGTATGCCCCGCGCCCATGATCAGGCCGTTGAAGCAGAACTGGATCGGCACCAGCAGGTAGTCAAAGCTGAACGTGCGCATGTATTCCACCCCGTTGCGGATCAGCTCGGGGTCGGGATTGAACACGCCGATGATGGCTTCCGGCCAGATCTGCACCGCGGCGAACACCGCCAGGGAAATGGTCATGGCGATTTCGATGCCCACCCACAGGCTCTTCTTCGCCCGGTCGTACAGCCCTGCGCCGATGTTCTGGGCGGCAAAGGCGCTGACGGAGGAGGACATGGCCACGGCGGGCAGGATGGCAAAGGAGTTGAACTTGCCCACCACGCCCACGGCGGCGGACGCGGTGTAGCCGCCGATGTTGTTCACGATGCTGGTCATCACCAGGAAGGAGAAATTGACCACGATGCTCTGCACCGAGGACGGGATGCCCAGCTTCACCATCAGCTTCATCTTGTCCTTCTGGATGCGGAAGGATTTGAGCTTGAAATCGAAGATGAACTTGTTGCGGCTCAGATACCAGGCGGCCAGGATCAGGCTGATCGCCTGGGCGATCACCGTGGCCCAGGCCGCGCCCGCCGCGCCCATGCCAAGGCCCTTCACCAACCACAGGTCCAGGACGACGTTCACCAGGCACGCGATGCCCACGAAAACCAGCGGCCGCACGGAATCCCCCAGGCCGCGCTGGATGGAGGACACGGCGTTGTAGCCGAAGATGAACAGCGTACCCGCCAGGCAGATCACCAGATAGGTTTTGGCGTGCTCGAACGCTTCCGGCGGGGTGTTGAGCAGCCGTAGAAGCAGGTCGGAGGAAAGCAGCATCACCGCCATCAGCGCCACGCCCACGATGGCCATGAGGGTAAACATGGTGCCGACGGTTTCGGAAGCGTCCTTCTGCTTTTTCGCGCCCACATACTGCCCCACCATCACCGTGCCGGAAATGGTCAGGCCGCTGACCATCATGGCGACCAGGTGGGTGATCTGGCTGCCGATGTTCACGCCGGAGAGAATCTGCGCGCTCACCACCGGGTCGGGGTCGGCATAGTTCCCCACCACCAGCATGTCCACCGCGCCGTAGAGCGCCTGCAATATATTGGAAAGAAGAAAGGGCAGGGAGAACGTGATCATGCTCCGGGCAATCGGCCCCTGGGTGAAGTCCCGCTGCATTCTGCTCATGGAAACAACCTCGCTTGTACTTTGAGTAACCGTTTTCATCATATATCATAAGAAGAAAAAACACAACCCCGCAATCCGGTTAATTCTTGTCCGTTTTCGTCCTTCGGGCCTTCTCCCTTGTATATTCCGACATAAATTGTCGGGATTATTCATGCAGGATTCTACAAAAAAACCAGCAAAATTCATCGTTTTTTTCGTCATTTTTTTGTATTTTGGGCGTGCAATTTGCGTGAAAATATGTTATGATACTAAATGGTGTATAGCGCGGATGCATACGCCGCCATTTCGGATGGAACGATCCGACGCAAGTTTTATAAGGAGGTCATGAACTGTCATGCCGGACAACAAAGACAAGTATGAGCAGCTGAATCAGGTCATCGCTGAGCTGAAGGATCAGCCCGGCGCCCTGATGCCCGTGCTGCAGCGGGCGCAGGGTATCTTCGGCTGCGTACCCATGGACGTGCAGAAGATCATCGCGGAGGGGCTTGGCGTCACGCTGAGCGAGGTCTACGGCGTCGCCACCTTCTATTCCCAGTTCCGCCTGGAGCCCAACGGCAAGTACACCATCAGCGTGTGCCTGGGCACCGCCTGCTACGTCAAGGGCAGCCAGAAGGTGCTGGACCGCCTCAGCGAAGAGCTGAAAACCCCCGTGGGCAAGACGTCTCCCGACGGTCTGTTCACCCTGAACGCCACCCGCTGCCTGGGCGCGTGCGGCCTGGCCCCCGTTATGACCATCAACGACGAAGTGTACGGGCGTCTGGTGCCCGACGACATCCCCGGCATCCTGGCCAAGTACAGAGAGCAGGCGTAAACAGATGCGCGATTTGTCCCTGCATATCCTGGATCTGATGCAGAACAGCATCCGGGCCGAGGCCAAGGTGGTTTCCCTGAGCGTGCTGCTGGATGAGAAGGGCATCCTCTCCGTCGTCATCGAGGACGACGGAACCGGCATGAGCGAAGAACTGCTCAGCCGCGTGACCAGCCCCTTCGCCACCACCCGCACCACCCGCAAGGTGGGCCTGGGCATTCCCATGATGGCGGAAAACTGCCGCCTGGCGGGAGGCAATCTGTCCATCGAAAGCACGCTGGGCAAGGGCACGAAGCTGACGGCGACCTTGGATACATCGTCCATCGACTGCCTGCCCCTGGGCGACCTGCCCGGCACCGTGACCACGCTGGTCACGATGAACCCGGACAAGCCCGAATTCGTGCTCCGCTGCGCTTCCCCGAAGGGAGAAATGCAGTTCGATACCCGGGAGATCCGCGAGGCTTTGCAGGGCGTTCCTTTCAGCGAACCGGAAATCGCCGCATGGATGCTGGAATCTTTGCGGGAAGAAATAGAACCGATCTTTGGAGGTGTCATTTTATGAAATCTTTGGCTGAATTGCAGGCCATCCGGGAAAAGACCCTGAACCGTATCAACCTGCGCAAGGAAGAAGAAGGCGAAGTGACCCGCGTGGTCATCGGCATGGCCACCTGCGGCATCGCCGCCGGCGCCCGCCCCGTGATGCTGGCTTTCATGGATGAAATCCAGAAGCGCGGCTTGCAGCACGTCACCGTCAGCCAGACCGGCTGCATCGGCATGTGCCGCCTGGAGCCCATGGTGGACGTGATTATGCCCGGTCAGGAAAAGGTCACCTACGTGCACATGACCCCCGAAAAGGTGGGCCGCGTGGTGGCGGAACACATCGTCAACGGCCGTCCTGTGGAGGAATACACCATCGGCGCCGCCGAAAAATAAGCATATGATGCTGTAACAGGGAGGAGAAATTCATGGATATCTATCGCGCTCATGTGCTCTGCTGCGGCGGTACCGGCTGTACCTCTTCCGGCTCTGCCCAGCTGATCCAGCGCTTCGAGGAGAAGATCAAGGAAAACGGCCTGGACAAGGAAGTCAAGGTCATCCGCACCGGCTGCTTCGGCCTGTGCGAAGCGGGCCCCGTGGTCATCGTGTACCCCGAAGGCACCTTCTATTCCCGGGTCAAGGTGGACGACGTGGACGAGATCGTCACCGAACACCTGCTCAAGGGCCGCAAGGTGCAGCACTTGGTCTACAGCGACCACGCCACCCACGAACAGAACGCCAACAAGGCGCTGACCGACATCAACTTCTATAAGCACCAGCACCGCATCGCCCTGCGCAACTGCGGCGTCATCGACCCCGAAAACATCGACGAATACATCGCCTTCGACGGCTATATGGCCCTGGAAAAGGCCCTGACCACCATGACCCGCGAGCAGGTCATCGAGGAAATCCTCAAATCCGGCCTGCGCGGACGCGGCGGCGGCGGCTTTCCCACCGGCCTCAAGTGGAAATTCGCGGCGGCTTCCGTGGCTGACCAGAAGTACGTGGCCTGCAACGCCGACGAGGGCGACCCCGGCGCGTTCATGGACCGCTCCGTGCTGGAAGGCGACCCCCACGCCGTGCTGGAAGCCATGGCCATCGCGGGCTATGCCATCGGCGCGTCCGAAGGATATATTTACGTCCGCGCTGAATATCCCATCGCCGTGAAGCGTCTGGAAATCGCCATCGGCCAGGCCCGGGAATACGGGCTGCTGGGCAAGAACATTTTCGACACCGGCTTCGACTTTGACATCAAGATCCGCCTGGGCGCGGGCGCGTTCGTGTGCGGCGAGGAAACCGCCCTCATGCGCTCCATCGAAGGCAAGCGCGGCGAGCCCACTCCCCGTCCTCCGTTCCCGGCAGTCAAGGGCCTGTTCGCCAAGCCCACCATGCTGAACAACGTGGAAACCTACGCCAACGTGGCCCAGATCATCCTGCACGGCGCGGACTGGTTCGCCGCCATGGGTACCGAGAAGAGCAAGGGCACCAAGGTGTTCGCCCTGGGCGGCAAGATCAACAACACCGGCCTGGTGGAAGTGCCCATGGGCACCCCGCTTCGCACCATTATTTATGACATCGGCGGCGGCATCCCCAACGGCAAGAAGTTCAAGGCCGTGCAGACCGGCGGCCCCTCCGGCGGCTGCCTGCCCGCGGAACTGCTGGATACCCCCGTGGACTATGACAACCTGATCGCCGCGGGCTCCATGATGGGTTCCGGCGGTATGATCGTCATGGACGAAGACAACTGCATGGTGGACATCGCCCGCTTCTTCCTGGACTTCACCGTGGACGAGAGCTGCGGCAAGTGCGCTCCCTGCCGCATCGGCACCCGGCGCATGCTGGAGATTTTGGAACGCATCGTGAACGGCAAGGGCGAGGAAGGCGACATCGAGAAGCTGGAAAACCTGGCCAACACCATCAAGGCTACCGCCCTGTGCGGCCTGGGCCAGACGGCTCCCAACCCCGTGCTGTCCACCATCAAGTTCTTCCGTCATGAATATGAAGCCCATATCCGGGACAAGAAGTGCCCCGCGCATCACTGCCAGGCGCTGCTGAGCTACGTGATCGATCCCGAGAAGTGCCGCGGCTGCACCGCCTGCGCCCGCGTCTGCCCCGGCGGGGCCATCAGCGGCGAAGTGAAGAAGGCCCACGTGATTGACACCAGCAAGTGCTTAAAGTGCGGCGCGTGCATCGAGAAGTGCCGCTTCGGCGCGATCTCCAAACAGTGATTCGTGCAAGGAGGAAAGAACAATGGAACAAATGGTCAACCTTACGATTGATAACGTTAAGGTTTCTGTCCCCGCTGGCACGACCGTTCTGGAGGCTGCCAAGCAGGCGGGCATTAACATCCCCACCCTGTGTTATCTGAAAGACATCAACGCCATCGGCGCGTGCCGCATGTGCGTGGTCAACGCGGGCGGGCGCGCCCTGCAGGCCGCCTGCGTGCTGCCCGTTTCCGAGGGCATGAACGTCAAGACCAACACTCCCCAGATTCGCCAGTACCGCAAGAACCTGCTGGAGCTGGTGCTCTCCGCCCACGAGCAGAAGTGCCTCTCCTGCATCCGTTCCACCAACTGCGAGCTGCAGAAGCTCTGCCGCGAGCTGGGCGTGGAAAACGGCGACAAGTACGCCGGCAAGCAGAACCACTATGACATCGACGACGTGAGCCCCTCCATCGTCCGCGACAACAACAAGTGCATCCTGTGCCGCCGCTGCGTGGCCGTGTGCTCCAAGGTGCAGAACGTGGGCGTCATCGGCGCGGTGAACCGCGGCTTCGTGACCGCCATCGAATCCCCCTGGAACCTGAAGCTGGCCGACATGCCCTGCATCAACTGCGGCCAGTGCATCACCGCCTGCCCCGTGGGCGCGCTGTATGAGAAGGACGAAACCAGGAAGGTCTGGGACCTGATCGCCGACGAAACCAAGCACGTGGTGGTGCAGCCCGCTCCCGCCGTGCGCGCCGCCCTGGGCGAGGAATTCGGCCTGCCCATGGGCACCTCCGTCACCGGCAAGCTGGCTGCCGCCCTGCGCCGCATGGGCTTTGACCGGGTGTTCGACACCGACTTCGGCGCGGATCTGACCATCATGGAGGAAGCCACCGAGCTGGTGCATCGGGTGAAGGAGGGCGGCGTGCTGCCCATGATCACCTCCTGCTCCCCCGGCTGGATCAAGTTCTGCGAAACCTACTATCCGGACTTCATCCCGAACCTCTCCACCTGCAAGAGCCCCCACGAAATGCTGGGCGCGATCATCAAGAGCTACTACGCCGAAAAAGCTGGCATTGACCCCAAGAACATCGCCGTGGTCTCCGTCATGCCTTGCACCGCCAAGAAGTTCGAGGCGGACCGTGAAGAACTGGCCGGCACCGGCTATCCGGATGTGGATGCTGTCATCACCACCCGTGAACTGGCCCGGATGATCAAGGAAGCGGGCATCGACTTTGTGAACCTGCCCGACGAAGACTTTGATCCTCTGTGCGGCGAATCCACCGGCGCGGCCGTCATCTTCGGCGCCACCGGTGGCGTGATGGAAGCGGCCCTGCGTACCGCTTATGAAACCATCACCGGTGAAACCCTGGAAGACGTGAACTTCACCGCTGTCCGCGGCATCGAAGGCATCAAGGAAGCCACCGTGCAGGTGGGCGACCTGCCCGTGTCCGTGGCCGTGGCCCACTCCACCGGCGCTGCTTCCAAGCTGCTGGATATGGTGCGCTCCGGCGAAAAGAAGTACACCTTCATCGAAGTCATGGCCTGCCCCGGCGGCTGCGTCACCGGCGGCGGCCAGCCCATCGTGTCCAGCCAGGACAAGATGACCTGCGATCCCCGTGTCGAACGCGCCAAGGCCCTCTACGGCGAAGACGCCAACAAGCCTCTGCGCAAGAGCCACGAGAACGAAGAAATCAAAAAGCTCTACGCTGATTATCTGGGCGAGCCCAACGGCCACAAGGCCCACCAGCTGCTGCACACCCACTACATCAAGCGGGAAAAGTACACCAAGTAATCCATCTGTAAAAATGTCCCCTGAGAGGAGCAAGCTTTCTCTCAGGGGATTATCTTATGCTTCTTCGGAGAATGGACAGGGCGCGGTGAAGCGCATTCTCTCGCCCGTGGCGGGGTGCGTAAACTCCAGGGAATAGGCGTGGAGCATGAGGCGCGGGGCGTCGGGCATCCGCTTGTGGCCGTAGAGCGGGTCGCCTAAAACCGGGTGGCCGACGGAGGCCATGTGGACGCGAATCTGGTGCGTGCGGCCCGTGATGATGTGTACGTCCAGCAGCGTCCTGTCGGCGTATTCTTTCAGCACCTTCCACTCCGTTTTCGCCCAGCGCCCGTTCTCATCCACCGCCATTTTCTTCCGGTCGGTTTTGCTGCGGCCGATGGGCTTTTCGATCACGCCCTCCGGTTCCTTCATTTTACCGTACACCATCGCGCGGTAGTGCTTTTCCATCTGCCGGTTGGACAATTGCTCCGACAGGGCGGCGTGGGTCTGGTCGTCCTTCGCCACCAGCATGAGGCCGCTGGTGTCCTTGTCCAGCCGGTGCACGATGCCGGGGCGCATTTCCCCGCCGATGCCGGACAGACTGTCCAGGTGGAACAGGAGGGCGTTCACCAGCGTGCCGTCGTCGTTGCCCGCCGCGGGATGCACCACCATGCCGCAGGGCTTCACCACCACGGCCAGGTGTTCATCCTGATAGAGAATCTCCAGGGGAATGTCCTGGGCCTCCGCTTTCGCGGGCTTGACTTCGGGCATGTCCAGCAGAATGGCCGCGCCGGGTTCGGTTTTATACGAGGGCTTTGTTTCGGCCCTTTCCCCCACCTTCACGCAGCCTTCCTTGATCAGCGCCGCCGCCCGGCTGCGGCTCAGTTCCCCGTCGGCAGATAAGAGCACGTCCAGCCGTTCGCCGTTTCCCGTAAACTCCCGCATCATTTCTTTCGCTTGCTCCAATCCTGGGGGCGGAACAGCAGGCTCAGGCCGCACAGAATCGCGCCGCACACCACGCCCACGTCCGCCACGTTGAAAATATAAAAGTCGATAAACAGCAATTCAAACATGTCGACCACATAGCCCAGAGCCAGACGGTCGATCATGTTGCCGATGGCCCCGCCCGCCATCATGGAAATGGCGACAGGCGCAAGGCCGCTGGGTTTTACATCCCGCATCAGCCACCCGCAGACGCCCACCAGGACGATGGAACCAATCAGAATCAACAGGGCATTGCCTTGCAGCATGCCCATCGCCATGCCCGTGTTTTTCGCGGGGCGCAGGGCAATCACGCCGGGAATCAGCGCCAGGTTCATGTTCCCGCAGTATCCCTTCACGATCCTGTCCAGCGCCAGCACCAGCAGGCCGGGCAGCGTCCACTTCAAAACGTTTTTCATCTCAGTGCATCCGGCTTTCCACCAGCATGACCACCTTCGCCAGGTAGTCCCCGATCAGGGGAATATTGGCCCGCATCAGGGCCTGTAAAATATAAACCAGCAGCGCGCCGATCAGGGAGAAGCCCACCATGAAGCCCAGGCCCCGCAGCACGCCTTCCCAGAACGCATCCCGCAGCCGGGCTTTCCGGTTGCTCTGGTAACGCACATACTCCCCTAATTTCATTCGTTCCGCCGCGTCGATGATCCGTTCCACCCGTTCGTCCAGCATGGCTTCCTCCTGAACAAGTTTCTGCTGTTATCATTTCCGCTTTTCCATCATATCATATCGTTTGTTTTTCGTCTATGATAAAATAAAAAAACCTCACAGCATCATTCAATGCAGGAGGAAAAATTTGTCTTTTATGGCTTTCTTGGAAAGGGGTTCGGGGGAAACCATTCTTTGGCCTCCAAAGAATGGTTTCCCCCGAGAACAAAAGCATTATTCACCAAGGAAAGCTTGCTTGTTCAGCGGAATCAGCGCGGCCTTGCGTCCGGAGAAGACCTTTTCAAAGACCTTGAAAACCGTTTCCACCTGCACCACGCCGGTGCCGCGGACGACTTCGCCCAGCATGACCATGTTGGCGACCTTGTCGTTTCCCAGCGCAGCGCAGCGGGCGGCCAGATCCACGGCCACGGACTTGATGTCGTCCCGGGCGGGCTTGCGGTCAATGATGGATTCGTTGTAGAACATAAAGCCGCCTTTTTTCACCATGGGCTCAAACTTGTCCATGGAGGGGCGGTTCATCACCACGGCGATGTCCGCTTCATAAATCAGCGGGGAGGACACGGGCTTGTCGCTGACGACGACGGTGCAGTTGGCGGTGCCGCCGCGCATTTCGGGGCCGTAGGAGGGCAGGAACGTGGCTTCCTTGCCTTCCAGCATGGCGGCGTAGGTGATGATCTGGCCCATCAGCAGCACGCCCTGGCCGCCGGAACCGGCGAAAAACATTTTGTAGGTACTCATGCCTGTTCCTCCTCCTTCGGCTCCTTGATCACGCCCAGGGGATAGTACGCCATCACGTTGTTCCGCACCCATTCCAGCGCCTTGACGGGCGGCAGGCCCCAGTTGGTGGGGCAGGTGGAGAGGAATTCAACCAACGTAAAGCCCAGGCCCTTCTTCTGAATCTCAAAGGCCCGGCGCACGGCTTTTTTCGCCTGGCGGATGTGGGCGGGGCTGTCCAGCGCCACGCGCTCCACGTAGGCCGCGCCGTCGATGGAGGCCAGCATTTCACTCATTTTCACGGGCATACCATTCAGTTCCTTTTTGCGGCCGTCCTGGCTGGTGGTGCTCTTCTGGCCGATCAGGGTGGTGGGGGCCATCTGGCCGCCGGTCATGCCGTAGATGCCGTTGTTGATAAAGAAGGTGGAGAACTTTTCCCCGCGTACGGCGGCATGGACGATTTCGCCGGTGCCGATGGAGGCCAGGTCGCCGTCGCCCTGGTAGGTGAAGACCACCTTATCGGGATGCACGCGGCGGATACCGCTGGCGACAGCGGGAGCGCGGCCATGGGCGGCCTCGCACATATCCACGTTCATGTACTCATGGGCGGTGACGGAGCAGCCGATGGGGGCCACGCCGATGGTGTTGCCCAGCTCGCCCATTTCTTCCAGTACTTCCATGATAATGCGGTGGGCGATGCCGTGGGTGCAGCCGGGGCAGTAATGGGTGGGCACGTCGGTCATGCCCTTGGTATACTCAAAGATGGGCTTCATTTCAATCCCTCCAATACAGCCTTGGCCCGGGCAGCCACTTCCAGGGAGGTGGGCACCATGCCGCCGGTGCGGTGGGCCAGGAAGGCGGGCAGGCGTCCGTTCAGCGCCAGCTTCACGTCGGTGATCATCTGGCCCATGGACAGCTCCACGGAAACGACGGCCTTCGTCGCGCCGAAGTCGATTTCATCAAAGGCTTTGTTGGGGAAGGGCCACAGGCTGATGGGCCGGATGAGGCCCGCCTTGATGCCCTGCTCCGCCAGCACTTCGCAGGCTTCGCGGCAGATGCGGGCGGTGGTGCCGAAGGCGACCAGAACAACTTCCGCGCCCTTGAGGTTTTCGGTTTCGTAGCGGCACAGTTCCTTTTCGGCCCGGGCGTATTTCTCAAACAGCTTTTCCACGTGGGCTTCCAGATCCTCGGGCTTCATGCGCAGGGACTTGACCACGCGGCGGTTATGGTCTCCGCCCCGGTCGTTGTAGCCGGTGCAGGCCCAGTCGCGGATGCCCGCAATTTCGTTGGGCTTGGGAACGGGCTTGAATTCCGGCAGGCGCACGGGCTCCATCATCTGGCCGATCATGCCGTCGGCCAGGATCATGATGGGATTGCGCCACTGCTGGGCCAGCTCGGTGCCTTCGTAGAGCAGGTCCACGGCTTCCTGGATGGAGCTGGGAGCGAACACGGGAATCCGGTAGTCGCCGTTGCCGCCGCCCCGGGTGACCTGGTAATAGTCCGCCTGGCCGGGCTGGATGCCACCGATGCCGGGGCCGCCGCGGCTGACGTTCATGGCCAGCAGGGGAACCTCGGCGGAGCACAGGAAGCTCATGCCCTCCTGCATCAGGGCGATGCCGGGAGAGGAAGAGGAAATGAACACGGTGCCGCCCGCGGCACCCGCGCCGTAAGCCATGTTAATCGCGCCCAGTTCGCTTTCCGCCTGGACGAAATAGCCGCCGTGCTTGGGGAGTTCCCGGCTCATATATTCGGGGACTTCGCTCTGGGGCGTGATGGGATAGCCGAAATACATCCGGGCGCCGCCGCGGATGGCGGCTTCGGCAAAGGCTTCGTTGCCTTTCATGAGCACTTTATCGGTGGTCATTGGTCGCCCTCCTCCTTCTCATAGATGGCGATGGCCCCGTCAGGGCACATCAGCGCGCAGCTCTGGCAGCCGATGCAGGCTTCCTGGTTGACCGCGCAGGCGGGGTGGTAGCCCTTGGCGTTGACCTGGCTGGACATGCCAATGACGCCCTTGGGGCAGGCATTCCGGCACAGTTCGCACCCCTTGCACCTTTCCGGACGGAAAACAAGTTGGAACGAGCGCATGGTTCTTTCTCCTCCGATTTGTTAGAATTGGGGTAGTTGTTATTAGTTCAAAGTTCTAAGCGTTTTTGTCTGAATGAATATGGAAGCGTTTCATCAAACTGTTTATAAGCTTAGAACTTAGAACTAAGAACTTAGAACTTCAAACCATTGAACAACTACGCTATTTATCCAAGTAAGCGGGCCGCATATACAGTCCCAGGGAACGCAGGGGCGCAAAGCCCTTGATGTCCTCCGGGGCGATGACGCCCGCGGGATAACAGGTGAATAATAAGGGAATGTGCATTTCCCGGGACAGGGCTTCCGCTTTTTCATGGCCCTCCCGGATGATGTCGGGCGTGGTTTCCCGGAGCAAGTGGGTGTTGTTCACCAGGCCGGTGACGGGAATCTGCAATTCATTCTGAATGGATTCCACGTGCTCCCGGCTGCTTTCCACGTCCCGCGTTTCATACCGCCGGAAGTTCACCACGGCCCACAGTTCGTGGTCGTCCCCCTGGAAATACTTTCCGAACTGTCGAAGCACCCGGGCCCCGGCGTCATTGCCGCCCAAGTCGATGATGGCCTGGCAGCCTTCGTCCTCCAAGGGCGCGCGCAATGCGGCGGTGAGGGCGGGCAGCTCGGCGGTCGCGCCGGTGGAGTTGTAGGCGTCGCCGTACAGCGTCACGCCGTGCTCTTCCAACAGCGCCTTGCGTTCCCGGGAACGGAAGTAGGGGTTGGCCACGTCCAGGTCTACCACCGCCAGCCGGGGATAGGCCCGCGCCGTTTCCTTCGCCAAATCCATCGCCAGGCTCACCGCCAGCTCGGTTTTCCCGCTACCGTAGTGGCCGGCAATGACGATCATGCGCTTCACGCCTTCCGTTCCCTCCTTTCGCCTCAAGCGTCATCTGTCATTATGCCGCGCCGCGCGAAAAATGTCAACCCACAAATGCTGTATTTCTTTTGTTTCCTATTATATAATTGCATCCTCGTCCCCCGTTCCTCTTCTTCGCCGCGCTGGATAAACTGGGATTCCATACAAAAAGGCTTGACAGCCTGCTTTTTGACTGTATAATTTGTATAGAAAGGCTATACTGATCCACGAAAGAAAACGGCAGTTTACCGACGGAAGGGAGCGTAGCGGAACTTGTTCAGAACGAGCACAAGCCGGGTGGAGCATTGGTGCGACAAAACGATGAGCGTGATGCGGGAGCGCCAGCTGGAAGCGTGTCAGGACAGGCTGTACCGCTGCCCCGCCCAGGGAATTTTCGGTCGGCTTTGCGCCGATGAAGCCCAGGATCTGTTTTATTTATCTTTTTATTCCCAGGAAATCAAAACCCGCGTCCCCGGCCAGGAGGAGTTAAAGCGCCTGGTGCTGGAGCGCGCGGAACAGGAAACCTGCTTCCTCTCGCCCAGAGAGGACGATTTGGTGAAGCGCATGCTGATCGGCGGCGGGGAAACCTTTCTGGACGATTGGGACGAAATCACCGCCACGGAAGCGCTGATCTCCCGGCTCTGGTGCACGCTGCAGGTGGTGGACGAGGACAGCGCCCGGGTCTGCCTCGCGCCGGAGCTGATCGAACCCATCACGAAAGCGATGCAGTCCGAACGCTATGTTGAAATGCGCCAGCGCCTGTTTTCCTTTGACGCCACGCTGCACAGCCTGCTGTACCTGTCCGGATTTCTGCACGCCTCGGTGCCGCTGACGCACTTTTACCAGAACATGAGCAAGGACACCGACGCGGTGGCGGCGCTGCTGATTGCCCGTTACCTGCGGGCCGCGTTTGACTACACCAAGACCCCGGAAGGAGAAATGCTGCTGCTGCATCCCGGCCTGGCCGACCCAGATCATCTGCTGTCCGTCCTTTCCAAGATGCCGGCCACCGAAGTGTCCATCACCCGGGAAATGATGCTGGGCGGGCTCAACGGCCTGCTGCCCGAGGAAACCGCCTCCTGCGAAACCATGCGCGGGGCGCTGACCGGGGCCGTCCGCCCAGAGTACGACGAAGAAGAAGCTCTGGAAGACCTGCGCATGATGGCGAAGCAGGGCGCCAGCCTGAAGGAAATGCGGGAAGTGATGGAAAGCATGCTCTGCGTGCTGCCCACGCCCCGGATGCTGGAAGCGCTGGCCCAGCTGCATTTGCAGACCGTGCGCTGGATCGGCATGCCCCCGGCGGTGCTGAACTGATGCGCATGTATGAGGCCGTCGCGCCGGACCGGGCGGAGGGAATGCGGCTGGATAAGTATGTGTCTCTTGCCTTTTCGCTCCTGCCCTCTTCCGTGACCCGGGATGCCTTTGCCCATCGGGATGTGAAAGTAGACGGAAAGCGCAGCGGCAAAGAAATCCCGGTGCTTTCCGGCCAGCGGATCCAGCTATACACGGGCTATGCGCCGGATTTGCCCATCGTGTATGAGGACGATCATATCCTGCTTTTGAGCAAGCCCGCCGGGATCAGCTGCGACGAGGACGAATGGGGCGGGATGACGTTGCTTTCCCTCTTGACCGAGCGGGCGAAAGGAGCCTATACACCCCGCCTGTGCCACCGCCTGGACCATCCCACCTGCGGGCTGCTGCTGCTGTGCAAGGACGATGAGAGCGAAAGCGTGCTGCTGGAGGCGTTCAAAAACCGTGCGCTGGACAAAAAATACCAATGCCTGGTGCGGGGCGAAATGCGGCCCCCGGCGGCGTTAAAAGAAGCCTACCTGATCAAGAACGCGGAGACAGCCACCGTGCGCATCGTGACCCATGAAACGCCCGGCGCGCTGCCCATCGCCACCCAGTACGAAACGCTGGATTATGACGGGGCAATCTCCCGGCTGCGGGTCACGCTGCTGACCGGGCGCACCCACCAGATCCGGGCGCACATGGCCTTCCTCTCCCATCCGATTTTAGGCGACGACAAGTATGGCGACCGGGCGTTCAACAAGCGCTGCAAAACCACTTCATTGCGCCTCTGCGCCACGGAACTGACGCTGCATGTGAGCGGCTGCCTGGCGTATCTGGATGGAAAAGCTTTTGCCATCGACCCGCCATTTTAAAGACAGCGGCTGTCTCCCAATGGACGAGACAGCCGTTTTTTATGTCTTTGTTTTTTCTTCTATTTCTTCTTTTCCCCTCTCCCAGGCCGCGAATTTCAGCGTGTCGCCGTCGTCGCCGCGGGCATAGGAAACGGTGAGAAATGTATCAATCGATGAGGTGACCGGGTTCTTCCGTCCCGGCAGGCGGTAGGTTACTTCGTCCCCTTCCAGCGCCACCACGCGGATGTTTTTGTACTGCATCGTGTCCGCGAACAGCGCCTTCACCGGGCAGTCATGGTGGAGGGAATACAGCAGGAAGCGGCGCACCATCTTATCTTCCTCCAACGGCATAGATCACGATGCCGCCGTACTCGCTTTCATAGACCGTCTGGAACAGCCGGTCCAGCGCGTCCTGGTCGACGGCATAGCGGGAGCGCTCGTTATTGCTCACCAGAATGTAATCCACGCCGTATTTTTCCAGCACATCCCGGTTGTTTTCCGGGTCGCTGTAGAAACGCCGGATGTCGTTCTTGCGCTCGTCGTTGCGGTAGCCGTGGTAATACAGCCAGGTGTCGGGGCCGCAAACGATGTTCCGCCCGGTCAGGCTGCTGACGAGATTGATGTGCCAGTCGCTGTCGGTCAGGAACATGGCGTGCTGCTCCGCATTCTCCTCCACATACGCAGCCGCCTCCACCGCCTCTTTGGAGAACATCTCATAGTCGCTCTTCCATTCCCGCGCCACGGCAAGCACGCCGGTGGAGAAGCAGAGCACCGCGCACAGCACGGCCACCACCGGCCTGGCCCGCAGGCCCTTCAAGCGTCCCAGCAGTTCCAGGCCATAGTCCGCCGCCAGCACGGCGCAGAGCATGTACCAGATATAGAACAGTTTGTTGTTATCGTAATCGTTGGGCTGAATCTGCACAAACTCCGCTACCAGAAAAATCACGAACGCGCCGCTGGCAATGAACCGGCGCTTTTCGTTTTTCTCCAGCAGCGACAGGAGAATCAGCAGGAAGGGCAGGCCGATATTTTTGAGGTAAAACCACAGATACCCGTCCCGCAGGCCGTTTCCCGTGTTGTTGACCCAGTTGAAATGCCAGCGGAGAAAACGGGAATTGCCGATGGCCTGATTGAACGTCCAGGTGAACAGCTGCGGCGCGGCCACGGCGAGCGCAATCACGCCGTAAGCCGCCCAGAACAGCAGGGCGTTTTTGATATGCTGCCGGGCGGTCAGCAAATCGTAAACCAGCCATCCGGCGCTCATCAGGCCCAGGGCCAGGAAGCAATGGGTGTTCACCATGGGCAGCATGCCCGCCCAGACTCCCAGCACCGCGCCCTGCCGCCAGTCCATGTCCCGCCTGTGCCAGACCGCCATGGGGCCGTTGCCGCCGTCCTTCAGTTCCATGCCCCAGGGCGTTTCAGGCCGCAGGGCGTCGTAGAGCAGGTAGATGCAGGGGATCACTTCCGCCCAGCCTGCCAGGGTGGTGCGCTGGGGCACCATCATATCCACGATCACGTTGCTCCAGCGCAGGTTATAGGTGCCAAATTCGGCGTGGTTCGCCGGCGTCTGGTACCAGCCGTTCAGCACATGCTGGATGCGCTGCCACAGCCCCGCCACGCTTTGCAGTTCGTTGCTGCCGACGGAGCCCAGCGCCGCGCCCTGCATGTCCAGCAAATAGAAGAAGCCCAGCCCGCCGTTCAGGAAGAAGAACAGCGCCGCCAGCGCCGCGCCCCTCCTGGTATCCGCCATGCGCTCCGCCAGGATGCAGTAGCCGCTGAAAACAAGCGCCGTCATGGCGATGCCGGGAATCAGCAGCGCCGCGCGCAGGGAGCAGCCCAGCAGCATGAAGCTGGAAGAAAGGGAATCCGCCAGGAAGGGATAGGCCAGCCTTTCCCCCGGCAGGATATTGTAATCCGGCGGGAAGGAGGCGTTGCGAAGGCTGGAGGTGATCGCCATATGCAGCGGCAGGTCGCCGTAGGTGCTTTGCCCCACGTGCAGCGTGCCGTCCGCCATAGGGCGAATGGTATGCGTCCATTGCAGATAACCGCCCACCACCGTCAGCGGCAGCGCCACAAACAGGAGCAGCTTGACGATCCGCAGATCCCGCTCGCCCCAGGGCACCCACCGGCTTTGATCCCGCGTGAAATACGCCGCTCCCGTCAGCGCGATCAGCAGCAGCATGGCCACGACATGGGACAGATGGGAAAAGCCCCACAAGAACGCCGGCAGCACGGGCAGCCACATCATCAGCACAACGCCTAAGCACGCGCCCAGCCAGCACCGCACCACCACCGGCTTCTTGGGGAACAGGGCGAACACGATGATCGTCCCGCAGTACAGGTACAGAATAAAATACGCAACGGCCAGCATATCATCCTCCGAATCCTATCATGCCTGGTTGTCGGCCATCTTCCGCAGTTCTTCTTCGGTGATCACGGGAATGCCGAGGGACTGCGCCTTGGTCAGCTTGCTCCCGGCGTTCTCCCCGGCCACCACATAAGCGGTCTTTTTGCTGACGGAGCCCGCCGCCACGCCGCCATGCTCCCGGATAAAGGCTTCGGCTTCCTGGCGGGAGAAGGTGGGCAGGGTGCCGGTGACCACCATGGTCAGCCCCGCGAACGGGCCGCCCTCTTTTTTCGCTTCGCTCTGGGGCGTCACGCCCGCGGCCAGGAGCCGGTCGACCATGCGCTGGTTTTCCGGGAAGGAGAAAAAGTCGATCACGCTCTGGGCCACGATCTCCCCCACGTCGTTCATGGCGACAAGTTCTTCCATGGTCGCCTTGCGCACGTTTTCCAGGGTGCCGAAGGCGGCGGACAGATCCCGCGCCGTCCTGCGCCCGATGTTGGGGATGCCGATGGCCAGCAGGAAGCGGGACAGGGGGCAGTGCTTGCTGTCCTCCAGCGCGTTCACCAGGTTCTGCGCCCGCTTGTCCTGGAAGCCGTCCAGGGCCTGCAATTGGTCTACGGTCAAGTGGTACAGGTCGGCGGCGTCCCGCACGCTGAGCGTATCGTACAAAAGCCCGGCGGTCTTTTCGGAAAAGCCGGTAATGTCCATGGCTTCCCGGGACGCGAAGTGGGCCAGCCGCGCCACGGCCTGGGGGCGGCAGGTTTCCCGGTTCAGGCAGTAGAGATGCGCCCCGCGCCAGGTGAGCGGCCCGCCGCAGGCGGGGCAGACCTCCGGTGTCACGATGGGCTTGCCTTCAATGCCGTCGTCCACACAGCCCAATATTTCGGGAATCACGTCGTTGGATCGGCGGATCCAGACCGTGCAGCCCAGGGTCAGCTTCTTTCGCTGGATGTCTCCGGCGTTGTTGAGCGTCGCTTTCTTCACCGTCACCCCGGCGAAGTCCACCGGCGACACGTGGGCCAGGGGCGTCAGCTTGCCGGTGCGGCCCAGCTCCCAGGTGACCTTTTCCAAGGTGGAAGTGTTTTCCTCGGCGGCGAATTTGTACGCCACTGCCCAGCGGGGGAACTTGTCTGTATAGCCCATCAGGTTCCGCGTGCGCTGATCCATCACCTTGATGACCGCCCCGTCGATGAGAAAGTCCAGGCTGGGCCGCTGCTCCTCGATGGCGCGGATGAGGCCGATCACCGCTTCCCGGCTGCTGGCGGTCTCGAAATACGGGCTGACCGGGAAGCCCTGGTCTTTGATGAATTGCACCATCCCGACCTGATCGCTGTACGGCGGGTCGTCAATGGTGCCCACCTGGTAAAAGAACGCGGACAGGTTGCGGCTGGCGGTCACGGCGGGGTCCAGGTTCCGCAGGGCTCCCGCCGCGGCGTTGCGGGCGTTTTTTAGCGGTTCGGCGGCGGTTTTGTTGTAGGCTTCCAAAGCACTCAGGCGCATGATGCATTCGCCCTGCACCTCGATCTTGCCCTTCCAGGGAATGGACAGCGGCACGCCCTTCACCGTCCGGGCCTGGGGCAGGATGGCTTCCCCCACCTCGCCGTCGCCCCGGGTAGCGGCCTCCACCAAAATGCCGCCGTCGTAGGTCAGGTTCAGGGTGAGGCCGTCGAACTTATATTCCACGCCGTAGCTCAGCGGCGGCAGGGTTTCGTCCTGCGCCCAGAGCTTTTCCGTGCGGTCAAACCAGGCGTTGAGCTCTTCCTCGCTCTGCGCTTTGTCCATGCTCCACAAGCGGGTGATGTGGCGGTGCTGGGTGAACGCCGCCAGCGGCGCGCCGCCCACCCGGTGGGTCGGCGAATCCGGCAGCACCGTCCCCGTCTCTTTTTCCATGGCCAGAAGCTGGTTGTACAGCGCGTCCCATTCCGCGTCGGAGATGCTGGGGTTGTCCAGCACATAATACTCATGAGCGGTCTTGTTCAGGTAATCCACCAGGGAACGCATATCGGAAAAGGTTTTCGGCATGAAGCGGCCTCCCAAGACAGAAAGATGATATGTAACCAAAAGCCTTCCCCTTGAGGGGAAGGTGGCGCGAAGCGCCGGATGAGGTGCCAAAGCCAGAAGGAATACGGCTGATATGTTTACTTTCTCAAAAGTCTTTCCTTCGTGTTTGAAATTGTCACCTCATCCGTCAGGCTTCGCCTGACACCTTCCCCTCAAGGGGAAGGCTTTATTATTCCTCGATCTTCACAATCGGGGCGATGGAAAGGGAAAACTCCTTGGTGCCGTAGGCGGTGAAAGCGATCTGGATGCGGGCGTCCGCGCCGGAGCCCCGAACCGCCTGTACCGTGCCCTCGCCAAACTTCCGATGCAGCACATGGTCGCCGGGCTTGAACAGGTTCTTCATGGCGCTGGGCGCGTTTTCCCGGGCGGGCGAAGCCACAAAGCCCTTTTGCACGCCGGGAATATTCAGTCCCGGCCTCGCGCCGGACGCAAAGCCAAATCCGCCTATCGCTGAACGTCCTCCCGCAGCCATGCCGGGGGTGCCGAAGCTCAGGTTCCGGGGCCTGTCCCGGCGGGAAACGGGCGCGGGCTTCGCGGGTTCGGGCGCGAAGCCGCTGTTCCTGGTAGCGTTGGCCCATTCGTCTAAAATCAGGCGTTCCGGGATTTCCTTCAGGAACACGGACGGCGGGTTGTGGGTGATCTGGTTATAGATGGTGCGCCTGCGGGCAAAGGACAGGTACAGGATTTTCTTCGCCCTGGTCATGCCCACGTAGCAAAGTCGGCGCTCCTCCTCCATTTTTTCTTCGTTCAGCTGGGAGCGCATTGAGGGGAAAATGCCCTCCTCCATCCCGGTCATGAACACCGCGTCGTATTCCAGGCCCTTGGCGCTGTGCAGCGTCATGAGGGTGACATACTGGGGCGCGGCCTCCTGGCTGTCCAGGTCGGTGACCAGCGCCACGTTTTCCATGAACGCTTCCAGCGTCTTGTCGTCGCTCTGGTCTTCAAACTCCTTGGCGGCGGCGGCGAATTCCATCAGGTTTTCCAGGCGGGAGCGGGCTTCCTCGCTGCCGTCCTCTTCAAACTGCCTTTTCAGGCCGGTTTCCTCCAGCATGGTGGTCACCAGCTCGGACAGGGGCAGCGTTTCTTTCAGCGCCGTCAGCTTCATCAGCAGCAGCGCGAAATCCGCGATGCACTTCCGGGGCCGGGAGGAAAGGGTTTCCGGCGGGTCGGAGAGCACGGAAAAAAGAGGCAGTTCCTCGCTCTTGGCATATTCCTGCAAGACCGCCACGGTCGCGTCGCCGATGGAGCGCTTGGGCGTGTTGATGATGCGTACCAGGGAAACGTCGTCCGCCGGGTTCACGATCACCCGCAGGTAAGCAATCGCGTCGCGCACTTCCTTGCGGTCGTAGAACCGGGTGCCGCCGAACACTTTATAGGGAATGCCGGAGCGGGTGAGCATTTCTTCGATCACGCGGCTCAGGCTGTGGTTACGGTACAGCACGGCCATCTGCGCGTAGGGCGTCTGCGCCTGCCGGAGGCGCTTGATCCGCTCGCAGATCCAGGCGGCTTCCTCCCGCTCGTCCCCGGCGCTGTACAGGTGGATTTTTTCGCCTTCGCCCGCATCCGTCCACAGGGCCTTTTCCTTGCGGCCCACGTTGTGGGCGATCACCTGGTTCGCTGCGTCCAGGATGTTGGCGGTGGAACGGTAATTCTGTTCCAGCTTGATCACCTGGGCGTCGGGATAGTCCTTCTCAAAGTCCAGGATGTTGCGGATGTCCGCGCCGCGCCAGCCGTAGATGGACTGGTCGTCGTCGCCCACCACGCACAGGTTGCGGCTTTCCTGGGTGAGCAGCCGCACGAAATTGTACTGGGCGGCGTTGGTGTCCTGGTACTCGTCCACCAGCACATACTGGAACCGCTGCCGGTAATAATCCAATACCGGCGGATGCTCCACGAACAATTCCAGCGTGCGCAGCAAAAGGTCGTCAAAGTCCAGCGCGTTGGCGGCGCGAAGACGTTCCTCGTAATAGGAATAGAGATCGTGGAACTGCTGGCATTGATAGTCTTTCAACGATTCCTGGAACCATTCGTCGGGGGTGAGCATTTTGTTTTTCGCCCCGGAAATCTTCGTCCGCATTTCCTTGGGCTGGGAGCGGCTTTCGTCCAGGCCCAGGGTCTTGAGCCCGTCCTTGATGACGCGCAGCTGGTCGTCGTCGTCGTAGATGGTGAAGGAGCGCTTATACCCCAGCTTTTCAATGTCCCGCCGCAGGATGCGCACGCATACGGAATGAAACGTGCCCAGCCACATGTCCTGGGCATCCTCGCCCACCAGCCTTTCCACGCGCTCGCGCATCTCCCGGGCAGCCTTGTTGGTGAAGGTCAGGGCCAGGATATGCCAGGGCTTCACGCCGTGGCTGATCAGGTTGGCGATACGGTAAGTCAGCGTCCGGGTTTTGCCGCTTCCGGCCCCGGCCAGGATCAGCACGGGCCCCGTCAGCGTTTCGGCCGCTTGCTTCTGCATTGGATTGAGAGCGGATAAATCCATCATTCGTCCCCTTTTTCTTCTTTGCGCATGCGCTCGATGGCCAGCTTGTATCCCTCCGCGCCGTACACCAGGCTTCTGTTCACGCGGCTGATCGTGGCCGTGCTGGCATGCGTCACCCCGGCGATCTGCGAATAAGTCAGGCCCTTGTCCAATTGCAGCGCCACGTCGAAGCGCTGCACCATGGCGTTGATTTCCTGAATGGTGCACAAATCGTCGAAGAAGCATTCCAGTTCTTCTTTGGTTTTCAGGCACAGGATGGCGTCCAGCAGACGCGTCATATCATCGTGCTTCATACGCACCCCCTCATTTCCCGCGCCGCCGGATCAGCTTTCGTTTTCCCGGCGCGGAAAGATAAAACTTACCAGTTGATGGTCGGCGTCTTTCCCTCACGGGAGCCGCCGACAAGCGCCCGTTCGCTCACTCTTATCATACCATAAAAGCACCGAAAAAGAAAGGCGTAACAACGAAACAATTTTCCTTTTTTCGCAAAACCACGCTTTACAACGAAGCCCTTTTTTCGCCATATACTTTACTTTTCTTTGCTCCTATGGTAAGATAATACCATCAAACACAGTCGTTCCCCCAGTCAGCCGCAGCGAAAAGCATCATGCAAGGAGGCACCATATGGCAAAGGAATTCAGCATCTGCCTGGACATCGGTGGAACCAAGGTACTCGGCGCGATCTTCGACGATAAGGAAAAGCCCATTTACCGGCTCAAGAAAAAGACCAAATCCGGCGGCGACTCCTCGGAGAACATCGAGCAGGTGATCATCAGCGTCGTTCGGGAAATGATCAAGGAATCCGGCATTAAAAAGAGCGACATCCGCGCCATCGCCGCGGGCGCGCCCGGCGTGATCAACCAGGAAGAGGGCGTGGTGCTGTTTTCCCCGAACCTGCCCTGGCGGGATTACGATATCCGCCGCCCCATTGAAAAGGAATTCGAGGTGCCCTTCCATATCGGCAACGACGTGAACGTGGGCGTCTTGGGCGAATATAAATACGGTGCGGTGAAGGGCTACAAGAACGTGGTCGGCTTTTTCGTGGGCACCGGCATGGGCGGCGGCCTGATCCTGGACGGCAAGCTGTTCACCGGCCACCTGTTCAAGGCCGCCGAATACGGCCACATGATCCTGGATCCCGAAGGCCCGCTGTGCAACTGCGGCCAGCGCGGCTGCCTGGAAGCCTTTTCCAGCAAGCAGGGCATGTCCGCCTATATCCGCCAGCAGGTATCCCGGGGGCGTCAGTGCCTGATGGCCGACGCCCTGGACGGCTCCGCCTTCAAGAGCAAGGCCCTGAAACGCGCCCTGCAGGAAGGCGACGCGGTGGCCACCGAAGCCGTGGACCGCGCCTGCCATTATCTGGCCATTGCCACGGGCAACATGATCAACACCATCAGCCCCGACGCCGTGGTTTACGGCGGCGGCGTGATCGAAGCCGTGGGCGACATCTTCCTGGAAAAGATTCTGGCGGAAGTGGATCGGTACTGCATGACCTCCATCCGGCCCACGGTGGAACTGAAAAAAGCCGCCCTGGGCGACGACTCCGTGCTGTATGGCGCGCTGTCCATGATTCGCGATTCCTGACAGACATGATTGATAGAAGGCCGCAGCGATCCCATCCGCTGCGGCCTTTCTGTTTGCTCGAATCAAATATCTTCAAAGAACGCTTCTTTGGTTTCCTGATACCGCAGCACGCCCATCTCGTCGAACCGCAGGAAGGTCGGCTGGCTTTGCACGTATTTGAGGATCTCATCCAGCCGCACGCTTTCCGAAAAGCTCAGGAGGGTGAAGGCGACGCCGTGCTTTTTCGCGCGGCCCGTGCGGCCGATGCGGTGGATGTAGTATTCGTTTTCGTTGGGCAGGTCGAAGTTGATGACCGCCTCCACGTCGTCCACATCGATGCCCCGGGCCGCCACGTCAGTACACACTAAGATGGGGAACTTGCCCCGCTTGAAGCCCGCCATCACCTGATTGCGCTTGGACTGGGGAATGTCGCCGTGGAGCGCTTCGGTGTCGTAGCCCGCTTTGTTCAGCCGTTCGCTCAGGCGGCGGCACATGTCCTTGGTGTTGGTGAAAATCATGATGCGCCCGTACACGTCGGAATCCAGCAGGTACAGCAGGTGCTCATACTTTTCCTCCCGCGTTGTGGGAATCACGTACTGGGCGATCTGCGGCTTGTTTTCGTTCGTGGCGGGAACGGTGATTTCGATGGGGTCGTGCTGGTATTTCCAGGAAATGGTCAGCACGTCCTGGTTGGTGGTGGCGGAGAACATGACCAATTGCCTCGTGGTCGGTACGGCCTCAATGATCTTGCAGACGTCCTTCACAAAGCCCATTTTCAGCATTTCGTCCGCTTCGTCGATCACCATGGTATGCACGGCGTTCAGCCGCGCGGTGCCGCGCTGCATGTGGTCCAGCATCCGGCCCGGCGTCGCCACGATGATCTGGGGCTTCTTCTTTAATTGGTTCAGCTGCTTGGAAATGGGCTGGCCGCCGTACAAAACCGCGATCTTTACCTCGGGGATGAACGCCGCTAACTTTTCCATTTCCTGGCCGATCTGCACGGCCAGCTCCCGGGTGGGGGCCAGTACCAGCTCCTGAATGCGGGTGTCGGTCAAAGAGATGTATTCCAGCATGGGTATGCCGAAGGCGCAGGTTTTGCCGGTGCCGGTGGGCGCGATGCCGATCACGTCGTGGCCTTCCATCATCACGGGGATCGTTTTTTCCTGAATGGGCGTGGCGGCGTGGAAGCCCATCTTCTCCACGGCCTTCATGATCTCCACCGATAAATCCATGTTCTCAAATCCGGTCAGTGTTTTTTCCTGGTTCAAGGGTGTGTTCCGTCCTTCCTGGCAAGGCCCGCAGGCCCCGCTTCATCATCTTCTATCATTTTCCTTTGCAGTATACCATAAAAAGCAGGGATGGTCAACGAGGAGAAAAAACGGCATGTACGGTTACAAAACAGGAAATGTATGCTATAATGCTTTATCACTTTTTCGGAAAGGACGGGACGCAGCATGAACACCCGAGCGATACGGAAAATCCTGAGAGACACCGACTTTATCCACACCAGCGGCACGCCGGAAGAATTGAAGGTGGCGGAATACCTGAAAGCCCAGTGCGAGGCGATGGGCGCGAAAACATGGCTGGAGAGCTTCCCGGTGGAAATGAGCGATATGCGGGAAGCGCATCTGATGGCGGACGGAAAAGAGATTCCCTGCGAGGGCTACCGTCTGTGCGGCAGCGGCGAAGTCGAAGCGCCGCTGGTGTACCTGCCGGACACCGACCCGGCATCCCTGACCAAAGCAATGGGCAGCATTGTGCTGCTGGACAGCGCCGTGCGGTATTTCCTGTACCGCGACCTGGTGAAAGCGGGCGCGGTAGGCATCATCACCTATGACGGCAGCGTGTTCTACCGCGACCGGGACATCGACAAAAAGGAGCTGCGCCCCTACGTGGTGGACGGAGCGAAGAAGCTGCTCTGCGTGAGCGTCCATGCCAAAGACGCTTTCGCGCTGGTGAAAAGCGGGGCCAAGACCGCGAAGATCACAGTGCGCCAGGAGGAATATGAGGGCGCATCCCATAACGTGGTGGCGGAACTGCCGGGCCTCACCGACGAATGGATCGTGCTCACCGCCCACTATGACACCGTGCCGCTGTCCCGGGGCTCCTACGATAACATGTCCGGCTGCATCGGCCTGCTGTGCATCCTGGACGCACTGAAAGGGAAGCAATACCGCTACGGCCTGCGCTTCGTGTTCTGCGGCAGCGAGGAACGGGGGCTGCTGGGCTCCAAGGCGTATGTGCGCGACCATGAGCAGGAACTCGGCAAGATCGCCCTGAACATCAACCTGGACATGATTGGCACCTATATGGGCCATTTCATCGCCCGGGTCAGCGCGGAAGAAGCGCTGGTGACGTACATCAAGTATCTTGGTTCCGAGCTGGGCTTTGGCATCGCGCCGAGGCAGGGCGTTTACTCCAGCGATTCCACGCCCTTCGCGGACAAAGGCGTGCCTGCCCTGTCCTTCGCACGCATCGCCGGGCCGAGCCAGGCCGTGATTCACAACCGTTACGACACCCCCGACGTGCTTTCCGACGAGCGGCTTCGCACCGACAGCGTGTTCCTCACCGAGTTCACCCGCCGCATGGCCGACGCCGTCAAGTGTCCGGTCAAGCGGGAGATCCCCGAAAAGGTGAAGAACGAGCTGGACGAATACCTGTTCCGGAAGCGGAAGGAGGATTAAAAGGCGAGAACTGTGCGGCACCCCGCAGGAAGAGTCCGCCTGCCGGGTAGATCCTTCGCTGCGCTCAGGATGACACGCAGGCAGGATTGCATACTTTTTTATTGACCCCCACACGGTATTGTGCTATAATGTAAATGGAAGAGGTTGGGCTTTCCGGCTCTTCCGGCCAATTCTTCACTGTTTCATATTCTTACAGAAAAGGGGTTTTTCACATGGGCAACATCGATCTGACCAGGTATGGCATCACCGGCACCAAGGAAATCGTGTACAATCCCTCCTATGAACTGCTGTATAAGGACGAAATGGATCCTTCCCTGACCGGCTTTGACAAGGGCCAGGAAAGCGAACTGGGCGCCGTGAACGTCATGACCGGCATTTACACCGGCCGTTCCCCCAAGGACAAGTACATCGTCATGGACGAAAACAGCAAGGACACCGTTTGGTGGACCACGCCTGAATACAAGAACGACAACCATCCCATGAGCCAGGAAGTCTGGGCGAAGGTGAAGAAGCTGGCCCAGGAACAGCTGAGCGGCAAAAAGCTGTACGTCGTGGACGCTTTCTGCGGCGCCAACAAGGACACCCGCATGGCTGTCCGCTTCATGATGGAAGTCGCCTGGCAGGCCCATTTCGTGCGCAACATGTTCATCCAGCCCACCAAGGAAGAAGAAGCCGCTTTCGAGCCGGACTTCATCGTGTACACCGCTTCCAAGGCCAAGTGCGAACAGTATAAGGAACTGGGCCTGAACAGCGAAACCGTGGTGGCCTTCAACGTCACCAGCCGGGAGCAGGTCATCCTGAACACCTGGTACGGCGGCGAAATGAAGAAGGGCATGTTCTCCATGATGAACTACTACCTGCC
>CADBKQ010000017.1 GCA_902795275.1 uncultured Eubacteriales bacterium | reverse complement strand
TTTGTCTTGACCTTTTTGCCCATTTGACACGGCATTTTTCTTCATTTGGCCCCTTATTCGCTGCTGTGTGAATTTTGGGTGGTTGCGGAGGAGACTCTACGTTAACAAGTTCTTTGTTCCTTATAATGATGTCAGAAATTCCACGCAGAACAATATTTCAAAATTTCCAACTTATTCGTACAAGCAAAAATAGATGGCTTTCCTGTCAAGTCCTCTTCTGTGCATTCATCTCAATATTAACAATTATATTTATGCTTGCGGTTTGCTTGTTATTTTCAGCCCCCGCGATAAGAAATGGTATTGGATGGAGTGATCTGGAACGCATCGAAATGGATCTTACCGGAAGATGGGAAGTAAGCCTTGTTGAACCCTATATAATTAATATTACTCCAATTCATGCGTGTTTCTTGTCAGCGTTTACATTATTCTTTTTCTGGTTTACGATGACGCTTATCCTCATGTTTTTATCGCTTTGTGGAAAGCCAATGTTTGGGGTCATTCTTTATGCATTTTTATTGGTTTTACACATTACATTGATGTGGGAATATCTACCATCTTGGATGCGCTATATGCCTATTAATTTTTCAACCCTGTCCTCTATTGGAGCAATGTACCCTGGAAGTGAGATTAAGAGCGATAAATATGTCTTATTGACTTACTGCACTATTGATTTCATTCTAATTTTTACAATGTGGGTTCGCGTAAAATCAATGGATATGTTTTTTCACGAACATAAGTAAGATACTTTCAATAGAAATATATGCAATAAATGTATAATCAGGAGGTTATTCCAACATGATAGTTGTAAAAAATCTGACAAAATCATACGGGAACAACTGCGTACTTAATAATGTTTCAGTTACATTTTCTCCTGGGCTAATCTATGGTTTGATTGGGCCTAATGGTTGTGGCAAGACCACTCTTATGCGTTGTATATGTGGGTTTGCCCGCCCAACGGCTGGCACTGTTACCATAATGAATCAGGTGATTAGTAAAGATTGTGATTTTGCTCCTTCAACGGGTATTATTTTAGAAACACCTGGATTTCTTGATAATCTCAGTGGATATAAAAACCTTTTACTTCTATCTGGAATTTCAAATAAAACCAATAAGAACCGAATAGAAGAAGCCCTCCGTTTGGTCGGGCTGAACCCGTTTGATAAAAAGCCGGTCGGGAAGTATTCTTTAGGCATGAGGCAAAGATTGGGTATTGCACAGGCAATAATGGAAAACCCGGAGGTATTAATTTTGGACGAACCGTTTAATGGGCTCGACACCCAAGGTCAAGCAGAAATTCACAAATTATTACAACTGCAAAAACAGGAAGGCAAGATCATCATTCTTGCAAGTCATAGCGCTTCAGATATAGCACGCGCTTGTGATGTTGTTTTTGAAATAAGACAAGGAGCATTATACAAAGCATGAAGAATTATCAAAATGAATCGATTGATATTCCTAATAACGAGGATGGAACTCTTGCTGAAAAAATTTATAAATTACCAGGTCAATTAAAGGATGTGGCTGTTTTGTGTTGGTGCATGGGATTGGATTATGCCGAAACAGCGAAGACCCTTAAAATACCTCGTTTTATTGTGTGTAGACAAATGAAAAAGGCAAGGTATTATGTTTTTTCAGATTTTCATGATACGGTTGTTCCATCCTTAGAATTAGAGCGGGAAAGAATAAAAAAGGTTATGGATTCATCTGTTAAAATCAGCGAAGATCCTTGGATGTCTCATCGCGTGATTTCTCGGGCAACCCAGGACTCCAAAAATGGAAAAATAAGAATTATTTCTGTTCTTTCTCTGTTTTTAGGATTTCTTTTATTGACAATAGTGTATATTCTCACGCACTTGTACTAATATTTCTAATTCTCCGTTTATTACTGATTGTTAAAATATGTTTAAAAAAGAGCTGGCCCATATATAAATATTTGCAAAAGCAAAAGCAATTTCGTGCCATATTCTTGCCATTTCGTGCATAAGTTTTTTTTTCAAAGAATAATATGTTACCCTATATATGCTTGATCAAGCAAATCATCATGTACCTTTTGGAGAAATGGTCCTAATAAGTAAGGAGGATTTTCATGAAAAAAATCATTGCAACCATTCTGCTCGTTGCTCTGACCCTCACTATGGTCTCATCGGCATTGGCAGCGACTACTACCATTCCTGCTGCCTCGAGCGCGAAAGGAGGCAGCTCTGTTAATAAAGCAACGACGGGTGAACCTACGGTAAAATTCACCAATGTTTCTCGCGGATCGCAAATCACTTTCTGGGTGTGGAGAGATAACTATGGGCAGGTAACTCCGCCCTATACCTTCACCAGCTATGGGACAAAGAATGTGTACTATATGCCCGAAAAAGATGTGATAACGGGGGTAAATTATCATCCTGTATGGAAAAAAGCCCAGACTGTACAAAATAATCAGTCCGTCGTCGTAACATATGAATTTACCCCGTAATCCATAAAACAATATGGCCAGTATCAGCCTCGAGCTGATACTGGCCAAACGTGTCATTCTTCCAGAAAACGTGTCACGCTTTATGTACCCATTTTCCTGAACCTTTTTGAGATTCCTATTCTCATCTAATGACCGATGCCTCGATTGGCCAAGGAGGAAAAATGAAGAAGATAGGTTTGCTTCTGTTCGTCTTGATGATGACCTTTGTATGCACATCTAATGCCGAGGGCTTTAATCTCTCTCTCCCTGATGGCGAATATATTTTTGATGTAGCGGTACTCGATGAAAATACCATTGCTGTGTTGACAGATTTGAACCTATATAAAGTTGATACTCAATTAGGCTTCCAGACAAAGTTGGGCAGCCGGCTTGAAGGTTCGGTCAGTATTTACTGTTCGACAGATGGAGGTATTTACTCCAGCATACCCAGCGAGCAACCATATGACACATTATATCATTTCAATGAAAAGACCTCTGAATGGGAACCATTTGCAAATATCCCAATGGAAATGGGAAATGAATACTATGGACATATCATCAAGGGCGTATGGATAGATGCGTGCTTTTACTTCCTGGAGTATATGGATGGACAACCCTCGATCCTTGCTTCATATAATACCAAAGATCAGCAAGCTGCAAGCTATGGCACGTTTAGCGCGAATGAGGGAAATGGCAGCCTGTTTCTCACAAATGAAAATGTTGTTTCCTATGATTTCGACTATAACAAAAAACAGGCGTACCTTTTCTCGTTTGACCTGCAGACGCGGCAGATTGAAAAAAAGCCCATCAACCCAAACACCCCGGCAACCGTTTCCGATATTGCCTTTGACGCGGAGCAGCAGATGTATTGGGTGACATCCTTGGAAACTCACGATGGCACGCGGGAATATGTGCTTTATTCGGGCCCCACTCTTGATGTGCTGCAGAAGGTCGCATCGCCTGTGAATTCAAGCCAGATGCTCCCTCTGGCCGGGGACTGCATCCTGATCGAATCGGAAAGATTGATGAGCTACCATTTCATGAAAAATGCGACCGAATCCCTGATGCTCGCCAATTTCCATACGGCCTATGACACCAAGTTCACCGCACAGCGTGGCGTGCTGATCTCAACGATTGGAACGAATGTTGCCGATATTCTGACCATGCGGAATGATACGATTGATCTGATCGCGCTCTCCACTACAGGGGCAACCAACCTAAAGCAGATCAAGGAAAAGCAATTCTTTGTAGATCTGTCCGGGAGTGCCGTTTTGACTAAGCAATCCGAGCAGCTATATCCTGGGCTATCGAATGTGTTGTGGACGACGGATCATCAGATGGCCGCATGGATTCTGGAGGCGCAGCCGTACATGTTCGGCGTTAATACGGCGTTGTTGGAGCAATATGGGCTGCAAGCGCCCACGACCTTGCCCGAATTGCTGGATCAAATGGCGATCTTGATCGAGGAAGGCGTCTTTGAAAGCGGCGAATATGTTCCGTTCGGGCTTGTATCTTATCAGCAGCAGGACTTGTTGAGTTATGCGGTAAAACGCTACATCTTTGAGCAGGAAATCCAGGGGAATCAACTGAATTTCGACAACGCCGAATTAAAAGCGCTTCTGACGCGGATCATCAACGAAGTTCCAGTACAAGACCCCTATCCCGCCATGACCGGCGAAGAAGACGCTGTATATATGCTTTACAATGTGTATGTTCCGATCTCAAAATATGCAATGCAGCCACTTAAAATTGGCCCAAATTCGCCGTTGGCGATTGAAACTGCGGCGCAGGCTGTCATTGTTAATCCTTATTCCAAACATAAAGATACGGCCATTCAATATCTGGAATATCTTGCTGAACAACGAGGCGAGGAATCGTACACGATTTACAGCAATATGACAGATCCGCTGGTCGATGCGTATGTTCAATCTATGCTGGAAGAAATCGAAAGAAAAATCAGCGCGCTTCAGGCAGCAGAGATGACGGAAGAAGTTGCATCTATGCTGCAAGATTTGGAGGAACAGCGCGAATATTACGCTGAGAATCTTTACGCTGTTGATCTGGATGATATTGCTGCGTGGAAAGCATCTGGCCCGGCGATGCTCGTGCAGGATGAAACACTTTATACCGATCAAATCAATTCGCTGATTAACCGCATGGTGACGGGTGGTATGTCGGTGGATGTTTTTATTAGCGAGTGTAATCGGTATATCGACATGGTGTATGCTGAAAGGCAATAATATTATTAAGGGGCAATCTATAGCTTCTATTCTATTGTGATCCGTCACATACAAAAACTTATTCAGACAGAGCCAGACGTTATCCGCAGAGCCAACGCTGAAAAGAGAAAGACATTGTGAGTAATAAAAAGCACATCTCCTAAATTTACAATATAGTATGTTGGTGTGATTTCTGAGATGGGAATCAAGCAGAATATCGCTACGCTTCAATGCTTCGGTATATGATGTTCAGTAAAGTTCATCCTAATACGGTCAGACGCTGGCCGCAGAGCCGTATTAGGCGAGGAGGAGATGAGAATATGGATGATATTTGGCTGTATTGCCCAGGGTGTAAAAGGAAAAGCAGGATCAAGGTATATGAAAATACTACGCTGATTCACTTTCCACTATACTGCCATTGGTGTAGGAAAGAATTTATCATCAGTTTTGTGGATAAGAAAATGCTGATGGAAAAAGAGAAAGAAATTAGCGGATAACCGACAAGCCTGCATCTCCAACACAGGAAATGCAGGCTTATTTCGTTGGTTCATCTTCGCGCATACCTTTCAGCACCGTTTTTGAAATATCCATTAGTATTTTCGCTTCATGCTCGGAGCATCCACATAGTAACTGCTGCAAGTGGAAAGCGGTAGGGGCATTGTGCATCTCATCATAATTAAATATTTCCCGTGAGTCTATTTCGAGCACCTGAATTAAGGAATAGAGGTTTTCGTACGTTGGGTTTCCCACATTCCTTTCGATGTTGCTGATCGTTCGTATATCTACTCCGGATGCCTCTGATAATTTCTCTTGGGACCATTTCATTTGATGCCTTGCACGCCGGATCGCGCTTCCTAAAATCTCGGCAGGGATACGCACAATAATTCACCCCAGCTAATATTTTATTACTTATTTTACAATAAGCCGAAGGAGGAGTGAACGTAACACGATTCGACAAGATACGCAATATATTGCGTAAAGAGTGTGACAGGGAGAAATTGCGCTGCTCAAATTATTTTCGCAGCGCCCGGTAGGACAATTCACCCTTCCACCCGCAATTTATTGCATCGTCAGAAATAGTCAGTCTGTATTCTACTGCTGCGCTTCTCGTAGTCCTCCAATCCATTTTGTCTCTAAGCAAAATGGATTGGAGGATTTTTATATCATGAAATATAGAATCGACATGCATTTAGCATGGAATCTTTGGGCCAAAACTTGGCCTGGTTTGGTCATACCACAAAGGAATCCTTTGCTGTACAATAACGGTGGTAAAGCAAGGGGGGATGCAAGTTGATGGATCGGAGCGTGTTCAGTCAAAGGCTGAAACAGCTGCGTTCATTGCAAGGCATCTCCCAGTATGCTCTGGCCGACGCATTAGGCGTCAGCCGCACCAGCTTAAAAAACTGGGAACTGGCAGCAGCCACCCCACCTTTGGATGTTCTGGTCGATATGGCAATGTACTTCCGCGTTTCTTCGGATTACCTGCTTGGCCTGGATGAGCGCCGCAGCATTCAAATCAGCTTTCTGTCTGGTCGATATGTGGACGCGCTTACCAACCTTGTGCGGGTCATGGAGGAAAATGCTCCACCGGCCAGCTAAAACCTATTACCTTGCGTAAAACGGAAAAGTTCAGTCTTTTTCCAGTTTTACATAAATCGGCATATCTGTTCGTTTGCCGAAAAGAACCTTGACAACTTCACATACCATATTACAGGTACAGTTCCCTATGGGGAGGAGCGAGAATGACACTGCGCGACGATGGTATTAGCCGGAGCGGGAAAAGCTGTTCATTCAGCCTGCCGTGGCAAGCAGGCCCGCCATGAGCCCTCATAGGTATAATGAGACTTCTTCACAGCCCGTCAATGACTTGGGGGGAGTCCCTGCGGTGTACGATAGTTTTGGGAAAGCATCGGCACGGCGGGGCTATGTTGCGGTAAAGCTGGCCGCAGCCTGTAATATGCCCTGGTTCCGAAAGGAGCCTGCCGGGGGGCGTGGCAAATACGGCAAAACAATCATGATTACTTCGGCTGGCATCAGGCGTATTGCGGTGCGCCTGATGCTGGCTTTCAGAACGCTGGAGGGGAATATGAGCCGATTATCACTTGAAGAATTACCCAGCGTAATGACAGTGGATGAGGTCAGTTCAGTTCTTGGGATTTGTTCCAAAACCTGCTGTAAACTCATCAGAGAAAAACAACTGCATGGCGTAAAAGTCGGGCGTTCCTATCGGATCGCCAAATCAGAATTATTCCGCTTTCTCAAGGTTCTTCCGAATGATCGTGAAGAACACAGAAGCAGCCAGTATCAAACAGATATATTCAGGGAGGGATAGCCTTTGAAACCGACATCGTTGACTGAAAAGGATGTGCCGTTGTATAGTCAGGATCAGGTGGTGCAAATTGTTGAAATTGCGATTCAGAGTTTGCAGCGCCGCAGGGAGCAAAACAATCCCCGCGTGAACCTTGACAACGAAATAGCACAGATTGATATGTCGCCAGGCACAAAACAAACCTTAACGGTCAGCGAAGCGGCTGAAATCCTGGGAGTGTCCAAACCGATGGTGTACAGCCTGATCCGGGACGGAAGTATTCCGGCCATCAACGTGGGAAAGAAAATCCTGATTTCTAAGCTCGTGCTGTCCGTTTGGTTGAAGAACGGAGGACATTATGGCGAAGAAACGTGCTAATGGCGAAGGAAATATCTATAAACGGGATAACGGTACCTGGGAAGCAAGGTACACTGTGAATGGAAAAAGGCATTCCATCTATGGGAAAACGCAGGCAGAAGTCAGAAAAAAGCTGACGGAAGCCCTCTCCCAAATTGACCGTGAGGAATACATCGAGGACAGTGGGATGACGGTTTCCCAATGGCTGACCATCTGGCAGCGCGATTACCTTGGAAACGTAAAGCAGGGGACGGCGGACAACTATGAGCTTCAGGTTCGGCTGTATATCAACCCAACCCTTGGAGAAATCAAGCTGTCCGGTCTAAAGCCGCCCGCAATCCAGAAGCTGTACAACAATCTGATTGACGGTGGGCTGAGTCCCAAATCCGTGAAAAACACCCACGGGTGCCTGCACAAAGCCTTGGATATTGCCGTCAGGGTGGGCTGTATCGCCAAAAATCCCACGGAAGCCTGCATCCTGCCCCGGATCACTCAAAAGGAGATCACCCCGCTGGACACACCGGACCTGACGAAACTGATGAAATACCTGGAAGGTCACGAGCATGAGGCTTTGTTCAAAACCGCCTTGTTTACCGGGATGCGTTCCGGTGAGCTGCTGGGGCTGACCTGGGACTGCGTGGATTTTGAAATGGGTGTGATCCATGTAAAAAAGCAGCTGCTCCAGCCGCGCAAGAAAGGCGGCGCTTTCAAGTTTGGGACGCTGAAAAATGACAAGCCCCGCACCATCGCTCCTGCACCTTTCATCATGGAGGTTCTCAAGGAACACAAAAAGTTCCAAGAGCAGCAGCGTACTGAGGCAGGGGATGTTTGGAATGATGGGGGATTTCCTGGTCTGGTCTTTACTCATGCGGATGGTAGCCATCTGTCGCAGCCGACAGTATGGAAAATTCTCCAGAAGGTTTTGACCGGAGCTGGGATTGAACATCACCGTTTCCACGATTTGAGACACACATTCGCGGTTTCTTCTCTTCGGGCCGGTGACGACGTGAAGACCCTCCAGGAGAACATGGGCCACTTCACCGCCGCCTTCACGCTGGATCGGTACGCTCATGTGACCGAAACGATGAAAAGGGAAAGCGCGAATCGGATGCAGGCGTTCATCGAGGCCCTCTAAAGCGGTTGGCGTGCGGTTGGCGTATGAGGGGTTCCAAAAATGAAGAAACCCTTGATTTCTCAAGGGTTCCGTGGTGCGGGAAACAGGACTTGAACCTGCAAGTACGTACGTACACATGAACCTGAATCATGCGCGTCTGCCAATTCCGCCATTCCCGCATTTTGATGGTGGGCAGGGGTGGATTCGAACCACCGAAGTCTGTGACGGCAGATTTACAGTCTGCTCCCTTTGGCCACTCGGGAACCTACCCACGGATAAATTGTGAAGATGCGTTCCCGAGACGAAGCAGGGGAAAGAGCTGGTGAAGGGACTTGAACCCGCAACCTGCTGATTACAAATCAGCTGCTCTGCCAATTGAGCTACACCAGCATCACCCAAATGGGAGAGAAAATGGCGACCCGGAAGGGGCTCGAACCCTCGACCTCCAGCGTGACAGGCTGGCATTCTAAACCGACTGAACTACCGGGCCATGATAGATGGGCCATCAGGGACTTGAACCCCGGACCGATCGGTTATGAGCCGACTGCTCTGACCAACTGAGCTAATGGCCCTTGGTTCCCCGGAACCCTATGCTGGAGTTGAAGGAAAGGATGACCCTGCCGGGATTCGAACCCGAGTTACCGCCGTGAAAGGGCGGTGTCTTAGGCCACTTGACCACAGGGCCATGATGTCGTCCTTCTCACCCTTCACTTGCCATGAATGGTCGGGGTGAAGGGATTTGAACCCCCGACATCCTGGTCCCAAACCAGGCGCGCTGCCAGACTGCGCTACACCCCGAAGGTTCTTCATCGGTGCTGTCTCGCAACCGACGAATGTTATTATATGCAAAATCGGGGGACTTGTCAATAGGTTTTTTAAAAAAATTGCAAATTAAGCCGCATCATGCGCTTTGAAATATTTTTTCCTAAACTATTGACATTTCCATGGAAACGTGTTATCTTATACCCGTGGTTAGCACTCAACGAGTGAGAGTGCTAACAACACAGAGAAGCAAAACTTCGGAAAGGAGGGCTGCTCCGTGGCGAGCCACGAAATGGATGCGCGCAAGGAACGCATCCTGCGGGCCATCATCGACGACTACATCCTCACGGCCATGCCGGTGGGCAGCCGCACCATTTCCCGCAAGTATGAAACCGGCCTCTCCAGCGCCACCATCCGGAACGAGATGAGCGACCTGGAGGAATTGGGCTATCTGGCCCAGCCCCACGTGTCGGCGGGCCGGGTACCCAGCCTGAAAGCCTACCGCTTATATGTGGACGAACTGCTGAGCGGCGGCGCGCTTCCCCAGAACCCCGAGGCGCGGGAGTTTTTCTCCCGGCGCGTGCGGCAGGTGGAGGACGTGATCACCAGTGCGGCCCAGGCGATTTCCGAGTTTACGCGGTACACCGCCGTGGTGATGATGCCCAAGCAATTGGAGCTGCGGGTGTCCACGCTGCAACTGGTGCCCATGCCCCGGGGCGCGGCGCTGCTGGTGATCGTCACCGACACCGGCGCCATCCGGGACACCGTGATCCACGTATCCGAAAGCCTGGACGGCGACGCGCTCTACGCCATTTCCCGGATGCTCACCGAACGGCTGCAAGGCCGGACGCTGCAAGAGGTTCAGGAAATGCTGGGGGCCTACTCCCGGCAGATGGGCGGCGACGCGCAGGTGCTTCAGGGCATCGCGGAGTTAGCGGCCCAGATGGCCCGGCAGAGTGCCACCGATTCCGTCACCGTGGGCGGCAGCCACAACATCCTGAACTACCCGGAATACTCCGACGTGGAAAAGGCGCGGGCGTTCCTGTCCGTGCTGGAAGAAAAGGAAAAGCTGATGGCCCTGCTCTCCGGCCCGGACGAAGCCTGCTGCGTGCGCATCGGCCCGGAAACGGGGATGCCCGAAATGGCGGACTGCTCCGTGGTCACGGTCAGCTATCAGGTAGGCCGCGGACACCACGGCTACGTGGGCGTCATCGGGCCCACCCGGATGCCCTACGGCAGCGTGCTTTCCGCCCTGTCCGCCATCGGCGGGGCGCTGACCGATATGCTGGGAGAATAAATGATAAACGAGGAATGCGACATGTTTGATAAGAAGAAAAAAACCGACCAGGAACCCGAAGAAGTGACCGACGAGCTGCCCGTGGAGGAAACGGAAGAACAGCAGTCCGCGCCCGAAACGCCCGATGACGGCGCGCTGGACGTGGAAGCGGCGGAGGCCGCCGAAGCCCCGGCGGACGATCCCCTGGCCGCCGCCCAGGCCCAGGCGGAGGAATACCTGAACCTGGCCCAGCGGGTGCAGGCGGACTTTGAAAACTTCCGCCGCCGCACCAAGGCCACCCGGGCCGAAGCCTTTGAGGACGGAGCGCGGGAGTTCATCAAGCAACTGCTTCCCGTGGTGGATAACCTGGAACGCGCCATCGCCCAGGACAGCAGCGACGAAACGCTGATGACCGGCGTGAAGCTGGTTTACAAGCAGCTGATGGAAACCCTGGAAAAGCGGGGCGTCACGGCCATCGACCGGCCCGGCGAAAAGTTCGACCCCAACCTGGAAAACGCCGTGATGCAGGGAACCGCCGACGAGGGCGAGCCCGGCACCGTCTGCGCGGTCTTGCAGAAGGGGTACAGGATGGGCGATTACGTACTTCGCCATGCTATGGTAAAAGTCGTAGCGGAATGACACCTCATCCGAGCCGCTTCGCGGCCCACCATCCGGGGCCTTCCGGCCTGGCCTCCGCTGAAAACAAGCCCAAAGGCAGGTTTTCCGGGCGCTTCGGCCCCCCTAAGGGGAAGGTTTCCAAAAGGCTTCCCCTTGAGGGGAAGCTGTCACCGAAGGTGACTGATGAGGTGTTCCGATAAACCGCCATCAATATGGCTTACGCCATTTGATTATAAATACAGAAAACATCCAAAAAGCAGATAGATTAAAGGAGGATACTACAATGAGTAAGATTATCGGTATTGACCTGGGTACTACCAACAGCTGCGTGGCCGTCATGGAAGGCGGCGAACCCGTCGTGATCGCGAACGCCGAAGGCAGCCGCACCACCCCCTCTGTCGTCGCCTTTACCAAGGACGGCGAACGCCTGGTGGGCCAGATCGCAAAGCGTCAGGCCATCACCAACCCCGACCGCACCATCTCTTCCATCAAGCGCCAGATGGGTACTTCCTACAAAGTGACCATCGACGGCAAGAACTACAACCCCCAGGAAATCAGCGCCATGATCCTGCAAAAGCTCAAGGCTGACGCCGAAGCCTATCTGGGCGAAACCGTAACCCAGGCGGTCATCACCGTACCCGCCTACTTCTCCGATTCCCAGCGCCAGGCCACCAAGGACGCCGGACGCATCGCGGGCCTGGAAGTGCTGCGCATCATCAACGAGCCCACCGCCGCGTCCCTGGCCTACGGCCTGGACAAGGAAAACAGCCACAAGATCCTGGTGTACGACCTGGGCGGCGGCACCTTCGATGTCAGCATCCTGGAAATCGGCGACGGCGTGTTTGAAGTGCTGGCCACCAACGGCGACACCCGCCTGGGCGGCGACGACTTCGACAACCGCGTGATCGACTACATCGCCGACACCTTCCAGCGGGAAAACGGCATTGACTTAAAGAAAGACCGCATGGCCTACCAGCGCCTGAAGGAAGCCGCCGAAAAAGCCAAGATCGAGCTGTCCGGCGCCATGACCACCAACATCAACCTGCCCTTCATCACCGCCGACGCCACCGGCCCCAAGCATCTGGACATGACCCTGACCCGGGCCAAGTTCAACGAGCTGACCGCCGACCTGGTGGAAAAGACCATCGGCCCCATGAACAACGCTTTGAAGGACGCGGGCCTGACCAGCGCCCAGATCGACAAGGTCATCCTGGTGGGCGGCTCCACCCGTATCCCCGCCGTGCAGGACGCCGTGAAGAAAGTCACCGGCAAGGAGCCCTTCAAGGGCATCAACCCCGATGAGTGCGTCGCCATCGGCGCGGCCATCCAGGCCGGCGTGCTGGGCGGCGAAGTGAAGGACGTGCTGCTGCTGGATGTCACCCCCCTGTCCCTGGGTCTGGAGACCGAAGGCCACATCTTCACCAAGCTGATCGAACGCAACACCACCATCCCCACCCAGAAGAGCCAGGTGTTCTCCACCGCCGCCGACGGCCAGACCACCGTGGAAATCCACGTGCTGCAGGGCGAACGCCCCATGGCCTACGACAACAAGACCCTGGGCCGCTTCCAGCTGACCGGCATCCCCTCCGCGCCCCGCGGCGTGCCCCAGATCGAAGTGACCTTCAACATCGACCGCAACGGCATCGTGAACGTCAGCGCCAAGGATCTGGGCACCGGCAACGAGCAGAAGGTGACCATCACCGCTTCCACCAACATGACCGAGGAAGAAATCCAGCAGCGCGTGAAGGAAGCCGAGCAGTTCGCCGAGGCCGACAAGCAGAAGAAGGACGAAATCGAAACCTTCAACAAGGCTGACTCCCTCATCTACGAGATGGAAAAGCAGCTCAAGGACAACGGCGAAAAGCTCTCTGAGGAAGACAAGAACACCGTCCAGACCGAAATCGACAATTTCAAGAAGGTGCGCGAGAGCAACAACGCTTCTGAAATCAAGAGCGCCATGGACGCCCTCACCCAGAAGGTGTACGCCATCTTCGGCAAGCTCTACCAGCAGCAGGGCGGCCAGCCCGGCCCCGATATGGGCGGCCAGCAGGCGGGCCCGCAGGCCGGCACCCAGAACGCTGACGGCTCCTTCAACGCCGACGGCTCTGTGCAGTAAGGGAACGAGTGACATTTTTCTGGGGGGAACCGCTCTTTGGAAGCCAAAGAGCGGTTCCCCCCAGACCCCCTTCCGAGAAAGCTGTAAAGGGGTTTCTTCCTTAATGCAACTGTACAACCAATTTGCTTTTAAACCGCGAACCCCGCACTGTCATCCTGAGCGAAGTGGAGCGGAGTCGAAGGATCTGACAGAAGGATATCACATTGCCAATTGAAGGGAATGGTAAATCCAATCCACCAGGAGGAATGCAGTATGAAGAAATGCCCCATCGCAATCGTCCTCATGCTGTCGCTCTTGCTGCTTTTGTGTTCCCCCGCCTCCGCCGATACCATCACCGCCATGGCGATTGAAATCAACCCGGAGCATTTGGAAAAGACGTCGTCCTACGCCCGCATCCTGGGCTACAACGCGGACAGCAACACCCTGACGGTGGAACTGATCGTGCCGGAAGTGTTTGATTATCACGATATAGAAGCACTCCAACCGGGAGACAGCATTTACACTGACGGGCATGAAGTGCTGATACAGACGATTGAAGTCAATGACTGGGGAACGTACACCATCAATCATGAAGATAAATGGGGTTACGTTTTCCTTTTGAAAGATTTGAACGGCGATTACAGAACCGGCTGCGATGACGATTATGTATGGCGTACAGCGGCGGTGATTGAATGCCCGGTCAAGGATTCCCTGCTGTTTCTGGACTATATCAATGAAGGCGACGGCGGCATGGTGGAGCTTCCCTTTGTGCGCACGTTGGAGGAATTCCTGGATCGGCTGGAAAACGGGCCCATAGCCTTCGATGAAAACAATGTATACGTCGTCTTTGACAAAGAAGGCAATCTGGCTACTATCCAACGGTATTACGTTCCGTGGCAATAACAGGAAAACGTTGTCTTTCCTGTATCCCAATGCCGCATAGGAAAGAGAGATTCTTTTAGCAGAGTTCTCCATTCCCTTATCGTCTTTCTCGGAAAGGGGTCTGGGGGAAACCGCTCTTTGGGCCACAAAGAGCGGTTTCCCCCAGAAAAAAATCAACCAATTGTGAGTTGAGGAAACAATGGCAACAAAGAGAGACTACTACGAAGTGCTGGGCGTCGATAAAAACGCCAGCGCGGAGGACATCAAAAAGGCGTACCGCAAGCTGGCCAAGGAGTGCCACCCCGACCTGCACCCCAACGACAAGCAGGCGGAGGAGCGCTTCAAGGAGCTGAACGAAGCCAACGAAGTGCTGAGCGATCCCGAAAAGCGCGCCCGCTACGACCAGTTCGGTTTTGACGGGCCGAACGCCGGTTTCGGCGGCGGCGCGGGGGGCTTTGATTTCAGCGGATTCGGCGGCATGGGCGATATTTTCGACCAGCTGTTCGGCGGCGCTATGGGCGGAAGCTCGGCCCAGCGGCGCAACGCCCCCATGCAGGGCAACGACCTCAGGTACGACCTGCGCATTTCCTTTGAGGAAGCCGCCTTCGGCTGCGAAAAATCCTTTGAGTTCACCCGCAACGAAAACTGCGAAACCTGCCACGGCACCGGCGCGAAGCCCGGCACCAGCCCCAAGCAGTGCCCCAACTGCAAGGGTACCGGCCAGGTGCGCATGGCGGGTGGGTTCATGGTGACGGTGCGCACCTGCCCTACCTGCGGCGGCACGGGCAAGGTCATTACCGATAAGTGCGCCGCCTGCGGCGGCACGGGCCGCACCCGGCGTCGGCGCACGGCGTCCGTCAAGGTACCCGCGGGCATCGACAACGGCCAGACCATCGTGATGAACGGCCAGGGCGAGCCGGGCCGCAACGGCGGGCCCAACGGCGATCTGTACATCCAGATCACCGTGCGTCCCCACAAGCTGTTCAAGCGCGACGGTACCAACCTGCATTTGGATCTGCCCATTTCCTTCACCCAGGCGGCCCTGGGCGCGGACATCGAAGTGCCTACCCTGGGCGGCGGCAAAACCACCGTGCATATCCCCGAGGGCACCCAGAACGACGCGGAGATTCGCCTGAAAGGCCAGGGCGTCCAGCAGCTGCGCTCCTCCTACCGGGGCGATATGATCCTGCACGTGCGGGTGGAGATTCCCCACCGCATGACGGAAAAGCAGAAAGAGCTGCTTCGCCAGTTCGAGGACATCTCGTCTGGCAAGGAGTATGACACCCGCAAGAGCTTCCTGGACAAAGTGAAAGAACTGTTCAACGGCTGAACGGCGACACCCGGCCCCTTCGTCCCTTTGGACGGAGGGGCCGCAGCGTGTCGAAAAAGCATTTTCGACACGCTGCGAATGAAAGGCCGGAAAACCGTCCTTTCATTCGATCCATCAATTTCTTGTAAAATGGCGGTTCCGGGCAAAATGCCCGGAGCCGCTCATTTTACGGCCAGAAATTGATAGAGGAAGCAACCCTCGGTTGCTCCTCGGCGACGTACACGCCGCCGCCTGCGGATTACAATCGAAGGGCTGCGGCCCTTCGATGCATCCCGGGGACTTTTTTCAAATTACCGTATCGTCCCGAAGATTGTTACAATTCCCCCTTGACAAAGATGGTAGACATCTGTATACTATAAGTAAACAGCTGTCTACCATCTTTTGAAAGGAGCGTGAACGCAATGCCTGACCGCTGCACAGAGGCGGAATGGAAAATCATGGAGGTGCTGTGGGAAAGCGCGCCCCGCACCATGAGCGAAATCACCAAGGCCCTGGAGCCCGCCACGGGTTGGACGCGGCACACCGTCATTACGCTGCTGAAACGGATGCAGGAAAAGGGCACGGTGGCGGTAGACGAATCCGGCGACGTGAAGCGCTACTCCCCGCTGCTGAGCCAGGAGGAAGCGTCCTCCCAGGAAACGAAAAAATTCCTGAGCCACGTGTTTTCCGGGAAAGCCTCGCTGCTCATCAACCACCTGGTGGATTCCGGGGAAATCACCCTCAAAGAAATGGACGAACTGATGGACATGATGCGGAAGAACGGGAAGAAATGAGGAGTGATACGAATGCGAACCGCATTGATTTACAATTTCCTGATCGAAGCGAACATCATCGCCGGGATCGCCGTTCTGCTGATGATCCCGGTGCGGAAATTCTTTCGGAAGCAATTGGGCAACAGGACGCTGTGCTTCGCCTGGCTGCTGGTGGCGGTGCGGCTGCTGTGCCCGCTGAGCCTGCCCAATCCGCTCATCAACGAGATCGTGACGCCCTACAATATGGAACCCGAAGTGATCCGCCCCATCGCGGCCCAGGTGAAGATTCGGATGCAGGACGCCTTGTCCGATCTGTCCTATCAAAACTTGAAGAGCCACATGGATAAGGAGAGCATTTCTTTCAACGAGGCCATCCAGAAGAAAGACTACAAAACGCTGTTATTCATGGCCAGCGACCTGGAATATGGCTACGGGGCCAGGCGGGTCATGATGGTGTATGTGGCTGGCGCGGCAGCGGTGACGGGCTGGTTCATCGTGACCAACGTCCGCTTCCGGCGCAAGCTGAAAAAGAACCGGATCGCTCCGCTGGAAGGGGAACTGCTGGCTTACTATCAGGGCCAATGTGAACAGTACAAGGTGAAGCCCCTGCCGGTGTACTTCGTCGATCCGCTGTCCAGCGCATGCTTAGTCGGCGCGGTACGCCCGTACATCGCCTTGCCCCTGGCGGCGAACACCGACCAGGCTAAGCAGATGCTGGCCCACGAGCTGTGCCATTACAAGGCCAAAGACCATTACTGGACGCTGCTGACCCTCATCTGCTGCGTCGTGCACTGGTTCAATCCCCTGGTGTGGGCCGCCGCCGCCATGAGCCGCATGGATCGGGAACTGCGCTGCGACGACAGGGTGACCCGCGGCATGGACGAGGAAGGCCGCAAGCTCTACGCGGGCACGCTGATTCAGTCCGTCACCCGCCGCGCCATTCCCGGCCTGCCCGTCTTGGCCACCGGCATGAGCATGACGGGTCGCAAGCTGAAAACCCGGGTGGGCAGCATCCTGTGGGGCGACAGGCGGAAAAAAGCCTTCGCCCTGACCTTTGCCGCCCTGGCCTCCCTGCTGCTGGTGTTCGCCTTCGGCACCGCCGCCTACGGGGAGCAGCCGGACATCTGGAACAACAGCGTCGACACCGCACCTGGCGCCACCTATGAAATCCAAACCATGGAGCAAGCCCTGACAAGTGATGACGCCGTCAGGACCGAGGAGGAGGCGCTCCAAATTGCCAAGGACATCCTCAGCGGGCCGGAATTCAAGATGGACGTTGACGACAGCATCAAATGGCAAGTGGGCTATGAAAACGGCGCGTGGGGAAAGATGTGCTATGTGGTCACGGGGAAAAAAGGAAGCGGCCCGGAAATCCGGGTCAGCATCGCCGTGAACGGCAGCGGCGCGTGGTGCGTGACCAACGGCTTCGACCCCTATTACGCGGAAGACTACATGGCGACCTATGAACCGTTTCCGACCATCTCTGACGTTCTGACCGAGGAAGAACAATACGAAATCAAAAACTACTGCTATAACCTGACCGAACAGCTGGAGCCCGGCGAAAGCAACAACTTCAACGGCATGTATATCAACTGCTACATCAACGCGGACGGCAAAATCTACGTTCAGGTGGAAGCGCCGTACAGCGAAGACACCGGTAAAACCTTCGTGCTGCTGGTCAAGCCCGAGCTCCGGGTGATCGACTACTACACCGGCAACGGCTGAACCTCGGAACAAAAACAACGCCTTTGCGCTTCAACCGGCGCAAAGGCGTTGTTTATATCCGGGATGCGTCACATGGCCCGGTAAATGGCGATGGTCAGCGCGCCGTCCTGGGCGGAGGCGTCGATGCGGATGGGGAAGGGGTAGTCGTTGCGGAAGCGGAAGTTCAGGGTGCTGTTGCCCACCGCGGCGTCCACGCCGATGGGCAGGTAGCTGGCGCCGTTGTCGCCGTGGGCGCGGCGCTGGAGCACGGTCAGGCCCGGTAATTGCAGCACCACATTATAGAGCGTGGAGCTCACCTGGCAGGTGCCGCCGCCGTAGCCCAGGTTCAGCCCGCCCTCGGCCAGCACGCCCGCGGGCAGATAGCCGTTAGCGGCGCTATACGGCCCCATGTCCCGGTTGAAGTTCAATTCCGTCCCGGAGCCGATCGGGAACACGTTCATCTTCCCGCAGGCCACGGCGATGTTGTTGATGCGGTTCAGGTTGCTTTCGTCGGTGGTGATTTTGTAGAAGGAGGTGTAGGAGGCAATCGGCGCGTCGGTGCCGGCGGTCTCGGCAATCTCGTACACGTTGGTCACGTCCCGCAGCAGGCGGGAGTCGATGTAGCCGTACTGCCGGTGGTAGATCACCTTGCCGTAGCCTTCCTCAAACCCGATCAGGGACACCCGCGCGCCCCGGTGCAGGGTGATGAGCGCTTCGCCGCCGCCGGGTGCGCTCCACACCGGCGCGTCCTGGGCGTCGACAGTGACCAGGTAATGGTTGAAATCCACGCCGTAAGGCGGGGTTGTGGTGGGGTCAATGGTCTTGGGGTTTTCCAGGCAGACCCGCTTCACATAGCCCGTCTTGTGGTCGGCCTCGTAGGTGACGAGCGCGAAGGAGGGGTTCAGGGCGTGCACCACCACCCGCACGTTCTCAGGCACGACGCCGATCTGGTTCACGCCGTTGGTGGTTTCCCAATCGGAAAAAATCTTGCAGGCCAGCCGCGTGCGGGCGTAATACAGCCGGGCGGAGGTGTCGGGCTTGTTTTCCGCGCAGCAAAAAGCCCCGGGAAGGGGCAGGAGCAGCGCCGCCAGGAGCAGGGCCAGAATGCGTTTCATGTTCAGGTCGTCTCCTTGTAGATCGCCACGAACAGCGCCAGGTCATGGGTGGACGCGTCGATGCGGATGGGGAAATCAAAATCGTTGCGGAAAATAAAGTTCTGGGTGTTGGTGCCGGAGGCGGCGTCCATGCCGTGGGGCAGGTAGGAAGCCGCGTTGGCCCCGTGGGGATTGCGGCGTAGCACGGTAATGCCGGGCAGCTGCATCAGCGTGTCCCACAGGGTGGAGCTCACCTGGCAGGAGCCGCCGCCGTAGCCCATCTTGGTTTCGCCGTCCTTCAGCACCGGGGCCAGCTTGTAGCCGTTGGCCGCGCTGAAGGGGCTGACCACGTTGTTGAAGTTCATGGACTGGCCGGGCTGCAGCACGGTGCTGATCAGTTCGCAGCAGCGGGCCAGGTTCACGATGCGGTCGGGGTTGTTGCTGTAAAAAGAGGTGAACACCGAAATGGGCGTTTCGCTGTCCGCGCTCTCCACGCTGTCCGCCACGGGCAGCAGCTCGGTCAGGTCGTTGGTGTCAATGTAGCCGTACACCCGCTTGTGGATCACCTTGGCCCAGCCCTCTTCGATGCCGCAGATGGAAATGCGCGCGCCTTCGGTGAGGGTGGAGAGGGTGTCGCTGTCGGCGCTCTTGTCGGCCTTCACTTCCACCTCCCGGTCAATCACGGCGTAGTATTCCTGGGGCGTGACGGGATAATCCGGCACCGTGCCGGGATTGAGGTTGTCCGTCACGTCGATGCGGTGGCGCAGCACATAGCCCACGTCGGAGCCCAGCCGGATGCCCACCCAGCCGGGGGTGATTTCCACGATTTCAATTTTGTTGCCGGGGCTCATGGTGCGGACGACCTTGCTGTCCGAGTCCATTTTTTCATACACGTTGGTGTAGCTGTTGGCAAAGCGGCGGGTGATGATGCCGTTGTAAATCGTCTTGAGCGACTTTTTCTTTTCCGCCGCCTGCGCGGAAGAAAGCAGCAGCGTCAGCGCCAGCGCCAACGATAAAACCCGTTTGAATTTCACGATGTATAACCTCCGTGTCTTTCCTCTGTGGCGGCTTATCGGCTTTCGCATGATAAGTCACAGTACAGTATACCACAAAATCTGAAATTGGCAAATCTGTTCAGGGAAATTTTACATTTTCCGCGCGGGAAATCGGGAACACTTGCAAACATGGCCGGGATAGCGTATAATAGGAACGCTGCAAAGCGCTGAGAAAGTAAGAAGCAAAGGGGTTTTTGTTATGAAGCTGGGCGTGGTCGGACTTCCGAACGTGGGAAAAAGCACTTTATTCAACGCCATCACCGGCGCGGGCGCGCAGGCGGCCAACTATCCTTTCTGCACCATCGAGCCCAACGCGGGCGTGGTGGCGGTGCCGGACAGCCGCCTGACCATCCTGGCGGACATGTACCACCCCAAGAAAGTGACGCCCGCCACGGTGGAGTTTGTGGACATCGCCGGACTGGTGAAGGGCGCCAGCAAGGGCGAGGGCCTGGGCAACAAGTTCCTGTCCCACATCCGGGAGTGCGAGGCCATCGTGCATGTGGTGCGCTGCTTTGAGGATGAAAACATCATCCACGTGGATGGCAGCGTGGACCCCGCCCGGGACATCGAAACCATCAACTTAGAGCTGATTTTCGCCGACATGGAAACCGTCGCCAAGCGGGAGGACAAGGCACGCAAGCTCATCAAGACCGGCGAAAAGAAGTACGGCGAGGAAGCCGACCTGGCCGCGAAGGTATTAAAGCACCTGGAAGCCGGCAAGCCCGCCCGCACCTGCCCCCTGACCGACGAAGAAAAGGAAATCGTGCGGGGCTGGTTCCTGCTCACCACCAAGCCTGTGATCTACGCCGCCAACATCGCGGAAGATCTGGTGTCCGAGGACGAGGACAGCATCGACTTTGTCAAGCAGGTGAAGGCTATCGCGAAGGAGGAGCAGGCCGAGGTGCTGGTGATCTCCGCCCGCATCGAGGAGGAAATCGCCCAGATGGACCCGGCGGAAAAGGAAGAGTTCTTGCAGGAGCTGGGCATCGGCCAGAGCGGCCTGGACAGGCTGATCCGCAAGTGCTACCACCTGCTGGGCCTCATCTCCTTCCTCACCGCGGGCGAGGACGAGTGCCGCGCCTGGACCATCGCCAAGGGTACCAAGGCCCCCCAGGCCGCGGGCAAGATTCACACCGACTTTGAGCGGGGCTTCATCCGCGCCGAGATCGTCCCCTTTGAAACCCTGCATCAGCTGGGCAGCATGAACGCCTGCAAGGAAAAGGGCCTGGTAAGGAGCGAGGGCAAGGACTACGTGATGCAGGACGGCGACGTGACGCTGTTCAGGTTCAACGTTTGACGAAAGATTTGCAGATCAGAATAGACCCTCTTTACGGCTTTCTCGGAAGGGGGTCTGGGGGGAACCGCTCTTTGGCCTCCAAAGAGCGGTTCCCCCAGAAAAAAAGGAGGTTTTCGGTTTTTGAGCACATCCCGTTTCGCGTTATTTGTTGATTTGGAAAACTGCGGGGCCAAGGCGGCCACGCTGAACAATATTTTGGACAAAGTAAAGATCCGCGGGGACATTCTGCTGGGCAAGGTGTACGGCTACACGGACCGGTTCAGCGATTTGAAAGAGGTGCTGCTGTCCAACACCTTCACCGTGGTGCCGTCGATTCGCTACGGCTTCGCGCAGAAGAACAACGCCGATATTATGCTGGTGATCGACGCGCTGGAGGTGGCCTACACCAACCCGCTGATCGACTCCTTCTGCATCGTGTCCGGCGACAGCGACTACACGCCGCTGGTGGGCAGGCTCAAGAGCATGGGCAAGTTCGTGCTGGGCATCAGCCGCAGCGAGGTCGCCAGCAGCATTTTCATCAACGCCTGCAATGAGTTCCAGTTCCTGGAAACTGTGTCCTCAGTCAGCCGGGACAAGCGCACCCGCAAAGCGCAATCCAAGGACGAACCCCTGGACGACGCGGGGCTCAACAAGCTGCTGGAGGGCATCCTCAGCGAGCAGACCGACGAGGACGAAATGTACGCCAGCGAGCTGAAAGGCGTGCTGCTGCGCCTGCGGCCGGACTTCAACGAAAAATCCTTCGGCTGCGCCTCCTTCGGCAAGCTGCTGAACAAGCTGGCTGCCAAGTTCGGCACCATCCGGGTGAAGAACGACAACTACAACGTGCTGGTGTCCCTGAACGCCGATGCGCCGGAGGAAAGCACCGCCAAAAAGCTGACCGCCGAAAACTGGCGCGCCGCGTTTACCGAACAGTTGCAGCACTACAAGGACGACGGCTTCGAGCGCATCAATCCTTCCATTTTAAAAGCCGACATTCAGGCCGCTTACCCCGATTATTCCGAACGCGCCATCGGCTTCAAGCGGTTCTCCGACGTGCTCAAGCAGATGGAGAGGGACGGCCTGCTGGCCCTGGAAATGGACGAGCAGAAGAATATGCTGATCAAAATGCTGTGACGCTCCCTGCGCTCCGCGCCTGCAATCATGTATGGCGGCGGAGTTTTTTGCGCATACTGCAATCAGCGCCCGTCAGGCGCTGCCGCGGGCGCAAAGCGAAAAGGAGCGTATCATCCTATGTCAGAAAAGAAAAATCAGTGCATCCATTGTTCCGTGGAATCCTGCCGCCATCTGCGGGAGGATCAGGGCATCTGCTCCCTGGAAGCCATCCAGGTGGCGCCCACGCCCATGGCCTACTCCGGCGACCCTGCCGACGAGAGTATGTGCCAGAACTATGAAACCAAATGAGCGGCTCCGTGAGACCGCCGCGGGTGCAGCCCGCCCCGCCGCCCCCGGACGCCTCCGTGCCGGGGCATAAGCACAAGCCGGACAAGCAGACGGAAAAGCAGGACGATTCCTTCCTCGACCTGAACCAGGTCGCCAGCGCCACGGAATGCACCGGCATCCTGGCCGCCCAGGTGCAAAACGAGGACGAGGCCGAAAGCATCTCCGCCCTGGAAGGCATTCACACCATCCGGCCTCCGCGCAAAACCCAAAAACACTGAACCATCGACAACACCCCCTGCTCCTTTAACGCAGGGGGTGTTGCTGTACTTATTCCAGCTGCTTTGTTAAGGGTATCAATCAAACAAGGAGAAACCGCTGGGGTTTCACCCCAGACCCCACCAGGGGGGATGATCCCCCTGGACCCGCATCTGGCGAAATAGCGCCGTTGGAAGAAACCAACAGCCTCCGCCTGCTGCGATGGGGTTACGAAAAGATTGAAGGCTTCTGGCCCAAGAAAGCCGGGAAAATCCCCAGGCTTTCCCCGGATGCGAAGCATCCGGGATGGCGGCTTCGCCGCCGGGCCAGAAGCAAAACGGTACCACGCCTGACTTCCGCGTTCCTCCACGCAACAGCGGGAACCAAGCCGGGTTTTTTTGTCATGTAGATTCCGCTAAATGGGTCCAGGGGGCGAAGTCCCCTGGTGCGGGGTTCAGGGGCCGCACAGGCCCCTGCTCCGTTACCCTTCACAACAAAACTGTTAATTCTTTAGGCAGAGGATGGTATTAAAACGTCCTCACACCCAGGGCCGCGCCGCAGCTTTCGCGGACGATGAGGCTGCTTTCATAGGTTTGGTTAAAGGAGATGGGATGGCCTGCGTTGATGGAGAGAATCAGTTCCGCCATGGCGCTGCGTCCGTGCTCGTAGGGGTGCAGGTCCACCGTGGTCAGGGAGGGCGTCAGGTACGGGGCGAAGAAGGCGTTATCGCAGCCCACCAGGGCCATATCCTGGGGCACCTGTAAGCCGGAACGCTGCAGCTCCCGAAGCGCGCCCAGGGCCACCATGTCGTTGATGGCCACGATTGCGGTGGGGTAATCCGCCCGGGCCAGATTGCCCAGCAGGATGCTCACGCCCAGCTCCCCGGCCTGGGGAGTGCAGCCGGTGAGCATCACGTACATGGGATTCTCGACGCAGCCCAGACGTTTTCTTTCCTCATAATATGCGTTCTCCCGGATCACGCTGAACCGGGCGCTGCGGTCGCCGCCGACGAAAGCGATCTTTCTGTGGCCCAGCATGGTCAGATGCGCCATGGCTTTGCGGATGCACTGGGAAGGATCGGAGGTGAGGCGCGCGCACTCGATGCCTTCAATGGGCGGGCCGATGGCCACCAGGGGCATGGCCTGCTGGATGCGCTGCAAGCAGGCCCGGGTAACTTCCTGCCCGGCGCTGCTTTCCACGGCGAACCCCGCCAGCAGCGCGCCCACGGGCTGCATGTCCAGCAGGTCGTTGGTCACGGTCTGGCAGCCGGTACCCTCCGGATAGGAAAGCACCACCAGCTTGTAGCCGTTGCGGGCAGCCTCCGCTGTGATGCCCTCGCACATGGCGGCGTAGTAGGGACTGGTCTGGGAGGACAGCACCGCCGCAATGCATTTTTCCGTTTCCTTTTTCGCGGCGGCGCGGGCGCTGCCGGGCTGATAATTCAGCGCTTCCATGGCCTGCTCCACCTTCTGCCGGGACGCGGCGGACACCGGGCCTCCGGACAGGGCGCGGCTCACCGTGGCAATGGAGACCCCCGCCTGCTCGGCCACGTCCACGATGGTGGGATGCTTTTCATTCATGGCATGTTCCTCCCCGGGCGACGGGATGAGCCGTTCATCCCGTGATCAAGCTGCGATCATGTTTATTCCATTATACCATCTCCCGCCGCCGTTTTCAATAGGAAACTGAAAATATTTTCACTTATTTTCATCTGTTTACATTTTTATTTTTCATATTTTTTCAATTTAGGTCTTGACACATACGGAATTTGGGATATAATAATACACGGAAACACAAATGAGGGAAAGCGCCCTCGGCATGGACTGAAAACATTTTCACGTATCAAAACGGGCATCCGTTTTCGATAAAAATTTGAAGGAGGACCTGAACATGAAAAAGCTGCTTGCTCTTCTGCTCTCCGGTATCCTGCTGCTTTCCTGCGTCGGCTTTGCTGCCGCCGAGGACAACAAGACCCTGACCGTTGTGACCTGGGACGCCACCACCACCCCCTACCTGATCGCCCAGAAGGAAGCCTATGAAGCCTCCCATCCCGGCGTGACCATCGAATATGTGGATGTCGCTTCTCAGGACTACGCCATCAAAACGACCACCATGCTCTCCGGCGGCGACAAGAGCGACGTGTTCATGGTGAAGGAACTGGACGACATCATCAAGTGGCAGGCCCAGGGCTTTGCCGAGCCCCTGAACGCCTATGTGGAAAAGACCGGCTATGACCTGTCCGGCTTCGTGGGCACCGAAAAGAACTACTGCGTGGAAGACGAGCTGTACGCCGTGCCCTTCCGCTCCGACTTCTGGGTGCTCTACTACAACAAAGACCTGTTTGACGCCGCAGGCGTCGCCTATCCCACCAACGATATGACCTGGGACGAATACGCCGACCTGGCCATCAAGCTCACCGGCGACGGCAACTACGGCACCCATTACCACACTTGGCTGTCCGCCGTGGTCAACTGGACCGTGGCTGACGGCGTGAACACTCTGGCCGACCGGAACTACGATGACCTGCTCTACTTCTATCAGCTGTATCAGAAACTGGAAGACGCGGGCGCCTGCATGGCTTACTCCGAACTGAAGGCCGCCGGCCTGCATTACAGCGCCGCCTTCGCCAATGGCAACATTGCCATGCTGCCCATGGGCTACTGGTATGTGTCCACCCTGATCAACTACAACAAGGAAGGCACCTGCAACTTCAACTGGGGCATTGCCGCCGTTCCCCACGCCGAGGGCGTGAAGGCCGGCTCTTCCTTCGGCAACCTGACCGGCGCGATGATTAACGCCAAGTCTGAAAACAAAGACCTGGCCTGGGATTACATCTCCTGGCTGGGCGGTGAAGAAGGCGCCGCCGCTACCGCTTCCGTTGGCGCCCGTCCCGCTTACGTGTCCGAGAAAGTGGCCGCCGCCATGTCCTCCGTGGAAGGCTTCCCCACCGACGAAACCAGCAAGGGCGCTTTGATCCCCGCTTTCGTGGGCATGGAGTGGCCCGTGGCGGAGAAGGTGGCCGACATCAAGACCATCGTGAACGAAGAGCACAGCATGATCATGGCCCGTGAAATTTCCCCTGAAGAAGGCATTCAGGAAATGAACGAGCGCGTGGCCGAGCTGTTCGAGTAATCTCGCCGCAAGGCAGGGAAGGCGCTTGCCTTCCCTGCTTTTTTTCTCCCGGAGACATACGCCTGTTTTCCCATGCTCGGCACGCGCCGGTCATGGGAAAACAGGCGGACGGCCAAACCGACGAAAGGAATGTGATCCTCATGACTGCGAAAAGCCCGTCCGGACCCCGGCTGAAAGCCAGCCGGCTGGAACGGAAAAACACGCTCATCGCTTACTCCTTCCTGGCCCCGAATTTTCTGGGCTTCGCCATTTTCACGCTGCTGCCGGTGCTGTTCGCCATCGCGCTGTCGCTGTTTGAATGGAACGGCGGCGACATTTCCCGGCTCAAATTCGTAGGGCTTCAGAACTACGCAGTCATTTTCAACACCAAGAAGGTCGCCCAGAACGGCCTGGAATATTTCTTCAACCGGGTGGATCTGGGCATCGCGCTGAAAAACACCGTGTTCTACACGGCCGTCACCGTGCCGCTGACCATTCTGAGCGCCCTGGCCCTGGCCATGCTGCTGAACAAAATCAAAGGCGCGGTGGCTTTCCGCACGATTTTCTTCTTCCCCTACGTGGCTTCCATGGTGGCCATCTGCGTCTGCTGGTCCTTCATGCTGATGAAGGACGGCCCCATCAACCAGTTCCTGATGGCCCTGGGCAGCACCTTCAACAAATCCTGGACGGCGGACAGCGGCATGGCCATCTGGTCCATCATCCTGGTGAGCGTGTGGCGCAACATGGGCTATTACATGGTCATTTACCTGGCTGCATTGCAGGGCGTGCCCCGCGAGCTGCTGGAGGCCGCCACCGTGGACGGTGCGGGCAAATGGAAGCAGTTCCTGCACGTGACCCTGCCGCAGCTGCGGCCTACCACCTTCTTCGTTTCCATCATGATGATCATTTCCTGCTTCAAGATCTACGACGTGGTGGCCATCATGACGGACGGCGGCCCAGGCCGCTCCACCAAAATGCTGGTCACGTACATTTACGAGGAAGCCTTCACCAAGGTCCGCTACGGCCAGGCCAGCGCCATTTCCATGATCCTGCTGGTCATCGTGCTGGTGATCACGGTGATCCAGTTCCGTTCCGAGAAGAAATTCTCCAATGACTGACGAAGGGAGGAAAAACATCATGGATCAGCCCCTGACCCAACGCGCGATTCACCGGGATCATCCCGCGCTGCTCATTGCCGCGCGCGTGATCATTTATCTTCTGCTCATCGCCCTGGCCCTGTTCACCCTGATTCCCTTCGTGTGGATGATCTCATCCAGCCTGAAGCTGGACCGGGAGGTCTTTTCCTATCCCATGAAGTGGATTCCCGAAACCTTCCGCTGGGAGAATTACTCCCTGATCTGGCAGAAGGTGCCTCTGCTGACCTATTTCAAAAACACCGCCTTCATCGCCATCGTGGTCACCCTGCTGCAAACGCTCACTTCCTCCTTCGCCGCTTACGCCTTCGCCAAGCTGCAGTTCCGGGGCAGGGACGTGCTGTTCCTGTGCTATATCGCCACCATCGCCGTGCCGTGGCAGGCCTACATGCTGCCCCAGTTCATCATGATGCGCTCCATCGGCCTTTACGATACCCTGTGGGCCATGGTGGTGCTGCAGGCGTTTTCCGCCTTCGGCGTATTCCTGATGCGGCAGTTCTACCAGAGCATCCCCACCGAGCTGTGCGAAGCGGCCCGGCTGGACGGGCTGAGCGAGTACGGCATCTGGGCCCGCATCATGCTGCCCCTGTCCACCGCCGCCATCGCCACCCTGGTGATCTTTACCTTCGTAGGTACCTGGAACGACTACATGGGCCCCATGATCTACCTGACCCGGGACCAGAACAAAACCATTCAGGTGGGCCTGCGCCGGTTCATCCAGGAAAATTCCAGCGACTACCACCTGATCATGGCAGCCTCCGTGGTTTCCCTGATCCCCGTGTCCGTGGTTTTCCTGGCCCTGCAGCGGTACTTCATCGAGGGCATCGCAACCAGCGGCCTGAAAGGGTAAGAACAACTGAACAGCAGAGAGGTCGCGCATGTTTTCCGAATGCAAGCTGAACCCCGCGTTTGCCGCGCTGCGCCCGGAAGCCCTGTCCGCCCTGTATCCGGACGCGGAAGACCAGGCGGCGTGGCAGGGCGTATCCCCCGCGGGCAAAGAAGAGATCCTGCGGGAAGCGCAGCGGTACGCTTCCCTTCCTTACCCCATGCGCAAAGCCACGGATTTCCTGGCCTTCGTCCGGACAGGCAGCCGGCAGGCGGATGAAGACCCGTATTTCTTCCGGCGGCGGAAGCTGTGCGTTGCGGCGCTGGCCTGCTGCCTGGGCGCGGAAGCATACCTGGACGATGTGATCGACGGCGTGTGGTGCGTCTGCGAGGAAAGCAGCTGGGTGATTTCCGCCCACAACGTCAACCCCATTCCCGGCGCGCCGCCGTCGGCGGAATACCCGCTGCCCGACATCGGCAGGCCCTATATTGACCTGTTTTCCGCCCAGACAGCCATGATCCTGTCCCTCATCCGGCGGCTGCTGGGCAGGCGGCTGGACGGCGTTGCCCCGATCCTGACCCGGCGCATCGAAGACGAGATCCGGCGTCGGGTGCTGACGCCCTTCATGGAGAACGACGATTTCTGGTGGATGGGTTTCCGGCGGAAGGATCTGTGCAACTGGACGCCCTGGATCGTTTCCAACGTCATGCTGAGCGCATGCCTGTATCCGCAGGATCGGGACGCCCTGCCGGCCCTGCTGGTGCGGGCCTGCGGCATGCTGGACCGGTGGCTGGACTGCGTGCCGGAGGACGGCGGCTGCGATGAAGGCGTTGGCTACTGGAACATGGCGGGCGGCGCGCTGCTGGACTGCCTGGAGCTGCTGGAAACCGTCACCGGCAGCAGACTCGCCTTCTGGGAAAACAGCAAGATCAGGAACATCCTCTCCTTCCCCCGGAAGGCGGCGCTGGGCGGCGGCTGGTTCGTCAACTTCGCGGACTGCGACGCCCGGCCCGTGATGGCCGGGGAACGGCTGCAGCTGGCCGGGGAAAAGCTGGGCGATCCCGCCCTGGCTGCCCTGGGCGCGTTCCTGCGCGGCCCGGCGCTCTCCCAGCTCAGCGACGTGCCCCATTTCTCCCGGCTGCTGAGGGCGCTGTTTCATCCCGCGCCCGAAAGCGCCGCCGCCCCCGCCGCCCCGGAGGACGCCTGGCTGCCGGATTTGCAGCTCCGGGTGATTCATCGGGCGGGCATGACCCTGTGCTGCAAGGGCGGACACAACGGGGAGAGCCACAATCACAACGACGTGGGCTCCTTCATGCTGTATGCGGAAGGCCAACCCGAGATCGTGGACGCGGGCTGCATGCGCTACACCGCAGCGACTTTTTCCGACAGGCGCTATACCCTGTGGAACACCCGGTCGGCTTACCATAACGTACCGCTGGTCAACGGCTGCGAGCAGCTGCCCGGCCGCGGCTTCGCCGCCCGGGACATGCGGAGCCTGCCGGACGGCCTGGCTCTGGACATGGCGGGCGCTTACGGGCCGGAAGCGGGCCTGCGCGCGCTGCAAAGGGAAATGACATTGAGCTGCGACGGCTTCACCCTCCGGGACCGGATTCAGATGTGGGGGAGAGGCCGTGTCCAGTGGGTGTTCCTGCTGCGGAACGAGCCTGCCTTCGGGCCGGGAGAACTCGCTGCCGGAAGCATCCGCATGCGCTTCCCGGCGCAATGGCAGGCCGCGGCGGAAGCGGTTCCCGTAGAGGACCCGCGCATGGCGGGGAGCTTTCCGGGCCGCCTGTGGCGCGTGTGCCTGACGGCCCCGGAAGCGGAAAGCCTCAGCCTGGAATTGACCGTGAGAAAGAAGGACGATCCATGAATCCCGTTGAGAACAATCCCCTGATCACCCGGCAGGATATGGTCCGGGCCGCGGTGGACCTGATACAGCCCCTGGTTTCCTGCCTGACGCCCGGAAAAGCGCGGATGATCGTGGGAGAAGGCAGCGCCCATTATCCCGAGGACGTGGCGGGCATGGAGGGCTTTTCCCGGGTGCTGTGGGCGCTGGTGCCGATGCTGATCGGCAAATGCCCGGAGGCGGAGCCTTTTTGGGCGCTGTGGAAGGAAGGCATCATCCACGGCACCGACCCGGACGGCCCGGAATATTGGGGCGTGATCGGGGATTACGACCAGCGCATGGTGGAAATGGCCGTGCTGGGCGTGGGCCTGTGTTTCGTGCCGGACAGGCTGTACGGGGAACTGACGCCCGCCCAGCGGGACAACCTGTATCGCTGGCTGGATCAGATCAACCGCTTCGATATGCCCAAGAATAACTGGCGCTTTTTCCGCATTTTGGTGAACCTGGGCTTCCGGAAGGTGGGCAGGCCGGCGGACGAAAACCGTCTCCGGGAGGACCTGGACATGATGGAAAGCCATTATGTGGGCGACGGCTGGTATTTCGATTATCCTACCAAGCGGGACTACTACACCTTGTGGGCTTTCCATTATTACAGCCTGGTGTACGCCGCCGCCATGGAAGGCAGGGACGACGCCCGATGCCGGCGCATGATTCAGCGGGCGCAGCTCATCGCCCCGCGCTTCGCCTGCTGGTTTGACCGGGAAGGCCGGGCGCTTCCCTATGGCCGCAGCCTGACCTACCGCTTCGCCCAAAGCTGCTTCTTCTCCGCCATGGCCTTCGCGGGAGTCACCGCGCCGGGGCTGGACTGGGGAGAGATCAAGGGGCTGCTGCTGGGAAATATGCGCTGGTGGTTCCGCATGCCCATCTTCGACCGGGGCGGCGCGCTGACCGTGGGTTACGGCTACCCCAACCTCTGCGCCGCCGAGGGCTACAACGCCCCGGGCTCTCCCTATTGGAGCATGAAATCCTTTCTGGCGCTGGCCCTGCCGCCCGAGCATCCCTTCTGGCAGGCGGAGGAAAAACCGTACCGTCCCCCGGAAAAATTCCTGGACGAGCAGGTGCGCCTGCTGCTGACCCGGGACGCCGAAAACCGCCAGGTGATCGCCTACACCGCCGGAAACCACGCCTGGGAACACATGCACGAGGATGAAAAATACGAGAAGTTCGCCTATTCCACCCAGTTCGCCTTCTCCATCGTGAAGGAGGCCACCACGCTGAATAAAGGCGCGTTCGATTCCATGCTGGCGGTGAAGCGCACGGGCAAGTGCCTGTGGCACAGCCGCAGCGGCTGCGACAGCTTTTCCCTCTCGGAGGATCGCATCGCCTTTTCCTGGTCGCCCATGGAGGGCGTGCGCATCGAAACGGTGATCGCGCCCGTTGGCATGTGGCATATACGAAAGCACGTGATCCGGGCCGACTTCCCCTTAGAAGCGGCGGAAGGGGCGTTCGCCGTGCGGAAGGACTGGGCAGGCGCGCGCCCCTGCGACAGGATTGCTTCTTCTCTTGCGGCGGGCGGCGATTTCGCCTTGGCCCACGGCGCATACGGCACCAGCGCCATCTTCGCGCTGCGGGGCTACGGCGCGGGAGAAGTGATCCATCCCGAACCCAATACCAATCTGATGTACGCCCGCACCGTGCTGCCCACCCTGCGCGCAGACCTGCCCGCAGGGGAGACCACGCTTCTTTGCGCCGTGTTTTCCGACGCCGGGGATTTACCCCCCGCATCCGTTCCGCAGGAGGTGAAAGACCTTGCAGAATCGTTATGAACAGGCCTTTCAGCAGGCCATGGAAAAATTCCGCCGCACCGCGCCGCTGGCGGCGGAAGAAAACATGATCCCGTATAAAAGCGAAAACGGCCGGTGGATTCCCTCGCCCTACGACGGAAACGGCTGGTGGACGGGAGGGTTCTGGCCGGGGCTGATGTGGCAGTTTTACGCCGCCTCCCGGGACGCCTTTTTCCTGGAGGAAGCCCGCCGGACGGAAGCGCTGCTGGCGGAGGAAATGCGCGTGTTCATTCATCTGAACCACGACGTCGGCTTTATGTACCTGCTCTCCGCGGGCGCGGACTGGAAGCTGACGGGGAATGAACAGGCCCGGCAGGATACGCTGCACGCCGCCAGCCTGCTGATGGGGCGCTTCAATCCCGCCGGCTTCATCCGGGCCTGGAACCATCCCAGCCAGGCGGGCTTCGCCATCATCGACTGCATGATGAACCTGAGCCTGCTGTACTGGGCCAGCCGCCAGACCGGGGATCCGCGCTTTGCTCATGTGGCGGACATTCACGCCCAAACGGCGCTGCGGGAATTTCTGCGGCCCGACGGTTCCGTGAGCCACATCATCGAATTCGATCCCCTGACCGGACGCCGTGTGCGGGAGCACGCGGGGCAGGGGTACGCCCTGGGAAGCCAGTGGAGCCGGGGCCAGGCCTGGGGCCTGTACGGCTTTACCCTGGCCTATATGAACGCGGAAAAGCCGGAATACCTGAAAGCGGCGGAAACAATCGCCAAAAACTTCATCCGCCATATCCGGCCCGACGGGCTGACGGACTGCGATTTCTGCCAGCCGGACAGCGAGGAGCGCATCGACAACATCGCCGGGGCCATCGCCGCCTGCGGGCTGCTGGAGCTGGAAAAGCTGACGGAAAACCAAGCGTACCGGGCCGCCGCCCTTCGCCTGACGGACGGGCTGCTGGATCATTGCTGCGACTGGACAGATCAGCGCCTGGGCCTTCTGACGCGCTGCACCGCCAGCTATCACGACGACGGCGCGGGCCGCCACACCAACATCACCTACGGCGACTATTTCCTGACGGAGGCGCTGGCCAAGCTGCGCGGCTCCGATCCCATGCTCTGGCGGTGAGAAACGGATGATTGCGATTCAGCTGATGAACGCGGCGGGCGACGTGCTGGCCGCCGCTTCCCATGAAGAAGAAGCGCTGCTGTGCGCGGACCGGGTCTATCAGCCCGGGGACCGGATCGTCATCACCGGCCCAAAGCACCTGTGGACGCAGATGGATCAGGCTTTGCCCGGGGGAGAGGTGTACCTGCCCCATGGGAAAATGACCTGGACCGTGCCTGCGGGCGAGCACCGGCTGGCCTATGCTCCCGGCGCTTTTGAAGCGGGCAGGCACATCATTTCCGCCCGGGCCATGACCCGGCAAGAAACGGCCTGCCGCCGCAACCTGGCCCTGAACCCCGCCGATCTGAGAGGGGATACGGACTTTTTTCCGCATTGCACCGCCAACGTGGAAACCCGGAATGAGGCCTGCTTCTGCGCCCGGAATGTCATCGACGGCCTTCGGCTGAACACCTTCCACGGCGAATGGCCCTTCCAGAGCTGGGGCATCGGCGCCCGGGCGGACGCCTGGTGCCTGCTGGATTTTGGCCGCGACGTGTCCGTGGACGCCATGGCCCTGACCCTGCGGGCGGACTTTCCCCACGACGCATATTGGGTCAGCGGCTGCGCGGCGCTGTCGGACGGCGGGGAGGTTTCTTTCCCGCTGCTGAAAACGGGGGACAGGCAGTTTGTTTCCCTGGGCGAGCGGACCATCCGCTGGATCCGGCTGGAGCGCCTGATCAAAAGCGGTGACCCTTCCGCTTTCCCCGCCCTGACCCAGTGGGAGGTTTTCGGAAGAGACCCTGAATGAAGATGGGGGAGAGGCCATGGACGGAAAAAAGGAACTGCGGAAAACGATGCTGAAGGCACAGGAAGCGCTGCCCGAAGATTATACTGCACGGGCAGGCGCGGCCATCCAGAAAAAGGCGCTGGCCCTGCCCCAGTATCAGCGGGCGAAAAGCGTCTTTCTTTATATCAGCATGCCGAAAGAGCCCGCTACCCTGGACATCCTGAAAACCGCGCTGGCAGAAGGCAAGCGGGTCTATGTGCCCAAATGCCAGGGCCGCTCCGAAATGCTCGCCGTGCGTATCAAAGACTTGTCCGGCCTCCTGCCCGGCGCTTACGGCATTCCGGAACCGGTTGAATGCGCCGAAACAATCACGGCGGACAAACTGGATCTGACGCTTGTTCCCTGCGTCTGCGCTTCCAAAGACGGAAAACGCCTGGGGCACGGCGGCGGATACTATGACCGGTTTCTGGCGGGACACGCTGAAAATGCTTTTTGCCTTTGCTTTGAACGGATGCTGAGGGACGATATTCCCATGGGCGACGAAGACGTTTTCCTTCCCTGCGTGATCACGGAAAACGGTGTGTTCGTCCATCGCAGATCTGCCCCGGACACAGTTTTATCATATTAACTACTGGCAGCAATAGATTAGCCTTGCCTTACCGTTTGTGAATGAACTGTGAAATCTGCGAATACCAGAATTTATCAATTGAAAATACAAAAGAAAAACTGTATAATACAGGCAAGAGCGAAAAGCTCAAATAAAGGAGGATAAAACGATGAAAAAAATCCTTGCTTTGGTTCTTGTCTCTGTTTTGGCGCTTTGTTCTTTTGCCGCCGTGGCTGAGGAAGCCCCGGTGAAGCTGGGCCAGGTGCAGTGCGCCGCCCACGGCGCGCAGTGCTTCGCCGTGATCACCGCCGCCGTGCAGGGCGACACCGTTGCCGCCGCCTGGATCGATGAATTCCAGGTCATGAGCGGCGAAGGCGTTGTGGGCGTACCCAACAGCAACGACAAATTCGGCGCCAACATCGTTGGCAGCGAAGACGGCAAAGTGCTGGGCTCCAAGCGCGTGAACAACGCCTACTACTCCGGCAACATGGCCGCCAAGGCCGGCGCCACCCAGGAAATCGTGGCCAGCTGGCAGGCCATCGAAGCCTTCGTGGTCGGCAAGACCATTGCCGAGCTGGAAGCCTACGCCGCCGATAAGGCCGATGCCGCGGGCGTGGACGTGATCTCCGGCGCGACTCTGGCCGACACCCTGGGCTACCTCAAGGGCATCATCGCCGCCGCCAACGTGGCCGCGGGCATCCAGACCGGCCATTACACAGTGTACAACCAGACCGGCGAAACCGTGAAGGAACTGTACATCGCCTTCAACGCCACCGGCGAAAAGGGCGAAAACCTGGTGGGCGACGGCCTGGCCAACGGCGAAAGCAAGCTGGTCATCAAGTCCATCCCCGCGGACGCCGACGCGCATCACGCCCTCACCTTCACCTATGTGACCGAAAGCGGCCGCACCGGTGAATTCACCACCTTGAGCATCGAAGACGTGCCCCTGACCCTGCTGGCCGCCGACGCCATGACCGGCGCGACGCCCCTGACCTTCTTCGCGCCCAAAGCGGAATAATCAATAACAACCTGATCAAACATAAAAGCCGCCGCCGGATTCACCGGCGGCGGTTTTCCCATCCGGCGGCTGGAATCAAGGAATGGAAAAAACACCTCATCAGTCAGGCTTCGCCTGACAGCATCCAGGGCTGCCGCCCGGCCTCCGCTGAAATGAGTCCACTGGACTCATTTCCGGGCGCTCGGCCCCCCTCAAGGGGAAGCCTTTTGGATTTGTTCATTCATGCGGATGTCCTGGTTTATTCAAGCCTCCCCATTGCCATTTTCAGGCGCTTCTGGTATAGTATATTTCAGAAAAGGAGGCTGCTTTTTGAGGCGCGGCGCAGCGCGCCGGGCGGAAACAGGCAACAGAATCAATTCCCGGTCAAGCTTTATCTCATACCCATAAAAACGAAGGAGAGGAAAACCTATGGAAAAATGGATTCGCTCGCGGTTCTTCCCCGGCATCCCGCTGGGCAAAGACGGCAGGCGCGTCACCGCGGAGGAGGAGCACATCGCCCTGTCCCGCCGGGCGGCGCGGGAAGGCATGGTGCTGCTCAAGAACGAAGGAAACGCGCTGCCGCTGGACCGCGGATGCAAGGTGGCGCTGTTCGGCAAAGCTACCATCGACTATGTGAAGGGCGGCGGCGGCAGCGGCGACGTGACCACGCCCTATATCCGGAATATCTATGACGGGTTTGCCGAGGTCATCGGGGCGGACAGCGTGTATCCCGGCACGGTGCAGTATTATCAGGACTATGTGGCCGCCCAGTACGCGGCGGGTTGGGCTCCCGGCATGATGGCGGAACCGGAGGTGCCGGACGCGCTGCTCCGGGAAGCCCGGGCCTTTACCGACACGGCGGTCATTTCTCTCAGCCGCTTTTCCGGCGAGGGCTGGGATCGCAAATCCCCCCGGGCGAAAATCACCCGGCAGGAGCCCGTCACCGGCGACACCGTGAGCATGAGCGACGTGCTGTTCGAGCGGGGCGATTTTTACCTTTCCGACGCTGAGCGCCGGATGGTGGAGTTAGTCAGCAAGACATTTGAAAAAACCATCGTGGCGCTGAACGTGGGCGGCATGGTGGAGACTGCCTGCTTCCGGGACAATCCCCGCATTCAGGGCCTGCTGATGGCTTTCCAGGGCGGCATGGAGGGCGGCTGCGCGGAAGCCGAGCTGCTGATGGGCTTGTTCTCTCCCTGCGGCAAGCTGACAGACACCTACGCCAAAGATCTGGAAGACTATCCCGGCTGCACGCATTTTTACGACAGCGACGATTATGTGGACTACACCGAGGACATCTATGTGGGCTACCGCTATTTCGAGACCCTTCCCGGCGCGGCGGAGAAGGTGGTGTATCCCTTTGGCTACGGCCTCAGCTACACCCGCTTCGCCCTGTCGCAGGAAAAGGTCTCCATCCTCGAAGACGAAGCGGAGGCCACCGTGCTGGTGACCAACGTGGGCGATGTCCCGGGCCGCGAGGTGGCGCAGGTGTATTTCACCGCGCCCCAGGGCAAGCTGGGCAAGCCCGCCAAGGCGCTGGCCGGATACCGCAAAACCCGCCTTCTCGCTCCCGGCGAGTCCGAGCTGGTGACCATCCGCTTTCCGCTTTCCCAGATGGCCAGCTACGACGACCTGGGAAAGGTCGCCAAGTCCGCGTGGATGCTGGAAGCGGGCGAATACCGGTTCTTTATCGGCACCAGCGTGCGGGAAGGGAAATACGCCTCCGAAACCTGGACGCTGAACGAGGATCGGATCACCGAGCAGCTCACCGCCCGCATGACGCCCACCTGCCTGAAGGAAAGGATGCTGGCGGACGGTTCCTTTGAACCGCTTCCCACCGCGCCCTGCAACGATTTCACCGCTTCCGCCCTGCCGCCCATGACCGACGCGGAGAACAATTCCTCCCCCGAAATGCGCGCCGTGCCGCGGCTCAAGAACTTCGGCCTGGGCGACGGCATGAAGCTGGGGGACGTGGCCGAGGGCAAGATCAGCCTGGAGAATTTCGTCGCCGCGCTTCCCCTGGAGGACCTGGCCTGCCTGCTGGGCGGCCAGCCCAATATGGGCCTGGCCAACACCTTCGGCTACGGCAACAACCCGGTGTACGGTGTTCCCAATATCATGACGGCGGACGGCCCGGCGGGCATCCGTTTCAATCCCGGCCTGGGCGTAACCACCACGGCCTTCCCCTGCGCCACGCTGCTGTGCAGCAGCTGGGACCGGCAGCTGATGTTTGAGGTCGGCGCGGCGGCCAGCCTGGAAGCCAAGGAGAACAACATCATGGTGTGGCTGGCTCCCGGCGTGAACATCCACCGCAATCCCCTCTGCGGCAGGAATTTCGAGTATTATTCCGAAGACCCGCTGCTGGCGGGCAAGCAGGCCGCGGGCCTCATCCAGGGCGTTCAGAGCAATCACATCGCGGCCACGCCCAAGCATTTCGCCCTGAACAACAAGGAAACCAACCGCCGCAGCTGCGATTCCCGGGCGTCGGAGCGCGCCATCCGCGAAATCTATCTCAAGCAGTTTGAGATCTTGGTGAAGGAAGCCCATCCCTGGTCCCTCATGAGCAGCTACAACATCGTCAACGGCCACCGGGCCAGCGAAAACAGCGACCTGCTCACCGGCATCCTCCGCGACGAATGGGGCTTTGACGGCATGGTGACCAGCGACTGGTGGACGCTGGGCGAGCATTACAAAGAAGTGGCCGCGGGCAACGACATGAAGATGGCCACCGGCTTCCCAGACCGGCTGCTGCAGGCCGTCGAAAAGGGTGCGCTGACCCGGGAGGATATGGAAAAAGCGGCAAAGAATATCCTGCGCCTCATCCTGCGGATCGACTGATCCGGCAAGTACTTTGTGAAATTACGTTTTTCTGGGGGAACCGCTCTTTGGCGTCCAAAGAGCGGTTCCCCCAGATCCCTTCCGAGAAAGACAAATAAACAGCACATTTTTTCGACAAGTGTTCAGATTATGTGGAATGATATTATTGTTTTCTTGGAAGGGGGTCTGGGGGAAACCATTCTTTGGCATCCAAAGAATGGTTTCCCCCAGAAAACTCCCCGTTATTTAAAATAAAAACTTTTACGTCCGTGCGGTTTTCTCGGAAAATCAATGATTGAATTCTAAAAAAAGTTATGCTATAATGCGAAAAAAGGCAGCAGGTCTCCCGGTTTCCGTATCTTTGAAAGGTTCCCCAACGCGCCGCCGCTTGACAAAAAAGAGAGGCGCCAATCCCCGACAGAATGAAAAAGGAGTGGATTCAACATGGCAAAGATCAAGAGAATCGGTGTTTTAACGAGCGGCGGCGACGCGCCCGGCATGAACGCGGCAGTCCGCGCCGTAGCGCGTACCGCTTTGGCCAACGGCATTGAATGCATCGGCATCCGCCGCGGTTGGCAGGGCTTGATCAACTGCGACTTTATCCAGCTCACCCGAGCGAACGTGGGCCATCTGCTTTCCAAGGGCGGCACCATCCTGTATACCGCGCGGAGCGAAGAATTCATGAATCCCGAAGGTCGGCAAAAGGCCGTGAACACCTGCAAGATGCTGGGTCTGGAAGGCATCGTGGCCATCGGCGGCGACGGTACGTTCCGCGGCGCGCTGGAACTGTCCCGCCTGGGCATACCGGTGGTCGGCGTACCCGCCACCATCGACAACGACGTGGGCTGCACCAACTACACCATCGGCTTTGACTCCGCCTGCAACACTGCCATCGAGTGCATCGACAAGCTGCGCGACACCATGCAGTCCCACGAGCGCTGCTCCGTGGTGGAGGTCATGGGCCGCAACGCCGGTTTCCTGGCCCTGTACGTCGGCACCGCCGTCGGCGCTACCGCCGTGCTGGTGCCTGAGCACGTGGAGAGCTTTGAACAGAACGTGATCGAGCGCATCCGCGGCGCCAAGCTGGCGGGTTACACCCACTTCATGGTCGTGGTCGCCGAGGGCGCCGGCCATGCTCAGGAGGTCGGCGACAAGATTCAGGAAGCGCTGGGCATCAAGCCCACCATCACCGTCATCGGCCATATCCAGCGCGGCGGCGCGCCCACCGGCCGTGACCGCGAAACCGCCACCCGCATGGGCTACCATGCCGTCATGGCCTTCGCGGAAGGCCGCGGCAACTGCGTCATCGGCACCCAGGAAGGCGGCATCGTGGAAATCCCCATCGAGGAAGCGCTGACCATGAAAAAGCACCTGCAAATGGACCGCTACAAGATCATGGAGATCATGCAGTTCGGCGGCGGCCACGACGGCGAAATCTGATCAATCCAAGCCAGCAATCTGTCAAAAGTATAGGCCGGGGAGCGAGTTTCCCCGGCTTTTTGTTATCTTGTTGAGTTAATTGTTTCAAAAAAGTTAGAAAAGTGTTTTGAAAATACAAACAAAGTGATGCAATTTTGCAATGAAATTACTTGTGTAAATTTCTATTTTTGGTAAAATAAAGAAGTTGATTAAGGCGGTGGAAAGCCGTCAATCTGAAAAAAGGAGCCAGGGAGAAATGAATAAGCAGGGGAAAAAGCTGTTGGCGCTGATTCTGGCGCTGGCAATGTCACTTCAATGGCTGCCCGCATTGGCGGACGAACCGACCGTGACCGTGAACGGAACCGCCGCCACCGTGGACGCGGGGGATGAGACGCAGGTTGTTATAGTCAGCTGGCAAGGCCGTGAATTGCCAAAGGATGGCGATATCAAAATCGAAGACGGCATTGCCTATATGTGGCACGCCGATATCGCGGATTGGGCGCCTGTGCTTAACAACGATGGCAATCCCGTCAGCCCCGAAGGCTATACCGAGACCGTGGCTTATACTCAAAGCCTCAGCATTACGATTTCCGGCAATTACGTTCCTGCGGTGGACAGCGAAACGGGGAAACGTTTGAAGACCCCCTGAAGCCGTTCTTGTGAACGTCGGGAACGTTGCGAGTGAAAGCGAAAACAGCGGCAACGCCATATACGCAAATGCGAGCACGGATGAAAACCCGATGGACATTGCCGTGAACGCCGAAAATACTACGGCGACAGGCATCAACGCGAGAGCTTACGAACAACAGAATTATGACGAGGAAAAAGATGAAGTTGTATCTGCCGGCCCCGGCAGCACCACCGTTACAGCGGGCAACGTGACCGCCACTTCTGAAAACGGAGGAGCAACCGGCATTGCTGCTAATACCTCCAACAGCGGCAGTGAAGTTGCTGTTAAGGCGGACGACGTGACGGTGTCTGCCGCTTCTGAAGACAGTCCGGTCAATGCGACGGGTATTATTGAAGGCGGACAAGGAGGAAAGACGAACGTCACAGCAGGAGATGTGACTGTTACCAGTCAAAGCGTCGGGGAAACTGTCAGGGAACATGTGGGAACCGATGAGGAAACCGGAGAGGATATTTACGACGAGGGCGTTCGTTCTGGTTCCGCAACCGGGATAAACGTTCAGATTTGGAACGCGGATCCAGGCACAGAGCGGCAGGTAACCGCGGGCGATGTGACCGTCAGTGCCGAAATTGACAAGCGTGAAGACGGAACGGCCAAAGACACTTACACCCCCGCGAACGGCGTTGTCGCACGCTCTGAAAACATGGACACTGCCCTTATTGTTAATGTGGGGAATGTGGACGTTACCTCCACAGATAAAAACGATAATGGATACGCCTATACAATGGGTATTTCCACCTGGACACGCGGCGGCACAAGCGACGTGAAAGCAGGCGATGTGACCGTCACATCGAATGGCGCAGCCGGAGGGGCAAACGGCGTCAGAATGGAAGCAAATTTCAATTCCACCATTGATGAAGACGGAAACAGAGTGCGCAAACAGGGCGAAATAAACGTTGAAACCGGCGATATCACTGCGAAAGCGGAAACCGGCAATGCCGTTAGCGCCTATTCTTATGCATCCGGCGGCGTAGTAAATGCCGAAACCGGCAGCGTGACCGCAAGAGGAAATGGTGACGTAACAGGCGTCAATATCCAGGCGAGTGACCTGATCGGACGGGATATCGACGACAATATGTTCAGAATGGATGGCGAAGCAACCACGAACGTGGACGGCGATATTACTGCCGCCAGCGCACATGGGACGGCAACAGCTGTCATGGCGAATGTAAATAATGGCGCCGAAGCCATCGTGACCGTGGTTGGCGACGTGACCGCCACTTCCGCCGAGGGCGAGGCAACCGGCATCAATGTGGTCGCATATAAGGACTCCGAAACGGACGTGGTCGTGGTTGGCGACGTGACCGCCGAAGGCAAGGAAAAAGGCGTAGGTATCTTCGTGCGGAATGATAATGCTGACGTGGATATCGTGGTGGACGGCACCGTGTCCGGCAGCACCAACGCCATCGAAGTTCTTACCAGCCAGGCTGTGAACGGCAATGTGCAGGCCTCCATGGATGTGGCGGATACTACCTTGACCGTTTGGGCTGCTGAAGAAAACAAAGATGGCCATGTGGCGGTCGCCGTGGACAGGAATATCGTGCCCGGCAACGAAGAGCGTCCGGCTCCCATCATCACAGACACTGTAAACGAAGAAGCCACCAAAGCCCTGGAAGCCTCCATCAACTACATCGTGAAGATCAGCACTGACTTCCTCCAGAAGGTGACCGCCGCCGGCGCGAAGGGCAACACCGTCAAGGTCGGCGAAACCACCTACGCCACCGCCAACGAGGGCGAGGACGTGAACGTGGGCGTGACCATCGACAGTGAAAAAGAAGTGCTGGAAGGCGTGTACTACAACGCTGAAGACGAAAGCACCCTGACCGCGACCAAAGACCTGAAAACGGACGAAAAGGGCGGCTTCCTGATGAAGATGCTGCGCGGCGGCGCGATGCTGCTGGGCCTGAAAGTGCACACCCACGTCTACGAATACAAGTACAATAAAGACGCCACCTGCACCGCCGACGGCACCGAGACCGGCTGGTGCGCCTGCGGCAAGCAGGGCGATACCCGCACCAAGGCCGGCACCAAGCTGGGCCACAGCTTCGGCGCGTATGTGAGCGACGGCAACGCCACCTGCACCGCCGACGGCACCAAGACCGCCACGTGCAGCCGCTGCGGCGCCACCGACACCGTGGCGGATCCGGGCAGCGTCCTGGGCCACAGCTTCGGCGCGTATGTGAGCGACGGCAACGCCACCTGCACCACCGCAGGCACCAAGACCGCCACGTGCAGCCGCTGCGGCGCCACCGATACCGTAGCCGATGCCATGGCAGCCCACAAGCCCGGTGCAGCGGTACAGGAAAACTACGTCGCCGCTGGCCCCGGTTACGCCGGCAGCTATGACCTTGTCGTGTACTGCACCGTCTGCGAAGAGGAACTCAGCCGTAAGCAGGTCGTGATTCCGGCCCTGCCCCTGGAAGTCGAGCCGCCGGTGGAACCCGCGCCCGCGACCAGGAAGGTGCTGACATATGTGGCTGTGGACGTAGAAGAGGAAGTTCTTGGCGTCAAAGCCTCCGAACAGCCTGTCATGGAAGATGCCCTCATGATCGTGGCTGAGAATCTGGAACAGCAGGAATACACGAAGATTTCCCTTCCCGCCATGGAAGAAGTGCTGAGCGAAGAGCAGGTCAAGGTCCTCGAAAGCCTGCCCGCGCAGGAACAGCTGATTCTGACGCTGTGCGCTCTGGGCTACAGCGAGAATGAGGACCAGCTCTCCGAAAACGGCAGCGCTCTGCTGGAAGAGATCAAGGACCAGATTACCATCGATGAGCTGCTGGGCCAGTTCCCTGTGACAAACATGACGATCAACGGAAAAGAATGCCAGACCTTCCAGATCGAAATTGTCACTGTGAAGGACGGCGTTTCCACGTTCCAGCGTTTCACCTTCTTCAACGATGAAGGTACCTGGAAGCTGTATCAGGTGGAAACCGGCGTCTATGTGGACGTTGCGGTATAACCTGACGCATGAAAAACAGGGGCTGTTGCAGAACGATTCTGCAACAGCCCCTTTTGCTTGCATCGCCTATTTTTTCTGCGGCAGGGGATTGACATTTGCCCAGGTTGATGCTATACTGTTTGAGTGCTTCCGGAAACCTGTCTTGAACAGGACGCGGAGGGATGGCCGAGCGGTTGATGGCGCTGGTCTTGAAAACCAGTGATGTCGAAAGGCACCGGGGGTTCGAATCCCTCTCTCTCCGCCATTTTCATTCCTCTTCGGAAGTGTTTGCAGGCTGAATGGAGAAGTACCCAAGTGGCCGAAGGGGCTCCCCTGCTAAGGGAGTAGTACGAGTGAATCGTAGCGAGAGTTCAAATCTCTCCTTCTCCGCTCAAGAAAGTCCAGGAATTACAAGGCTCCTGGGCTTTTTTGTTTGCTTTATACCCACTTTCGTACCCACTTTATCTTTTTCAACGATTCGGGGCACTTCAGAGCGATTCGATGAACCGCTGCATCTTGTCGGCACTGTCCTTCATCATGGTTTCTGTCACATGTCCATATTTATCCATGGTGAAAGCTGTGGTAGAGTGGCCTAAGTTATTGGAAACTGTTTTGACATCTACCCCATTTTGCAGTGCCAACGTCGCGTATCCATGCCCTGGTGGTATAATTGCGACAAAACGGAAAAGCCTTGTGCCGCAAGGGTTTGAGCCGTTTGCCGCTGCTGATTCAATCCCTTTTCCACCTTTGAAAAGCAGCAGAAAACAGTCTCGGAAAGGAGGTTTGTAAAATCAGAGACAAAACATTTTTTGGAAATATGAGCCAATATTTCAGAGAAAATAGTGTTCAGATGATTCGTCTGGACATTATTTTTATATATTCCCACGTATCACAGCATCAAGAGTCAGATGAACTCAGCCAGGTATTAAATTGAGGAAGGAGGAAGTCATGGCGAGAAGAAAAAAGAGAATCAGGATTGTGAATGGTCGAAGTTACCAGGTCAACAAAAAGTGGAGTGAATTGAGCCAGGTCCAAAAGCGATGGATTCTGGCGGATGCAAAGTACCATTACGATAAGTTGACCGCGGACACCAGCCAGCCAATCACGAACCGGGAAAAAAGAAAGCTGCTCCACAAGGTATTCCAAAGAATCAGGAACAAAGGCATCTGGATTCCATTCAGCGAGGTCGGGCGAGTGGTGTCCTCCCGGATCAGAAAATGGAACCGGCGAATGACGGCAAGGCAGTCTGCCGGTTTGTCCAGCACGACCGATTCATCCACCAAGAGCACAATCGAATAACGGTTTCTTCCACTACTAAAGGCGTTCAGAGAAGCAAAATCCTCTGAGCGCCTTTTTTCATTTCCAGAAAAAGATAGGAGGAATGGGAAATGAACGAACTGAGCAGGATTCAGTTTGAGACAGCGCAGGAAAACCCCAGCTATGTATCCGGCAGGATGCTCCATCAGGCGCTGCAAATAAAAACGCCGTATCGGAAATGGTTCCCCAGGGTTTGTATCCAGAATGAATACGAAGAAGGCGAGGATTATGTAACGTCGGACAAAATTGTCCGACGTGCGGATGGCGTTCCCATGCCCTATGATCTTCACGACCATTGGCTCACCCCGGATGTGGCGAAAGAAATTTGTCTGACACAGCATACCGCCATCGGAAAGCTGCTGCGGAAGAAGCTCATCGCCCAGGAGCAAGCCGTTTCAGAAGCCCGTGAACGGGAACTGAGAAGCTGCCGGAATCGCCTGGCGCGGACAGTTCAGGAAAATGAAGAATTGTCCGCGTCTCTGGCGGCTCAAAAAGAGGATATGGCAGTGATGGGTGATCTGATCGAGCGGGCCAACGCCGCCCTGATCTTGCAGCGGGATGTCCTGCACAAGCAGAGCCGCAAGATGGATGAACTGAACGGAAAGGTTGCCCGACAAAGCAAATCCATCCTGGAGATGGCTCCCAAGGTGGATTACTACGACAGGGTGCTGGACGCCCCAGATACCTACAGTACGACCACCATCGCAAAATCCTGCGGAATAACGGCGCGGGCTCTGAATCTGTTTCTGCATGAACAGAAGGTTCAGTATCGGCTGCATGACGGATGGGTGCTTTATGCCAGGTATGATGGAAAGGGCTACACCCGCACAGTGACTGTCGTCAGGAAGTACAGCAACGGCACGGAGAAGGTGTGCATCGTCACGCAATGGACACAGAAAGGCCGGGAGTTTATCATTCATCTGCTGGAAAAAGCCTTTGATGATGAAAGGGGCGAAGTGTAATGGAAGACACCTGCGTAATCTGCGGAAGAGTGATCCCGGAAGGGCGGCAGGTTTGCCCCGCTTGTGAGCAAAAGCAGAACGAAACCGAGGATAATTCCCGAAAAACACCTGCTCAGACCAAGAAAACAGAAAACAGCCCAAGGCACAAAAAGGCGTTCAAGGCATCATTATTTGATTCCTTGAGCGCCTTTTTTCATATCAAAGGAAAGGCGAAAAATCATGAACGGAACAATTATCTGCCTGGCGAACCAAAAAGGCGGCGTGACCAAGACCACTACGTGCGCCAATTTAGGCATCGGGCTGGCCATGGAAGGGAAAAAGGTGCTCCTGGTTGACACAGATCCCCAGGGCAGCCTGACCATTAGCTTAGGTTATCCGCAGCCGGATCAGCTGCCTGTGACCATCACAGATTTAATGAAGAAAGTTATCCTGGATAAGCCCATTGCGGAGGATGAAGGTATCCTGCACCAGAAGGAAGGCGTAGATCTTCTCCCGGCCAGCATTGAACTGGCCGGGTTGGAAGCGTCCATGGTGAACGTGATGAGCCGGGAAACAATTCTGCGGCAGGTGCTGAACGAAATCGGCAAGCCGTATGACTTCATTCTGCTGGACTGTA
>CADBKQ010000016.1 GCA_902795275.1 uncultured Eubacteriales bacterium | reverse complement strand
CTCCGGTCAACGTAGCGCTGCTACGACTCCCTTCGTTCAGCTTAGCCAGGACGAAAAATCCATCCCGAATCTTTCAATCTTTTAGAAGGTATTTAGTATAAAAGCGCCGTTCGCAATGAACGGCGCTGTTTTATTGTTCGCTGTGGCTGAGCATGTCCAGCCATTGCCCGCAGCCTTCCTGGATATCCCGGCAGGCGGTGTCGAAATCGCCGGTGTACCAGGGATCGTCTATCTCCCGCGGGTTGGGCGAATGCTCCAGCAGCAGGTGGATTTTCCCGTCCGGGTCGCCCCCGCAGATGCGGCGCATGTTATTGATATTCCATCGGTCCATGCCCAGCAGCAGGTCGTACTCCTGATAATCCGCTTTCGTCATCTGCCGGGCGCGTTTTCCGGAGCAGTCGATACCCAGGGAATATAGCTTGCGTTTGGCGGGCGGATAAACCGGATTGCCGATTTCCTCTGTGCTGGTGGCGGCGGAGGCCACGTAAAACCGCCCGCACAGGCCGCGCTTTTCCGCCATGTCCCGGAAAATGAATTCCGCCATGGGGCTGCGGCAGATGTTGCCGTGGCATACCATCAGGATTCTGATCAAGCATTCTCCCCCTTTATTCCTTCGCAGCGCCGGGCTGGATCAGGCGCACACCGCGCTTGGCGACGTATTCCATGGGCAGCCAGTATTCCAGCCCGCCGTACTCGTCGGTTTCAAAGAACCAGCGCGCGCCGGGCATATCGTCCAGCGTCAGCGCGGCGCGGTACACGCCGGGGCGCTTCTCGTAATACTGGGAGGCATCCTTGATGCGCTCGAAGGTCGCCAGCGGCGCGGAATCCACCACCCGGATCATGCTGCCATCGTCCGAAATGCCGCTGACCATGGCAATGTGGCCCCGGGCGATGGAGAAGGAGAAGAACGTTCCTTCCCGAATCAGCTTCGCGATTTTCTCCGGCTCGTTGATCAATTCGCCCTGGGTGGTGAACCCGAAGTCCCGGGCGGCGGTGTTGATGAGCAGGGTGTTGTTGGTGCCTTCTTCGGGTATGAGGCAGTAGGCGTATTTCGTCGCCAGGTTCGCCGGCAGGGCGGCTTCTTCCATGTGGCCCATGCGGTTCAGGGCATGGCTCAGGGTGAAGATGGCGCAGCCGGACTTTGCCAGGCTGCTGTGGCGGTATCGCTTGTCCTTCCACCAGCCGTCCTTCTGGCTGTAGATTTCCTGGGCGCCGCCGTTCTGCGGCAAGCTGCCGTCCACGGTAAAGTCCGCCTGGGCGGTCTGGTAGGTTCCCTTTTCGTCGGTGACGGTGACGTACAGCTTGTATTCTCCCGCCTGACGGGGCCGGTATGCGGCCTTGAAATGCGCGCCCGGCTTGGATTCCACGATCTGGGTTCCGTTCATGTACAGGGAATACTGGGCCTGATGCAGCGTCCAGGCATTTACTGTAATGTCAATGGTCTCGCCGATGGCGACGGTGTCGGCGCTGAGGCTCAGTTCGATTTCTCCCTCCGGCAGCAGCGCCGCTTCATGGGTCAGTACGGCAAACCCGTCATAATGGGCGATGAACGCCACCTTGCCAGCTTCCGCGTCCACCAGCGCGCCGAACAGGTATTGATCCTGGTCGTTGAAAAAACCGCAGCGGTAATATCCGTTTTCCACAGCGGTGATGCCGTAGAGCTTTTCCTTGCCAAACGCCTTGTACTTTTTCCGCAGCGCGGCTTCGGCCTTGGATAGGGCTTCCGTGCGGGCCATGCCGTCCGTTTCCTCGTCGGTATCCTCCGGCCCGGACAGGGCCAGCGCGGACGCGGGCACATAGCCGCACACGCCCTTGGACACGATCACCAGGCACTGGCCTTTTTCGATCAAAGTGACGGCTACTTCGTCGCCGGGATTCAGCGTGGCAATGCTCTCATCCTTGAGGTTCGCGGAAACCTTAACCTCCGTCTGCTGTACGGCAACCGCCGGTTCCTTCATCCACGCGATTTCGCCGGAGGGTTCTTCCTTCTGGTAGGACAGGGCTTTCGTTTCCACATAGCCGGTCACGCCGTCCCGGGAAACCTTCGTCCAATCGCCTTCTGTTATCTCCACCAGCACGGCTTCCCAAGCCCCAACAGGCAGCGCCACGGCGGCGCTTTCCTTGCCTTCTGCGGGACGGACCAGCATCAGCAGCATGCCTTCGTCGGAGTAGATTTCCTTGCCGACCATGTTTTCCGGCAGCTTCAAATATTCCGTTTTGACATAGCCGCTTTTCTTTTTGTACGTGATTTTCGACCACGTTTCCCCCACTTCCTCCACGTCCACCATAGATTTATTGGGAACGGATTCCAGCAGCTTGCCCTTGTCGTCGGGGGTTTTGCGCATATTCAGCGGACCCTTGGGCGTCACCACCCGGGCCGGTTCCGCCAGCGCCGCGCATACCATCAGGCACAGCAACGTCACGGCGGCGATCAAAACAAATGCTTTCCTTGCTTTCACTTTCGTAAGCCCTCCCAGTCCGCTGAAAGAGCGGACTGAATGATTATAACACAAATCATGCATTTTGGCTACTGGGCGGGTTTCCTTCCCGGCCCAGATATTTTTGAATCTCGGCGATATACCGTTCTCCCGCCGGGCTTAAGATGCTGTTTTTTCTTGTGATGTAGCCGATTTCCATTCCCCGGCCCGCTTCCATCTCCGCGTCCCGGAAGGGGATGGCCACATAATCGCTGCCGTTCAGCTCTTCGCAGATGATGCCGGAGCACAGCGTGTACCCGTTCAGGCCCACCATGAGGTTGAGCACCGTGGCCCGGTCGCAGCACTTGATGAGGCGGGGATACTCATTGGTGGACAGGATTTCTTCTGATAAATAGAAATTGCTGTTGTCCCCCTGCTCAAAGGACAGGCAGGGATAAGGCGCGAGATCGGCAAAGGAAATGGATTCCGCTCCGGCCAGCGGATGCCCTTTCCACAGATACACATAGGCGTCGCAGCGGATGAGGGGAGAAAACTGCAAATTGGCGGAGGACAGCAGCTTCAGAATCGCCCGGCGGTTGAAATCATTCAGATACAGAATGCCGATCTCGCTGCGGGAGGACGCTACGTCGTCCATCACGTCCTTCGTGCGGGTTTCCCGGATGGCGAACTCGTACTCCGCCACGTCGAAGGTTTTCGTCAATTCCACGAACGCCTTCACCGCGAAGGAATAGTGCTGGGTGGACACGGCGAACTGGCGCTTGCGTTTTCCCTGTTTGCTGTAAGCGTCCAGCAGGTTCTGGTACTGGCTGTACACCTGCCGGGCGTAGGGCAGGAAATTCAGCCCTTCCGCCGTCAGCGTCACGCCCTTGCCGCTGCGGTTGAAAATCAGAATGCCGATTTCCTTTTCCAGCTCCTTCACGGCGCTGGTCAGCGAGGGCTGGGACACGTAGAGCTTGTCCGCCGCCTTGTTGAAGGAGCCCGTTTCGGAGATGGTGATGATATAGTTCAGTTGCTGCAAAGTCATAGAATCACCCTGTTTTATGATTTCCCGAACGCCTCTATTTTATTGGAAACAACAGGAAAAGTCAATCCGGATTCATATTTTCTTCTTCCAGCGGGCATACTGACTTGCGACAAGGGAGATGATTGCTTGCTGTATTTGCAGCTGAAAGCCCGCGCCATCGCCAGTCCGGGGGAACAGCTTTTGGTGCGCCACGTGGCCGACGCCCTGGACAGCGAAGGCGCGAAGGTGATGGACCTGCCGGTGGAGTGCGTGACCAAGGAGGGCGTGTGGCGATTGCCCGCCATGGCGCTGGTCAAATCCGTGATGGCCGCGGACCCGGACGTTCGTATCCTGGGGCCGTCGGAATGCTTCGTCCACATCGTTCCCCAAAGCAAACGGAACCGCGCCCGGCCGTTTCGGACGGCGTTTGCCTTTCTTGTGCTCCTGGTCGGAAGCGCCCTGGCCATCACCTGGTTCCATGCCGACGTGAACATGATGGACGCGCAGCAGGCGCTGTTCCGGTTCATCACCGGGCACCAGGTGGAAAACGAATGGCTGATCACCGGGCCTTACGCGGCGGGCGTGTTCTTCGGCGTGTCGCTGTTCTACGCGCTGCTGGGCAAGCGCCGGTCGGTGGCTCCGCTGGAAATCAAGCTGGAGGAATACCGGCAGGCGGCGGAGCAGGTCTCGGGACTGACGCCATGATCTGGGACGCTGTTCTGCAAGTGTTCCTGGGCGCGATGGGCGGCGTAACGGTGGGCGTATGCGCCGCGCCGCTGTGGATGATGCTGCAGATTCCCATGCGGCTGACGGACGTTCTGGACGCAAAAACGGATATGCGGCTCTGCGGCTGCGCCCTGGCCATCGGCGCAACGATCGGCACCCTGCACATCGCCGGGTTTCTGCCCTTGGTGTTCGGCATCCTTGTCATGGCGTTGGGCGGCTTTTTCGTCGGCATGCTGGCTTCGGCGCTGGCGGAAGCCGTGGAGGTGGTGCCGGTGTTTTTTGACCGGCTCAGCATTGCCGTGGATATGCGCTTTGCCGCCGCCGCCCTGGCCATCGGCAAAACCCTGGGCGTGATTCTGGCGGCGATGGTGAATTGAGAGAGACTTTAAGAAACGGAGGGATTAGGGAATAGGGATTAGGGATTAGGCATTTTGTTATGCTTTTTTAATACTCTTCCAATCGTATCGCACACGCTCTCTCTAATCCCTATTCTCTAATCCCTATTCCCTAATCCCTAATCCCTATTTCATCACTTAAACTGTCCAATTAAGAAACGAGGCGTCTATGTATCATTCCCCTTTCCCCCATCCCCTGGATTATCTGCCCCGGCCCGGCAATCGGGAGATCCGGGTGCGGGACGTTTCTTCCCTTCCTCCGATCCGAAATGAAAGGACGCAAAGCCATGCAGCAGAAAGCAGACCATAACCAGGCGCGGGAGCGCTACATGGAATTAGTGAAACGGCTGACGCCCAAGTCCAAGCTGGGCCAGGGCTGCCTGCGCGCCTTCTGGGTGGGCGGCGGCATCTGCATGCTGGGTCAGGCAATTGCCGACGCGGGCCATCGCTGGCTGGGGCTCGCTTCCGCGGACGCTTCCGCTTTCGCTTCGATCACGCTCATTTTCCTGACCGCACTGCTCACCGGCATCGGGGTGTTCGATAAAATCGCCCGGTACGCCGGGGCGGGCACGGTGGTGCCGATCACGGGCTTTGCCAACGCCATGGTCTCCCCTGCCATGGAATTCAAGCCCGAGGGCTGGGTGCTGGGCACCGGCGCGCGGCTGTTCACCATCGCCGGGCCGGTGCTGGTCTACGGCATCAGCGCTTCGGTGATCGTCGGCATCCTCTATTATTTCATCAGGTGGTGAACGGAATGGGAAAGCACCGGATCGGGGAACACACGATTGCGTTTCCCAACCGCCCCCGCATCCTGTCCAGCGCGGCAGTGGTTGGGCCCAAGGAAGGCCGGGGGCCGCTGAGCACGGCCTTCGACTTTGTGCTGGAAGACGCGCTGTACGGGCAGAAAAGCTATGAGCAGGCGGAGCACGCCATTTTTCAGGAAGCCTGCGAACGCTGCCTCAAAAAAGCGAATGTGCCGAAAGAGCGGGTTCAGGCGCTGCTGGGCGGCGATCTGCTGAACCAGATCATGGCCGCGTCCCTGGCGGCAAGGGAATTGTCCGTTCCTTTCCTGGGCCTGTACGGGGCCTGCTCCACCATGGCGGAATCCCTGATTTTAGGCAGCATGCTGGTGGACGGCGGCTACGCTTCCCCCGTGCTCTGCGCGGCGGGAAGCCACTACTGCACCGCCGAGCGGCAGTACCGCTTCCCCTTGGAATACGGCAACCAGCGCACCATGGCGGCCCAATGGACAGTGACCGGCACCGGGGCCTGCCTGCTGGGGGACGAAGGAAATTATCTGGCGAGAACGGAGATGGCGACTGTCGGGCAGGTGGTGGACATGGGCATCCGCGACGCCAACAACATGGGCGCGTGCATGGCTCCGGCGGCGGCTGATACGCTCAAGCGTCACTTTCTCGATACGGGGCGAAAGCCGAAAGATTACGACCAGATCATCACCGGCGACCTGGGGCGGGTCGGCAGCGAGATCCTGACTGAGCTGATGGAAGAAAGCGGTTTTCCGCTTCGCGAAAGCCAGTACATGGACTGCGGCCTGTGCGTCTTTGATCCCAAGGATGACGTGCACGCCGGGGCCAGCGGGTGCGGCTGCTCGGCGTCGGTGCTGAGTGCGATGATCCTGCCCAGGCTGCACACCGGGGAATGGAAGCGGGTGCTGTTCATGGCAACGGGCGCGCTGCTCAGCCCCACCACCAGCCAGCAGGGAGAAACCATTCCCGGCGTGGCCCACGCGGTCGTGCTGGAAGGAGGAGATGAAGCGTAATGACCTATCTCAAAGTGTTCCTGACCGGCGGGCTGCTCTGCGTGATCGGTGAGGCGCTGATATTAAAAACCAAGCTGACCCCTGCCCGCATCCTGGTGCTGTACATCACCGCGGGCGTCATCCTCAGCGCCGCCGGGCTGTACGGCCCCATCGTCCGTTTCGGCGCGGCGGGGGCCACGGTTCCGCTCACCGGGTTTGGCCATCTGCTGGCGCAGGGCACAATTTCCGCCGTCCAGGAAAAAGGGCTGCTCGGGGCGTTTACCGGCGGAATGCAGGCTGCCGCGGGAGGCATCGCCGCCGCCGTGTTTTTCGGTTTTTTAACGGCAGTCTGTTTCAAGCCCCGGCCCAAAGACACCTGAATCTTGATTTCTCCGTTTGCAAATCGCTTTCTGCCTCTATGCGGAAAGCGATTTTTGTTGTATAATAACGAGGCAACCGGCCCGAAGGGCGGTTGGCCGTCCTGCCGGCTCCCGAAGGGAAAGGCGGCAGGCGTTATGGTATAATAACGGAAAAGAATGCATCCGGCGGAAAGGAGGCGGTTCCATGGAGGAAGGGAGGCAGACGCCGATGCAATGCCAGATCGACGGAATTCCCTATGAAGCCTGGGAAGAACCCGATTTGCGATGGCTGAAAGCCTATGGAACCGTCTTCCGGGTATGGGATCAGCTGCCGACAGGAAATTTGTGCTTCGGGGTGGAAGGACGCTACGGGAAGCTATTTGTGAAATACGCCGGCGCGCGGACGCTCAACTTCCGGTGTCCGCCCACGGACGCGATCTACACGCTTCACCAGGCCATGCCGCTGTATGAACGGAGCCACCCAGCCCTGGTCAAGCTCCTGGCGTGCGGTTCAACGGGCGAAGGATATGCCGCCGTCTTTGAGTGGCGCGACGCGCTGCCGCTGAACGGACAGCTGAAGTATTACTCCGTGCGGGATCAGGCGCGCAGGCTGCCCCTTGTCAGCACGCTGACGATGCTGGAGAATGTGATCGACCTGCACGCGGCCTTCGCCCGCGACGGCATCATCGCTTCCAATTTTCACGACGGCCATGTGCTGATCGACTTTGGAAAAAACGAAGCGATTGTGTGCGGCATCGACCTGTATCGCCGAAAGCCCGCGTTCAACGACAAAGGCCAGATGCGCGGTTCTCCGCAGTTTATGGCACCGGAGGAAACAGAACTGGATGCCGCCCTGGACGAAACCACCACCCTATATAATATGGGTGCGCTGGCATTCGCGTTTTTCGGCGACAACGACGACCGCTCCCTCAAAAAATGGGTTGGGCCCAAGCCTTTGTTCCAGGTTGCGTCCAAGGCGACAAAACAGAAAAAGTCCGACCGCTATCCTTCCATGCGCGCCTTCCAGGACGCCTGGCGCGAAGCGGTGGGCTGGTGCAGGTTATAAAATTTCCATTGCCAAGGAGGAAACAGCCGTGCTTTCAACTAAAGAAATCACCCGGAAATGGGAAACCATCGCCCAGGGAAAAGCGTCCCTGAGCATTCCCAATCTGCTTTTGCTCGGCATTCTGGCGGGCATGTTCATCGCTTTCGGCGCGCTGGGAAGCACGGTCGTGTCTTCCGGCGTGGGCGGCGGCCTGGGCAAGCTGCTGGGCGCTTGCGTGTTCCCCACGGGGCTGATCCTGGTGGTCATGGCCGGAGCCGAACTGTTCACCGGCAATTGCCTGATGGCTGGCCCGGCGCTGAACGGAAAAGTGAAATGGACGGGCGTGCTTCGGAACTGGTGCTTCGTGTACCTTGGAAACATACTGGGTTCCGGCATCATGGCGCGTCTGGTCATGGCCAGTGGATTTCTATGGAATAAAGACCTGACCGCTTCCTTTATGTCCATTGCCATGGCAAAATGCACGCTGCCTTTTGACGCGGCCCTGCTGCGGGGCATCGGCTGCAATATCCTGGTGTGCGGCGCTGTTTGGATGGCTTCCGGCGCGGATCACGCGGCAGGAAAGGCGCTTTGCTGTTTCTTCCCTGTCATGCTTTTCGTGCTTTGCGGTTTTGAGCATTCGGTGGCAAATATGTTTTATGTTCCGTTAGGGGTGCTGTTGGGAAAGTACATGGGTTCGTCTTTCATATGGCATCGTTTCGACGTGAGCTATCCTCTGCCCGAAGGTTATCTGACCCAGGTAACCATAAGCGCTTATCTGCTGAAAAATCTGCTTCCCGTCACAATCGGCAATATCATTGGCGGAGCCGGTCTTTCCATGATTTACGCAAGAGTTCATCGGGATTGAACATTTTCTGCCCTGTTCTATCGGGCACAGCCGTATAAGGAGATTTATGATATCATGCCAATGGATGGCCTGACCCTGGGCTTTATGGCCCGGGAACTGGGAGAAACTTTACAGGATGGCCGCGTGGAAAAGGTCAGCCAGCCGGAAAAGGATATGCTGGTGCTGACGATCCGCGCCCAGGGAAAGAACCATAAATTATTACTGTCCGCCGCGCCCTCTTTCGCCCGGGCGCACCTGACGGAGGCGAATTACCAGAATCCTGCCGACGCGCCCATGTTCTGCATGCTCATGCGCAAGCATCTCCAGGGCGGCAGGCTGACCGGCCTGAATCAGCTTGGCGGCGACCGGGTGCTGGTGCTGACGATTGAAAACAAGGACGAACTGGGCGACAGCGCGCCGCGGGAATTATACCTGGAGCTGATGGGCCGCCACAGCAACCTGACGCTGGTGAAGGACGGGCGCATCGTGGACGCCATCCGCCATGTGTCCGGGGACATGAGCCGGGTGCGCCAGGCGCTGCCGGGCCTTCCCTTCGTGCCGCCGCCCGTCCAGGATAAAATCGATCCGGCGGAATTGACGGAAGCATTGCTTTCCGAGCGCCTATTCCAACTTTCCGGCCCTGTTGACAAAGCGCTGTCCGCTTCCATCCGGGGCCTCTCTCCCGCCGCCGCCCGGGAAATTGCTTTCCGCGCTACCGGCATGCACAAAACAGACCTGGGGGATTTGGACGTTGCGGAGCTCTCCGGTATCGTCTGCTCCCTGTTCCGGCGCATGCCCGCCATGGCGCGGCCCACCGCCCAGATGGGGCCGGACGGGCTGATGGCTGACGTGCTGCCTTTCCCCTATTTGAGCCTGGAACCGTCTCTGCAAAAGCCATTCCCGACCCTGTCCGCGGCGCTGGACGCCTTCTACTTCGGCCGGGATCGCCGGGATCGGATGAACCAGAAGAGCCAGGCGCTCAAGCGGCTGATCAAAACCCATCTGGAACGGGACGAAAAGAAGCTGGCCCTGCAGGAAGAAGAACTGACCGCCAGCGCGCGGATGGAAGAATACCGCATGGCGGGCGAGCTGCTCACCGCCCAGGCGTACTTGGTGCCGCGGGGCGCGGAAACCGTGGCGCTGCCTAACTTTTACGATCCCCAGGGCGGCGTGATGGAAATTGCCCTGGACGTGGCGCTGACGCCCGCCCAGAACGCGCAGAAATATTTTAAGCGCTACCGCAAAGCGCGGGTCGCCCAGGAGCTGGCAAAAGAGCAAAAGGAAAAAACGCTCAAGGAAATGGAACTGCTGGAGCAGGCGCTGTTTGACCTGGAAGAAAGCGAAACCGAGCAGGACATGGCCGACGTGCGAAAAGCATTGGAGGACGGCGGCATCTTGAAGCCTGCCGGAGCAAAGAACGGAAAAAAGAAACCGAAGTCCCCCGAAAGCGCGCCGATGCGCTTTGAAGCGCCGGATGGAACGGAAATCATCGTAGGCAAAAACAGCGCGCAGAACGACCGGGTCACGGGGTCCGCCCGTGGCACGGACACCTGGCTGCACGCCAAGGACATGCCCGGTTCCCATGTGATTGTTAAGTCCGAGCATCCATCCCCTGAATCGCTTTCGATGGCCCTGCGGCTGGCCGCCTGGTACTCCAAGGGAAAAGGCGTTTCCGTACCAGTCGATTATACGCTCCGGAAATATGTGAAAAAGCCCGGCGGCTCTCCGGCGGGGTTCGTGATTTATACCAATCAAAAAACAGCGGTCATCAATACCGCTGAGGGCGAAATCGCCCATATGAAACGAATATAGCGCATCTTCCTCCCCTCCCGAACAACCGCTTCGGAAGGGGAGTTTTTTTGTTGTTTTATTCATGTACCGTTTCGGGCTCCTCAAAGTCCGGGGCAGGTTCGGGCATGCGCTGACAACAGAAGATGAAGGCGTCCTCGCCGTTGTTTTCGTAATACTTTTTTCTCAGGCCCACATACTCAAAGCCCAGGGACTTGTACAGTTTCTGGGCAATTTCGTTGCTTCTGCGCACCTCCAGGGTGGCGTACACCACGCCCAGGTTGGCGGCGTATTGCAGCAGGGCCTGCGTCAGCGCCTTGCCAATGCCCCGGCCCCGATGATCTTTCAGCACGGCGATGTTGGTGATGTGCGCCTCGTCCAGCACGATCCACGCCCCGGCGAAACCGATGATCTCCCCCGCTTCCTCCGCCACCAGATACCGGGCGCAGGCGTTGGCGGTCATCTCCTTCACAAAATCCTCCCGATTCCAGGGCTTGGGGAAGGAAGCGCTCTCGATGGCGTACACCCCGTCCACATCGGCCAGGGTCATCCGGCGAATCAAATACTCACTCATGGCCGCGCTCCCTCAGGTTCTTCTGCCGTTCCGCCTGCGGCGGGCGCAGGTACAGCGGCGACAGGTTCCTGTATTCCACCGCTTCGTCCCGCTTGTTCCAGGCCAGCCAGGCTGCCGACGCGGGACGCAGGAAAGAAAGGTGCGGCGGGGCGAACTGCGCCCGGCTGCCGAGCGCTTCCTCGATCTTCTGCCAGTGTACCGGCATGCCGTCGCCTAAGAAAAGCATGTCTTTCCCGAAGGCGGACACCTTTTCAAGATAATCCTCCAGCCGGATGGGTTCGTCAGGGAGCAGCCGTTCCAGGGTTTCCCCCGCGAACGCCGCGCCGTAGACCTGCCCCGCCCGCGCGTCCTGGATGGGACAGATGACTCCGTTAAAATGCTGCACTCCCGCCGCCATCGCTTCCAGCGCGTCCACAGCGACGCAGGGCTTTCCAACCGCATGGGCCAGCCCCTTCACCGTGCTGACGCCGATGCGCACGCCGGTAAAGGAACCGGGGCCGACGGTGACGGCGAAATAATCCGTCTGGCTGATGTCCAGGCCGGTGTGCTTGTAGGCTTCCTCCGCCATGGGCAGGATGGATTGGGAATGGGTAAAGGCGTTCACGGCCATGGCCTCGTAACGCACCGCGCCGTCCTGTATCAGCGCCACGCCCGCCACCGGGCCGGAGGTGTCCAGGCAAAACAGAATCATAACAGCATATCCTCCCGGAAACAGAACCCGCCATGGGGCTCCATCGTGATTTCCCTTGTGTTCTCATCCACCGTGCGGATTATAATATTCAGCGTCCGCTCCGGCAGGTATTCCGGCGCCCGTTCGCTCCATTCGATCAGCGCGACGCCGTCGCCGCCCAACTGTTCCTCAAAGCCCATTTCCCCGATTTCGTCGGGGTCGTGGATGCGGTACCAGTCAAAATGATACAGGGGAACGCTGCCCTCGTCGTAGGCGTTCAGGATGGTAAAGGATGGGCTGGGCACCGGGCCGGAAATGCCCAGGCCCCGGGCCACGCCCCGGGCCAGTTCGCTCTTTCCCGCCCCTAAATCCCCTTTCAGCAGCACCACGTCCCCCGGTTGCAGATGCGCCGCTAACTTTGCGCCCAAGGCACGGGTCTCTTCCGCAGAATGCGTTATGATCATAGAAAACTCCTTTTTTCAGAGTACAGATTGTTTTGTGTTCAAAGTGGGAAGCCCAGCCAAAAGCCTTCCCCTCGAGGGGGAAGGTTTTAGATCACATGATGGCGTAGCCCCGGAGGTACAGGAAGCTGTACAGCGTAAACAGCATTCCCGCTGCCAGCAGCAGAAAGCGTCGGATGAACCCGTCTTTCAGCTTGGACAAAATGATGTAGACCGGAATGCAGCACAGCATATATCTTCCCCCGCTGATCATCCAGCCGGACAAGTAGGAAAAGCCCAGATAGACCCCGCCGTAAAGCAGGTACGCCATCCGTTCCTTTTTATACGCGCCCAGGAACAGCACGCCCAGCACGGCGAAGTACAGGGCGATCTGTAAATAATAGATGAACCAGGCCAAGCCGGGATAATTCTGGGCTAAGCTGTAATGCTGGGCAATGTTTTCGCCGATCCATTGGGTGCTCTGATACCAGGGCTCCCCCGCCTCGAACTTCAAAAACTGGAAGCAGTTTCCCCACAGCGCGGCGTTGATGCCCAGATACACCCCGAACCCCGCGGGAATCAGCAGCAGAAACGCATCCTGCCAGCGGAGCTTTTCTTTCCGCGGGCCGAACCGATGCGTGACCAATTCGTACATTGCCGGGAAAAACAGCAGCATTCCCTGCGTACGGGTCAGCGCCGCCAGAAAGCCGATGATTCCCGCCGCCGGAAAGTTCCGCTTCCGCAGCGCATACAGGCAGCCGATGGACAGCGCCAGGAAAATTCCTTCCGTGAATACGCCCAAGGCGAACAGGGAAAAAGGATACAGCGCCAGGAGCGTCACGCCGTCCCAGGCGTTGCGCCTTTCCCCGTCCAGCAGGATCAGTTCATAGAGCAGGATGGAAGCGACGCTGTAGCCGATATGGGAAATGATCACGCCCGCCAGCGGCAGGCTGAACGTGAGCCAGCCCAGCCAGCGCATCAGCAGCGGATACAGCGGATAAAACACCAGGTTGATCATGTTCTCGCCCTGGGTCACATAGCCATGCTGCGCCACGTCGATGTAGCGCGTGGCGTCGCCCGGCTGCATCAGCCTGTCGGAAATCAGTCCGCCCAACTGTTCAAAGGAAAAGGAGCCGCTTTGAACGAGCAGGTGCAGCGCCATCACCAGGTAATGAAGCCCCAGGGAAAAAGCCACGACCAGCAGCCAGTCACGGCCCCGCGTTTTCAGCATTTGTTTCATCGCCGCCTCCTCCGTCATCCGATCCTGCCTTCCGCGGCGGCAATCGTGACAGCCGCGGAAAGCACGGCGCAGACGGTGATTATCCATCCGTAAGCGACCGGAGAAAAACGCGCTTTCCAGGAATGCAGGCGCTTCCCAAGCACATCAAAAACGACAGCGCAGACCAGCAGAAGAATGGGCGCCCACCCCGGCAGCATGAAAAAGACGCCGCCAGGCAGGCACAGAAGCAAGAACGCCATATCCCGCGCGGTTTTGTCTTCTGCCAGGACCCGCAAACGCTTTTGCACCAAAAACAGGCTCGCAGCCGTCATGCACCAGGCCAGGCATATGCCGCAGAACTCATACTGTCCAAAGAGCACGCTGCCCGCCAGGAAGCTCAGCCACGCAAAGGCCATGGAATCAAGGGGCGCGGTTTCCGGGTGATAGAGCGCGGAAATCATCCGGGACATACCGGGGCCGCGAAAAAGCATGCTCAGATTCACCTGCCCGTCGATTGTTCCATACGCAGCCAGGAAAGATAGCAGCGCCAGTAAAAAATACAAAAGACCCGCCGCGCAGGTCATGGCGGCGCTCCGGCCCAGCAGCAGCGCCGTATCCCGGCCCAGCCATCCCATCTGCCGCAGGAAGGAAACAACCAGCGTCCCAATCAGCGCCAGCATGCCGCATCCTGCCAGAAAGCCCAAATTCTCCGCCATTCGCTCTCCTTTCCGTTGGAAAACGCCTCAAAAACTGAACGTTCATCAGAAGAAAAACTCCATCCGCCCGTATCCTTTTCGGACGGATGGAGAAAAAGCTAATCTTATTCCGCCTGGGCGGTGAATACAACCGCCGCGCCTTCGGGCCGCACATTCAGCACGAAGCAGGAACGGCTGCCGAACGCGGCTTCCATCTGCCGCACAAAATCATCCACTTGATCGTTGGGAACGAAGTTCAGCGTGGTGCCTGCGAAGCCGCCGCCATGCACGCGCCAGGCGCCTTTGCCCTTGAGCAGGCAGGATGCCATGGCCAGCGCCAGGGAAAGGGGCTGGCTCTTGCCGGCGGGATACAGGTTTTGCAGCAGCTTCCAGCTGCTTTCCCCGGAAGCGATGATGTTTTCAAACATCGCGTTCAGGTCGCCGTCCCGTACAGCCTGCACCATGGCCTTGACCCGCAGGTTTTCATCCACGAAGTGCATTGCCCGAAGGATGGGCCTTTCTTCCAGGGTTTTGCGCAGCTCCGGAATCGCCTTCCACAGCTCCTCGGGCCGCACCTGCCGCAGCACCTTTTTCCCCAGGGCGTTTGCCACAGCCTGCATTTCCGTGCGCACGGCGGCGTATTCGGCGGTCAGGTTATCGTGGCTGCCGCCGGTGTTGACCACCACCAGGGAATAGCCCGCCTTCTGGAAGTCGTAAAACAGCGGTTCCACCACGGGATTGGCTACGTCCTTAAAATCAATCGTCACCAGGCCGCCCGTGGAGCACGCCATCTGATCCATCAGGCCGGAGGGCTTGCCGAAATACTCGTTTTCCGCGTACTGGGAAATCTTGGCGCGCACGGTGCTGTCTACCACAAAGCCGTTGTACAGGGCGTCGATCACGGCGCAGACCATCACTTCATAGGCGGCGGAGGAGGACAGGCCGCTGCCGCCGATCACGTCGCTGGTGACAGCCGCGTCAAAGCCGCCGAGCTGATAGCCCCTGTCCGCCATGCCTTTGGCCACGCCGCGGACGAGGGCGGCGGAGGTGCCTTCTTCCTCGGGATGCCTGCTCAGGTCGTTGAGCGACAGTTCAATGCCGGGATAGCCCGCGCTCTGGATGCGAACCGTCATATCATCGCGCGGCGACACGCAGGCCAGGCAGTCCAGGTTCACAGCCGCGGCCAGCACCCGGCCGTTGTTGTGGTCCGTGTGGTTGCCGATGATCTCCGTGCGGCCGGGAGCGCTGATCATGTACAGCGGGCCGGCAGCGTTGAAGCTGTCTTTATGGGTCTTCACCAGGTCGGTATAGCGGCTCACCTGCCGGGCCAGCTCTCCGCTGCGCATGCCGTAAAGCCGGGTCAGGCGCTCCATCGCAGGCTGGCGTTTGATCTGGGCGAGCATTTCCGCGTAATGGGACATCGCAATTCCATCTCCTTTACATCTGATTCAGTACATCCTGCCAGAAAGAAAGAAATTCCTTCACGTTCATTTCTTCGAGTTTCGCCTCGAATGCGGCGAAGCTCTCGTCGCTGATTTCCTCTTCGCCCAACACCCAGCGGGCAATCTGCATATCCACATAATAGCCAAGCTGCTCCTGCAAGGGAGCGACGGTTTCGCTCTGCTCCCGGCTGAGCGTGTAATACGGGAACGGCATCCGCACAAACGCATGAAACTCGCGCTGCTGGTTCAGGATGTTCGTCACCATCGTGCTGCCGCTCATGAGGCGCTCAAATTCGCCCGTCGAAATACCGGGCTGTTCGGAAGAACCGCCTTCAATCAGCGAGCCGCCCCGGAACGTGTCAAAGCTGCTCTGCACGGCGTCCAGGTAGCGCCAGGTGCCGTCGCCGTCCACCAGATAGTCCACGTCCCGCATGCCGATGCCCGCCAGCACGGAGCCTTCCAGCGTATAGAGGCTATCCACCCAGCGGAGCACCGCTTCCGTGTCGCTGCAATGGCTGGTGATTGCGAAGGTGCCCCGAAGCGCGGGGCCGGCGAAATCCCGGTACACCTGTTCCCCGTCGTAAGCAAGCGGCGGCATGATGGCGTAGTTTTCCGCCCAGGACACTTTGAAAACGTCCGCAGCCATGGGCGTGATGATGGCCCCATAGGTGGCTGTTGCTTTGGAATCGGTCACAGTGCGCATATCGTCGGTCAGGGTAAAGCCGTTCTTATCCAGCAGCCCGGCTTCCCGCAGATCGCGGCACCAGGTCACGAACAGGCGGAAATTGGGCTCCAGCGGCATGTATTTGACCTGCCCGTCTTCCACAAAGATGTTGTAATCATTGGCAATCAGGCCGAACGCATGGGCCAGGAATTTTAAATCGAAGGGCCCCAGGAATCCAAGGGGGATTTCGTCCGCCCTGCCGTTGCGGTTGGGGTCGCGGGTTTTAAAGGCGTTGAGCATGTCCGCGAATTCCTGGGCGTTTGTCGGCATTTCAAGCCGCAGGTTTTTCAGCCATTCCTGATTGACCCAAATATAATTCTGCATGGAAGGGTCGGCAATGTAGGGCAGCGCGGCGATGCTTCCGTCGGGCAGCGTGATGGCGGACAGCACCTCGGGCTTCTCCCGGAGGATGGCGCACAGGTTGGGGCAGCAGGTTTCCAGGTAGGGCTTCAGGTCGATCAGCACGCCGCTCTTGCGCATATTCATGCATTCATCGCCGGTGAGCCGCGCCTTGAAAAGCACATCGGGCAGGGAGTCAGCGCCGGGCTCCATCGCCGCCTTTTCTTTCGTCCAGGCGGCGGCGTCCGTGTACTGCTTCACTTCAAAATGGATGCCCGTCTTGTCTTCCATCCGGCCGAAAAATTTATTCGTTGCCCAGTCCCGGTACTGGCTGTTGTCAAATCCCGCAAGGGTAAAGGTTTGCGCGGGAGGATCTTCTGCAAAAGTTCCCATGGGGAAACAGAGCAATATCAGCATCAAAAAACAGATGGCCTGTTTGAATCGCATTGTGCGCTTCCTCCTCTGAACAGAATACACCCATTATACAGGAAAGAAAGCATAATTGCTACCCCTGATTTTTAAAAAGTATATGAAATTATCGGGAGGAAGCGATGATTCAGGTATTTCTGTTGCTGCCCTTGCGAGAAGAACGAAATAAAACACATTTTCCACAACGCAGAACCATCGAGCGTGAGGATCATAGTATGGAAGTATCAAAAAGCATGGGAGGGGCCTATGAAGGTATGGATCCAGGGAGACTCACAAGTGAGTCAGTTTCTCCGAAAAATATGTTCTTCCATGGGAATGATGCTGTCATCGCCTGTGGGCTGTGATCTCGCAGTGCTGAATTTTCCTTTTTCATCGATCTCCGAGGAATTGGAAAAGGATTTTGGAACGGGTCAGAAGATCGTATGTGGGATGGTCGATGAAAAAATAAACCGTATTTCAGAAGAAAAAAACTGGATGCTGTTTCAGGCATTGAAGGACGAAACCTATCTGCTTGAAAATGCAAAGCTGACGGCGGAAGGGGCCGTTTTCTTTGCTATGCAGAAAGCATCTATTGCGCTCCGGGATGCCCGTTGCCTTGTGATCGGGTATGGCAGAATCGGGAAAGAACTGACACATCTTTTACGTTCATTTGGCGCGGACGTCACTGTGGCTGCACGAAGGCCGGAGAGCCGGAAAGAAGCCGGAGAAAACAGTGTGTCGATTGCTAAAATGCAGTCTGTTTTACATAATATGGACTTGATTCTAAATACTGTGCCGTATCCAGTTTTATCAGAATCTGGTATGTTTTTAATAAAAAATACCGCATTCTTGATTGAATTAGCCAGCAAACCCTATGGGTTTAACATGGAACAGGCAAAACGCATGGGCATACACGCATGCCTTGAAAGCGGGATTCCCGGAAGATACTGTCCTGAATCCGCAGCCCGCGCTTTATTCCGGTACATTGAAAGGAGTGTTCAATGTGAGTAAAACGAAAATCGGCTTTGCCCTGACCGGTTCATTCTGCACGTTCTCCAAGGTGTTTCAATCCATTTCGAACCTGATTCAGTCCGGCTTTGAGGTGTATCCAGTCCTGTCTTATCACGCCTCCGGTGAAGATACCCGATTCTTCGACAAAGAAACCGTATTCCGGACTTTGGTTTCCTTGACCGGCAATATCCCTTTCACCACCTTGTCCGACGCCGAACCGATCGGCCCAAAGAAGCTGCTGGACGCCTATATTATTGCTCCCGCTTCCGGCGCGAGCATGGGCAAAATGGCCCACGGGATTTTTGACACCCCAGCGCTGTTGGGAGCTAAATCCCATCTGCGCAACAGCCGTCCCGTGCTGGTGGCCCCCTCCACCAACGACGGCCTGAGCACCGCCGCGGAAAACATCGGGAAGATTTTAGCCATGCGAAACGTTTATGTAGTGCCCTTCCGCCAGGATGACCCCGTGAACAAACCCCGTTCCGTGGTGGCGGATTTCGATAAAATCCCCGAAGCCCTGGCCGCCGCCCTGGCAGGCGAGCAGGCGCAGCCCATTCTGCTTGCGCCCTTGAAAAATGAGGGAATATAGAGTATAATATTCTTGTGGAGGAAGAAAAATGAAGTACAGAAACACGGTTTCTATTTGCATAATTACGCTGCTTATTGTATTGTTATCCACCCCTTCTGCCCTCGGTATGGCAGAGGATACCGGCTTTTCCGATCTTCCCGCATGGCATCCGCTGCCGGTTTACGTGCAGGAAAGGAAGGAGGAAGGGGTGGACGGCAGTTATGTGCGCTACCCGGAATTGACCACGGAAGACTCTGCCTGGCAATCCGGCGTGGAGAAAATCAACCAAGCTATCCAGGAGCAGGCGAACATCCCGGCGTACCTGCGGCTGCTGTCCGCCATCAGCCCGGGCAGCACGGGGCTGAAATTGGATTATGAGCTGGGCGCGCTCCATAATCAATCCGCTGATGGGACGGGTTCGGGAGGGTTGCAGCTGGGCAATCCCTATCTGTCCATCCTGTTCAGCACGGAAGGAAAAATGCTCTCCGGCCGCCCTTCCCAAGTTTACTACCCCATGACCTTCGACCTGCGCACGGGCGAAAGCGTGTCCTTTGATCAACTGTTTACCGACCCGGACGCGGCGAAGGAACTGCTGGAAGCGCTCTTGGAGACGGACGTGGAGCCGACGCTTTCCACCTACCTGGAAAACAGCCAGCTTTTCCCCGTGCCATATGACCGCTTCTTCCTGGACGGCTTTGGCCATCTGATCATCGTTTACGAAAACAGCCAGCTTTCCTTCCTGTCCGGTTTTTCGGGCAGCGTGTCCTTCCGGCAGAGCGAACTGGTGCCGCCGCTCGCTTTTGCCTCAGAAGAATTGGAAAGCTATTTCAACCCCTTCCTTACGCTGCCGACAACTGAGAGGCGTGCGGTGGCTTGGCAGATGGCTCATTCCCTGCCTGTCGCCACCCGCCGCACCATCAGCCTCGGGGACGATCTGGAAAAAGTGCTTTCTGACTTCCGTTCCACCAGCGACTCGGGCTACTATCCCAGCGGCGCTTATTATGAAGTAGAAGACGCCAACTACCGGGGCACCCTGATCCTGACAGACGAAACGGAACAAACCGTCACCGGATTGCTGACCGGGCGCACCGACCTGATGGACATTCAGACTGGAAAAACGCCGCTCGCTGACGCGGAAGCGTTTCTCAATCGCGAACCCACCCTGCGCATGGAAATAGACGAAACCTTGGCGGAGCTTTACTGCGTTTGCCCCGGCATCGCTTCCGTTTATCAGCTGGAAGCCGCGGATGGGAAAACTGCCGTGTTCACCCTGTACGCGGATACAGACGGAACGGTACAATTTATCAAGCTCGCTCAGGAATAAGATCGATTTTCAGAAAGGAAAACCATGAGTTCAACCGCCGCGAAAAAACAAAAAACGCAAGCTCTGTCCGCCCCCGCCACCACCGGCCGGGGCGCGGCTCTGTATATCGCCCTGGGCATCTTCCTGCTCAGCCTGGGCACCGCCTGGATGCTGCCCTTCTTTGGCATTCAGGAAGGATATGTGGTCAATCAGCTCTTTCTGCTGCTGCTGGGCCTGTGCGGGCCGCTTTGCCCAGCTATGGTGGCGCTGTGCTTCTGGGCGGGCGCAAGCCTGCTGATTGCCAGCCGCCATCGGGTGTCGGCCCGCAATTTCTTCCTGACGCTGGGGCTGTACCTGCTGGCGCTGGCGGCGCATACCTTGATCGCCCGGGTGCCGGGCAGCATGGGCGCGTCGCCCTATCTGGACTTCATGCGCCGTCAGGCGGAGGCTCTTTCTCCCATGGGCCAGAGCGATTTCACCACCTGCCTGAACCTGGCCTACGCCCAGCGCTCCACCGGCGCGGGCGGACTGATCGGCATGGCAATCGCCTATCCCCTGTCCCATCTGCTCACCCGGATCGGCGCGGAAATCCTGGTGTTCGCGCTGATGCTGGTTCTGCTGTGCGCCCTGTTCCGGCTGCATCCCGGGAGATGGTTCCACTCCCTGTCCGCTGCCGAAGAAAAACGGCGCGCCGCCCGGGAGCAGGCGCAGCAGCCGCCTATACCGGAATATGGCCAGCCCACGACTCCATCCGACGGCACGGAAGCGGAAACGCCTCCGGCCTACTACCGGACCGCGCCCATGTACGCGCCGCAGCCCGCTTATCCGCCGCAGAAGGACGAGCAGGGTTTTTATCCCGTGCAGCCGGATCTGTATGAGGAACGTTTTCCCGAAGCGCCGGAAGCAAAGCCCTCCATCCCGGAACCCGACTGGCGGAAGGAAGCGCCCAAACCTGAGGCGGAACCGATTGAGGATGAAGAACCGTCCCCGCTGGACAAGCCCGGCATGTTCGGCGGTCTGCTGAACCGGCTGAAAACCCCAAAGCAGGAAAAGAAAGCGCCCGAACCCCAGCCGCCGGTTCAGCCTGCGGCAGCGAAAAAAACGGCAGTGGAGGAGGAAGAAATTCCGCCCCTCCGGCCCGAACCCAAGCCCGCGCCCCGCACAGCGCCCCGTTCCACCCAGGCGCTGGATGACGACGACGATCTTCCCTGGGATATTCCGTCCGGCGCGGTGCCTCACGCCGCGCCCATGCCCGTAAAAAGCACTGTTCCTCATGCCATGCCCCGGAAGGAAGAGCCCGCGCCCCGGCACGCAGCCGGGAAAAACGCCGGAAAAACACCGGAACAGATTCCCGTTCAGCCCGCCGCTCCGATTCCCGCCGAAAAGCCCGCGCCCGTTTCTTCCTGGGCCAGTCAGGTCAGCCAGAAGCAGGCGGAATTGGACATGCCCGTTCACACCACCCGGAAGAACGAGCCCAAGCCCGTATACACTGACCCGGTGATGCCGATCACCGGCGAAAAAATCACCATCACGCCCCAGGCTGCGCCGGGCAGCGACGCCAAGCTGGACGGCACCAGCGCGCCCAAGCTCAAGGAAACCAGCATGGCGGACAGCATTCCCTACACGCCGCCGCCCATCCGGCTGCTCAAGGAAAGCCGCCACGTGGCCCAGGCCGACGCCGCCCAGGAGGACGAGCGCCGGGCCATGATCATCGAAGGCACGCTGCGCTCCTTCGGGGTGGAATCCGAGGTCAAGCAAATCATGCACGGCCCCTCCATCACCCGCTTTGCCATCCAGATCGCTCCCGGCGTAAAGGTGAGCCGGGTCGCTAATACCTCCGACAACCTGGCCTTGGAACTCAAAACCAAGCACGTCCGCGTGGAAGCGCCGATTCAAGGCACCAACTACATCGGCATCGAAGTACCGAATCAGCTGGTCAGCACCGTGGCTCTGCGGGAAGTGCTGGACAGCCCCGAAATGCGGAACAGTCCCTCGCCCCTGATGGTGGCCCTGGGCAAGGACATCGCCGGTTCCCCCGTGCTGTGCGACCTGAGCAAGATGCCACATCTGCTCATCGCCGGCGCCACCGGCAGCGGTAAATCCGTGTGCATCAACTCCATCGTGTGCAGCCTGCTGTATCGCACGTCGCCGGATCAGGTGCGCCTCATCATGATCGACCCCAAGCAGGTGGAGTTGAGTGTGTACAACACCATCCCGCATCTGCTGGTACCCGTCATCAGCGACCCCAAGAAGGCCGCGGGCGCGCTGGCCTGGGTGGTGCAGGAAATGCTGGAGCGCTATGGAAAATTCAGCGCCCAGGGCGTGCGCAATATCGCGGGCTATAACAAGGTCAACCAGGGCACGGACAAGGTGCTGCCCAACATTGTGGTGATCATCGACGAAATGGCCGACCTGATGGAGGTCTGCCGCAAGGACGTGGAAGAATCCATCCGCCGCCTGGCCGCCCTGGCCCGCGCCGCGGGCATCTATATGGTGCTGGCCACCCAGCGTCCTTCCGTGGACGTTATCACCGGCGTGATCAAGAACAACATTCCCAGCCGCATCGCGTTCGCCGTGTCCTCCGGCACAGACAGCCGCACCATCATCGACATCAACGGCGCGGAAAAGCTGATGGGCAAGGGCGACATGCTGTACAAGCCCGCCGGGGCCTCCGCCCAGCGCGTGCAGGGCTGTTTGGTGACCGACGACGAAGTGAACGCCATCGCCGAATACATCGGCGCGCGCTACCAGACGGACTTCGACCCCAACATCGTGGATCATCTGGAAAACACGGGGAACGAAAGAGAGGCTGACGATGTGACCGCAGGCGACGATCTGGGCGGCGCGTCGGGCGGCGAAGGCAGCTTCCAGGATCTTTTGCAGCAGGCCATCGAAATGGCCGTGGAGGACGGCTCCACCTCCACCAGCATGCTCCAGCGCCGTCTGCGCGTGGGCTATGCCCGGGCGGGGCGATTGATTGACGAAATGGAAAAGCGGGGCATCATCAGCCAGAGCGAAGGCTCCAAGCCCCGGAAAACCATCATCACAAGAGAACAGTATTATGAGATGATGGGGAATCAGTGAAGCGCAGAGTACAGAGTACAGAGTGCAGAGTGCAGAGTGCAGAGTGCAGAGTGATCTTGTCGATCCATTTTGTTTTTCAGAGCAAATACACGTTATTATCTGAACTCTGTACTCTGCACTCTGTACTCTAAAAACCTGTGAGAAAAAAATGCAACGAAAAAAGGAGCTGACCTTTATGCCCCTGCCGCCAAATTCCGCATGGCAAAAGGCCGTATCTTTTCCCGACTGGAAGGGCGAACCCGACAATTCTCTGGCCATGAACAGCATGGTCAGTTTTTTAGGCTATCACGGCCAAGGAACGCTGTGGCTGGAAGTGGCTCCGGCAGTGGAGAGCTTCAAGCTGTACATCAACACGGACGCTTACGCCACGGCGGCCCTTGGCCCCGGCGCGCATCGGGTGGATTTTTCCGCATCGGCGGTGGATGGCGTCAATACCCTGCAAATCACGGAGATCCGGCCCGCGAATCTGAAAGACGCCGTAACGGTTTACATTCCGTACCCGACTGTGCTGGACGGGGATTTCGCTTCCTCCGGCATCCGGCCCGAAGCCATGCGGCTGGTGAATGACCTGATTGCGTCCGACATCGAGCATGGCTTTCCCAGCGCGCAGCTGGCCATCATCCGCAACGGGCGGCTGGTGTACGAAAACGCTTGGGGAAAACTGAATTCCTATCTTCCCGACGGCACACCGAACGAAAACAGTCCCGCCGTGACACCCGACACCCTCTACGACCTTGCCTCCGTCACCAAGATGCTGTCCGCCAACCTGGCATTGCAAAAGCTGGTGACGGACGGGAAGCTGGACGTGAACACCCGGGTCGTGGATATTCTGGGAACAGCGTTCGCGGAGGACGCCATCGAAATCCATTTCGCGGGCTATCCCTATCCCGGCCTGGACACGGTGAAAGCCTGGAAAGCCAGCCTCACGGTGCGGGACGTGCTGTGCCACCAGGCGGGCTTCCCCGCCGACCCGCAGTATCACAATCTTTGCTTCGACGCATCGCGCCAGACCTATGACCCGAACGCGGTCAATCCGTTGCATTCCGGGACTGACCACTCCCTCCGGACGCGGGAAAACACCTTCCGGATGCTTTGCAAGACCCCGCTCATGTACAAGCCCGGCACGGAAACGGTGTATTCCGACGCGGACTATATCCTGCTGGGCTTCATCGTGGAGGCGGTCATAGGGCAGCGGCTGGACGAATATCTGCGCGAAACCTTCTGGCGGCCCATGGGCCTGAACCGTGTTTCCTTCAATCCCCTGGAAAACGGCTTCGCGCCCAGCGACTGCGCCGCCACCGAGCTGAACGGCAACACCCGAGACGGGCGCATCTCCTTCCCCGGCATCCGCCGCCACACCCTGCAAGGACAGGTACACGACGAAAAAGCCTGGTTCACCATGGCGGGCGTCAGCGGCCACGCCGGGCTGTTCGCCTGCGCCCGGGACGCGGCGAAGCTGGGTTCGCTCATGCTGACCGGCGGCTGGGGCGGACACCGCTTCTTCTCCCAGACCGTGATCGACCTGTTTACCGCGCCCAAGAGCGCGAAAATGAGCAACTGGGGCCTGGGCTGGTGGCGTCAAGGCGAGGACAAGCGCCCCTGGTACTTTGGTACGCAGGCCCCCTCCAATACCATCGGACACCAGGGCTGGACGGGCACACTGCTGATGATCGACCCCTCCCGGCAGCTGGTGATCGCTTACCTGACCAACAAGATCAATTCGCCGGTGGAGAAAAACGGCAAAGCCATCCGGTTCAGCGGCAGCGATTTTACTGCCTCCACCCTGGGCTTCGTGCCGCAAATCTTGTCCATCGGCATGGATTCGGACAAAGACGTGACAGCCCAGCTGACCTCGCTCCTGGTCGATCTGGTCACAGAAAGCCGCAAGCTGATTCCAGAAGGCGCGGAGGACAGCCACACAACCGTTCTCAACGCGAAGAGTAAGGAAGCGGTGCTCTGCAAGTGGCTCCGGAAATAACCAAAACGCAAAGAATCCTTCGTCCCGGCAAAAGACGAAGGATTCTTTTTTCAATGCTTTTATGGTTCGGGCGTGTCCGAGGCCGCGGGCTCGTCCGTTGTCGGGGCCAGTGTATACAGCAGCTGCGGCGCGGGCGTGGCGTAGCGGGCGCGCAGATCCCGGGCGATGGCTTCCACCACTTGCTTTTCCACAGTATCGCTGATGGAAAAGCCCTTGGCCCGTTGATAGCTCCAGAGGGCTTTCAGCGTGCCATCCAGCATTTGCCCGGTGGGCGCGCCCTCATAGTAGCCCAGCTCGCGCAGAGCCATTTGCAGCCAGTAGACCGCTTCGCCGACGGATTTCTTGGTCATACCGCCGTTGCGGGCCTGCTCCGGTACCACCTGGTTATCGTACCAGTATTCTTCCGGCGGCGGCGGCGTGATGTAGGGCATCATGGTTTTTTCGTTCAGCGCGCCGGGCTTCACGATGGCTTTCAGCTCCGGGTCAGGGGCCGCGTCGTCGTGGATCCAGACCTTCATGCCCGCCTTGGCGTTTTCGTAAATCCATTGGGCGTCGGCCACCGTCAGGCGGATGCAGCCGTGGGAGCCGCGCTTTCCAAGGCCCTTAAAGGAGGAAACCTTCAGCGTCATATCGTTGCCGCTGTCGCCGTAAAGCACGGAATGGAAAGCGATTTCCTCGGTGATCTTCGTCCACCAGCGGGCTTCGCCGCCGCCCCAGGTGGGAAACTTGCAATGGGCCGCTCGGCGTCCGGAGAGGGTGAAGGTGCCCAGGGGCGAGGGATACTTCTTCGTGCCCGTGGCGCAGATGAACGCCCGGTCCAGGTCGGAATAGTCCTTGGTGCTGCGGTTGTATTTCCACACCTTCACCGCCTGGTTCGCCACGTCCACCTCGAAGAAATACGGCAGCGGCGTGGGCTCATAGGCGGGCTTGGCGGGATCGGACGCGCCGGCAACGGTCACGTCGTTGAACAGCATGTCCCAGGTATCTTTGTCCACGATGCCGTTGGGCTCCAGGCCGTTGTGCTTCTGAAACGCTTCCACGGCGGTCTGGGTGTTTTTATAAAAACCGGTGGTGGTTTTCTTATAGGTGAAGAAGCCTAAATCCATCAGCCGCTGCTGCACCTTCTGCACGTCGCTGCCGGTGGAGCCGTATTTGAGGGTTTTCGTAAACGCCACGTAAGGCCCCGGCGTGGGCGTCGGAGTAGGCACGGGAGAGGGCGTGGGAACGGGCGTGGGCGTCGGCGTGGGCCGGATCGCCAGGGAATACAGCTTTCCCTGGGTTTTCACGTCGGCAATGCCGGTGATGGTCAGGCTGTTTTCTCCCTGCATGGTCATGACAGCGGCGGTGGTGCCATCCTGGAAGCTGCCGGTAATGTTGCCGTGATAGTAGCCCAGTTCCAGCAGCCGTTCCTGCAATTGCTGCACATCCGCGCCGATGTCGCCTTTTTTCAGCGGCCGGTAGCAAGTGCCATAGATAATGCTCAGGGTTTCCGGGTCGGCGATGCCGGTTTCTTCCATGCCGTAAGCCGCCTGCACGGCCTTCACCGCCGCCTCGGTGGCGGACCCGTACTGGTCGTTGGCCCGGGTGGATGAGTAGTTCAATTGCCGCAGGCGGGTATTCAGTTCCAGCACCGCGTCGCCGCTGTCCCCCGGCTTCAGGGAGTCGGCGGTTTGCGCCGCGCCCAGCGCGGCGCAAAGGCAAAGAAAGCAGGTCAGAAGGATCACAGCGCTTTTTCTCATGCAAAGCACCTCTCTTGAATCATGGAAGGTTTCGCTTTTATCGTACAGGTTTTTCACCGCGGAAGCAATAGGAGATGGCTGGGGTTTCAGCCTTCCTTTGCCAGCTGCTGGCCCATGATCACACCCATCATGGACGCCATCATCAGGCCCCGCGTCCAGCCGCTGGAATCGCCCAGGCAGTGGAGTCCGGCAATGTTGGTCTGCAATTCCCGGTTCATCTTGATGCGGTTGGAATAGAATTTCAGTTCCGGCGAATACAGCAGGGTTTCATACCCCGCGAAGCCCGGCACCACCTCGTCCATGGCCTGCATGAAGTGGATGATGTTGGTCATGGCGCGATACGGCATGGCAGCGGTGATGTCGCCCGCCACAGCGTCCGTCAGCGTGGGCCGCACGTTGGCGCGCACCAGTTCCTTCTGCCAGGTGCGCTTGCCGTCTAAAATATCGCCGAAGCGCTGCACCAGGATATGCCCGCTGCCCAGCATGTTGGTCAGCTCGCCCACCTTCTGGGCGTAGGCGATGGGCTGGTTGAAGGGCTGGGTGAAGTTGTGGGAGCAGAGGATGGACAGGTTGGTGTTGTCGGTTTTCAGTTCCTTATAGGAATGGCCGTTGACCACCGCCAGGTCGTTGTCGTAGTTTTCCTGGCTCACGAACCCGCCGGGATTCTGGCAGAAGGTGCGCACCTTGTCCTTGAAGGGCTTGGGATAGCCCACCAGCTTGCTTTCGTACAGCACCCGGTTGACGGTTTCCATGACCTCGTTGCGCACTTCCACGCGCACGCCGATGTCCACCGTGCCGGGCTGGTGGGCGATGCCGTGCTCCTCGCACAGCTTTTCCAGCCAGTCCGCGCCCCGGCGTCCCGTGGCGACCACGGTATGCTCCGCGCGGATCTCCTGCTGCTGCCCGTTCTTTTCGACCACCACGCCAATGCAGCGGGAGCCGTCCAGAATCAGGTTCATGCAGTTGTAGCCAAACAGAATTTCCACACCCTGGGCCAACAGATATTTTTCGATTTCGCCGTACAGGATCTGCGCCTTTTCGGTACCCAGGTGCCGGATGGGACAGTCCACCAGCTTGAGGCCCGCGCGGATCGCCCGCAGCCTGATCTTTTTGATCTCCTCATTCTGGCCCAAGCCCTCCACGTGGGTGTCCGCGCCGAAGTCCAGATAAATCTTATCGGTATAGTCGATCATCTGCTGGGCGTAGGTTTCTCCGATCAGCTCGGGCAGCTGCCCGCCCACTTCGTAGGACAGGCTCAGCTTGCCGTCGGAAAACGCGCCCGCGCCGGAGAAGCCGGTGGTGATGTGGCAGTAGGGCTTGCAGTTCATGCAGCGCCCGGTCTTTACCTTGGGGCAGTGGCGGTTCTCAATGGCCGCGCCCTTCTCCACGATCATGATCTTCTTTTTGCTGCCCTGCCGCAGCATTTCCAGTGCCGTAAAGATACCCGCCGGGCCTGCGCCCACAATCAAAATATCCGTGTTCATATTTCTCACCGCATTATGAAGAATATGGGCATGTACACCCAGATTGATTATAATGGATTCTTTACGGAATTGTCAACTATTTTTACCATTTTATTACAAATATTTGTTGATTTGATGACCATATGAATCGCAGTTTCTTCCGGCCCGGCCGTCCGATTGCAAGGCACGGTCTCCGCACATCCTTTGAACTGAAAAGCCAGCACCAGCAGTGCCACGCCCGCGATCAGGCAGAAAAAATCCTTGATCTTCATCATGGGTGGTCTTCCTCCTTGTTTGGTGTCCTCCCAATAGACGAAGCAAAGCGGCGAATTGTTCCGGGCTGCATAAACTTTTTTCCAAAAATCAGCAGGATTCCCAGCCAGCCCAGGATGGGATAAGCCAGGCCGACGATTTCTTCAAAGCCCAGCAGGGAGGAAGCCGAGCACAGCAGCCCCGCCCACAGGCCGGGGGTTTTTATCTTTCGGGGAAGCATGCCCCGCAAGGCGCACAGGATGGCCGCGAGGGTAGAAAACACCGCCAGGTACATCACAAGGGCGGACAGATAGAAGCCCGTTTTTCCATAGGCTCTCAGCAGCAGAACGAAGGGCAGGGGCGCGTTTTCCAATTCGCGGATATGCGGCAGCAGCGCCGCATTGCCAAGAAGCAGCAGCGTGCCGATCACCGCGGCGGCTCCTACCGCCAGCCGTTTCCTTTCCCGGCTTTCGCGGCGCAGCCCCGCCCGGTACAGGACGCCCGTGGAAAGCATCACGTTCAGCCCGCAGTAGCCAAGCAACTGAACAAGCGCGATCATGATGCCCGGAGAAGAAGGAGCAACCGAAATGCTCTCCTCCGCCGGCAGACGAAAGCAAAAAAAGAAAGCCGCGATCATCAGCGGTACGAGGATTTTCCCGATCACGCCCAGGGCATGCACCGGATTCCGCGCAGCCGGCACACCGGCGCACAGCGTCAGAAGTGTTCCCCAGCATCGGGCATGATCCACCGGAACCGTCAGCGCCGCCAGTTCCCCGGCAGCGGCAGCCATCGCTCCGCCGGACGCTGTGAACAGCAGAAGCAGCAGCGCTTTCCCGGCGATTTGATGGTTCCCCTGCGGCAAGAAATTCCCTGTCTCCGCGGTTGCATCCATCACCATCTTCATCATGCCGCCCATGATGCCCGATGCCAAAATGGCAAAGCCCCAGGACAAAGGCCCGTACCGGCTGAAAAAGTGCATGATCTCCCGCCCCGACGCGAACCCCGCACCCACCATGGCGCTGACGATGCCGAACACCGCGGAATAAAACATCTCCGTCTCCCCCGCTTTCTGTTCAGCCTATGCGGAAGGGACGGAGAACATGTTATTTGATGGATTTCAGATGCTTCATCACGCTGGTGGCACATACGCCTGTGAGAGCTCCGCAGGCTAAGCCCACGAAAGTCAGGATGGCCATATAGTACAACAGCTGCGGGGTGTGCAGCAGCAGCATCGCCACGGCCACCTGGCCCACGTTGTGCATCACGCCGCCGGTCATGCTGACCACCACCGGATGCAGGCTTTTGACCCGGCTGAGCATGGACATGAACAGCATGCTCAGCACACCGCCCGCCATGGCGTACATGATGGTGTTGAACCCGCCGAACAAAAGCCCGCTGAGCAGCACCTTCAAAATCATCAGCACCCAGGCCGTGGGCAGGTTCAGCATATACACCGCGAAAATCAGCACGGAGTTGCTCAGGCCCAGCTTGATGCCCGGCACCCCGGCCACGGCGGGCAGCAGGCTTTCCACATAGCCCAGCACCAGCATCGTGGCCAGCAGCAGCCCGGAATATGCGGTGCGGCGGGTGATGTCCCGCCTGGAAGGAGGTTTCATCCTGCTTCTCCCTTCTCCAAAACAGCTTGTTTTTCCTCTGTCATGATAACGCCTGAATCCCGTTTCGTCAAGCGAGGAGAAAGAAATATTGCTTTTCTTTTGTATTCCGTTTCCCTTTTGCGCTTTTTTCTGCTATAATGCTGCAATACGGCTGAGCTTCGCCGTATGTTTCAAAACAGAACCGATACTTCAAGGAGGATGTGTCTGTGAATAAAATCCTGTTGAAAAAAAGCCTGAATCCCACCGTGACCCTGATGGAGGTGGACGCGCCGCTGGTAGCCCGGAAAGCGGAGCCGGGGCAGTTTATTATCCTGCGCGTGGACGCGGAGGGCGAGCGCATCCCCCTGACGGTGGCGGCTTATGACCGGGAAAAGGGCAGCGTGACCATCATTTTCCAGATCGTGGGCGCGACCACCGAAAAGCTGAACCATTTGAACGAAGGCGATTATATCCACGACTTTGTCGGCCCTCTGGGCCGGGCAACCCACACCGAGGGACTCAAGAAGGTCGCCGTGGTGGGCGGCGGCGTGGGCTGCGCCATCGCGTATCCCGTGACCAAAAAGCTGTTTGACCAGGGCGCGGAGGTACACGCCATCGCGGGCTTCCGGAATAAAGACCTGGTGATTTTGGAGGACGAGTTCGCCGCCGCCAGCACCAAGTTCATCCGCATGAGCGACGACGGCTCCTGGGGCGAAAAGGGCCTGGTGACCGACGCGCTGAAAAAGCTGATTGCGTCCGGCGAGCAGTACGACGAAGTGATCACCATCGGCCCCCTTATCATGATGAAGTTCGTGTGCCAGCTGACGAAGCAGTACGGCGTCAAGACCATCGCCAGCATGAACCCCATCATGATCGACGGCACCGGCATGTGCGGCGGCTGCCGCCTGACGGTGGGCGGCAAAACGAAGTTCGCCTGCGTGGACGGCCCGGAATTTGACGGCCACGAAATCGACTTTGACGAGGCTATGGCCCGCGGCCGCACCTATCAGGACTTCGAGCGCCACGCCTATACCGAAGCCTGCAATCTGTTCAAGGAGGCGAAGTAAGATGCCCAACATGTCCCTGAAAAAGAACCCCATGCCCTCCCAGGCCCCCGAGGTTCGCAATCAAAATTTCCAGGAAGTGGCCCTGGGCTACTCCGCCGAAACCGCGATTGACGAGGCGAAGCGCTGCCTCAACTGCAAAAACCATCCCTGCGTGGCGGGCTGTCCCGTGCGCATTCACATTCCCGAGTTTATCGCTAAGATGGCGGAAGGGGATTTTGAAGGGGCCTATCAGGTGATCGCCCAGTCCTCCTCCCTGCCCGCCGTGTGCGGGCGCGTATGTCCCCAGGAGAGCCAGTGCGAAAGCAAGTGCGTGCGCGGCATCAAGGGCGAGCCGGTAGGCATCGGCCGCCTGGAGCGCTTCGCCGCCGACTGGCACAACGCCCACTGCACCGAAAAGCCCGTGAAGCCCGCCTCCAACGGCCACAAGGTCGCCGTCATCGGCTCCGGCCCCTCCGGCCTCACCTGCGCGGGTGACCTGGCGAAGAAGGGCTATGAAGTCACCGTGTTTGAAGCCCTGCACCTGGCGGGCGGCGTGCTGGTGTACGGCATTCCCGAATTCCGCCTGCCCAAGTCCATCGTGCAGAAGGAGATCGACACCCTGGCGGATCTGGGCGTGAAGATCGAAACCAACGTGGTCATCGGCAAGACCATCACCATCGACGAGCTCATGCAGGAATACGGCTTCGAGGCCGTGTTCATTGGTTCCGGCGCAGGCCTGCCCAAGTTCATGAACATCCCCGGGGAGAATCTAAAGGGCGTTTACTCCGCCAACGAATTCCTGACCCGCATCAATCTGATGAAGGCTTACAAGCCCGGCAGCGACACCCCCATCCAGCATGGCAGGCACGTGGCGGTCGTGGGCGGCGGCAACGTCGCCATGGACGCGGCCCGCTGCGCCAAGCGCCTGGGCGCAGACGTGACGATTATTTACCGCCGCACCGAAGCCGAGCTGCCCGCCCGCCGGGAGGAAGTGGAGCACGCCATGGAAGAGGGCATCGTGTTCAAGTTCCTCACCAATCCGCTGGAGATCCTGGGCAACGACCAGGGCTGGGTCAGCGCCGTACACTGCCAGGAAATGGAGCTGGGTGAGCCCGACGCCTCCGGTCGCCGCCGCCCCGTGCCGAAAGAAGGCAGCGAGTTTACGCTTGACCTGGACTGTGTGATCATGGCCTTGGGCACCAGCCCGAACCCCCTGATCAAGTCCACCACCGCGGGGCTTGAAACCCAGAAGTGGGGCGGTATCATCGCCGAGGAGGAAACGGGCCTCACCTCCCGTCAAGGCGTTTACGCGGGCGGCGACGCCGTCACCGGCGCGGCCACCGTTATCCTCGCCATGGGCGCGGGCAAGAACGCTGCCGCCGCCATCGACGAATACCTGAAGCAAAAGCAATAATCCACGCAAAAAACTGCGCCGCTTTTCAGCGGCGCGTTTTTTGGTTTGCATGTATTTATTTCTTTTCCAGCGAGAACTTGTTTTCCGTGCCATTCATCAGACGGCGGATATTGGTCTTGTGCCGCCAGCAGCAAAGCGCGCTCAGCGCCCCGGCCCACAGGCCCACCGGCCAGAAGCCCTGGGTGATGATCACGCCGATGGTGAAACAGATCACGCCCACCATACTGCCCACGGACACATATTTGGTCAGCACGATAGCCAAGATAGCCAGCGCCAGGGCAATCAGCAGCACCACCGGGTCCATCACCAGGCCCACGCCCAGCAGCGTGGCGACGCCCTTGCCGCCTTTAAAATCAAAGAACACGGGCCACATATGGCCGATGGCAGCGAACGCGCCGCCGATCATCGCGCCGGTCTGCCCGGCAATCCACAGGCCGATCAGCGTGGCCAGCACGCCCTTTAAGCTGTCTCCCAGCAGCGTGATCAAGCCTTTGCTCAGGCCATGGACGCGGGCCATATTGGTGGCCCCGGCGTTCTTGCTGCCCTGGGTGCGGATGTCCCGGCCCAGGGCGCGGGAATACAGGATGCCCGTGGAAATGCTGCCCAGCAAATAACCGATCAGGGCAATCAGCAGATACTTTTGAATCATGGCCGCGTGTCCTCCTTTTTCTTTTCCCGCAGCAGGAAGCGAATGGGCGTGCCTTCAAAGCCGAAGGCTTTGCGCAGGCAGTTTTCCAGATAACGCTGGTAGGAGAAGTGCATCAGGTCTTCGTCGTTGATGAACAGGGCGAAGGTGGGCGGGCAGGTGCCGGTCTGGGTGCCGTAATAGATTTTGAGCTTCCTGCCGCCCATCATCGGCGGCTGCAAAGCGATTTGCGCGTCGCCCAGCACGTCGTTCAGCGCGCCGGTGCCGACCCTTCGGCTGGCCTGCTCCCAGACCTTGTTGACCTCCGGCAGCACGTTCAGCGCCCGCTGTCCGGTCAGCGCGGAAATGAACAGCACCGGGGCGTAGTCCATGAACTTTAAATCCTCGATGACCTGCTTCTTGAACTTCTCCAGGGTGCCTGTTTCTTTTTCCAGCGCGTCCCATTTGTTCACGATCACCACGGCGGCTTTGCCTTCTTCGTGGATCATCCCGGCGATTCTCGCGTCCTGCTCGGTGACGCCCTCCTGGGCGTCGATCAGCAGCAGCGCCACGTCGCAGCGGCGGATGGCGCCGATGGAGCGGAGCACGCTGTAGCGCTCCAGGCTTTCATCCTCGATGGCCCGCTTGCGGCGGATGCCAGCGGTGTCGATGATGTTGTAGGCGGTGCCGTCGGGGCCGGTGAACTGGGTGTCGATGGCGTCCCGGGTGGTACCGGGAATGTCGCTGACCATGGTGCGCTCCTGGCCCAGCAGCCGGTTGGTGAGGCTGGACTTTCCAACGTTGGGGCGGCCTACAACAGCCAATTGAATCACGTGCTGCTCTTCGTCCGATTCCGCTTCCGTGGGCGGGGGCAGATGCTTCACGATCTCGTCCAGCAAGTCCCCCAGGCCCAGCATGTTGGTGCTGGAAATGCCCAGCGGGTCGCCCAGGCCCAGGGCGTAAAACTCGTACAGCACGTCGTTCAGCCCGGCGTGATCCTGCTTGTTCACCACCACGATCACGGGTTTATGGGTCTTGCGCAGCATGGTGGCGACCTCTTCGTCGTCGGGGGTCATGCCCGCCCGGGCGTCGGTGAAGAAGCAAATCACGTCCGCCATGTCCATGGCAATTTCCGCCTGGCGGCGCATCTGGGACAGCAGCACGTCGTCGCTCTTGGGGTCGATGCCGCCGGTGTCGATGAGGGTAAACTTCCGGCCCGTCCACTCCACGTCGGCGTAAATGCGATCCCGGGTCACGCCCGGAATGTCCTCCACAATGGCGATGCGGTGGCCGGAAATGGTGTTGAAAAACGTGGACTTGCCCACGTTGGGCCGCCCCACGATGGCAACCAGGGGTTTGGCGGAAGGCATCGTATCAGTCCTCCTTGATATAGTTTGGAGTGTGGAGAGTGGAGTGTGGAGTTTACACATGACGTTCAGGCGTTGAACGGAGTGAAAAGCAAAATGCAAAAGAACTCCACTCTCCACACTCCACACTTATTTTTTCCCAATCAGCGCCCGGAACAAATCCGCCCCGGTATTGGGAACGACGGTGAGCCGGGGCTTGAGCGCGGCGCGGACTTGCTCCAGCGTCACGTCGTCCAGGAACTTGTCACCCTGCTCCCGGAGGGTGTTGCCGCACAGGAGGATTTCGTCCTCGTCTGCGTCCTTCAACTGGCTGATGAGGTCTCCCCCGGTGATCAGCCCCGTAACGGTGACGGTTTCGCCGAAGAAGGTGTTGCGGATGGGCTGCACCGTGACGGAAACGCCCGCCGGCCCGTACTGGGCCACCCAGCGCTCCATGACCGGCGCGATGGACGTGCCGCAGGGGATGCGCACCCGGCGGGCCACGGCGGCCTCGGTGTTCTCTTTCGCGGCGGCAGCCAGGCTGTTTTCAAACTTCCGCAGCAGGCCCACGCCGTTTTCGATCTGGGGATAGCCCTCATACTCCTCTTCGGCGGGCAGCTCTTCCCCGGCGATCAGCACCATTTCATCCGCGGGGAACACGAACCGGGTGCCGATTTCATTCAGCAGTTTATTCTGAAATTCCCGGCAAATCCCCATCACCGCCTGAGCGCCCGCCCGGTCGAAGGGCTTCATGGGCTCCAGACCCTGCCGGTATTTGGTCAGGCCCACCGGCACCAGCGCGGCAGACACGGCGGCGGGATACATGGCGGATAAATCGGTCAGGGTCTTGCGCAAAGCGTCCCCGTCGTTGTAACCGGGGCACAGCACGATCTGGCAGTGGAAATGCAGCCCGGCGTCGGCCAGGGCGCGCAGCCGGTCCATGATAAAGCGGGCGTTGGGATTCTTCATCATCCGCACCCGAAGCTCCGGGTCGGTGGAATGGATGGAGATATACAGCGGGCTGGCCTTGCGCTTCAAAATCCTTTGAAACTCTTTTTCGTCCACGTTGGTGAGGGTGATATAGTTGCCCATCATCAGAGACAGCCGCCAGTCGTCGTCCTTCACGTACAGGGTTTCCCGCATGCCCGGCGGCATCTGGTCGATGAAGCAGAACACGCATTTATTCTTGCAGGCGTAGGGCCTGCAGGCCAGAGTGTCGGCCAGCTGCAATCCCAGCCCCGCTTCCCGCGCCTTGATGATGCGCACGTTTTCTTCCCGCCCGTCGGCCCTTCGCACCAGGATGTCCAGCTTCGCCCGGTTGGTCAGCGCCTGGTAGTCGATCTCGTCCAGGATGGGTTCGCCGTTGATGGCGATGATGCTGTCGCCCGCGCGAAGTCCGCGCCGGTACGCCACGCCATGGGGCTGCACCGCTATGATCTCATGCGCCAAGGCATTCCCCTCCCTTCCGCGCCGGACGCGTAAATCAACATGAGCAATGAACCAATCTATATTATCCGACAATCCGGGTAAAAAGTCAAGTTTTGGCGGCTTCCTCCTTCCTGCCGGACGGAATTGTATTTCCGCTGCATAAACCAAAAGAAACTGAAAAAATCCAGTTGACATTTTTCCGCATCTTTGTTAAACTACTTTCAATCGCATACCAAAGGCGATGACGAAGAGGGCGGGATTTTGCGCCAACCGAAAGAGAGCCGGGGCAGCTGAAAACCGGCGGCGGCGGGAATTCAGGCTGTAGCTTCCGAGCCGGACGCTTGAAACAGGATAGTAGGGCGTCCCGTGAACCGCCGCGTCAGGGCGGAGGGCTTCAACAGGAGCCCATGAGCGGCGCTTCCAGGAAGCGCAATTTGAGTGGTACCGCGAGCTGAGAGACAATTCAGCCCGTCTCAAAGAAAAACACTTTGGGGCGGGTTTTTATCTGCCCAACCGTAAGGAGGATTTACACCATGTCCAGCACTCCCCAGGCCCCCGCGATGCTGCGGGACGTGGCCGCCCGTATCCGGGAAATGGAAGAAATCGCAGGCTTTTCCACCGCCGAACTGGCGCGCATGACGGGCTTCAGCGAAGCCGAAGTCGCTCAGTATGAAACCGGCAAAGTGGAAATGCCCTTCTCCTTCGTACACAAAGCCGCCATCGCCTTTGGCGTGGACATGATGGACCTGATCGAGGGCGCCAGCCCCCGCCTGTCCAACTATACCGTTACCCGCCACGGCCAGGGCGAAGTGGTCACGGACATCGAGGGCATTGAGATGCGCAACCTGGCCCCCCTGTTCCGTAAGCGCATCGTGGAGCCCTACCTGACCCGCTATTCCTACGACCCGAAACTCCAGGCCGCGCCTATCGAGACCGTCAGCCACCCCGGCCAGGAATTTGACTACATCCTTTCCGGCGTGCTGCGGGCGCAGATCGGCGAGCACACCGAAACCCTCCGGGCCGGCGACTCCATCTTTTTCGACTCCTCCACGCCTCACGGCCTGATTGCCGCCGAGGGCCAGGACTGCGTGTTCCTGGCCGTGGTCATTCCCGGCGAGGAATCGGAAGAAGCCGCCCACGCCCATCCCGTGGCCGCGCCCGCGCCGGTCAAGACGACCACCATCGCCGACCGCTATATTGATACCACGGTCAACGACGCAGGCACGCCCACCTCCATTTCCTACCGCAATATTGACCGCTTCAACTTTGCCTTTGACATCATGGATGAGCTGGCGAAGGAGCATCCCGACCAGATCGCCATGCTGCACCTGGACATCAACAAGAAGGAGCGCCGCTTCACCTTCGAGGACTTCCGCAAGCTGTCCAACCGGGCGGCGAACTACTACAAGTCCCTGGGCATCAAGCGCGGCGACCGGATCATGCTGGTGCTGCGGCGGCAGTATCACTTCTGGATCACCATGCTGGCCATGGAAAAGTTAGGCGCGGTGGTGATTCCCGCCACGGATCAGCTGCTGTGCAAGGACTACATCTACCGCTTCCAGACCGGCGAGGTCAGCGGCGTCATCTGCACCAGCCACGGCCAGGCCGCGGGCGAAATCGAAAAGGCCCTGCCCGAATGCCCCAACGTGAAACACCTGATTTACTGCGGCGGCAAGCGGGAAGGCTGGCACGACTTTGACACGGAATATGCCGACTATTCCTCCCACTTCGAGCGGGCGGACGACGCCCCCGGCGGCGACGACCCGATGCTCATGTTCTTTACCTCCGGCACCACGGGCTATCCCAAGCTGGTGTGCCACAGCCACAAGTATCCCCTGGGCCACTACATCACCGCCAAATACTGGCATAACGTGATGCCTAGCAAGCTGCACCTGACCATCTCCGACACCGGCTGGGCCAAGGCCTGCTGGGGCAAGATCTTCGGCCAGTGGCTGTGCGAGGCGGCGATCTTCGTGTATGACTTTGACCGCTTTCACGCCAGCGACATCCTGCCCCTCTTCAAGGAATACGACATCAAGACCTTCTGCGCGCCGCCCACCATGTACCGCATGCTCATCAAGGAAGACCTGCGGAAGTACGACCTTTCTTCCATCGTCCACGCTTCCATCGCGGGCGAAGCGCTGAACCCCGAGGTGTTCCAGAAGTTCAAGGAAGCCACCGGCCTGTCCATTATGGAGGGCTTCGGCCAGAGCGAAACCGCCATCATCATCGGCAACCTCACCGGCATGGTGCCCAAGCCCGGCTCCATGGGCAAGCCCGTGCCCCTGTACGACGTGGAACTGGTGGATCACGACGGCAAGCCGGTGCCTGTCGGCGAAGTGGGTGAAATCTGCATCCGCACCGACCACGGCCCCGCCTGCGGCCTGCTGACGGGCTACTATGGCAGCGACGACCGCAACGTGAACGGCAACTGGCACGACGATCTCTACCACACCGGCGACACCGCCTGGAAGGACGAGGACGGCTATTACTGGTATGTGGGCCGGGTGGACGACCTTATCAAATCCTCCGGCTACCGCATCGGGCCGTTTGAAATCGAATCCGTGATTATGGAACTGCCCTACGTGCTGGAGTGCGGCGTGTCCGCCGCCCCCGACCCGGTCCGCGGCCAGGTGGTCAAGGCCAGCATCGTGCTGATCAAGGGCAAGGAAGGCACCGAGGAACTCAAGAAGGAGATTCAGAGCTACGTGAAGCAGCGGACCGCGCCCTACAAGTATCCCCGCATCGTGGTGTTCAAGGACGAACTGCCCAAGACTACCAGCGGCAAGATTCAGCGCGCGCTGCTGTAATCTGATCATTTATCCATTCGTTCTGACTTTTTATTTGAAGCACACTCTCATAGAGATATTCAGACCATCCAGATAATCCTGCCACATGGCAGAGAATTCTGTGGATGGTCTGTTTTTTTCTCTATGTTCGTTTCTGTTCTTAAGTACTTTTATATATTTCAGAAACGTAACTGTTCAGTTGTGTTGCTTTAAAGCAACAAAGTTACACTGTCATCCTGAGCGGAACGGAGCGAGAGCGGAGTGAAGTCGAAGGACCTGATTCGTACAGCAAAGGCAAAAGCTAATATTGGTCAAATTTCTTCCAGATCCTTCGACTCCGTTTCGCTCTCGCTCCACTTCGCTCAGGATGACAACGTTGTTTACGTATTTTAAAGTAGCTCGACTGAACAGATACTCAGAAACATAAAAAATCCTTGCAAACTGTTGAGCTTATGGTCATATGGAACTATAAAATCATGGCCGATAGGCTGTAGGGCAGAAAGAGCTGATGGATCGAAATATTGTGTGATCTGTCAACTTTTTTCTTGATTACTAAATTGGTAAAATCTGGTTATATTTCCATATTCATGTATCTTTTTTTCTTTCTCAGGAGCTGTCCATAAAACGGGAAAGTGATGCAGATAGCCCTTCATAGTACGCAGTGAAGCATCGGAAAGGCGTATGCGGGTGATGAGCGGCACGCATGCTCATGAGCCCGGGCGTAGTACTTGTGGAAGATATCCGCGTGATCCGGCATTTCGGCAGGAACGATGAAATGCTCATTGCCGATCGTTAAGGGCACATATATGGACATATGGATTCGGAACACTATGCGTACCCACCATCGCAGGATCATGATTATCTGTTCTCTTGTCCTGAAATAGGATAGGGTTGGTACTCTTTCAATTTCCGATAATCTGACGGCGACATGCCCTCGTAGGTCTGGAAGGATCGGTTGAAGGTGGCAATGCTGTTGAAGCCGGAGCTGTGAGCGATGCTGGTAATCGGTTCATCGCTTTGGATCAGGCAGCGTTTGCTGTGGTTCAGCCGCTGCTTGATGAGAAAATCGTGGAAAGAAACGCCGATACATTCGGAAAACATCCGCTCAAAATAATACCTGCTGTATGCTTTTGATCAGACAGCTGACAATGTGCGCTGTGTGCATCAGATCATTCGCAGCGTGTATGCGTTGTACCATCAAACGCCACGCGAGGGTGCAAACCTGCAGGAAGCCGTCAGACTTCTGGCCGGGGCTCTCGACCATGACGCATGGATGGAGGAGCGGCAGGCCTATGCCGGATTCGTGTTTGATCGCGGCGACCACATGGAGTATCGTCCGCTGCCGTCCACCAGCTGGACAAATGGTCTTTCAGCAGCAATGCCCTTGCTGCTCTCTGCACACAAACTGCATGACCAGACGATGCGGAGTCATGCGTTGCGCTTTATTCAGAACATCATCGATCATGGTATGAATCCTTCGTCCGGCCTGCCCTGGACAGTCTGTGACAAAGGCAAATGGAGCAACCGCGGCTGGTGGTTTGACCGCCTTCCTGTTCCGGGTCACACCGGTTATCTGGTAGGTCAGACATTGTACAGCATCCTGCGTGCTTATGAGGTCGAGCTTGCCAACGGGGCTGCGCACGCAGATTGGCTTTCTTTTGTTGAACGCGCCATGCAAAAGGTGGAAACGACCATCAATGGCGATGGCGAGTATCCCTATGTGATGTCCGAAAAGACCGGCGCAGGCCTCTGCTATGATTCCATGAGCGGCGTGTGGTGTCTGGCTGCTGCCGCCTATCTGCGTACCATCACCGGCGATCAGACCGGTTTGGACAAACTGCTTGCCAGTGAAATGCACTATTACGATCATTATGTTGCCCAGGTCTGCTGTTACGGCGGCCCGTTGGATATCGACAAGCAAATTGATTCCGAGGGTGTGCTTGCCTATATGCGTGCAGTACGCAGGCTGCATCAGCTGACCGAAAAAGCCTATTTGCTGGAGCACCTGCGCGATGCGCTGGAATGTGAATTCACTTTCAAGTTCTGTTACAATTCGCCCATCCAGGTGCCGCCGCTCAGCCATGGCTGGAGCAGCTGCGGCGGAAGCGTGACCTCCGTTGTCAATCCGCATATTCATCCCATGTCCTCTACGGTCGTGGATGAGATGCTGTACTACCTGACTTATCAAGAGGATGCTTACATCCGCAGCCGCAAGAACGACACGATTGCCTGGGGATTGCAGACCTTTGCCCGTTACGACCGCGAGTATGATTATGGCAAGGCTGGTTGGATGTCCGAACGCTTTTGTTATAGTCAAGGCTTGCTGACCGAACGCTATCCGGATGGCAGTCCCGCAAGCACCTGGTTTGCACTGATGCCATGGGCTGTCGGTTGCTTGCTTGAAGGCTTCTGCGGCGAATACTGGACTTGCGACGATGATAACCAATAAAAGCATGCTCTGTCCCATTTGAACAGGTACTTTTGAGTCCGTTAGGATTGCTTAGTCACATTATCTTTTCTTTTAACGCTTATGCTGTCAACCCAGCATGACAAAAGCCCGGATGATAAGCCATGATGTTCATTCCCTCTGTTGGAAAGCAAATAAAGAAAACAAAAAGGGGCTGTCGTAAATTGCAGCAGCCCTTAAGTTGATTCAAGCTGTCTTGATTGACTGCCGCTATTATTTGTTGGGTTTCTTCATTAAGTGCTTCCATGCTTGTAAAGACTTTGTGTTTCAGCCTTTCAAGCAGATGCGTTTCCAGGAACTTTACGTGGTTTTCGACCGTTGGTTTTCCCTTTGGTTTGCGCGGTGGCGGTGGCAGCACAATGGTATCGTAAAAGTCCTCCAGATCCGAGAATACCGAATTCAATATGAATTCATCCTTGGTATGCTTGGTCACGGCAGTCTTCAGATTGTCTGGAACCAGATATTTCTGATCACCAGCTTATCAAAACTGATCAGAATTCCCGGAAGGCAAATCAGAATCAGGATGATGGCAGCCAGCGAGCCGCAGGCGATCGTATCCACAATGGCGGTAATCGTCGGCTCCTGGAAAAACCTGCCCACAATCGACGGCACGATCACCAGAATCAGTCCTGAAGTTGTAATCGTATGGATCGCGCCTTCATACGTCTTCCTGACCACCTCAAACGTGCTTGTATTCTTCCGGTTTTCAATGTAATAGTTCGTAAACAGAATGCCATAGTCGATCGTCGCGCCCATCAGAATGCACTGGACAATCAACAGGGCCAGGTAATAAATACTGCCCCCGAAAATGCCGATGCTAGCCACTGTAATAAACACGCCGGTTTGGACAATCAGCACAAGGATCAGCGGGATCATGAACGATCTGGTTGACAGGGAAACAATCAGGAAGATCACAACTGCCGTCAGAATGGTGATAAACAGATACTCGCCGCCAAAGGAACGTGACATTTCCAGGTTCATCGCCGAATTGCCAATCAGATAATATTTTCCGGCGAATCCTTTTTCGCATGCGGAGGAAAGCCGGTCGATAAACCGGAACGTTTCTTCGGCTTCATCGGGGTATTTGGTTGTGATAATCATTCGGGAATGCTTTGCTCCTACCAGCTGCGCTTTCCCTGCATCCAACGCTTCCTTCGCGTCGGAAAGCGCGGCTTTCGCGTCCTCGCCCAGCAGCGGTGAGAAACGCGGATCATGCTGAACCGTTCCGTACAGAAACTCAAACATTTCCTCCATCGTCATCGTCCACTGCGGATCGCCGTTATCAAGGCCCTCCCGGTACAGGAACAGCAGCTCCAGCGATTCTTCGTTCATATCGGACGAGAACCTTGAAAACGTTTCGGCCATCTGCTTCAGCGTCATCGGAGCGTTCCCGGCCAACAGGCTGACCATTCCCGAAAAACTCCCGACCCGGGAAAGCATCTCCCGCTGATCTTCGCTCATGTATGCCTCGAACATCTCGTTCCCTGCGACATGTTCGGAAAGAAAGGACAAAAACTCCGCCGCGGTCATTTTCAGCGGCTGATCCTCCGCATATCGGAGATAGTAGATCATGGAAAGGAGATCTCCGTCCAGCTTCATGCCTTCCTGCATCTCCGGCATGTTCCGTGCCATTTCCTCCGCCGTGTACGGGGTGGCGAGCGCTGAATAATAACAGGCGACGGATTTCACATTGCCGTCCTCTTCCAGCATCCGGCAGATCTCAGGTTCATCATCGTTATGGTAAACAAGCACCATCATATTGTCAGCGGGAAAATCTCCGCAACCGGATTTTCCCGCTGCATGGTGTAAACAATTCCTGTCTGCTGCTGCAGGACGAATGCGCCCGCCATCACGACCACAAATGCCGCTGTGATCGCGGTGTGCGTTTTATTCGAGAATACCGCGAGAGCTTTTGTCGGGATCCGGAGGGATTTCTTAGCCGTTTTCCGGATCAGGCTGTTACAGGAAATAAGGATTCCGGGCATGATCGCCAGCACGCAAAACATGCTGAGGAATACGCCTTTCGCCAGGACAATCCCCAAATCCATTCCTATTTTGAAGCTCATGAACACGAGCATCAGAAGTCCGGCAACCGTCGTCATGCCGCTGGAAACAACCGATGAATAGGAATTGACGACTGCGGTTTTCATCGAAGCGGCGATATCGTCGTTCTTTGCTCTTTCCTGTTTAAAGCGGTTGCTCAGGATAATGGAATAATCCATGGAAAGCACCAGCTGCAGGATCGCGGACATGGAAGCGGTCACGGTGGAAACGCTCCCCAGAAAGATGTTGGTTCCCTGATTGATGATTACCGCAAAACCGATGCCCGCAAGGAAGAGAAAAGGTTCGATCCACGACCCGCACATGGCAAGCAGGATCAGAAGGATGGCGGCGACCCCGCTGAGCAATATCCATGCCGGCACCTCGGGGATTCCCACGTCGTCATCGTGCCAGGCAATCTCATAACCCGGAAAATCACGGTCAAGCGCCTTTTTGAAAGCTTTCATTTCCACGGATTTATACCCCGCGTCCGTGCTGACAACATACAACGTATGACCATCCCGGCTGTAATCCGGGTCGTCTGCCCGCCAGGCGACATCTGTCACATACGGAATGCTTTTCAGCCTTTCGAGGATGCCTTCTTTTTCTTCCGGCTTCAGATGATCGAACATGACGCGGATCGTCTGGCTGGTCTGCACTTTAGGGAACTCATCTGACATGATGTCTATTCCCTGCTTCATGGCCGATTTGTCCGGCAGGTATCGCGTCAGGTCTTCATTGATTTCAACCTGTGTGACCAAGACCGCGCAGATGACCGCGATGAACTGCATCAGGGCAAAGATAGCCCGACGGTAAACAACGACAAATGACGCCAGTTTCGTTTTCATCCGTATTACCTCTTTCTATGGATAACAGGAAGTAAATCATGACAGCGCCTTCTTTTGGCATCATGGATGATATCTGCCTTGAATAAGATAAGCCACGCACGATTCTTTCGGCGATCAATTGCAAAAAGGAAAATCAGTTCAAATGTGAAGGCGCAACGCGATTGCAGGCCTGATAAATCAAACAGGCCAATTGCTTTGCGTCAATATCAAAATCCCGTTTGATCCATTCCATAATCATGTGGACGCTGCCCTGCATCAAAAAGCACAGCACATAGGGTTCTTCCTCCGGTGAACAAGACATGGGGATATTGAGGCGCAGGCTTTCCAGCGTATTTTGAATAAAGCGGCCGCGGTAATCCTCGCTCCCCGCGTCGCAGAACAGGATGCGGAACAGGTCGGCGCGCTCCTGAATGTAGCGCAGGAACGCTTCGATCATCGCGGGCGCGTCGGCGGCGGGTTTCACGTTCCGCAGGTATTCCAGCGCCTTTTGCTGCGCTTCCTCTTCCACGTCGGCAAGCAGGGCGGTCTGGTCGTCATAATGGAGATAGAAGGTGGTGCGGTTCAGGTCGGCCTGTTCGCAAATGTCTTTGATGGAGAGTTGGCTGAAAGGCTTCTCCCGCATCAACTCAATCAACGCTGTTTTCAGCAGCAGGCGCGTCATCTGGGTTCGCCTGTTGTTTTTTGTCGCCATGTTTTCTTCCCCCATCAGTTTCTTTTTTTCTGTCCTGAAATCGACAGATCATCAGAATGTGTCGACATCACAACTTTTTGAAAACATCTGCTGATTGTAATGTCAACGCAGTGTTGATATAATACTACCCGGAAACGTCCAAATTGTCAAGGCTTTTCGGGAGGGACGGAAAATGAAAGTACTGTTGACCGGCGCGGCGGGCGGCATGGGGCTGGAAAGCCTGAAGCAGATGGCGGAGGACAAGGGAAGCTATCAGATTGTGGTGCTGGATCTGGACAATGCGCGCTGCCGGGAGCGGCTCAGGCCCTATGAAGGGAACAGCCGGATCAAGACCCTGTTCGGGGATTTGAGAGACGGGGCCTTTGTGGAAAGCGCCGTGAAGGGCTGTGATCTCATCCTGCACGTGGCGGCTTTCGTTTCCCCCGCTGCGGACTATTACCCGAAAAAGGCCATGGAAGTCAATTTCGGCGGCACCCGTAACCTGATCGAAGCAATCAAAAGGCTGAGACAGAACGACACCACTCGCTTTGTATACATCGGCACGGTGGCCGAGACCGGTGACCGGATGCCGCCCATCCACTGGGGTCGGGTGGGCGACCCCATCAAGCCCAGCATGTTCGATTATTACGCCGTGTCCAAAATCGCGGCGGAACGGTACGTCATCGAAAGCGGACTGAAATACTGGGCCAGCCTGCGGCAGACCGGCATCATGGGCCCGGCCATGGCGAAGATTCGGGACGCCATCCAGTTCCACAACTGCCTGGACAACGTGCTGGAATACGTGTCCGACCGGGACAGCGGCAGGCTTATGTGCCACCTGGCGGCTTATACGGAAAGCCATCAATTGCCGGAAACGTTCTGGGGCCACATCTACAACATCGGCGGCGGGGAAAGCTGCCGGGTGGACACCTACACCATGTATAAGCTCATGTACGGGGAAATCGGCATCAAGAACATCGACTATGTGATCGATCCCAAGGTCAACGCTACGCTGAATTTCCACGGCCAGTATTACCTGGATTCGGACAAGCTGGAAAACTACCTGCACTTCCGTTCCGACAGCATGCAGTATTTCTATGACGCTTATCTGAAAGAGTTAGGCGCGGCCAAGCCCTTCGGGAAGATCATCTGCAAGCTGCCCGGCGGGCAGAAGCTGATGGGGGCGATCATTAAGAGCACCTTCAAAAAGCACCTGAACAGCGAGCACGGCACCAAGCACTTCATCGACGCCAACATGGAGGACCACATCGACGCTTACTGGGGCAGCCGGAAGCGCTGGGAAGCCCTGCCGGAGAAGGCCAGCCAGATGAACCATTTCACCGACTGGGACAAGGTCATTCCGATTGACCACGGCTACGACGAATCCAAGCCCGAAAGCGAATTGACGCTTTCCGATGTGCAAGGCGCGGCGAAATTCCGGGGCGGGGAATGTTTGAGCGAATCCATGAAGCAGGGCGATTGGCAGAGCAAGTGGCCGTGGTCGATCCCGACATGATGAGCACCATGCCCAAGGGCCTTACCGCCGCCACCGGCATGGACGCCCTGACTCACGCCATCGAGGGCTACATCGCCAAGGGTCACTGCGCGATTTCCGATATGTTCCACCTGGAAGCCATCAAACTCATCAGCCACAGCCTGCGCGCCGCCGTGCGGAACGATCCTGACGGGCGGGAGGGCATGGCCCTGGGCCAGTACATCGCGGGCATGGGCTTCTCCAACGTGGGCCTGGGCATCGTGCACAGCATGGCCCACGGCCTGTCCGCCCTGTATGGCACCCCCCACGGCGTGGCCTGCGCCATCATCCTGCCCTTTGGCCTGGAATACAACGCCTCCGTGGCGGGCAAGCGTTATCGCGCCATCGGCAAGGCCATGGGCGTGGACGGCATCGACGCAATGGACGATGAAGCCGCCGCCAGCGCCACCATCGCGGCCGTGAAGCAGCTGAGCAAGGACGTGGGCATCCCCGCTGACCTGAAAGGCATTCTCAAGGACGAGGACATGCAGTTCCTGTCTGACAGCGCTTTTGCCGACGCCTGCCGCCCCGGCAATCCCCGGGACACCAGCGTGGAGGATATCAAAGCCCTGTACCGCAGTATGATTTAATTGGGCAGTAAGAAAGACGAGGAACTGCTGGAAAAGTCCGCCATTTGGCTTATTCTCTATGTTCTTTCTTCCGCAAGTCCGGAGATATCCGCAAAACCAGGAGCTATGCATTCGAAACGTTTGACAAGCCGCAAATGCGTCCGCTGTCCGGCAGGATCTTTACCGTATGCGACTACAGATTCTTCCCGCGCGTCCCCGACAACTACCATCTTGAGTATGACGGCCACTATTACTCTGTATTATACACGCGACATGGAAGGCCTGCAATGCTCAAAGCGACAATGAGTGAGATCCGGATCTGCGACGAGAATAACCGTTTACTTTGCAAGTACCCCCGTTCCTACCGGCTGGAGATGAACGGCCGTAGCATGCGGGGGTGATTTCATCTCCCGGCTTGTCGGGCACCGTTAGGCCGCTCTCTAGGGGGAAGGGCTTTCCCCCCTTCCCCCTATGCCGCGGGGGCACACTCCCTTCTTCCCGACACCAAACTCCGCAGGAAGAAAAAGCGCACCGTTTCAAACGGACTGAGCGCACCGATGGTGCGGATTAGGCACACCGTTTTTCCGGAATTTACACGTCAGCGGCATGATTGAGGCTTAGGGTCGTGGTTTTGACAAAATCGAAGCCGTCTACAACGCGTTGTATTAAACGTTGGTGTCGGAATACGATATATCTGCCGATGGGATTATCGTGAACTGCAAAGCGAATCAGCGTTATCAGCAATTATCAGGTCAAGGATATGTCAAAACGGATGACTCATTCTTGGCTACATTTCGTGATGGATTTCCCGCGCTGATTGTATGATCCGATCTGGCCCACCAATTATGATGAGCAGATCAATGACGGTCTTTTCCTTCAACTGATCATGAACACCTATGCCTGGATATTCTGGCAGTTTATCGAAGTTCCGGCCAAGGAAGGCAATCATCACTGCATGTCGGCGGATTTTAATCACTACTCCGTCGATTTTCCGGTCTAGATGAAGGTCGTTTGTTCTGAATTATATTTTAAGGATAGTTGCTCAATATAAACTGTCTACCATTTTGTCTACCAAACGGGCATTGTTTTTGTGTATATTTTCAATGTTTTTTACCTATTAGAAAAAAGAAGAATCCTCGCAAACCGTTGATTTACAAGGATTCTTTCAGCGCCTCAAGAAGGACTCGAACCTACAACCCTTCGGTTAACAGCCGAATGCTCTGCCATTGAGCTATTGAGGCAAAAGGTGGATGTTACTCCACCTTAT